>JBGAKM010000018.1:0-67213 GCA_044224395.1 Devosia sp.
GGTTGCGGACGGTGCTCATCGGGTGTCTTGTGCCCCGGTCTATCGCCAGGGTCCTCGCGTGAAGATCGTCTTGACCGGTGCATCGGGGGGCATTGGACGCAGCCTGATGGCCGCGCTTGCCCCCGCGCACGAGGTGACGGGCGTGGTCCGCACCCTGCCGCGCCCTCCGGACGACACCAGGTATGTCGCCTTTGCCGACAAGCCTCGACTGGCGGCGGCGCTGGCGGAAGCCGACTGCGTCATTCACTGCGCGCTCGATGCGAAGGCCAAGGGCGCGCAGTTCCTCGCCGTCAACCGGGCGATGAACACCGAGATTCTCGAGGGCGCGCTCGCCGGAGAGTGTCGGCTCTACGTCTTCGTCAGCTCGCAGGTGGTCTATTCGGGCACCGATCCGATCGACGAGGGCGGCTATTGCGAAGACCAGCCGCTCGTCCTGACGCCGCGCGAGGACGATTACACGCGGCTCAAGATCGAGTCCGAAAGCGAAGCGGTGGTCGCCTGTGGCAAGGCCGGCGTCGACTATCTGATTGTCCGCCCCACCGTCGTGATGGGGCCGGGCATGGCGTGGTCCGAGGGCGTGGTGAAGGCGTCGCGGGTCGTGACGGTGGGCGTCCGCGGTCGCACGATGAACCTGGTGCAGGTCGACGATCTCAGTCGGCAGATCCACCACCTCATCGAGAACGGTCCGGCCAACACGGCGTTCAATATCGGCACGGTCAATGTGGCGAGTGAAGACTACTTCCGGCAGGTCGCGACGCTGACCAACCGGCGGCCGATCTTCGTGCCCGATTGGCTGATGCAGACCATCGGCCGCTTCATCCCATCGACGCTGTGGTTCTTTGCGCGCGACGTGGCGATCAACACCGACAAACTGATCGCGGCCACCGGCTTCACGCCGGATCGTCCGCTTGCCGATTACTTTGCGCGCAAGCGCGCGCGGGCCGCGCCCAACTCGCTCGAGGCGCTGCGCCGGCATGTGAGCTCGCCGCGTCCGTTTCGCACGCATGGGCGCGGCTATCATCTCTGGTTCAACCTACCGCATGACGACGACCATGTGTCGATGAGCGCCTATAGCGGCATCGTCTCGCTCGAAGATGGCCGGTTGCGCGTGAAGGCGGGAACGCTGCTCACCGAAATCTGCGACTATCTCGACGCGCGCAATTTGCAGCTCGCGACGCTGCCCGAGTATCGCGGCATCTCGGCCGGCGCATGCTTCTTCGTCGACGTGCACGGCTCGAGCCGCGAGCGCTTTTCGCTCTACGAGCTGATCGACGAAATCCGCTACCTCGACGACAGCGGCGAGGAGATCGTGTCGCCGCGCGACGAGGCGTTGTGGGCCGAGCTCAGGGCGCGCGAGAGCCGCTTCATCCTCACCGAGCTCACCTTCCGCACCGAGCCGGCCGAGCTGCTCAGCAACCGCATGGAATGGGAGCCCGAGGACGCGCTGGCGCCCTATCTCGATGGCCGCTTCCGCGACGATCTCGGGCTCACCATCCAGTGGTACCCGCACTATCGTCGGCTGCTGGTTTATCACGTCAACCGAATTGCCGGCCCGGTGTCCGACGCGACCCGCTCGCTCGCGCCGTTCCGCGGCATGCCCTATCACTGGCAGCGCCTCTCGCTGGCTGTCCGGATTCGCAGCCGCAAGCTTCAGGTCGACCGCGCGTTCCGCATCCTCGCGCCGTGGCGCCATATCTGGTTCGAGAGCTTCTACCGATGGCTCTACTGGATCAAGCGCGCGACCTGGCGCGATATGGAAATGTGCATGACGCTGGCGGATGGCCAAACCTTCATCACCGAGCTGCGGCGTCTGCTCGACCTGGGCGACGTCAGCGTGCGCAAGCGCGCCAGCATCGGCATCCGCTTCTCGCACGATCGGTCGACCGGCACCGATTATGTGTGGGTGGAGTTTGTGTCGGATGCGCCCGATCTGGTCGAGCGGGTGATCGCGATGGCGCGTGACATCGCCAAGGAGGGCGTCCGCTTCCACCGGGGCAAATACGTGCCGCGCTAGCCGAGGAGGCCCGAGGTCTTGATGCCGTCGATCAGGAACTGGATGGCGAGCGCAGCGAGCAGCACGCCGACGACGCGGCTCACCACCGCAAGGCCGGTGAGGCCGAGCAGGCGCTGGATCGGGATTGCGACAAGCATCGCCGCGTAGCACACGGCAAGGATCACCAGCGCTGCGGCCACGACGACGAACCAGCCGGCGCTGAACGTGCCCTCGGCGGTGGCGAGGAGGATCACCGCGCTGATGGCGCCGGGGCCAGCGATCAGCGGCGTGGCGAGCGGGAACACCGAGATGTCGGGCCGGCTCTTGGCTTCGTTCTCTTCCTCGGGCGTCGTTCCCGTGCCGCCCGAATGGCGCGCGAACACCATGTCGATCGAGATCAACAGCAGCAGCACGCCGCCGGCGATGCGGAGCGCCGGGATGGTGATGCCGAACAGTTTCAGCAGTGGCTCGCCGAACACCGCAAAGAACACGAGGATGCCTGTGGCGATCAGCGTGCCGCGCAGCGCCATCACGCGGCGCTCCTTGGTCGTCATTTTCTCGGTCAGCGCGGCGAACACCAGCACCAGATCGGCGGGGCCGATGGTGGCAAAGAAGGTCGACAGCGCGAGCAGGAAGGAGTCGAGACGCATGGGCGCACCATGGCGGCATCCGCGGCAAAAGGCGAGGGGGAGAACGCAATTGCGCCGCAAAGCCCGATAGGCTGGCCGCCATGGACGGGGCAGTGGCGGCAGGGATGGGATGGAGCGGAAGCCTGCGACGCCTGCCCATGGGCTTCGCCGGGTCCGTCGCGCTCCATACGGCGCTGCTGCTGGCGCTGTTCCTCCTAACCCCGCTCCGCAACTTCGTCGCGCCGGAGCCGCAGGCGATCTCGGTCGATCTGATCCCGTTCAGCGTGCTTGTGCCTGACCCCGAACCCGCCCCACCGGTCGAGGTGGCGTCGCCGCCGCCGCTGGTCGCGCCACCCGCCGATACGCCGGCACCCGATGCAGCGCCGCCGCTACCCGCCGCTGCGGGCGTGCCTACGCAGGAGGCCGATGGCACCTTCCGCGCCACGAAACTCTACACGGCGACGCTGCTCGCACGGCCGGAGATGGCGCAGGTCCGCCGCGGGCTGACGACGCTCGCCTCGAGCGAGAAACTCATGCAGCTCTGCAACATCGAGGCGCTGGAGCAGATCAGGCTCGCGGCGCCGCAATACGACCCCGACACCCTCGTCAGCTACGCGATGGCCGATCCTGTCAGCTCCGGTCTGATGCTGACGGCAATGGGCGGCGCGTTCCGCAGCCGGCGGCTCTGGTACGGCGTTTCATTCCAATGCACCGTTGCGCCAACGCTCGACGGCGTCACCAGCTTCTCGTTCAAGCTCGGCGACGCGATCCCCCCATCTGAGTGGGAGGAGCATTATCTCAATGCCGAGGACAAAGCCGAGTAGGCTCAGGCGACGCTGGCCACCACGACGTTGACGCCGCCAGCCATGCGACGTCCGGCATTGGGGCCGGTAAGATAGGGCGCCGCCATCTGCGCACCGTCGGCGTTGCGCACATTGGTGAAGCCGCGCGCTTCGAGGAACGCCGCGATCTGGCTCTGATCGATGGCGTAGCGCACATGCTCGCCCATCACCGAGGTGAAGAAGCGGATGACGCGGGCCTCGCCGCCCTGCATGGCGCGCGCGTCGAAGTAGTCGAGCACGACGGCGCTGCCCGGCACGGAGTGCTGCGCAATGAAGGCGAGCGTCCGATCAATGCCCGCTTGCGTGAGGTACATGCTCACGCCCTGCCAGACGAACAGCGTTCTGGTATCTTCGCGATACCCGGCGGCGCGCAGCTGCTCCCCCAGATCGTCGGTTTCGAAGTCGACCCCTACGAAGGTCACATTGGCCGGCGGCGCAACGACACCGGCGAGCGCCTTGCGCTTTTGCGCCTGCGTCACGGGATGATCGACTTCGTACACGGGCACCGCAGCGAGCTCGGCAATGCGATAGGCGCGTGTATCGAACCCGGCGCCGAGGATCACGACCTGCCCGAGCCCGGCCCTGGCCTCTGCTACGATGATGTCCTCGACATACTGCTCGCGCACGATGGCGAAGGTCAGCATCGGCTCGATGCCGATGAGCCGCGACAGGCCCGTGGCCTGCATCAACCGCAGCCCGAAAACGTTGAACGGGCTGACGAAAGAGCGCGCATAGGGATCGGACGAAATCCGCGTCCCCGCCGGCCGCGCCATCTCCACGGCCCGCACCAGCGCAACGCCGCGCGCCGTGCTCATGATGTTCTTCTTGACCATGGGCTAGGTCCGGCGCTTTTCGATGGCGTTCCAGATCAGCGGGGCAATGTCAGGGCCGCCGAAGCGTTTGATTTCGCGGATGCCGGTGGGCGAGGTGACGTTGATTTCGGTGAGGTAGTCGCCGATCACGTCGATGCCCACAAAGATCATGTCGAGCTCCTTGAGCTTGGGGCCGATTATGGCGCAGATCTCGCGCTCGCGCTCGGTCAGCTGCGACAACTCCGGGCGGCCGCCGACATGCATATTGGAACGGGCTTCGCCTTCGGACGGCACGCGGTTGATGGCGCCCACCGGTTCGCCGTCGACGATGATGATGCGCTTGTCGCCCTTGCGCACTTCGGGGAGATAGCGCTGCACCATGAAGGGCTCGCGGAACGCCTGCTCGAACAGTTCGAGCAGCGACACCAGGTTGTGGCTGCCTTCCTCGATGAAGAACACGCCAGCGCCGCCATTGCCGTAGAGCGGCTTGACGATGATGTTGCCATGCTCCTTGCGGAACGCCTGGATCAGCGCGCGGTCGCGGGTGATCAGCGTCGGCGGCATAAGCTCGGGGAATTCGGTGACGAGGATTTTCTCGGGCGCGTTGCGCACCGTGAAGGGCGGGTTCACCACGTAAGTCCTGGGGTGAATGCGCTCGAGGAGATGTGTGATCGTGATGTAGTTCATGTCGAACGGCGGGTCCTGCCGCATCAACACCACGTCGTAATCCGCGAGATTGCGCCGGGCCGCATCGCCCAGCGAAAAGTGCTCGCCCCTGGGTTTGTCGAAGACCTCGATCGGCTGCACGGAGGCGCTCAATACGTTGTCGCGGAGCCCGAGCGAGGCGACGGTGTAGTAGTCGAGCCTGTGCCCGCGTGCCTGCGCCTCGAGCATCATGGCGAAGGTTGAATCCCCCGCCGGGTTGATCGAAGCGATGGGGTCCATCTGCACGGCGACTTTGAGCATCATACCAGTCCAGTCATGTCGAACGCGCCGACGATGTGGCGCGGCCACGCGAAGGGCGCAAGGAAAATTACGTCGAAACGGAGATCGCCCGCCGCCAGCTCGGGCCGCCGCATCAGCCACATCTGCGCGGCGTTGATGATGCGGCGGCGGTTGACCGCCATCAGCGCCTCATACTCCTGATGCGAGAAGGATCTCGCCTTGACCTCGACGAAGACGGTAACGCCGCCACGCCGCGCGATCAGGTCGATCTCGCCAACCGGCGTTTTCACCCGCCGTGCAACGATGCGGTAGAATTGCGCGCGCAGGAACAGCTCCGCCCAGAACTCGCCGCGGCGCCCGGCGCCCTCGGCGAATTTGCGCTCACTGCTCGGCTTTGAGGGTGAGCGCGGCATCGTAGACGTCCTTGCGCTTGAGGCAGTAGCGGGCGGTGATCTCGTCGACCGCCGTGCGCAGCGGCTGGTCGACCATCGCTTCGGCGAGCGCCGCGCGCCATTCGTCGGGATCGGCGACGATTTCGACCGCGCCGGCCACCAGGATCACGGCTTCGCCTTTCTCGGCCTCCCCAAACTGCGGCGCCAGTTCGCCCAGCGGTCCGCGCGCCACGCGCTCGAACTTCTTGGTCAGCTCCAGCGCGACGACGGCCAGCCGATCTGTGCCAAAGGTTTCCGCCATCGCCGCGAGGCTGTCGCCCAGCCGGCGGGGGCTTTCGTAGAACACGAGCGTCTCGCGGCGATCCCGGAGCGCGGCGAGTGCCGTCTTCCGCCCCTCGGTCTTCGGCGGCAGGAAACCGTGGAAGCTGAAAGCGTCGGTCGGCAGGCCCGCGACGGCGAGCGCCGCCAGCAGCGCGGATGCGCCCGGCGCGGCGAACACCGGCAGCCCCGCCTCGCGCACGGCGCGGACCAGCGGAAAGCCGGGATCGCTGAGCAGCGGCGTCCCCGCATCGGAGATCAGCGCGACGCGCCCGCCGCGCGAAATGTCGCCGGCGATGGCGTCGACCAACTCGCGCTCATTGTGCTCGTGCAGCGCCTTGCGCGGCGTCGAAATCCCGAAATGTTCGGTCAGCCGAGCGCTTGTGCGCGTGTCCTCGCAATAGATCACGTCGGCGGCCGCCAGCGTTTCGAGCCCGCGGATCGTCATATCGCGAAGGTTGCCGATCGGCGTTGCCACCACGTAGAGACCGAGGGGCAAATCGGGTGCCTCGAATGCCGTCCCGGCGATGAAGTAGCGGCGCTCGCGCATAGTATCCTGGAACAACGCTCCCGCGCCAAGCCGCGGAAGGCCTTAAGAAGTCCGTAATGCGAGCTTTAAGGAGGGGCCGTGGTTTTGTATAGCAGGGTGGAGGCGGGGCGCCTCTAGTGCGGGCGAGGGACATAACAGGTTGGATTCATTGATCGTCAGCCGCAGGACGCTGCTTTCCGGACTGTCGCTCCTCACCCTCTCGGCCTGCTCGGCCGGCGGCATCAATTTCGGCGGCGGCGGCCCGGGCAACAAGCCCGACAACGGCATGAACCTGCCGCTGGCTGCGGGCAAGACCATCGGCAGCGGCCCGGTCCGCGTGGCGCTGCTGCTGCCTTTGAGCGGCGACGCGGCGGCGGTAGGTAACTCCATGGCCCACGGCGCCGAGCTCGCGATGGATTTCATCGCCGGCAACCCCAACATCAACGACAACATCACCCTCGTCCTCAAGGACACGGGCTCGTCCGTGCAGGGCGCCACCGCGGCGACCCAGCAGGCGGTGAGCGAGGGCGCTTCGCTCATCCTCGGACCACTGCGCGCCGACCAGGTCACGGCGTCGGGCAGCGTGGCGCGATCGGCGGGCATTCCGCTGATCGGGTTTTCCAACAATTCCGGTGCGGCGCAGCCGGGCGTCTATCTGCTCAACGTGCTGCCCGAGAGCGAAGCCAAGCGCTCGCTCGGCTACGCCAAATCGATCGGCAAGCGCGCCTATGCCGGCCTGTTCCCTAATTCGGAGTATGGCCGCATCCAGCAGAGCGCCTTCACCCAGGCCGCATCGGAGCTCGGCCTCCGCGTCGTCGGCGTTTACAGCTTCGGGTCGCTCGACGAAGCCAAGGCCACCGTCGCGCAGCTTGCTCCCGTCATGCAGGGCGGCCAGATCGACGCGCTGTTCCTGCCCGATCGCGCCACGGCGCCCAGCTTCGGCGTGCTGTTCGAAGAGGCCAAGATTCCGGGCGGCGCGATCCAGATCATCGGTTCGGCCGACTGGAACGGCGACCGGAACATTTCCAACACGCCCTGGCTGGCTGGTGCGCTCTATCCGGCGGTCGACGATGCCGGCTTCCAGGCCATCCTGCCGCTCTACAAGCAGAAATTCGGCGGCCAGCCACATCCATTCGTGACGCTCGCCTATACGGGCGTGGTCCTCGCCAACGTCTCGTCGCTGTCGCTGGGCACGCCGCGTTACGACCGCGCGCAGTTGACCACCGCCGGCGGCTTCAACGGTCGCGACGGCGTGTTCAGGTTCCTGTCCGACGGCCGCAGCGAATATGCGCTGGTGATCAAGAAGGTCACGATTGGCGGCGCGCAATTGGTGGACGGGGCGAAGCTCTAAGGCAGCACAATCAGTCTGGATGGGGGGCTCTACCATGCGGATATTTAGGCTTGTCACCGCGATCTTCATGCTGGCCGCGCTGGCGCTGCCCGCCTGGTCTGAAGACGCGGTACCGTTCACCGACTACACGGAAGTTGTGCTGGTTGACCTGCTGCCGCCGCCGCCTGCCGACGATTCGGCTCAGACGAAAGCCGAGCTCGGCGAGATCCTGACTCTTCAGGTGACCCGCACACCGGAGATGGCGGCTGCCGCAATCGCGGACAACATCGAGAACATCTGGGTGTTCGGCGACGTTATCGACAATCCCAAGTTTACCCCGGAGAATCTGCCGGTCTTTGCGGCGTTCTTTGACCGCATCGTTGCCACCAAGTCGGCGGTCGTCGATGCCGCAAAGGCCGCATGGAAGCGCCCGCGCCCGCACATCCTCAGCGACCTCGTCAGACCCATCGTGCCCTTGTCGACCACCGGCGCGTACCCGTCGGGCCACACGGTCGTCGGTACGCTGGAAGGGATTGTGCTGTCCAACATGCTGCCCGAGCTGCGCGCCAAAATCATGGCTCGTGCCTGGGAGTACGGCGACAACCGCGTTGTCGCCGGCATTCACTATCCATCGGATGTCGAAGCCGGCCGCCTTGCCGCCACGGCCATTGCCCAGACCATTCAGGCCAAGGCCGATTTCAAGGTCGAGTTCGAGGCGGCCAAGGCCGAGCTCAGACGCGTGCTTGGCCTGAACTGAGGCGCGGGTCGCGGCGGTTAAGCCGCCAGATCCGCCACCACGGCATCCAGCACCGGCCAGCCCTTGTCGGTGACGCGGATGAAACCATTGGGCAGCGTCTCGACAAAGCCGATGCGTTTGAGCTCGTCGATCTGGCGCGGGTCGATGCGGCGGCCGCTGAGGGTGGCGAAGCGGGCGGGGTCGATGCCTTCGCGCAGGCGGAGGCCCATGACCAGAAGCTCGTCGCCTTCTTCTTCCCAGCTGAGGATATCGTCGGTGGTCATCCCGTGACCGCGCGCGGCCACCTTCTTTTGCCACTCGAACGGCATTTTCTCGACGGCAGTGGCGTGCCGCTTGCCGTCGATCAGCAGGCGTCCATGTGCGCCGGGGCCGATGCCGGCATATTCGCCGTAGCGCCAGTAGATGAGGTTGTGGATCGACTCCTGGCCGGGCCGCGCGTGGTTCGAAATCTCGTAGGCCGGCAGGCCCGCGTCCTTGGTCAGCTCCTGCGTCAGCTCGTAGAAGTCGGCCGACAAATCCTCGTCCGGCATCTTGAGCTTGCCGGTGTTCCACAGGTCGAAGTAGCGCGTCCCCATCTCGATGGTCAGCTGGTAGAGCGAGATGTGGCCCTGGGCGAGCCAAAGCGCTTCCTTGAGCTCGTCCTCCCAGTCGCTGAGCAGCTGCTTGGGACGTGCGTAGATGAGGTCGAAGCTCGAGCGCGGGAAAATCGATTGCGCAAGCCGCACAGCCGCGATCGCTTCTTCAACGGTGTGGCGCCGCCCCAGCTCGGCCAGCGGTCCCGGCCGCAACGACTGCACGCCCAGCGACACGCGGTTGACGCCGGCCGCACGATAGCCGCGAAAGCGATCAGCTTCCACCGACGTCGGGTTCGCCTCGAGCGTGATCTCGGCTTTTGGAGCAATGTTCCAATAGTGGCCGATCGTCGTCAGGATTTCGGCGACCGATCGCGGGTCCATCAGCGACGGCGTACCGCCACCGAAAAAGATGGACTGCACCGTTCGCCCCGGCGTCTGCCGGGCGAAGTAGGCGATCTCCTGCTTGTAGCTCTCGACATAGCCGGCTTCGTCGAATTCGCCACGATGGACGTGCGAGTTGAAGTCGCAATAGGGGCACTTGGCCGCGCAGAAGGGCCAATGCACATAGACGCCGAACAAACCGTTGCCGCGGGGATCAGGAGAGCTCAATGGCGCCCTCCACGAATTTGGCAAAGGCGCGGGCGCGATGGCTGAGGCCGACCTGTCCCGGCGCCCAGCTGTGCTTGGCCGATGACGGCATCTCGCCGAAGGTAATGTCGAAACCATCGGGCATGAACATGGGATCGAAGCCAAACCCCATCGTGCCGCGCGGCGGCCACACCAGCGTGCCCGTGGCCTTCCCTTCGTAGATGTCGTCGCGCCCGTCGGGATGGGCGAGGCAGAGCGTAGCGTTGAACGAACCCTTACGCTTGCCTGGTGAGTCGGCGCCCACCGCCTGCAGCCGGTCGTCTACGCGCTGCATCGCCATGACGTAGTCGCGCCCATGCGGCGTCTGTGCCCAGTCGGCGGTGTAAACGCCCGGCTCGCCGCCGATCGCATCGACGCAGAGCCCGCTGTCATCGGCGAGCGCGATCATGTTTGCGGCTTTCGCTGCCGCATGCGCCTTGAGCCGCGCATTCTCGACGAACGTTGTTCCAGTTTCGACCGGCTCGGGCAGGCCGAGATCGGCAGCCGAAATCAGCACCAGCCCCAGCGGTGTGAACAGCTCGCGAAACTCGGCGACCTTGCCGGCATTGTGCGTTGCCAGCAGCAAATGGTCGCCGCGCTTGAGCCGGGGAATGTTACCCACCAATGACCGCCTTCTGCATTGCGGTCAGCTGCGTGATGCCGCTTTCGGCCAGACCCATCAGCGCGGCGAGTTCGTCGCGCGAGAACGGCTCATGCTCGGCCGTGCCTTGGATCTCGACATACTTGCCCGATCCGGTGAGCACGAAATTCGCGTCGGTATGGGCTTCGACGTCTTCGAGGTAATCGAGATCGAGCACCGGCGTGCCACGATAGATGCCGCAGGAGATGGCCGCGACGGAATCCTTGAGCGGCTCGCCCTTGGTGAGGTTGCGCGCCTTGAGCCACTGGATGGCGTCATAGAGCGCCACATAGGCGCCGGTGATCGAGGCCGTGCGCGTGCCGCCATCGGCTTCGAGCACGTCGCAGTCGAGTGTGATCTGGTTCTCGCCGAGCGCCGCCATGTCGACCACGGCACGGAGCGAACGGCCGATCAGCCGCTGGATTTCCTGCGTGCGACCGCTCTGCTTGCCCTGTGCCGCCTCGCGCTTGGTGCGCGACCCCGTCGAGCGCGGCAGCATGCCGTATTCGGCGGTGACCCAGCCGAGGCCGGAGCCACGGCGCCAGCCGGGGAGGGTGGTCTCGACCGAGGCGGTGACGAACACCTTGGTGTTGCCGAAAGCGACGAGGCAGCTGCCCTCCGCCTTCTGGGCCACATTGCGCTCGATGGTTACGGCCCGCATTTGGGATGGATCGCGGCCGGATGGGCGCATGGAATCTCTCGGGTTCTGGCGTCGTTAACCGCCTCTTAACCCTGCCATAGCGTCGCCACAACCCGCCGCCGCCTTTCATCGACCGGCGTTTTTGCCTAGATGGTTACAGTCGCAATTTGATCGATCATCCGCCGCCAATGGCCAAGGTTCCCGACGATTTCCTGCAGGTGCTGAATTCGCGCAGCCAGGACATCTTCAAAAAGATCGTCGAACGCTATCTCGAAACCGGCAGCCCCGTCGGCTCGCGCGATTTGAGCCGCATGCTCGCTGTCGGCCTGAGCCCGGCGAGCGTGCGCAACGTCATGGCCGATCTCGAGGATCTGGGTCTGATCGCCGCGCCGCACACCTCGGCCGGCCGCCAGCCCACCCAGCAGGGCCTCCGCTTTTTCGTCGACGCCATGCTCGAGGTCGGTGCGGTCGACGAGGCCGAGCGGAGCCAGATCGCCCGGCAGATCGAGGGCCAGCCGCGCGGTCGCATCGAGGATTACCTCACCGAAGCCTCGGCCTTGCTGAGCGGCCTGAGCCACGGCGCGGGCGTCGTCATCGCCACCAAATCCGACATGGTGCTGCGGCACATCGAATTCGTGCGCCTCGACGCCACGCAGGGGATGGCGATCCTCGTCGGGCAGGACGGCACAGTCGAAAACCGTATCCTGCCGCTGCCGCCGGGCCTCACGACCTCGGCGCTCACCCAGGCCAGCAACTACCTCGCCAATCTCGCCGCCGGCAAAACCATCGCCGAAGTCCGCTCTGCCGTCCGCGCGCAACGTGCGGAGCGCATCGCCGAACTCGACGAGCTGACGCAGAAACTGGTCGATACCGGCCTCGCGACGCTGTCCGAGGGCACTCCGCAGCAGACGCCGACGGTGATCGTGCGCGGCCGCTCCAACCTCCTCAACGAGACGATGGAGTCTGAGGAACTGGCCCGCATGCGCCGCCTGTTCGACGAACTCGAACGGCAGGAGGGGCTGATCGAGCTGCTGGGCGACGCCGACAAGGGGGACGGCGTGCGCATCTTCATAGGCTCCGAAAACAAGCTGTTTTCGCTTTCAGGCTCCTCGGTGATCCTCAGCCCGTACCGGGACGCCAACGAAAAGGTCATCGGCGTTCTGGGCGTCATCGGCCCGACCCGGCTCAACTATGCCCGGATCGTCCCCGTGGTCGACTATACCGCCCAGGCCATCAGCGCGATCATGGCGCGCAAGAAGGGTTGAAAACGCCGCCCCGTTGGCCGATATGCGGGGCAACACCGCCGGAACGTCCGGCACTTCCAAGCATTTTGAGACGGATATGAGCGACGATACGATGGCGCAGGACGGGTTTGAGCCACGTCCGGAGATGGAAAAGCCGGCCCAGGACGCTGGTTCTGCGGCGGCCGCGACCCCCGATCCGGTCGAGACACTGCGCACCGAAAATGCCGACCTCAAGGACCGCCTGCTGCGCCTGGCCGCCGAGATGGAAAATCTGCGCAAACGCAACGAGCGTGAGCTGAGCGATACGCGCGCTTACGCGATCACCAAATTCGCCCGCGACATGCTGACGGCGACCGATTCGCTGAGCCGTGCGCTGCTGACGCTGCCCGCCGAGGCGCGCGAAACCGCCGACGCGACCATGAAGTCGCTGATCGACGGCATCGAGCTGACCGAGCGCGAGATGCAGCGGCTGCTGGCCGTGCATGGCGTCAAGCCGATCGAGGCCGAGGGCCAGAAGTTCGACCCGCACCGGCACCAGGCGATGTTCGAAGTCCCCGACCCGACGCGCCCAGAAGGCACCGTGGTCCAGGTCGTCCAGACCGGCTACGCCATCGGCGACCGCGTGCTGCGTCCCGCGATGGTTGGCGTGGCCAAGGGTGGCGGCAGCAATCCGCCGCCGGCGGGCGAAGCGCACATCGACAAGAACGTCTAGCGGCTACTCCGCCGCCTTCTGCTCCGTCTCCGGTAGCGCCACTGGCTCTGCCGGGGTGACGACAGTCTTGCGCTGCTTCAGCCGCTTGATCTTGATGCGGCGGAGCTGGCGGGAGTCGGCCTGCAGCACCTCGAACTCGAAGTTCTTGATGCCGCCGATGACCTCGCCCTTGACCGGGACGTGGCCGGCAAGCGCGAAGACGAGGCCGCCGATGGTGTCGACATCTTCGCCATGCTCGCCTGGGTTGAAATCGGGGCCGATGACGCCTTCGACTTCGCCCAGCTCGGCGCGCGCCGAGGCGATGAAGATGTTGGAATTGATTTTGCGGATCAGCGGGCCGTCGATTTCGTCGTGTTCGTCGTCGATCTCGCCGACCACCGCCTCGAGCAGGTCCTCGATGGTCACGACGCCATCGGTCCCGCCATATTCGTCGATGACGATAGCCATATGAACGCGCTTCTGCTGCATCTGCTGCAGCAGATCGCCCACCGGCATCAGCGGCGGCACGAACAGCACCGTGCGGATAATGTCGAGCTTGCCCAGCTTCTGCTTGAGCGCAGTAGAAACCAGTTTTACTGGCGTGTGCTTTTCGGGGTCGGTGACGACCTCGGTGATGCGCCGCAGCGCATCCTTCACGTGGATGAAGCCGGTGATGTTGTCGATGTTGTCGGCATAGATGGGGATGCGCGAATGTCCGGCGCCGCGGAACAGCGCGATCATGTCGGCGAGCGTCGAGTCGGCCTCGATGGCGACGATGTCGGCGCGCGGCACCATGACATCTTCGACGCGCTTTTCGCCGAGCGACAGCACGTTCTGGAGGATTGTGCGTTCGGAGGGTGAGAAGTCCTGGGTTTCGCCAGCGGCTTCGGATTCAAGCGCGACTTCGAGATCGTCACGCAGCGACACGGTGCGGAAGGCGAACATCGCCTTGAGCCGCGTGATCAGCGATTGCCCCCGCGCAGGCGCAGGGGCGGTGGTCGACGGAGGTTCGGTGTCCGTCGTCTCGGGCTTGGGTGCAGTCGTGTCGCTCATTTACTCGTCTTCGGCGTAGGGGTCCGCCACCCCCAGGGAGGCCAGAATCTGTGTCTCGAGCCCCTCCATGACAAGGGCCTCGTCGTCGTCCATGTGATCATAGCCCAGAATATGAAGGAAGCCATGGACCATAAGGTGGGTGAAATGATCCTCGAAGCTGACACCTTGTTCGACGGCTTCGCGCTCGAGAGTCTCGCGGGCGAGGATGATGTCCCCGAGCAGCCCCTCGACGTCGCCGAACGGCTCGATCTGGGGAAAGCTCAAGACATTCGTGGACTTATCGATGCCGCGCCAGTCGCGATTGAGGGTGCGCTGCTCGGCATCGTCGGTGAGGACGACCGAGAGCTCGGCGGCGCCGGTGACCGTGGCTTTCGACTGCTTGAGGGCCTCGCGGACGGCTTGTTCGGCACGCGCGTCCAGCGCCTCGGGCCAGCCTTCGGCGTTGCGAGAGACTTCGATGTGGAGGGGGGAGGGCATGGGTCAGGTGCTGCCCGCACCAACGGAGTCATCCCCGCGAAAGCGGGGATCTCTGTTTACGAAGTGCGCGTGTGAGTTCGATGAGCCAGGCCGGGCGACGCCCGGCTCTTCCCCGCACTGCCGACTTCTCTTGCAGCCAACAGAGATTCCCGCTTTCGCGGGAATGACCCGGTGGGTGTGGGGTATGCGAGGCATGTCTTAGGTCGTGGGCTTCGCGCTCGCAGCGTCATACGCGCGGACGATGCGGCCGACGAGCGCGTGGCGCACGACGTCCTTGTCGTTGAAGCGCGAGATGTGGACGCCTTCGATGCCGTCGCGCTGCGCGGTGGCTTCGACGAGGCCGGTTTTTTCGCCCCGCGGCAGGTCGACCTGCGTGGGGTCGCCGGTGACGATCATCTTGGAGTTTTCACCGAGACGCGTGAGGAACATCTTCATCTGCATCGAGGTGGTATTCTGCGCTTCGTCGAGGATGACGACCGCGTTGGCCAACGTACGCCCGCGCATAAAAGCAAGCGGCGCGACTTCGATGGCGCCGGATGTAATACAGCGTTCCACATGCTCGGGGCGCATCATGTCGTAGAGCGCGTCGTAGAGCGGGCGAAGGTAGGGGTCGACCTTCTCCTTCATGTCGCCCGGCAGGAAGCCGAGGCGTTCGCCGGCCTCGACGGCGGGACGCGAGAGAATGATGCGATTGATGTCGCCCCGCTCTAGCAGCGTCGCGGCATGCGCGACGGCGAGATAGGTCTTGCCGGTACCGGCGGGGCCGACACCGAACACCAGTTCGGAGCGATCCATAGCGCGCATGTAGGCGTCCTGCGCCGGTGTGCGGGCAACGATGGTCGCCTTGCGCGTCGCGATCTGCGCCATCCGCACCTTGCCCTTTTTCTCAAGGGTGGGAAGCGTCAGCTGGCTGTCCTCGGTCTCGATCATGCGGATCATCGTATCGACATTTGCGATGTCGAGCGACTTGCCCTCCTCGAGCATGCCGTAAAGCGACTCCAGCACGCGGCGCCCCTGATCGACAGCGGACGCAGCACCCTTGAGCAGCAAATGGTTGCCGCGCGGGGTGGCTGTGACTTTGAGGCGCTGTTCGATGAGAGCGAGGTTCTGGTCGAAGTCGCCGTAGAGTTGTGCGGCGAGCCGGTTGTCTTCGAAAGCCAGTTCCAGTTGCGAGGAGAGGGCGTTGTCAGGGGTGGCGGACAAATGCCTGTTCAAGTGCGCGAGTGCTCCGGGTGCGGCTCACAGTGCCGCAATTGCTTGAGACTCAAGTACGCTAGCAGGATTCCGTTCCCCGTGTGTGACAATCTTGCCCTCAATTGAGTTATTCCCGGCGGCCACAATGAGGACAGGCTGCACCGAGCCGATGAGGCGCTCCGGGCCCGCCATGTGTACCGCCTGCAGATAGGGCGAGCGACCGCCGATCTGGCCCGGCATGCGGCCGGGCTTTTCGATCAGCACATCGAGCGTGCGGCCGACGACGGAGCGGCCGAAGTCGCGCATCTGGGTGGTGATCAGCGCATTGAGTGCGGCGAGGCGGTCGGTTTTCACCGACTCCTCGACCTGCTCTTCCATATCGGCCCCCGGAGTGCCGGGGCGGATCGAGTATTTGAACGTGTAGGCACTGGCGTAGCCGACCTCGCGAACGATACTGAGCGTCTGTTCGAAATCGGCATCCGTCTCGCCCGGAAAGCCGACAATGAAATCGCCGGACATCGCCATGTCGGGCCGCGCCATTTTGATGCGCTCGATGATGCGCATGTACTCGGCGCGCGTGTGCCGCCGGTTCATCGATTTGAGGATGGCGTCGGAGCCCGACTGCACCGGCAGATGCAGGTACGGCATCAGCTTGTCGTTGTCGCGATGCGCCGCGATCAGCTCGTCCGACATGTCCTGCGGATGGCTGGTCGTGTAGCGGATGCGGGCGAGGCCATCGATCTCCGCCAGCCGGGCGCAGAGTTCGCCGAGCCCGACGGAGCGGCCGTGCGCATCGAGCCCGTGATAGGCGTTGACGTTCTGGCCGAGCAGCGTGAGTTCGCGCACCCCTGCTTCAACGAGGCGCCGGGCTTCAACCAGCACCTGTTCGACCGGACGCGAGGTCTCGGCGCCGCGTGTGTAGGGCACGACGCAGAACGAACAGAACTTGTCGCAGCCTTCCTGCACGGTGAGGAATGCGGTGAGGCCGCGGCTCTTGATCACCTGCTTTTGCGCCAGCGGCAGGTGCTCGAACTTGTCTTCTTCCGGAAACTCCGTCTCGAGCACGGCAGCGCGTAGCGTGCCATCTGGATTTCTCTCGCCGCGCTCAGCGCGGGCGATGAGGTCGGGGAGGCGGTGGTAGGATTGTGGGCCGAACACCATATCGACGCGGCCCTTGGCACGGCGCGCGATCTCTTCGCCTTCGGCCTGCGCGACGCAGCCCGCGACGCCCACGAGGAAGTTGCGGCCCTCGGCGCGGAGCTCGTTGAGGCGGCCAAGCTCCGAGAACACCTTCTCGGACGCCTTCTCGCGGATATGGCAGGTGTTGAGCACCACCAGATCCGCGTCGTCGATCACCGGCGTCGGCTCATAGCCATGGGGCGCCAGCGCATCGGCCATGCGGTCGCTGTCGTAGACATTCATCTGACAGCCATAGGTTTTGATGAAGAGCTTCTTGGGCCGGATTTCGGTGGCGTCGGTCATGCGGCGCTCAATACACCGGCCCGGCGGCCCTGCCAAATGCGCGCCCTCCTAGCAGGGCGCGACGTTCTCGAACGCGGCCGCCAGACGCGGGTCCGACCGCAGATCGAAACGCTCGAGCAGCGGCACGAAGGCGCCGATCTCCGATGTGCGGACGTAGCTCGAGGCATAGAGCGGGCCGGCGGGGATGTCGCCGGTGCGGCAGAACTCGCGGACGCCGACGGACAGCGTCAGGCTGCCCGGCGTCTTTGCTTCGACGATGTCGCGGCGGATGGCGTCGAACTTCGCGATGTCCTCGCGGCTAAGCTGGTAGACGAGATAGTGCCCGTTGCTCGGGGGAAAGGCCGCCGCATCGGCCGGGTCGCTGCTGGCCACGAGAGCGAGGTCGAGCGTTTCGTCCGCGCCGCCTGCGCGCTTTACCATCACCGAGAGTCGCGTCGCATCGGGGAGGGGGTGAAGCTCGGCTGGTAGCCACACCGCAGCGCGAAGCTCGTTGAGGTCCGTGGTCATCACATCCAGGCGCGACAGCTGCACCAGGGAGCCGATCGGCACGCTCGCGCAGGCGGACAGGCTGGCCACAAGCGCGGCGGTCAGAACGAGACGGCGAACAAACATGGGGATGGCTCCGGTTTCGGTTGGCGGATTTATTGTTTTACGATAAGTTTGTCAAACACAACGATGAGGATTTATCGATGGAGATGAACAAGCCACCCGTGAACAGGCTGGCGCTGGCGGGCCGCATCGTGGCCGTGCTGGGGGCGGCGACGATGGTCGCATGGCCGGTCGCGGCGGGGCTAAATCCCGCCCTGCTCACGGGCCTGCTACCACGCGGCATCGTCGCGACCGGCGACACGCGATGGGTGCTGCTGGCGGTGAGCTTGATTCCGGCCGCGATGTTTCTCGGCGCGATGGTTGAGGCCTATAGGCTGTTCGGGCTCCTGGGGCAGGGCAAGGCTTTCACGGCGGCGATGCCGCTCAGTCTCGAGCGGCTGGGCTACTGGGCGATCGCATGCGCGGCGGCGGGAGTGGCGACGCCGACACTGCTGGGCCTCGTCGCCACCGCCGGCCCTGCCGATGGACAAAGGCAGCTGATCATCCAGTTCGGCTCGGGCGAGATCGCCGGGCTGGTGATCGCGCTGCTGCTGCTCGCCTTCGGCCGCGTGATGCGCGAGGCGCTGCAGCTGGCGCGCGAAAACCGGGAGTTCGTGTAAGTGGCGATCGAGGTCAATCTGGCGGTCATGCTCGCCAAGCGGCGCATGCGGTCGCGGGAGCTGGCCGAGCGCATCGGCATCACGGAGCAGAATTTGTCGCTGCTCAAGGCCGGCAAGGTGCGCGGCGTCCGCTTCGAAACGCTGTCGCGGATATGCGAAGCGCTCGACTGTACGCCCGGCGATCTGCTGGCCTATGTACCGGGCGAGACCAAAACCTGGGAGAGCGAGCCGGACTAGCGTCGGCGCGCGGGATTACGGAGGACAGATGGCCTGGCTCAGGGAGATTGTGATCGACGCGGACCATCCGGCGCGCCTCGCTCGATTCTGGGCGGCGGCGATCGATGGCTATGCGGTGCGGGCCTACGACGAGGCCGAAATCGCCCGGCTGGCGGCCAAGGGGCTGACGCCGGAGACCGATCCCTACGTGCTGATCGACGGGCCAGGACCGATCATCTGCTGCCAGAAGCGTGACGGACCGCGGCTCCAACGCAACCGCATCCACCTCGATCTGCATACCAGGGACAGGGCCGGTGAGGTGGCGCGGCTGACGGGCCTCGGGGCCACGATCTGGTACGAGCAGGCGCAGTTCACCGTGCTGCGCGACCCTGAGGGTAACCAGTTCTGCGTGGCGGACGAGCACTAGCCACAGCACACCCGCGAGCGCTGGCGGTCGCTTGCGACAAGGCTATTATGCTGCCATAATACTTCGATGCAGCAGCAAGCCTTGTCAGCCATCGTCGCCTGGGTCCGCCTGGACGCCGCGATCCAGAGCTTCAACCAGACCCTGCGCAAGGAGTACGGCATCACCGGGCTGCAACTGGCCGTCCTCCGCATTTTGGGCGAGCGACCCGCCCTGCCGCTGGCGGCCCTGCGCAAATCGCTGGTGATGCATCCTGCGACGCTGGGCCAGTCGATCGACGAGCTCCGGGTGATGGAGCTCTGCACCGTGACCCGCGATTCGCGGGACAAGCGGGCGCGCAACGTGGCCCTGACCGACAAGGGCCGCGAATTGATGGCGCGGGCGCCGCTGGCCGGTCCGGTGCGGCTGCGCGAGATCGAAACCGAGCCAGCCCGGCTCGACGCGCTGCGCGATGCGTTTACGGATGCGGTGGAGCTGTTCGGGCTGGCCGACCATTCGCCTCAGAGGGGCGACGGACGATGAGTGCGCTCGAAGACCTGCCCAATATCGGCAAGGTGCTCGCCGGCCGCCTGCGCGAAGCCGGCATCGACACCGCCGAGGAGCTGCGGCGGCTGGGCGATGCCGTCGCATTCCGCCGCATTCGCGCCGTTCTGCCCGACGACGCCTGCGTCAGCACGCGCTGCGCGTTGGCCGGCGCGGTGCGGGGCGTACGCTGGCACGCACTGGATGTGGGGCTGCGGAAGAAGCTGGCGGACGAGGTGCGATGAAAGTTCTGATGCTCGACGTCGACGGCGTGCTCGTGGATGGACGGCCGCGGGATGGTCGACATCTGTTCACCGATCTCGAGCGCGACCTGGGACTGTCCCTTTCCGTGCTGCGTTCCGAATTCTTCGAGCGCCACTGGGAGGAGATCGTGACGGGTCGCGAGGCATTGTTGCCTCGGCTCACGGAAGTTCTTGGAAAGATCGCTCCAAACCTCGAAGCGCAAACACTCCTCGACTATTGGTTCACCAATGATTCTCGCCTCGTAACAGGCGTGCTGGACGAACTCCCCCACCTGCGACGCGACGGCATTGCCGTGTGGCTCGCCTCCAACCAGGAACATCTGCGGGCGCGTTGGTTGATGGACGAGCTGGGGCTCGCTGCCCATGTTGACGGGATCGTTTACTCCGCGGCGCTTGGGGCTCGAAAGCCCACGCCGGACTTCTACAGGCTCGCCGCAGACAACGCCGGCGCGGTGGGCGACGAGATAGTGCTGGTGGATGATAGCCCGGCCAATGTCGACGCCGCTCGTTCCGCAGGCTGGTGCGCCGTGCACTGGACTGGCGACCAGAAACTAAGCCGCGTTCTCGCGCCGTTTCGCTAGGGTCTGACCCGCTCGAACAGCACGACCGGTGCGTCGCGGAAGTCCGAGCGGGCGAATTCGGTGAAGCCGAGGCGGGTGGCGACGCGGATCGAGGGGGCGTTGGCCGGGTCGATCATGCAGACGGTGCGCGGTGGCGTGTGCGCGGTGTCGAACCACTGCGTGATGGCGGTCATCGCCTCGGTGGCGTAGCCCTTGCCCTGCGCCGCTAGATCGACCTTCCACATACCCTCGGGCACGCCGTCGAACTGTGGACCGACGGCCCGGCGGAAGTCTTCGTAACCCGCCTCGATGACAAGAGTGCCCGCAGCGTCGAAGCCGAGGAACGGGCCGTAGCCGAAGGCGTCCCAATGACCATAGTGCTTGAGAAGGCGCGTCCAGGCGTCCGACGGATGCATCGGCGCAAGCGAGCGGAGGAAGTGGCCGGGGTCCTTGCCCCAGAATTCGGCATATGCGTCGAAATGTTCGGGCCGATGCGGCACGATCGTCAGTCGCTCGGTGGTGAGCATCAGATGCCGCCGCGCGAAAAGTGCGTCAGCTCGCGGACCATCTGGCCGACCTTCCACTGGATGTTGGATTCGGTGGGGTTGCCGTCGGGGTCGATCACGTCGGCGTAGGGGCCGAGGCCGAGCAGCGTCGGCACGACGAGGCAGCCGACCTTGCTGAGGGAATCGCGGAGGTGGGAGAGCGCGGAGACGGTCGCGTACTTACCATCGCTGACGCCGCCGATGCCGAAGATGGCATGACGCCACGGGCTCGGCTTCTGCCGCGAAATCCACGAGATGGTGTTGGCGATCAGCGGCGTGACGCCGCCATTGTATTCCGGCGTGATGATGAGGACGATGTCGGTGGTGCGGAACAGCTCGGCGAGCTGTTTGGCGGCATCGGGCGTGTGCTCGGCTTCGAGGTCCTGATTGAAGATCGGCATCTCGTAGTCGGCGAGATCGAGATCGGTGACCGCGACACCGGCCTCGCGGAGTTTCGACGACATGTGCTTGCGGAGGACTTCGTTGATGGAGTCCTTGCGCAGCGAGCCGCAGAGGGTGATGGCGGTGCGGGACGAACTTTCGGGCATTCGGTTCCTCTACGGCCCCTCACCCGCCTCGCTTCGCGAGGCACCCTCTCCCCAGAGGGGCGAGGGGACCCGACTGAGAACTCCGTTCTAGCTGCCCCTCGCCCCTCCGGGGAGAGGGTGGCGCGAAGCGCCGGGTGAGGGGCCGTGTGATCCCCTAGCTCTCGAAAATCTTGCCGAGCTTGGCGAAGAATCCATCGCTCGTCGGCGAGGTCTCTTTCGTCGTCGCCTTGTGGAACTCTTCGAGCAGTTCGCGCTGGCGCTTGGTGAGGTTTTGCGGGGTCTCGACGTCGAGCTGGACGTAGAGGTCGCCCTGGTCCTTGCTGCGCAGCACGGGCATGCCCTTCTGCTTCAAACGCACGCGCTGGCCCGGCTGCGTACCGGGCGAAACCTTCACCTTGGCGCGGGCGCCGTCGAGCGTCGGCACTTCGAACTCGCCGCCGAGCGCGGCGGTGGTCATGGCGATCGGAACGCGTGCGTAAAGGTCGGCGCCGTCGCGGTGGAAGAGGTCGTGCGGTTTCACCGACACGAAGATGTAGAGGTCGCCCGGCGGGCCGCCGCGGAGGCCGGCTTCGCCTTCATTGGCGAGGCGGATGCGCGTGCCGTCTTCGATGCCCTTGGGGATATCGACGCTGAGCTTCCGGTTCTCCTGCTTGCGGCCCTGGCCGCCGCAATCGGTGCACGGATTTTCGAGGATCTGGCCGCGGCCCTGGCAGACCGGGCAGGTGCGCTCGATGGTGAAAAAGCCCTGTGCGGCGCGCACCTTGCCGTGGCCCGAGCAGTGCTTGCAGGTCGACATGCCGGTGCCGGGCTTTGCGCCCGAACCGTCGCAGGTGTGGCAGGTGACGAGGGTGGGCACGTCGATCTCGACGGTGCGGCCGAGGAACGCTTCCTCGAGGCTGATCTCGAGATTGTAGCGCAGGTCCGAGCCGCGCAGGCGCGATTGCTGAGTGCCGCCACGGCGCTGGCCGCCCATGAAGTCGCCGAAGATGTCCTCAAAAATGTCGGACATCGAGGACGTGAATTCGGGGCCGAAGCCGTTGGCGCCACGGCCGCCGCCCTGCTCGAACGCGGCGTGGCCGAAGCGGTCATAGGCGGCGCGCTTTTGCGGATCCTTCAGCGTGTCGTACGCTTCGTTGATCTCTTTGAACTTGTGCTCGGCATCGGCATTGCCCGGATTGCGGTCCGGATGGAACTGCATCGCGAGCTTGCGATAGGCGCCTTTCAGGGCCGCCTCGTCGGAGCCCTTGGCTACGCCCAGCACATCATAGAAATCGCGTTTGGCCATGGGCCTGATCATCACCTGGAAAAGGAAGCGCCGCGGAATTGCTTCCGCAGCGCTGATAGCATCTATCGAGACAAGTCAGCCATCCATCAGGCCGACTTCTTGTCGTCCTTTACTTCCTCGAAGTCGGCGTCGACCACGTCGTCGTCCGCCTGCTTGTCGGTGCCGGAGGCCTTGGCTTCGGCTTCGGCCTGGCTCTGCTTATACATCGCCTCGCCGAGCTTCATGGCCGCTTCCGCCAAGCCGTTGGTCTTGTCCTTGATCGCCTCGGCATCGTCGCCCTCGAGCACGCCCTTGAGGTCCGTGATCGCGGTTTCGATGGCCGTCTTGTCCTCGACCGAGACCTTGTCGCCATAGTCCTTGAGCGACTTCTCGGTGGAGTGGATCAGCGACTCGGCCTGGTTCTTGGCTTCGATCGTCTCGCGCTGCTTCTTGTCGGCTTCGGCGTTGGCCTCGGCTTCCTTGACCATGCGGTCGATGTCGGCGTCGCTCAGGCCACCAGACGCCTGGATGCGGATCTGGTGTTCCTTGCCGGTGCCCTTGTCCTTGGCCGTCACGTTGACGATGCCGTTGGCGTCGATGTCGAACGTCACTTCGATCTGCGGCACACCACGCGGCGCGGGAGGAATGCCGGCGAGGTCGAAGTTGCCCAACAGCTTGTTGTTGGCGGCCATCTCGCGCTCGCCCTGGAACACGCGGATGGTCACCGCGCTCTGATTGTCCTCGGCGGTCGAGAAGGTCTGGCTCTTCTTGGTCGGGATCGTTGTGTTGCGGTCGATCAGACGGGTGAACACGCCACCCAGCGTCTCGATGCCCAGCGACAGCGGCGTCACGTCGAGCAGCAGCACGTCCTTGACGTCGCCCTGGAGCACGCCGGCCTGGATCGCCGCGCCGAGCGCCACGACTTCGTCCGGGTTCACACCCTTATGCGGTTCCTTGCCGAAGAAGTTCTTCACGACTTCGACGACCTTGGGCATGCGGGTCATGCCGCCCACCAGAACGACTTCGTCGATCTGGGCGAGGGTAACGCCGGCATCCTTGATCGCCTGCTTGACCGGCTCGACCGTGCGCTGGATCAGATCGTCGACCAGCTGCTCGAACTTGGCACGGGTGAGCTTCAGCGTCAGGTGCTTGGGACCCGAGGCGTCCGCCGTGATGAAGGGCAGGTTGATTTCGGTCTGCGTCGCCGAGCTCAGCTCGATCTTGGCCTTTTCCGCCGCTTCCTTCAGGCGCTGCAGGGCGAGCTTGTCCTTCCTGAGGTCAATGCCCTGGTCCTTCTTGAACTCGTCGGCGAGGTAATCGACCAGACGCATGTCGAAGTCTTCGCCGCCGAGGAAGGTGTCGCCATTGGTCGACTTCACCTCGAACACGCCGTCGCCGATTTCGAGCACGGAGATATCGAAGGTACCGCCGCCGAGGTCATAGACCGCGATGGTGCCGGTGTTCTTCTTGTCGAGGCCATAGGCGAGCGCGGCAGCCGTCGGCTCGTTGATGATGCGGAGCACATCGAGGCCGGCGATCTTGCCGGCGTCCTTGGTGGCCTGGCGCTGGCTGTCGTTGAAGTAAGCGGGAACGGTGATCACCGCCTGGGTGACCTTCTCGCCGAGATAGGACTCGGCGGTTTCCTTCATCTTGGTCAGGACCATCGCCGAAACTTCCGACGGCGACATCTTCTTGCCGTCGACTTCGACCCAGGCGTCGCCATTGTCGGCCTTGGTGATCTTGAACGGGACGAGGCCCTTATCCTTTTCCACCATCGGGTCGTCGTAGCGGCGACCGATCAGGCGCTTGACCGCGAACAGGGTGCCTTCGGGGTTGGTCACCGCCTGGCGCTTGGCCGGCTGGCCGGCAAGACGTTCGCCGTCCTTGGTGAAGCCGATCATGGAGGGCGTGGTGCGCGCGCCCTCTGAATTCTCGATGACCTTGGGGGTGCTGCCGTCCATGACGGCGACACAGCTGTTGGTCGTACCGAGGTCGATACCGATGACTTTAGCCATTACTTGCCTCTTTCCTAAGCGACCCCGGACCGAACTCCTCAAGACTTCGGCAGTTCGTAACCCCGTGAGGGGACCCGGGCTCCTCGCTGAATTTGGGATTTGACCGGCAATCGCCAGCCTTGGCCGGTATATAGGGGCGGGGTTTTAGGGCTGCAAGCGCCTCAAATGCATAATTTCCGGGGCTTTGGAGCCGTCATGGGAATGGCACGTTAGGCGATTGGGAGGCCGCTCGTGCTTCCTTGGCGCGTCGGCCTCGATGTGCTCTAACAGCCCTCTCACAAGGAACTCAGATCAATGAACAGGCTCATTGCCGCCGTCGCGGTTCTCCCCGCGTTCTTTGCCACGGGTGCGTTCGCGCAGACCGTCAGCGACGATGTCGCCAAGCAGCTCTGGTGCGGTACCGCCATGGTCGTCGCCTTCTCGAACCCGCCTCCGGGAATCACCGACGAGCAGCTGGCCGAAGCGCAGTCCTATGTCGACGCCGGCACCAAGCTCATCGATATCGCCGTGCAGGGCCACCTCGACGCCGGTTTCACGCAGGAAGCCGCCGACAAGGCCAAGGCCGACATTGTACCGGTCGTTACCGAGCAGGTGACGGGCAATGGCGCCGACGCCCCCTATTCGTTCGAGGAATGCCTCGCGATCCTGCCGGGCTTCGAGCAATCGGCCGAGCCGTCGCCTTCTTCCGCTCCGTAAGGACCGTCGATGACCACCAGCCTTCGTGCCGACGATGCCCTCATTGTCGTCGACATTCAGTATGACTTCCTCCCCGGCGGCAGTCTTGCCGTCGCGGGGGGCAACGAAATCATTGAGCCGGTCAACGCGCTCGCCCAGCGCTTCCGCAATGTGATCCAGACGCAGGACTGGCACACGGCGGGGCACATTTCCTTCGCCTCGAGCCATCCCGGCCTCTCGCCGTTCCAGGTGATCGAGCTGCCCTACGGGCCGCAGGTGCTCTGGCCCGACCATTGCGTGATCGGCACCAAGGGCGCCGAATTCTCCGTCGCGCTGGACATTCCGCACGTGCAGACGATCATCCGCAAAGGCTATCGCGAGACGATCGATTCCTATTCGGGCTTCCGCGAAAACGACCACCACACGCAGACGGGCCTTGCCGGCTATCTCAAGGAACGCGGCTTCCAGCGGCTGTTCATCTGCGGCCTCGCGACCGACTATTGCGTCGCCTGGACAGCCGAAGACGGCATTTCCGCCGGCTTCGAGACGGTGGTGATCGAGGATGCGACGCGCGCCATCGACAATGACGGCTCGCTCGCCAAGGCGTGGAAGCGGATGAACGAGCGGGGCGTCGGCCGCGCCCAGATCGCGGACTTCCTCTAGCTTCAGAACTCGACGGCGAAAGTATCGCTTTCGCAGAAGTTGAACGCGCCGGCATCGAGCTGCTGGCCGTCGGCGAAGGTCACGGTAATGGCTGCCTCGCACTTTCCGTCGGGCAGCGCGACCGAGACCTGGCGCTTGCCGGCCGCCGCAACCTGCTTAAAGCCCTCGACCTTGGCACCGGCGACGGAAAAGCCGGTCATCGCCTCGACGAAGCCGTTCTTGATCGTGAGCTCAAACGTCTGCGCGGACGCGGCGGTGGAAACGAACGCAAGCACGATCGCGAACAGAACGGATTTGGTCATGGGGCCCCCTGATAATGGGCCGAGCTAATCCGATCCGGGTTTGGACCATCTATTCAGTAGTTTAAACGGACGACGATTTTCCGCAGCCGCGCCGCCGCCCACCGCGACCCGGGGATGACGGCTGAAAGAATGCTGGCTACTCAGGGGCCATGGCGTCACCTCCCTCTGATTCGCCCGCATGAGCCGCCTGGCGGAATGGACCATGCTGGCCCATGGCTGGCGGCGCTTCCTGCTGATGCTGGTGATGGGCGCCATCGCCGGCACGTCGGTGCCGCCGCTGTTCATGCTGCCGGCGCTGTTCGTGACGTTCCCATTCTGGGTCTGGGCGCTCGACGGAGCCGAACGCAAGGGTGGGCTCGGTCTGCTCTTTGGTCCGGCCTTCCGCATCGGCTTCGCCTTCGGCTGGGGCTATTTCATCGTCGCCTTCCATTGGCTCGGCGCCGCCTTCTTCGTCGAAGGCGGCTGGTTCCTCGCCCTGATGCCGGTTGCCATCCTCGCCCTTGCCGCGATGATCGCTTTCTTCTGGGGGCTTGGCAGCGCGCTGGCGCACTTGTTCTGGAGCCATGGCGCGTGGCGCATCGTGACGCTGGCTGTCTTTGTCAGCGCCGCCGAATATGCGCGCGGCACGTTCCTTTCAGGGTTTCCGTTCGATCTCCTCGGCTATGCGCTCACGGCCAATACCGAGATGATGCAGTTGAGCTCGATCGTCGGGGTCTATGGTCTCACTCTGCTCGCCGCGCTTCTCGCCATGACACCGGCCCTGATCTGGCCCGCCGATGGCCGCGGTATGGTCGCACGCCTCGTGCCGTTCTTTCTGGCGATCGCCGCGATCGCCGGCCAGATCGGTTACGGCAATTATCGCCTCAACACCGTCGAGGTGCTGCCGCGCGACGACCTCACCGTGCGCCTCGTCCAGCCCATCATCACCGAACACTCCAACTGGGCCGCCGCCAACCCGCCCGAGATCATCAGCCGGTTGATCGAGGTGAGTGGCAACCTCGAGGGCAAGACTCTCGTGGTCTGGCCCGAGTCAGTGTTCCCGTTCTTCCTGTCGACCTATCCCGAAGCGCTGTCGCGTATCGCCCGCATGCTGCCGCCCGAGACGACGCTCCTCACCGGCGCGCCGCGCGAGCCCGAATTCGTCAGCGGCGATCCGGCCGAAAACCCCGGCTACAATTCGGTGCTCGCCATCAACACGGATGGCGAGATCGTCGCGAGCTACGACAAATCGCATCTCGTGCCCTTCGGCGAGTATCTGCCGCTCGCGCCGTTCTGGAAGCTGTTCGGCATCACCCAGTTCGTGCCCGGCACCAACGGCTGGGCCCCCGGCGACGGTCGCCGCCTGATGACGCCTCCCGGACTGCCCGCCTTTGTCGCCCTCATCTGCTACGAGGCGATCTTTTCGGGCGATCTGGGCGCCGACCCGGCCAAATCCGAGTTTATCCTTAACGTCAGCAATGATGAGTGGTTTGACGGCTCAATCGGTCCCGCCCAGCATGGTCACCACGCGTTGCTGCGCGCCGTCGAGGAGGGGTTGCCTCTCCTGCGTTCGACCAACTCCGGCGTCACCTTTGCGGCAGACCCCTTGGGACGCATAACAGCCCAGATGGCGCCTGAGACGCCGGGTTTCGTGGATGTGGTTCCGGCGCAAAAGATCGCGCCGACCATCTTCTCGCGTTTCGGCAACTGGCCCTTCCTCGGCGCGCTCGCGGTCGGACTGCTCGTCGCGCTGCTGACTCGGACCCGTCGCCCGCGCCGGGCATGATATTCCGGCAATGTGGCCGACGGGATATCAAGCTTTCTTTATATCCGGCTTGACCGCAATCGCGCCCGGTGACAGAAACTCCGCCGAACCACGCGATTTCTCGCGTTTTTGAGCACTTTTTGGGGGTTTTGCCGTGCGGCAGTCCTATCTCTTCACCTCGGAATCGGTCTCGGAGGGTCACCCGGACAAGGTGTGCGACCGCATCTCCGACGAGATCGTGGATCTGGTTTTCCGTGAAGCCAAAAAGACCGGCATGGACCCAAGCCAGGTCCGCATCGCCTGCGAGACGCTTGCGACCACCAACCGCGTCGTCATCGCCGGCGAAGTCCGCGTTCCCGAAACGCTGCTCAAGAAGGGCAAGGACGGCAAGATCCTGAAGGACGCTGCGGGGCATCCGATCGTCAATCCCGCCAAGTTCAAGTCGACGGCGCGCAAGGCCATTCGCGCCATTGGCTACGAGCAGGACGGCTTCCACTGGAAGAAGGCCAAGATCGACGTTCTATTGCACGGCCAGTCGGCCGATATCGCCCAGGGCGTCGACGCGGCCGGCAACAAGGATGTCGGCGCCGGCGACCAGGGCATCATGTTCGGCTATGCCAGCCGTGAGACCCCCGAGCTGCTCCCCGCGCCGATCTACTACGCCCACAAGATCCTCGAAATTCTGACCGAAGCCCGCAAGGCTGGCGAGGGTGCGGCGGTCAAGCTCGGCCCCGACGCTAAGTCGCAGGTGACGGTGAAGTACGAGAACGGCGTTCCGGTCGGCGTGACGCAGATCGTCGTCTCGACCCAGCATGTCGATGCATCGCTCAGCTCCGACGACGTCAAGAAGATCATCGAGCCTTATGTGCGTGAAGCGCTGCCGCAGGGCTGGATCAACAAGGATACGGTCTGGCATGTGAATCCGACCGGCAAGTTCGTCGTCGGCGGCCCCGATGGCGATGCCGGCCTCACCGGCCGCAAGATCATCGTCGACACCTATGGTGGCGCGGCCCCGCATGGCGGCGGCGCCTTCTCGGGTAAGGACCCCACCAAGGTCGACCGCTCGGCGGCTTACGCCGCGCGCTATCTCGCCAAGAACGTCGTTGCAGCCGGCCTCGCCGATCGCGCCACGATCCAGCTGAGCTACGCCATCGGCGTCGCCAAGCCCCTCTCGGTCTATGTCGACCTCCACGGCACGGGCAAGGTCGAAGAGGCCAAGCTCGAGACGGTGCTGGCCGAAGTGTTCGATCTGTCGCCGCGCGGCATCCGCACGCATCTCGACCTCAACAAGCCGATCTACGCCAAGACTTCGGCCTACGGCCACTTCGGCCGCAAGCCCGGCCGCGACGGCAGCTTCTCGTGGGAGAAGACCGACCTCGTTCCGGCGCTGAAGGCGGCGGTCAAGGCGGCCTGACGCTCGCCGGCGCTCCCATCAACCACCAGGTCATCCCCGCGAAAGCGAGGATCTCCGTTTTCAAAGGGTGCGGTTGTCGCTAATGGGCAGAGCCGGGCGCCGCCCGGCCCGCACATTGAGATCAGATCATCTCACCGTATGCCAACGGAGATTCCCGCTTTCGCGGGAATGACTCCGTGGTAGTGGCAGGCGATGACCGACAAGCCCCATCATCCGCTCAACGTTTATGGCGAACCGCGTGCGTTTTTCGGCCGGCGGTCGGGCAAGCGGCTGCATAAGGGGCAGGACCGGCTCTATGCCGAGCTGTTGCCCGGGCTCGAAATCCCGCTGCCGGAAACCGCGCTCGATCCGCGCACACTATTCCCCTCGTCGACCCGCATCGAGATTGAGATCGGGTACGGCGGCGGCGAGCATCTCGCGCGGATGGCGGCGGCCAACCCCACGACCGGCTATATCGGTTGCGAAGTCTTCTCCGGTGGCATCGCTAAACTGCTCGAGGCGGCCGACGAGCAGCAGCTCGGGAACCTCCGCCTCTTCACCGATGATGCGCTGAAGCTGCTGGTGAAGCTGCCTGCCGCGAGTCTCGACGCGGCGTACCTGCTCTATCCCGATCCGTGGCCCAAGACGCGCCACCACAAGCGCCGCTTCATTTCGCCCCAGACGCTGGGCGAGCTCGCGCGCGTCTTGAAGCCGGGCTCGATCTTCCGCTTTGCCACCGACATCGAGGACTATGCGAACTGGACGCTGGCCCACATCGTGCGCTCGCCCGACTTCCATTTTGCGCCCGAACGTCCCGGCATCTGGCATGAGCCTTATCCCGGCTGGCAGCCCACGCGCTACGAGGACAAGGCGCGCCTCGAGGGCCGCATGATCAGTTTCTATCTCGAGTTCGTACGCATCTGAACTAAACGCGACGCTGCGCTGTTATCGAATCAAGGAGACAGCCCATGCCCAGCGTCAAAATCCTCGATATCGCCGATGTCACCCACAACGTCCGCCGCTACACGCTCGAAAAGCCGGAGGGCTACAGCTTCAAGCCCGGTCAGGCGACCGAGCTGTCGCTCGACGAAGATGGCTGGCGCGACAAGAAGCACCCTTTCACCTTTACGTCGCTCGCCGATGATCCGCATCTCGAGTTCACCATCAAAAGCTACTTCAACACCGGCGGCGATGGCGTCACCGAGCGGCTCTATGGGTACGCGCCCGGCCAGTCGCTGATGCTGCGCGACGTCTGGGGGACGATCACCTACAAAGGGCCAGGCACCTTCATTGCCGGTGGGGCGGGGGTCACGCCGTTCATCGCGATCCTGCGCGACCTGCACCACACCAGGAAGATAGCGGGTCATACGCTCATCGCATCCAACCGCACCGAGGCTGACATCATCCTGCGCGACGAGTTCGAGGCGATGCGTGGGCTCGAGACGATCTGGACCGTGACCGACGATCCGCAGTCGAGCCTTCTCCACGAGCGCGTCGATGCGAAATTTCTCAAGGCGCACGTCAAGGATTTCGCCCAGAACTTCTACCTCTGCGGCCCCGACGACATGGTCAAGGAACTGCGGGGAACGCTCAAAGAGCTTGGGGCAAACGTCGAGAACGTGACCTGGGAGAAATAGCCCTGCTAATGTCCCCTCGACCAAGGAGGGGCGATGCGCTTCATCATCTCTGGCGCCCGGGCGACTGCCGACGGCATCTGGTTTCGCACGCCGTCCGGCGATGATCGCGTACCACTGAAGATTGTGACCTCCACCGACCAATCGCGCCGCCGGCTTGGCCTGCCGCTCGTTTCGGGAGCGGCGTAATGGTCAGCCATTTCCGCAGCGACGATGGCTTCGAGATTGCCTGGCACGAGTTGGGCGGCACCCTGGAGGGTGTCCCCGTCATCCTTCAGCATGGCTACAGCGCCAATACGCAGAGCGAGTGGGTCGATTGCGGCATTGCCGGCGCCATTGGCGCCCTCGGCCGGCGCGTCATCGGCATCGACGCTCTGGGCCATGGCGCCTCCGACCGGCCGCACGATCCGGCGCACTATGGCGAAGCGCGGATGGCGCGCGATGTGAGCGCGCTGGCCACCCATCTTGGTCTCTGGCAGTTCGACCTGGTGGGATACTCGATGGGGGCGATCGCGGCGCTGATCTGTGCGACTCGCGAGCCCAGATTGCGTCGGCTGGCCATTGGCGGGGTGGGCGAAGCGGTTGTGCTGCTCGGCGGCGTCGATACCCGGGCGCTCGACAATCGCATCCTCGCCGAAATCATGATGGCCGACGATCCGTCCGGCTTTCCGGAAGGCCTGCAAGCCTTCCGCCGGAACGCCGAGGCGCGCGGCAACGACCGCTTCGCGCTCGCCGCTCAGGCGCGCGTCGTCAACGCCACGCCTATCCCGCTCCAGCTTATCGGCGTGCCGACGCTGGTGCTTGCCGGCACCGACGATCCGCTCGCCATCCGCCCGGACGTCCTCGCCGATGCCATTCCCGGCGCCCGGCTTGTTCTGGTCCCCGGCGATCATGGGACGGGTCGCACGTCGCCGGAATTCACGAGCGCGCTGGTCGATTTCCTCGCCTGAAAGGCAACCGCAACGGGCAAATGTCATTCGGAAGCAGCAATCCGGCCTTATTATTGATCGGTGAGCAGTTATGCAGCGTGTCTCTCGACCTCATTGGAGACCATCGGACCATGTCGCGCCTGCCTCTGCTGCTCCTGCCTGTCGCCCTGCTCAGTTTTGCCGCGCCCGCCACGGCGCGGGCGTCGCTGCTTCCCGAAGGCAAGTACGACTGCGCCGCCTTCAGCGGCAACAGCTTCTACGTCGACTGCACGCATCGTCCATAAGCGGCACCCGGCCCCGGACTTGCGTCTGGGGCCTTTGAGAGCTATATGACGCCTACATCATTGCTCTCTTACGAGAGTGGGTGCCCTGACCGGCCCCCGCTCTTTTTGTTATCCAGCCCTCAGGACTCCGTTGGCTTTCGATCTGACAGAAAGGCGCTACGTCAAGGAAACCGGGCTCGAGCAGCGGATCGCTGCGATCGTCGAGCCGGTGGCCAATGACCTCGGCTACAGCCTCGTCCGCGTGAAGGTCACGCAGGAGAATGGCTGCACGCTGCAGATCATGGCCGAGGATGCGAGCGGCCGCTTTACCATCACCGACTGCGAGCGGCTGAGCAAAGACGTCTCGCCCGTGCTCGACGTCGAAGACCCGATCGACCGCGAATATCACCTCGAGGTGAGCTCGCCCGGGATCGACCGCCCGCTGGTCCGCGCTCGCGACTATCGCACGTTCCTCGGCCACGAGGCTAAGGTCGAGCTCGGCGACGCCCTCGACGGCCGCAAGCGTTTCCGCGGGCTGATCGAGGCCGTGACGGACGACACCGTGACGATCAAGCTGCCGGATGCGCCCAAGGGCGACGATCCGAACCACGTTCTGCCGCTGTCGGCCATCGCCGAAGCCAAGCTCGTGATGACCGACAAGCTCCTGAACATGGCGCAGGCCGACCAGGACGAAAATCCGATCGACGATGACGATGACATCGAGACCGTCGAATTAAGTGACACCGAAGACCTCATCGAGGAGAAGAACTAAAATGGCCGTGAGCGCGAACCGACTGGAACTCCTCCAGATCGCCGATGCCGTTGCCCGCGAAAAGTCGATCGATCGCATGATCGTCATCGCCTCGATGCAGGATGCCATCGAGAAAGCGGCCAAGACCCGCTACGGCGCCGAGACCGAAATCCGCGCCGAGATCAATCCCAAGACCGGCGAGCTCAAGTTCACCCGTCTGCGCGAAGTGGTCGAGACGGTCGAAGAACCGGCCAAGCAAATCCAGCTCAAGGATGCGCAGGAACGCAATTCCAACGCCAAGCTCGGCGATTTCGTCGGCGAGCCGCTGCCGCCCATCGAATTCGGCCGCATCGCCGCGCAGTCGGCCAAGCAGGTGATCGTGCAGAAGGTGCGCGATGCCGAGCGCGAGCGGATGTATGACGAGTACATCAACCGCGTCGGCGAGATCGTCAACGGCACGGTCAAGCGCGTCGAATACGGCAACGTCATCGTCGATCTCGGTCGCGGCGAAGCCATCATCCGCCGCGACGAGCTGATTCCGCGCGAGATGTACCGCTATGGCGACCGCGTCCGCGCCTATATCTACGACGTGCGCCGCGAACAGCGCGGCCCGCAGATTTTCCTCTCCCGCACGCATCCGCAGTTCATGGCGAAGCTGTTCATGCAGGAAGTGCCGGAAATCTACGACGGCATCATCACCATCCGCTCGATCGCCCGCGATCCGGGCAGCCGCGCCAAGATCGCCGTGACCAGCAACGACAGCTCGATCGATCCGGTCGGCGCCTGCGTCGGTATGCGCGGCTCGCGCGTCCAGGCCGTGGTCGGCGAACTGCAGGGCGAAAAGATCGACATCATCCCGTGGACCGAAAACATCGCCGACCTCGTGGTCTCGGCGCTGCAGCCGGCCGATGTCGCCAAGGTCGTGCTCGACGAGCAGGCCGAAAAGATCGAAGTCGTGGTGCCCGACGAGCAGCTCTCGCTCGCCATCGGCCGCCGCGGCCAGAACGTGCGCCTCGCGAGCCAGCTCATCGGCTGGGACATCGACATCCTCACCGAGCAGGAAGAGTCCGAGCGTCGCCAGAAGGAATTCACCGAGCGCTCTGCTTTGTTCATGCAGGCCCTTGATGTGGACGAGACGCTTGCCCAGCTATTGGCTTCGGAAGGCTTCTCGTCGGTCGAACAGCTCGCCTACATCGAGCTGAGCGAAATCGCCTCGATCCAGGGCTTTGACGAAGAGACCGCGTCCGAAATCCAGACTCGTGCGTCCGACTATCTGGCCGCCATCGAGAAGGCCAACGACGAAGAGCGCATCAAGCTCGGCGTCGAGGACGGCCTCTACGACATCCCGGGCCTCAATGCCGCAATGCTCGTGGCGCTGGGCAATGAAGGCATCAAGACCGTCGAGGACTTCGCCGGCAACGCCGCCGACGATCTCGTCGGCTGGACCGAACGCAAGGACGGCGAAGTGAAGCGCTTCGACGGCACCTTCAAGGACTTCCCCGTTTCGCGCGAGGAGGCCGAAGAAATGATCCTGCAGGCCCGCCTCAAGGCCGGCTGGATCACCGAAGCCGATCTCGCCGCGCCGGCCGAAGAGGAAGGCGCCGAGGAAGGAGCGCCCGCGTAAATGCGCATCAGCGGTTGGCCGCAGGCCAGAGCGCACAAAGGAGCGCCCGCGTAAATGCGGGCGACCACCACCCGGTGCCCGGTAAGGACGAGATCGAACGGCGCTGCGCGCTCACCCATGAGGTGAAGCCGGCGGCGGAGCTTATCCGGTTCGTTGTCGGACCCGATGAGGTGCTCGTGCCCGACACCGATGCCAAGGCCGAAGGCCGCGGCGTGTGGATCAGCCTCGGCGAGAGTTTCGTTGCCGAGGCCGTCAAGAAGAAGGCTTTCGCCAAGAGCCTCAAGACGAATGTGACCGTGCCCGACGATCTGCCGGCGATGACGCGCCAGCGGCTGCAGCAGCGCTTCGTTGCGTCGCTGCAAATGGCCAAGAAAGCCGGGCAGTTGCTGACCGGTGCCATGAAAGTGAAAGCGGCGCTCGAGACGGGCGAGGCGATTGCTCTCGTTACTGCCACCGACGCCGCCGAAGACGGCCGCAAGAAGATGCTGGCGACCCTGACGGCATCCTCGAAAGCGGCAGAAGAACAGGGCCTTCCGGGCGCCGACAGGCCCCATTTCGAATTGCTCGATTCCGGCCAATTGGGTTTGGCACTCGGGATTGAAAGTGTGATACATGCTGCGCCGACCCAAGGGGCAGCAGGTGAAGCAGCGGTGAAGCGAGCCGAGAGATTGGCCCGTTACATCGCCAACTGACCTTTGAAAGAGACAGAGTTTTTATGGCTGACAGCGACGACAAGACCCAGGACGGAGCCCACAAGAAGACCCTGACGCTCAAGGCGGGGGCTTCGGCAGGTGCACGGCCGGGCATGTCCCGTGGCGGACGCAGCACCGTGGTGGTGGAGCGCAAGAATCGTGTGGTGCCGCATGGCAGCACGAGCGCACCCGCACGTCCGGCAGCTGCCGCACCCGCAAGCGCCCCGCAGCGTCCGGCCAGCCCGCCGCTGAGCCGCGGCAGCGACAGCCGTCCGCCGCGCCCGCAGGCGCCGCCGCCCAACGTGCCGCGTAATCCCGGCCTGTCGAGCGCCGAAGCCGAAGCGCGCGCCCGCGTGCTGCGCGAAGCCGGCGCGCGCCAGGCTGAGGACGATCGCCGCGCCCGCGAGGCCGAGGCCCGTCGCGCCGAAGAAGACAATCGCCGCCGCGAAATCCGCGAGGCCGCCGCGCGCGCCGATGCCGAGCGCGCCGCTGCTGCTGCCGCGGCCGAAGCTGCAATCATCGAAGCCGAACGTCCCGCTCCGCAGCCGGTCGTCGAAGAGGCCCCGCAGCGCGAGGAGCGTCCGGCTCCGGCCGCGCGTACCGGCGGCTATGAAGCGCGCCGTCCGACCGGCCCCGGTTCGACCGACCGTCGTCCTGCCGGTCCCGGCGGCGCCGACCGTCGTCCGGGTGGCCCCGGCGCTGACCGTCGCCCTGGCGGCGCTCCCGGTGCCGATCGCCGTCCCGGCGGCCCGGCCACTGGCGACCGTCGTCCCGGTGGGTTTGGTGATCGCCGTCCGGGCGGTCCGTCGACCGGCCCGCGTCCGGGTGGCTTCTCGCGCCCCGGCGGTCCTGCTCCCGTTCCCAACATGCCGGCGCCGCCGTCGGATGCCGATGGCCGTCGCACGCGTTCGGCGCCGCCCACCGGCGGCCGTCCGGCCGAAACCCGCACGCCGTCGCGCGTCGAGCCCGAGCGTCCCAACCGCCGCGGCGGTGACGAGGATGCATTCGCGCGCAGCCGTCTGACGGTTGCCTCGGCCACCACCGAGTCCGATCGCGATCGCGGTCCGTCGCTGGCGGCTATGCGCCGTCGTCGCGACAAGAAGATGGGCCGCAACGTTCAGGCTGCGCCAAAACTCAGCCGCGAAGTGACCATTCCCGACGCCATCACGGTCGGCGAACTCGCCAACCGCATGTCCGAACGCTCCGTCACCGTCATCAAGATGCTGATGGGCATGGACCGCATGGCCACCATCAACGACGTGCTCGACGCCGAGACGGCCGAACTGATCGCCACCGAACTCGGCCACACCGTCAAGCGTGTGTCCGAAGCCGACGTGGAGCAGGGCCTGTTCGACGTGCCCAGCGACGACAAGGCCGAGGATCTGACGCACCGCGCGCCGGTTGTGACCATCATGGGTCACGTCGACCACGGCAAGACCTCGCTGCTCGACGCCATCCGCGAGACCAACGTGGTTTCGGGCGAAGCCGGCGGCATCACGCAGCACATTGGCGCCTACCAGGTCGAGATCAACGGTCAGAAGATCACGTTCCTCGACACGCCGGGCCACGAGGCGTTCACTGCCATGCGTGCCCGCGGCGCACAGGCGACGGATATCGCCGTGCTCGTGGTGGCAGCCGACGACGGCGTCATGCCGCAGACGATCGAATCCATCAAGCACGCCAAGGCGGCTGGTGTTCCGATCATCGTGGCCATCAACAAAATGGACAAGCCGCAGGCCAACCCGCTGCGTGTCCGCACCGAACTGCTGCAGTACGACGTGCAGGTCGAATCGATGGGCGGTGAAACGCTCGACGTGGAAGTGTCGGCGGTCAAAAAGACCGGCCTCGACAAGCTGCTCGAGACCATCCTGCTGCAGGCCGAAGTGCTCGAGTTGCAGGTGCCGCGCGACGGTCGCGCCGAAGGCCTCGTCATCGAAGCCAAGCTCGACCGCGGCCGCGGCGCCGTGGCCACCGTTCTGGTGCAGCGCGGCACGCTCCGCGTCGGCGACATCGTCGTCGCTGGAACGGAGTTCGCCCGCGTTCGTGCGCTGATCGACGACAAGGGCGAGCAGGTCAAGGAAGCCGGCCCGTCCATGCCCGTCGAGGTGCTGGGCTTTACCGGCGTGCCGAGTGCGGGCGACCGCTTCTCGGTGGTCGAGACCGAAGCGCGTGCCCGCGAAGTCACCGAGTTCCGCCAGCGTCAGCTGCGCGAGCGTTCGACCGCCGGTGGCGCGACCTCGCTCGAGCAGATGATGAACCAGCTCAAGGTCGCCGGCATCAGCAAGTTCCCGCTGATCATCAAGGGCGACGTGCAGGGCTCGGTGGAAGCGATCGTGGCCTCGCTCAACAAGCTCTCGACCGACGAAGTGTCGGCGCAGATCCTGATGAGCGGCGTGGGTGCGATCACCGAATCCGACGTGACGCTGGCTTCGGCCTCGAGCGCCATCATCATCGGCTTCAACGTCCGCGCCAACAAGCAGGCCTCGGACCTCGCGACCCGTGACGGCATCGAAATCCGCTACTACAACATCATCTACGACCTCGTGGATGACGTGAAGCAGGCGATGTCGGGCCTCCTCAAGCCCGAGCGCCGCGAGACCTTCATCGGCTACGCCGAAATCCTCGAAGTCTTCCAGATCACCAAGGTCGGCAAGGTCGCCGGTTGCCGGATCACCGAGGGTATCGTCGAGCGCGGCGCCGGTGTGCGCCTCCTCCGCGACAACGTCGTTATCCACGAAGGCAAGCTCAAGACGCTCAAGCGCTTCAAGGACGAAGTCAAGGAAGTGCCGATGGGCCAGGAATGCGGCATGGCCTTCGAGAACTACGAAGACATCCGCGCCGGCGACGTCATCGAATGCTTCCGCGTCGAACAGGTCACGCGTTCGCTGTAAGCGCAGGACAAGCGCCAGAATTCGAGTGGCCGGGGATGACCCGGCTACTTGCTTTTGGTGGATCAGCAAGCGCTTCCCTACCCGCTGACTTCCCAGCGAAAGCTGGGAGCCAATTCACAATTCCGCGCCGACCCATACTTGGGTCCCTGCTTTCGCAAGGAAGGCACCGAGCGTGGTACGTCGGCGTTGTGATGTCCCGCCACTCGACAACCCCGTTTTCACGCCCCATCTAGCGGACTACACTTCGTTCGCCCGGTTCCTTCCGGGCATTTTTGCCTGAGCCTGTCCTTTGCGCCCCTCAAAACTTCCCGAAGTCCTGCCATTCCAGAAGGGGCAGCGTATGAAGACGCTGCGCAATCTCGTGCGGCTGTTCGGCGAGATGTGGGGGACGAGCCCGGGGCTGATGGTCGGCACCATCGTGCTGCGCCTGATCGTGGCGGTGCAGCCGCCGCTGGCGCTGCTGTTCACCAAGTTCATCATCGACGAGGTCGTGCGCCAGACCGGCATCGGCCCGCTCGGCGCCGACTGGTGGGAGAGCGGTCGGCTCACCTATCTCGGCATGCTGCTGGTCGGCGAGTTCGCGCTGGTGTTCGGCCGCGACCTGCTGCAGCGCGGTATCCAGGTGCTGGATTCGCTACAGGGCGAACTCCATTCTAATAGGGTCAGCGTCGATCTCATGCGCCACGCGGCAGAGCTCGACCTGATGCATTTCGAGGAAGCCTCGTATCAGGACAAGCTCGAGCGCGCCCGCCGGCAGGCCGCGAGCCGCTCGACCGTGCTCAGCCAGGTCTTCGGCCAGGTGCAGATGGTGATTACCGCCATCGCGCTCGCCATCGGCCTCTTGGTCTATGCGCCGCTGCTGATCGTGCTGATGGCGGTCGCGATCCTGCCGGCCGTCTATGGCGAGTTCCGCTTCAACCGGCTGGCCTACTGGCTGAGCCACGAGCGTTCGCCCGAGCGCCGGCAGATGGAATATCTTCGCCAGATCGGCGCCAGCGCCGACAGCGCCAAGGAAGTAAAGCTCTTCGGCCTCGGCACCTATCTCGTCGATAAGTTCAAAGGCCTCGCCGACGGCATCTATGTCGAGAACCGCAAGCTCACGATCCAGCGCCAGGCCTGGGGCGCGCTGCTCGGCACGCTCTCGACCGTCGCCTATTACGGCGCCTTTGCCTATGTCGTCTGGCGCACGCTCAACGGCGAGTTCACCATCGGCGATCTGGTGTTCCTGTCGGGCTCGTTCGGCCAACTCAACGGCTTCTTCCAGCAGATCCTGATCGGCTTCACCTACATCGCCGGCCAGGCACTGTATCTCGACGACCTCTATTCGTTCTTCGACATCAAGCCGACGATCACCGAACCCCAGAACCCGCGCCCGTTCCCGATGCCGCTCAAAGACGGAATCGTGTTCGAGAATGTCGGCTTCCGCTATCCGGGCTCCGAGCGCTTCGTCATCCGCAACTTCAACCTCACCATCAAGGCGGGCGAAACCGTCGCGCTGGTGGGCGAGAACGGCGCCGGCAAGACGACAATCGTCAAGCTGATGACGCGGCTCTACGAAGCCGAAGAGGGCCGCATCACCATCGACGGCACCGATATTCGCGACTTCTCGTCGGACGCGCTCCGCCGCAACATCGGCGTCATCTTCCAGGACTTCCTCCGCTACTCGTTCACCGCGCGCGACAATATCGGCGTCGGCCGCATCGAGGAGGCGGCGGACCTGCCGCGCATCACCCGCTCGGCCGAGCAGTCGCTCGCCAACGAGGTGATCGAGAAGCTGCCGGGCGGCTATGAGCAGCAGCTGGGCAAGCAGTTCATCGGCGGGCAGGACCTGTCGGGCGGCGAGTGGCAGAAGCTCGCCATCGCTCGTGCCTATATGCGCGAAGCCTCGATCATCATCCTCGACGAGCCGACGGCGGCCCTCGATGCCCGCGCTGAGGCGGAAGTGTTCTCGCGGTTCAAATCGCTCAGCGAGGCGGCAACCGCGCTCCTCATCTCCCACCGCTTCTCCACCGTCCGCATGGCCGACCGCATCGTGGTGCTGGAGGAGGGCAAGGTGCTCGAGGCCGGCACGCACGAAGAGCTGATGGCGCTGCGCGGCCATTACGCCGAGCTGTTCGAGCTGCAGGCGGCGGGGTATCGCTGAGTACATCTGCGGCTGTCGGTGCTACACTCCCGCCATGTCCGACGACCCGATCCGCATCACCACCTTCACGCTCACCCGGGCCGATGCGTTGGCCTATGAGCAGGCGGCGGCGCGCCCAAATCCGCTGGGCACCGCGGCGCTGTTGCTGTGGCTCGGTCTCTGCGGCTCGGCGGCCTGGCTGATCCCGGACGATTGGGCGGGCGCCCGGCTCGGCTGGAGCTTTTCGATCCTGGTCTCGGTCTGCATCGCCATCGGCTACGTTCTGGTGCTTATCGCGGTCGCTTTCCGCCAGTGGCTGCAGGCGGGCGGCCGCATTCCCCGGGCGCTCGAGGTGACGCTGGGGGAGTGGACCGAAAAGCTCGAGATCAAGTCGGCCGGAACGGCCCGCACCCTGCCCCTCATCGACATCCGCGAGAGCATCCTGACCCGCACGCACCTGTTCCTCGTCAGCGACGACGGCGTGCTGATCGTGCCGCGCCACGTCTTCCCCGAGGAGGAGGTCGTGGAACAACTCGCTGCCCGCATCGCCGGCCGCCCGCCGCCCGCGCCGGTTGACGCTGGGCGCTCCGCGGCCTAAGCCCGCGCCATGAGAAACGATCGCCAGAAGGACCACCGCCCCACCGGCCCCAGCCAGCGCATGCTGCGCGTGGGCGAACTGGTGCGCCACGCGCTGGCCGGCCTGTTTGCTCGCGGCGAGATCGAGGACGATCTGCTCGTGGGCAAGGTCATCACCGTCCCCGAAGTCCGTATGTCGCCCGACCTCAAGCTCGCCTCCGCCTATGTGATGCCGCTCGGCGGCGAGGGCGCGGCCGAAATCGTCGCGGCGCTCAATCGCCACCAGCGTTTCATCCGCGGCCGCATCGCGCCGGAGCTCGATCTGAAGTTCGCGCCGGAAGTGCGCTTCTTCGTCGACGAGACGTTCGAGGAATTTGGCAAGATCGACGCCATCCTCCGCTCCGACCGCGTCCAGCGCGACTTGCACTCGGACGATGAGGATGAGGGCTCGAACTAGCAACGTCCACAGGTGTCATCCCAGCGAAAGCTGGGAGCCATCTGACCGCCCGCGCAAGCTTCGATTTGGGTCCCTGCCTTCGCAGGGATGACACCTGTTGATAGACGGACCTGATGGTCAAAACACCCAAGCGCCCCATCTCCGGCTGGATCATCTTCGACAAGCCGCTCGGTATGACCTCCACGCAGGCGGTGGCCAAGCTGCGCTGGCTTTACAATGCGGAGAAGGCCGGCCATGCGGGCACGCTCGATCCGTTGGCGACGGGCCTTTTGCCCATTGCGCTCGGCGAAGCGACCAAGACCGTGCCGTTCGTCCAGGGGGGCGGCAAGCGCTACACGTTCGAACTGGAATGGGGTTCTCAGACCAGCACCGATGATGCGGAAGGCGAAGTTGTCGCGACTTCCGATGTGTGCCCGAGCGAGGAGCAGGTGCGCGCCGTGCTGCCGGCTTTCATCGGCACCATCATGCAGCGCCCGCCGATCTTTTCCGCCATCAAGGTTGACGGTGAGCGCGCCTACGACCTCGCTCGGGCCGGCGAGGCCGTCGAACTCGCGCCGCGCCCGGTCACCATCGATGAGCTCACCCTGGTGTCGCACAGCACGACGCGGTCGCGCTTCGAGATGGCGTGCGAGAAGGGCACCTATGTGCGCTCGCTGGCGCGCGATCTCGCCGAAGCGCTCGGCACGCGCGGCCACGTGACGCTCCTCCGCCGCACGGCAGTCGCCGGCTTCGGCGAGCGCGACGCGGTGACTCTCGATGTCGTCGAGGCGGCGCCCGATCGCGATATCCTGCTGCGGCCATCGTCGGTGGCGCTGCGGCACATCCCCGAGCTTTTCGTCTCGTCCGAGGACGCGGCGCTGATCCGCAATGGCGGCGCGGTCCTTTTGCGCGGAGCATCGGCTCCCGTCGCGATCGATGAGGCCTGGGCCAGCTTCAACGGCGCGGCCGTCGCCATCGGCAGCGTCAGGGCAGGCCACTTCCATCCCAGCCGCGTGCTGAAAGGCTGAGCATGGAGTTCACGTTCGATGCCGAAGTGATCTACTGGCGCGGGCCGGCGCCGTTCTTCTACGCGCCGGTGCCGCCGGGGCAGGCCACCGAAATCCGCGACGCCTCAAAACTCGTGAGCTATGGCTGGGGCGTCATCCCGGTCACTGCCATGGTCGGCGGCGTGACCTTCACGACGTCGCTCTTTCCCAAAGACGGCACCTACCTGCTGCCGCTCAAAGCCGCCGTGCGCAAGCCGACCGGCATCACCGCCGGTGACACGATCCACGTGGAGATGACGCTGCAGCCGCGGTAGGCAAGATCATCGCGCCAGTATTGGTATGGCGGCGGTTACCCACGGCACCTAGCGCGTGCGGTCAACAGGATCCCAGCCTGCGCTGGGAAGGCACCGAGGATGCTTGCCTAGACGGCGAACGAGAGTCGCATTTGCTAACTCCTTCGCACCTCTGTGGAACCTTCCGGTCTTTCATGCATCTTAAGAGGTAGGGGTAGTCCTGACCAATGCAACGCCGAGCCGGCGCCATTTGTTTTGGGTTCTCTCAAGCGTCGCCTTCGTTGGAGTCTGGATTGGTGTCCCCGCCCGCGAACCCCTCGGCCGCCTCCCCAAAGGCTGGCACGGACAGGCCACCTCGGCCGATCGCGGTTTACCTGTTCGTCCTGGCGCTGGTTGCGCTGGTCCCGGCCTTCGCGTTCTCAGCCGTCCTCCTCCAGCGCAACAATGAGGCGCAGGAGCGTGTCGTCGAGACGCTGATCACCGGCTCGGCCCGCTCGATCATGCAGGCGGTCGATCGCGAAATCTTCGCCAACATCTCGACGCTCAAGGTGCTGGCGACCACCAAGACGCTCGAGCAGGGTGATTTGCGGTCCTTCTACACGCAAATCACGACCGCGCTCGAAGGCACCAACACCTACGTCTATGTGCTCAATTCCGACTTCATGTCGATCCTGTCGACGCGAGCCGAGTTCGGCGCGCCGCCGGTGATGACCAATGACGTCGAGAGCGCGCAGAAAGCCTTCGACAGCAAGGACGTCGTGGTCTCGGGGCTCGTTGTCGGCAAAGTATCGGGCAACAAGGTCTTCAACGTCCTGTTCCCGGTCTTCACCGGCCAGCTCGCGCCGCTCGTCCTCGCGATCTCGCGCGAGGCGAGCACCATGGAAACGGCGCTGCTCTCAGACAAACTGCCCGATGGCTGGAATGTCGCAATGATCGACAAGACCGGCACCATCATGGCCGCCTCCGAGGGGGGTGGTGAGTCGGGCGAGCATTTCCGCCTGGCCGAGATTGCCGCACTCGAAACCACACCCGGCCTCATCAACGTGCGTGCGGGTGGCGAGAACTATCGCGCCGCCGTGCGCCAGTCGTTCCTCACCGGCTGGACTCTCGTGGTCTGGGCGCCCTCATCGGTCATCGGCAAGCCGCTGATCGACGCGGTCTGGTCGCTGGCCGTCGGCGGGCTGCTGCTGGCGGCGATCGTCGTGCTCGTCGTCTATTGGGTTACGCTGCAGATCGGCCGCTCGGTCCGCGGCCTCGAGGCCGAAGCCAAGCGGCTCGGCGCCGGCCAGCCCGTCACCGCGCGCGACTACCCGATTTCGGAGATCGCGACCGTTTCGGCAGCCATCGAGGACGCCAGCAAGCGCCGCCAGAATGCCGAGACCGAAGTGCGCTTCCTGATGCGTGAGCTCGCGCACCGCTCCAAGAACCAGATGACCGTCATTTCGGCCATGGCGAAGCAGACCGCCCGCGGTGCGGATTCCGTGCCCGAGTTCGTGCAGAACTTCGAAAAGCGTATCTTCGGCCTCGCCCGCTCGACCGATTTGCTGCTCGCCAATGGTGCTGTCGGCGTCGATCTCAAGGAGTTGATCACGGGGCAGCTCGACCCGTTCCGACCGCAGGACGAGACCCGGCTGACGCTCGCCGGCCCCTCGACCCGCGTCAATATGCAGGCCGCCCAGATCCTCGGCATGGCCATCCACGAGCTGTCGACCAATGCCGTGAAGTATGGCGCGCTCAAGCGCGACACCGGCACCCTTGCCGTGACATGGGAACTCGACGGCACGCTGCTCAAGCTTCGGTGGCGCGAACGTGTGACGCCCTTCACCCCGCCCACCGAGCGTCGCGGCTTCGGCACCACCGTGCTCGAATCCATGGTCGGGCGTTCGCTCGGCGCCAAGGTCGAACGCATCGTCCACGAGGATGGCCTCGAATGGACCTTCGATATTCCTACGCCGGGGATGGACCCGTCCAAGGGACCGGAGGAAGCTGAGGCAAAGGCCGGTTCGTAGCCTTGGGTCTAGCTCCATCTACCTTTCCACTGGCATTCCCGCCGCATTTCCCCTATATGCCCCGCCAATCGCAGCCTTTGGCTCGCGGTTTCAGCGGCCCGCCCTGGACGACATCCCGGAGCCGGGCATCCCGTAACCCTCCAACATCAGGGATATCCGATGTCGATCACTGCCGAGCGCAAGACCGCGCTCATCTCCGAATACGCCACCAAGAAGGGCGACACCGGTTCGCCGGAAGTCCAGGTTGCGATCCTCTCCGAGCGCATCGCCAACCTCACCGAGCACTTCAAGGGCCACAGCAAGGATCACCATTCGCGCCGCGGCCTGCTCAAGCTGGTGCAGACGCGCCGTTCGCTGCTTGATTACGTCAAGCGGATTGACGAAGCGCGCTACAAGAAGCTGATCGACGCTCTCGGCATCCGCCGCTAAGCGCACGACCAAGCCGGCCTTCGAGGTACGCCTCGCGGGCCAAAGCCTGATGCGTAGGCTGGTTGGACTACGCGGAGCATGGCGAGATCATCAGCGGCTCAGGGGCGCGGCGCCTCAAACTGAACCGCTCATCGTCTTGTCCATGTTCCGCCTCGGGACTGACACCCCGGGACATACCAGCGCGGAAACCGTGCCCATTTTGGGCTCGTCCCGGCACATGGGGTGCCCGGCGGGCTGGCACACCGGATGAGTTCACGGGTGACTACGCCCCGCGTTCCCGCTCATTTCCGGCCAATGGAAAGACGAGGCAACATGCCCATCAATTTCGATCACCATAAAGTCGAGCTCAACTGGGGCGGCCAGCCGCTGACCCTCGAAACCGGCAAGATCGCCCGCCAGGCGGACGGCGCCGTGCTCGCGACCCTCGGCGAGACCGTGGTTCTCGCCACCGTCGTTTCGGCCAAGTCGCCGAAGCCGGGTCAGGATTTCTTCCCCCTGACCGTCAACTACCAGGAAAAGTACTTCGCCGCCGGCAAGATCCCGGGCGGCTACTTCAAGCGCGAAGGCCGTCCCACCGAGAACGAGACGCTGGTCTCGCGTCTCATCGACCGGCCGATCCGTCCGCTCTTCCCCGATGGCTACAAGAACGAGACGCAGGTCATCGTCACCGTCCTCCAGCACGACATGGAGAACAATCCCGACGTGCTCGCCATGGTCGCCTCTTCGGCGGCGCTGACGATCTCGGGCGTGCCGTTCATGGGCCCCATCGGCGCCGCCCGCGTCGGCTGGGTCGATGGCCAGTATGTGCTGAACCTGCCCGTCGACAAGCGCGATGACAGCAAGCTCGATCTCGTCATGGCCGGCACCATGGATGCCGTGCTGATGGTCGAGTCCGAAGCCCAGGAGCTGAGCGAAGAAGTGATGCTCGGCGCCGTCATGTTCGGCCACGAGCAGAGCCGCAAGGTCATCGAAGCGATCATCAAGCTCGCCGAGCTGGCCGCCAAGGATCCGCGCGACTTTACCGCGCCGGACTACTCGGACCTCGAAAAGGACGTGCTCACGATCGCCGAGGCCGATCTCCGCGCCGCCTACAAGCTCACCGACAAGCAGCAGCGTTACGCTGCGGTCGATGCCGCCAACGCCAAGGTGAAGGAAGCCTTCGCCGCCCGCGTCGAAGCCGGCACCGTCAGTTCTGAAGCGCTGGGCGAAGTCGTCCACAACCTCCAGGCCAAGATCGTCCGCTGGAACATCCTCGACACCGGTAGCCGCATCGACGGCCGCGACGTGCGCACCGTGCGCCCGATCGTCGCCGAAGTCGGCGTGCTCCCGCGCACCCACGGCTCGGCCCTCTTCACCCGCGGCGAGACGCAGGCCCTCGTGGTTGCGACCCTCGGTACGGGCGACGACGAGCAGTTCATCGACTCGCTCGAAGGCACCAAGAAGGAGACGTTCCTCCTTCACTACAACTTCCCGCCCTACAGCGTCGGTGAAGCCGGCCGCATGGGCTCGCCGGGCCGCCGCGAAATCGGCCACGGCAAGCTCGCCTGGCGCGCCATCCACCCGATGCTGCCCAAGGTCGAAGAGTTCCCCTACACGCTGCGCGTCGTCTCCGAGATCACCGAGTCCAACGGCTCGTCCTCGATGGCGACCGTCTGTGGAACGTCGCTCTCCTTGATGGATGCGGGCGTGCCGCTCAAGAAGCCGGTGGCGGGTATCGCCATGGGCCTCATCCTCGAAGGCGACCGCTATGCGGTGCTCTCGGACATCCTGGGTGACGAGGATCACCTCGGCGACATGGACTTCAAGGTGGCCGGTACCGCCGACGGCGTGACCTCGCTGCAGATGGACATCAAGATCGCCGGCATCACCGAAGAGATCATGAAGGTCGCTCTCGGTCAGGCCAAGGAAGGCCGCACCCACATCCTGGGTGAGATGGCCAAGGCGCTCGACACCTCGCGCGATCACGTGGGCGAGTTCGCCCCGCGCATCGAGACCATGAAGATCCCGACCGACAAGATCCGTGAAGTGATCGGCACTGGCGGCAAGGTCATCCGTGAGATCGTCGAAAAGACCGGCGCCAAGATCAACATCGAGGACGACGGCACCATCAAGATCGCCTCCTCGGACGGCAAGCAAATCGATGCCGCCATCAAGTGGATCAAGGGCATCACCGATGAGGCCGAAGTCGGCGCCATCTACCAGGGCACCGTGGTCAAGACCGCCGATTTCGGCGCGTTCGTGAACTTCTTCGGGTCCAAGGACGGCCTCGTCCACATCAGCCAACTGGCCGACCAGCGCGTCAACAAGACCACCGACGTGGTCAAGGAAGGCGACAAGGTCTGGGTCAAGCTCCTGGGCTTCGACGAGCGCGGCAAAGTCCGCCTCTCGATGAAAGTCGTGGACCAGGAAACCGGCAAGGAAAAGGCTAAGGAAGCCGCCGAACAGCCGGCTGCGGAATAAGCCCAAAGCACCGTTCTAATGCAAGGCCCGGGAGCAATGCCGGGCCTTTGTTATTTAGGATGGGTCGGGTTTCAGAACAGATCGACATATGGTCCGTAGCGGAAAGCGCGATTGCGACTCTGACCCGTGATCTCTGTCAGGACTTCGATTTCAACCATCCTCTTCACCAGTGCGTTGGCGCCGGCGTGAGTCATTCCAAGGAGACCAGCAACGTAATTGACACTCACCACTGGGTGCCTAAAAAGGTCTTCTAGCAGCTTAAGGCCACTGCCAGCCGCGCGTCCAAAAGACTCAGTCACCAGCTTTCTGTGGTCCTCGCGTAAGGCCACTATCTTGCGTGCGGTCTCTGTTGCTTCATCGCTGACCTCTCTGATGCCTTCCAGGAAGAACTTAAGCCATTCTTCCCACTCACCCCGATCTCTGACCGCCTGCAAAAGCTCGTAGTATCTTTGACGATGCGCGCGAAGGTAATGGGAGATGTAGAGAACCGGCTGCGACAGGACTTTTCGTTCGCAAAGAAGAAGGGTGATGATCAGACGGCCCACTCGCCCATTGCCATCGAGGAATGGGTGGATGGTTTCGAACTGCGAGTGAACCATTCCGATCCTTAGCAACACCGGAAGGCGCTCCTCCGAATGGACGAAGTGTTCGAGGGCCGAAAGGGAATTTCCGATCTCGTAAGGTGGCGGCGGCACGAAGACTGCGTTGTTCAGGGTGCTTCCTCCCTGTCCGATCCAGTTTTGACTGGTTCGAACCTCGCCTGGGTTTCTTTCTTGCCCTCTTACTCCCGTCATCAGGCGTTCGTGAATTTCTCGGATTAGCCGGGTCGATATCGGCAGCGAAGGTAGTCGCTCGATTCCGTATTTCAGAGCGTCGATGTAGTTGATCACTTCCTTGACGTCCTTGGGTCTGTGGGCGTCCAGAAGGTTGGCTTCCGCTTCGAGCACATCCGTCAGGGATGACTGCGTTCCCTCGATCTGACTGGAAAGGACAGCCTCTTTTCGAATGTACATGAGTACAAATAGGTCGGGGTTGGGTAGCGTTTGTATGGAGCCATCCAGCCTTCCTAGCGCCCTGTCAGCGCTTGAAAGCAACTCCTGCATTTCTATGTCGACGTTCAGGATCGGCTCTGTGGGAGGGAGAGGCTTAGGCATAAATGCGCTGTAGCCGAGCTCTTGCCGAACGTAGCTTCCCGACCGTCCATTAGCTCTAAGACGATTGTTCATATAGGCATATCCAACTCGCAAGTAGATATGTAACGATATAGCCGCCTATATGCAACGCAATGCTTTACATGCGACCTTCTTGGCGAGGTGTGGAGCTTAGCGCATTACAGCACCCGTATCGACGCTAGCGCCGTAGGGAACCCGAAGTTCACCTGCCTTTTACGCGTAATGCACCTCTCAGACCGCTCGGCCGCTAAACCCCTCGGCCCCGATCCAGAACACCTCGCCCTCGCTCTCTTCCGTATCGAGCCAGGTGAACGGCAGGTCGAACTCGGCTTCCAGTATCTCCCGCCCGGTGCCGATCTCGCACAATAGGCCGCCGCCATCGTTGAGGTGCTCGCTGGCTTCGGTGAGGATGCGGCGCACGAGGTCGAGACCGTCTTCGCCGCCGAGGTGCGCCATTTGTGGTTCTGCCCGATACTCGGGTGGGAACGCGTCGACTTCGGCGGCGGCCACGTAGGGCGGGTTGGCGATGATGAGGTCGTAGCGGCGGCCTTTGAGCGGCGCAAAGAGATCGCCCTGCGCCAGCTGCACGCGATCGCCGAGGCCATACGCGTCGATGTTGGCCTGCGCGACGGCCAGCGCATCGCCGCTGAGATCGACCGCATCGATCTCGGCATTGGGAAACTCCAGCGCCGCGATGATGGCGAGGCTACCGTTGCCGGTGCAGAGGTCGAGGATCGACGCGGCCGCGAGCGGGTTCTCGATCAGCCCCATCTCCTCGAGCCGATTATCGAGCAGCAGCTCGCCCAGATAAGAGCGCGGAATGATCACGCGCTCGTCGACAGTGAAACCGAGGTGGCGGATGTAGGCGCGCCCGACGAGATAGGGCGCGGGCTTCCGCGTCGTGACGCGCGCATCGATCAGCCCCATCAGTCGCTCGCGTTCGGCACGAGTCAGCCGCGCATCGAGCCAGGGGTTGATGTCGTCGATCGGCAGCTGCAGCGCTTCGAGCAACAAGAACGCCGCTTCATCGAGCGCGGTGCTGGTGCCGTGCCCGTAGGTCAACCGCGCCGCGGAGAACCGCGACACGGCAAAGCGCAGCAGGTCGCGCACACTGATCAGGTCGTCGGCATCGCTCATGCCGCTTCCCTATCAGCGCCGCGCGACTGGCGAAAGCTAGATGTCGACCTCGTCGTCCTTGGGTTCGGCACTGCGCACCACCTCGATCTTCACCTTGGTGAGCACGGCGGCCACACCCGCGATGAGCGCCAGCCACGGCGCGCCGATCACGAGGATACCGCCCGCAATCGCACCGCCCGTCAGCGGCACCGACAGAAACACGTCGCCGCTTTCCGACTTGATGTTGAGCTTGCGCACATTGCCTTCGGCGATCAGCCGGTTGATCGTCTCGAGCAGTTGCTGGCCGGTCACCTCGATCTCTTCGGTGAAGGTCTTCCAGCCGGTTTTCTTGCCGTCGTCCATGTGTTGTCTCCTTGGACGGCGCCATGCCGTCATCGCTGCCGCTGATGTGGGAACCCCAAAGCCCCTCCGCAATGGATGGGCGCGCCGCTTGCCAGTTCAAATCAGGCCGCTAACCTTCGCGGCCAGAAGCAAACACTGCGGAGGACCTCATGAACATCCTGTTTGTCGGCGGCACGGGCCAGATCTCGCTGCCGTGCGTCGAGCTCGCGCTGAAAGACGGCCACAAGGTCGCGGTCTTCAACCGTGGCCAGCGTCAGGAGCCGCTGCCGGCGGGCGTCGAGTCGATCGTGGGCGATATGAAGGACCCCGCGAGCTACCAAAAGCTCGGCGAGCGCAACTGGGATGTCGTTGCGCAGTTCATGGTCTTCACGCCCGAACAGATGCAGCAGGACATCGATGTGTTCACCGGCAAGACCGGCCAATACATCTTCATCTCCTCGGCCTCGGTCTACAAGAAGTCGATCCACGAATACATGACGACCGAAGCGGGCACGCCGCCGGAGAATCCCTACTGGCCCTATTCGCAGGCCAAGATCGCCTGCGAGACGCTGCTGAAGGCGAGCAAGCTGCCATGGACCAATGTGCGCCCCAGCCACACGGTTCGATCCGGTCTCCCGACGATGCTCAACGAGGGCGACGCGGTCGCTTACCGCATGCTCGCGGGCAAGCCCGTGCTGGTCACCGGCGACGGCACCTCGATCTGGACGCTGACGCGATCGGAGGATTTTTGCGAAACCCTTCGTCAAACTCTTTGGTAACACGGCCGCGCTCCACGAGGACTTCCACATCACCGGCGATGTCGGCTTCACCTGGGACGCGATTTATTCGACCATCGCCAAGGGCCTCGGCGTCGAAGCCAAGCTCGTGCACGTGCCAACCGATACGGTGGTGAAATTCCGCCCCGATTGGGCCGGCCCGCTGCTCGGCGACAAAACCTGGACGGTGCTGTTCGACAATTCCAAGATCAAGCGCGTCGCCGGCAACTTCACCTGCGAGACCGACCTCGCCCGGATCCTCGCCGAACCCATCCGCTACTTCAAAATGCGCCACGCCGCGAAGGCGCCCTACAACACCGACAACGAAGCGACGATCGACAAGATCCTCGCCGCGCAGTTGTCGCTGGGCGCGTAGCTATTCCGCCGCCTGCAGCGGACGTTCCAGCGCATCCTCGAGACGCTCGAGATGAAACGGGCGCGTGGGCGCGGCCATCACCTGGTTGCGTCCGCTCTGCTTGGCGCGATAGAGCGCGCCGTCGGCCGCGCCGAGCAGGTCCGTGACGCCGGTTGACGTGTAGGGCACCGCCGCCACGCCGAACGACGCGGAAATCACCGCGCCATGGGTCTGGCTCAACGCTTCGACGCGCATCCTGAGCGCCTCAGCCTTGTCGCAGGCCCGATCGAGGTTGCAGTCCGGCAGGATCACCACCAGCTCTTCGCCGCCGTAGCGGCAGACGATATCGGTTTCGCGCAGCCCGCCCACGATCGCCATTGCTGTATCGCGCAGCACCGCGTCGCCGAAGGCGTGGCCGTGCTCGTCGTTGAGCTTCTTGAAGTGGTCGAGGTCGACCATCACCACGCTCACCTCGCGGTTCTCGCGATCGGCGAGCCGCACGAAGCGTTGCAGACAGTCTTCCATGTATCGCCGGTTGTAGAGGCCGGTGAGCGGATCGCGCAGCGCCTGGTTCCGCAGCTTTTCGCGCAGACCCATATTGGCGAGCGCCAGGCTCATGCCATCGGCGATCGCGGAAGCGAGGCCCGTGACGCCCTCGAGCTTCGCCTCCGCGTCTTCGCCATCGGCGAAGAGCTGGAACAGGCCCATGATTTCGCCGCGCGCGATCATGGGAATCTCGAGCACCGTGCCGTCACCGCGATGGTGCTCGCAACAGAGCTTGGACCCGGCCGCGCGGTTGAGGTGCGGCTTGCCGCGCTTAAGCGCCCAGCACTGGTCGGGCGGGATGCTCTCGTGGTGGCTCGGCCCGTCCGTGCTGCCCCAGTTGGTCGACAGCACCAGGCGGTCGCGCGAATTGTTGAACACATAGAGCGCGCCACCGAAGCCCGGCAGCAGGTCCGCCGCCGTCGCCTTCAGCACCTGGTTGGCGTCGCCATAGTCGGTCGCGCTCTGCAGCACGTCGGCCATCTCGAACAGCCGCGCGACTTGCCCGCGCGATGTGTCCGCGGACTTGAGCGCCGCCGATCGGCCATCGGCCTCGCGCGCGCTGGAGCGAAAGGCAAAGAACATCGCCGCAATCGCGAGTGTGCCACTCACCACCTGCAGCAGCAGCACGACGAGCGTGAACACTTCGATCCGCTGTTCGTGCGCGCCAACGGCTGCATCGGCCTCGGCCACAGCGTTGGCGGCCGCGTCCGATACGGTGTCGAACGTCACACTTGTCGCCCGCTCCACCAGCAACTGACGGGCGGTTTCGGCATGGCCATCGACGCTCAGCGTCGTCGCCTCGCCCCAATCCTGTAGCAGCTTGTCGAGTGCCGGCGTCACTCCGCCGATCGTGTCGAAGGTCGTCGTCCTGAGGCCGCGCAGCGTCGCCACGTTGCGGAAGAACTCCGACATCGCCATGCGGTCGCCGCCGATCACATAGGCCGCGCTTGCATCGGTGCGGGACAGAGCGCCTGTCGCTTCGCGCATCGCTTCGGTCTGGCCGCGCAGCGCGTTGAGTGCGCTCTGCTGCCCGCCCACATAGGCGAAGCCGCCGATGGCGATCACCACCATCGCAAACACGAGGAGCACGATCGCCGGCGGCAACAAAATCTCGGTGCGCGGGCGCACAGCGGGGTTGGCCGCCTGGGCGGCCTCGGGAAGATGTATCGTCATAGGCTCGCGCCCCGCCAGGTTCGGCACTGAACGACCACTCTGCCCACGCGGATTTGCGCGAAGGCTTCACGCTCCGATCCAATTTCGCGTTAATTGTAATCACGCCGACAGCGGTTGGCGTACGCCAGTGCGAAATGGCGAAAAGAGGATGTCGAATCCCTGTCTGGCCGTTCGATCAGATGCGCCAACATTTTGAGGAGTACCCATGCGCTACATCTGTATCGTCCACGCCGACCCGGCGCGGTTCCAAGCCCTGACCGCCGAGCAGAAGGCCGATCTCGACCGCCGCTCGCTCGCCTATGACCAGGAGCTGACCGAAAGGGGCCACTACGTCATCGCCGAGGCGATCCAGGACGGGAGCACCGCGGTGCTGGTGCGCTCGCGCAAGGGCGCCATCACCCATACCGATGGCCCCTTCATGGAAACCAAGGAGCAGATGGCCGGCTTCATCCTCGTCGAAGCGCGCGACATGAACGAAGCGGTCCGCCTCGCTGCCGGTATCCCGATGGCCGAAATGGGCACCATCGAGGTGCGCCCGATCTACGTGATCCCGACCCCGCCGGAGAAGGCGTGATGCGCTTCATCCACCTCGTCCAGTTCGACGCCAAAGCCTATGACGCCCTGCCGCTCGCGTTCCGCCAGGAGATAGACCGGCGGGCGCTCGCCAAGAATGCTGAGCTCGAGCAGCGCGGTATCATGGTCCATGCCGAGGCGCTGCAAGGCCCCGATACTGCCGTGCTGGTCCGCGTGCGCGAGGGCAAGGTGTCGGTGACAGACGGCCCCTACATGGAAACCAAGGAGCAGCTCGCCGGCCTCGTGCTCATCGATGTTGCCGATATGGCCGAGGCCGTCGCTCTTGCCGGCGAAGACCCGCTGGCCGAGATCGGCACCATCGAAGTCCGCCCGGTTTACGTGTTCTAGGCCGATGGTCGATCTCGACGCCATCTATCGGGCCGAGCGGGGCAGGGTGCTGGCCAGCCTCATCCGCCTGCTCGGCGGCTTCGATCTCGCCGAAGACGCGCTGGCGGAGGCCTTTCTTGCTGCCGCACAACAGTGGCCGAGGACCGGCGTCCCCGCGAGCCCACGCGCCTGGCTCGTTTCCGCCGGGCGCTTCAGGGCGATCGACCGCCTGCGCAAATCCGGCCGCTTCAAGCTGCTTGCGCCCGAACTGCGGCGCCAGCTCGAGGCCGAAGAGGATCAAATGCCGCCCGATCGCGAACCCATCCAAGACGACACGCTGCGGCTGATCTTCACCTGCTGCCATCCGGTCCTGCCGCCCGATGCGCAGATCGCACTCACGCTGCGAGAGGTCTGCGGCCTCACGACAGAAGAGATCGCTTCGGCCTTTCTCAGCAAGCCTCCGACCATCGCGCAGCGCATCGTGCGTGCCAAGAACCGCATCAGGGACGAGGGGCTACCCTATGAAGTGCCGACGCCGGCAGAGTGGCCCGACCGCCTCGATACGGTCCTCCATACGATCTATCTCATCTTCAACGAAGGCTACGATGCCTCGAGCGGCGATGCACTCATCCGCAGGGAACTGTGCGACGAAGCCATCCGTCTCGCCCGGTTACTGAAAGAACTGCATTCTACATCTGATGCCGATGGCCTGCTCGCGTTGCTGCTGCTGCATCATTCGCGTGCCGCCACGCGGCAGACGTCCGACGGCGACATTATCCTTCTCGAAGAGCAGGACCGTGCCTTCTGGGATCGCGACCTCATCGCCGAGGGCACGGCGCTTGCACAACTCGCCTTCGCGTCGCCGCCCGTCGGCAGCTACACCATCCAGGCGCTGATCGCCGCGACGCATGCGGCAGCGCGCGAACCGTCCGACACCGACTGGTCGCGCATCGCCTCGCTTTACGATCTCCTGCTCATCGCCGAGCCGGGTCCCATCACCGAACTCAACCGCGCCGTGGCCATTGCGATGCGGGATGGCCCTGAGTCTGGTCTTGCGTTGATCGAGCCGCTGGTGGCAGGACCGCTGGCGACGTACAGATTCGCACATGCGGCAAATGCCGATCTGCTGCGCAAGTTGGGGCGCAATGAGGACGCCCGTGCGGCGTACACGCGAACTCTGGGGCTGACCGGGCAGAACGCAGAACGGCGTTTCATCAAACGCCGACTTCTCGATCTCCACTGAACGCCCCGCTGGGAAGTCACTGTGGGTTTGACGGCCTGGAGCGAAAGCCCCTCAAGCCCGCGCCCGCGTCTCCGGCAGCACGCGATGCGGCGGTTGATGCCCATCCACGAACGCGCGGATATTGACGATCACCGTCTCGCCCATCTCGATCCGCGCCTCGAGCGTTGCCGACGCCATATGCGCCGTGAGCACGATCCGATGCTGCCGCGCGAGATCGAGCAGCTTGTCGCTGATCCCGTGCCGGCTCTCGAACACATCGAGCGCGGCGCCTGCGAGTGTCCCCGCCGAGATCGCATCGACCAGCGCTTCTTCATCGATCAGCTCGGGCCGTGACACGTTCACGACGAACGCCTCCGGCTTCATCCGCCCGATCCGCTCGCGGCTGAGGATGTGGTGCGTGTCGCGCGTCAGCGGCGTGTGCAGCGACACGATGTCGACCGTATCGAGCAGGTCATCGAGCGTGTCATGAAACGTCGCATCCAGCCGTTCCTCGAGCTGCGGCGGCCGGCGGTTGCGCGAATAGTAGTGGATCGCGAGCCCGAAGGTCTTCGCGCGTGCCGCGACGGCGCTGCCGATCCGGCCCATGCCGACGATGCCCAGTGACTTGCCACGCAGCCGCCGCCCCAGCATCCAGGTCGGCGACCAGCCCGGCCACGTCCCCGTCAGCGGCAGAACCTCGGCGCCTTCCACCAGCCGCCGCGGCAGGGCGAGCATCAGCATCATCGCCATGTCGGCCGTATCCTCGGTCAGCACCGATGGCGTGTTGGTCACCGTAAGGCCCGCCGCATAGGCCGCCTCGATGTCCACATTGTCGAAGCCGTTGCCGAACTGCCCGATGAGCCGCACACTCTTGGGGATGCGCGCGATCAAATCGGCGTCGATCCGGTCGGTGATCGACGACACCAGCACATCACGTCCGTTGAGTGCACCGATGAGATCTTCGGCCGAGTAGGGCGCATCTTCAGGGTTGAATCGAGCATCGAACAGCGTCGCCATGCGCTGCTCCACCGGCTCCGGCAGCCGCCGCGTCACGAGGATTTTCGGCTTCGCGTTGGTCAGGGGAGGCGGCCTTTCAAGACACCCTTAAGGTCTTGTGAGTAACGATAGAAGAAAGGCGTGCCCCTTCCAAGCAATACCGGTTTGTTCATGCGTTTGAGTGCCTTGCACCTGCTTCCCGCTCTCCTCGTTGCCCTGTTGCCGGTCGCCGCCGCGACTGCCGTCGCCGCAGCCGAAACCCCGAGCGGCCTGCCGCTGCCGCGCTTCGTCACCACGCGCTCGACGCCCATCAATGTGCGCGTCGGCCCGGGCACCAGATACGACGTGAGCTGGATCTACAAAGTCGCCGGCACCCCGGTCGAAATCATCCAGGAATTCGACGTCTGGCGGAAAATCCGCGACGTCGATGGCTCCGAGGGCTGGGTGCATCAGAACATGCTATCCGGCAATCGCGCCGGCTACGTCGTCCCCGAATCCAATGTCGAACGCGTGGCCCTGCGCGTTTCCGCCACGGCGGAAGCCGGCGTGTCGGCCTGGGTCGGCCCCGGCTTCCCGGTCAAAATCCAGAGCTGCGAAGCCGGCTGGTGCGCCGTCTCCGCTGTCGACCATCCCAACGGCCGCCCCACCGCCACCTACTCCGGCTTCATCCCCGAGGGCGACCTCTGGGGCGTATATCGCGGCGAAAGCTTCGACTGACGCCCCGCACTAGACCGGGACCACCTGAACGCCTAGATTTCGCTCATGAGCGAGACTGACAATCTGTCGCTGGAGTTTTTGGCGCGGGGCATGGAGCGCATGCTGCGCGAGAACCGCGACATTCGTGAAGGCCAGCAGGAACTCGGCCGTACGCTGCGGGCGCTCAACGAAACCCTCGTTTCGATCAACCGAACGCTCTCAAATCTTGATCGGCGCATTTCCGACGTGAAAGACGATCTCGAGACGACAGTGAAGATGGAGGGGATCGGCCTGAGGAATCACCTCGACGATCGGCTCGACACCATCGCGTCAAAGCTCGGCCTATCAAGCGAGAGCTAGAATTGGGCGGCCTCAGCCGCCCTTGCGCACCCGCACCACCACGTCGACATGGGTGATGTTCATGCCCTTGGGGGGCTCGGGAAGGTTCGAGATTACGATCGAGGACGCCGGGATATCGATCACCCGCTGCTCGTCCTCGAGATAGAAATGGTGGTGATCCGACGTGTCGGTGTCGAAGTAGGACCGTGACGCGTCGACGGCCACCTCGCGCAGCAGCCCCGCCGAACGGAACTGATGCAACGTGTTATAGATCGTCGCCAGCGACACATTGACCTTGGCGGAGCTGGCTTCGGCCAGCAGTTCCTCGGCGCTCACATGGCGATGTGCGCCGCCGAACAGAATCTCGGCCAGCGCCACGCGCTGGCGGGTTGGCCGCAATCCCGCCATGCGCAGCACCGCCGTGAGGCAGGGGCGGCGCGACGGAACGGCTCGGCTGAAGATGCGCTGTTCGTGCATAAGGGCAGGAAAACTCTACTTTTCACAGCAAGTTATAGCTTTCATGACATTTCCGCACAAGCGTCAGGCTGTCGCGACGGGCTTATCCTTGACCCATGCTGACCCCAACCTTACACACGGCGCTCACACCAACCATGGGATCGGCCCGATGGCGGAACGCCAACACGCTTACGGTTACGACGAGCTGCTTGCCTGCGGGCGCGGCGAACTCTTCGGTCCCGGCAATGCCCAGCTGCCGCTTCCGCCCATGCTCATGTTCGATCGTATCACGCGGATCGACGACACCGGCGGCAGCCACAATCGCGGCCAGATTCGCGCCGAACTCGACGTCAATCCGGACCTGTGGTTCTTCCAATGCCACTTCCAGGGCGATCCGGTCATGCCCGGCTGTCTCGGGCTCGATGCCCTCTGGCAGATGACCGGCTTCTTCCTCGGCTGGGGCGGTTCGCCCGGCAAGGGGCGCGCGCTGGGCGGTGGCGAGATCAAGTTCACCGGCCAGGTCACCAACGATGTGAAGCTGGTCGAATACGGCATCGATATCCGGCGGGTCGTGCGCTCGAAAGTCGCGTTGGGAATCGCCGAGGGCTATGTGAAAGCCGACGGCAAGCTTATCTATGAAGCCAAAGATCTCCGCGTCGGGCTCTTCCCCGCTAACGAGACCGCATAACAAACACCTGAGTCAGCAGGGGAGGCCTAGCAGCATGAGACGAGTCGTCGTCACCGGCATGGGGATCGTATCCTCCATCGGCAACAACACGTCGGAAGTGCTCGAAAGCCTGCGGACGGCAACGCCCGGCATCGTGTTCGCGCAGGACTACGCCGATCTCAACTTCCGCTGTCATGTGCATGGCGCGCCCAAGCTCGATCCGTTCGAGGTGCTCGATCGCCGCACCACGCGCTTCATGGGCAAGGGCGCTGCGTGGAACTACATCGCCATGCAGCAGGCAATCGAGAACGCCGGCCTCACCGAAGCCGACGTGCAGAACCCGCGCACCGGCATCGTGATGGGCTCGGGCGGTCCGTCGACGCGCACCGTTGTCGAGGCCGCGGACATCACGCGTGAAAAAGGCCCCAAGCGCATTGGGCCGCTCGCCGTCCCCAAGGCGATGAGCTCCACGGCGTCGGCCACGCTCGCCACGCCCTTCGGCATCAAGGGCGTCAACTACTCGATCACCTCGGCCTGCGCGACGAGCAAGCATTGCATCGGCAACGGCTACGAGCAGATCCAGATGGGCAAGCAGGACATCGTGTTTGCCGGCGGCCACGAGGATCTCGACTGGACCATGTCGAACCTGTTCGACGCCATGGGCGCCATGAGTTCGGACTTCAACGCGACGCCCTCCAAAGCCTCACGCGCTTATGATGCGGCGCGCGATGGGTTCGTGATCGCCGGCGGCGCCGGTGTGCTCGTGCTCGAAGAACTGGAACACGCCAAGGCGCGTGGCGCGACCATCCTCGCCGAGATCGTCGGCTATGGCGCGACCTCGGACGGCTACGACATGGTCGCCCCGTCGGGCGAAGGCGCCGAGCGCTGCATGCGCATGGCGCTCGAGACCGTCAAAGAAAAGGTCGACTACATCAATCCGCACGCCACTTCGACGCCCGTCGGCGATGCCAAGGAGATCGAGGCCCTGCGCCGTGTCTTCGGCAACGAGGACAAGTGCCCGCCCATCTCCGCTACCAAGTCGCTCACCGGGCACTCGCTCGGCGCGACCGGCGTGCAGGAATCGATCTACTGCATCCTCATGATGCAGAACCGCTTCCTCTGCGAGAGCGCCAACATCGAGACAATCGATCCGGCCTTCGCCGACATGCCGATCCTCCGCGCGCGCCGTGACAATGTCGATATCGGCATCGCCCTCAGCAACAGCTTCGGCTTCGGCGGCACGAACGCCACGCTGGTCTTCCGTCATCCGGATTTGATCTAGCCATTGCAAATATACCCAAACGGGTATATTTATAGCACATGGCCAGCGAGAAGCCCGTCCACTGGATCGGTTCGTCCAAACGCGACTATCTCGCGTTCCCGGAGCCGGTGCAGTCCGATCTGGGCTACGCGCTGGGTGTGGCGCAGTTGGGTGGCAAGCATCCCAAAGCCAAGCCGTGGAAGGGACAGGGTCCGGGCGTACTTGAGTTGGTCGAGAGCCACGATGGGGATGCCTATCGAGCGATCTACACAGTGAGATTCGAAGAGGCGATCTACGTCCTTCATGCTTTCCAGAAGAAAGCCCGTCGGGCATCCGGACGGCACAGACGGATGTCGATCTGGTGGCAGCGCGGCTGGCACTGGCACGCAAGGAGCACGAGGCAAAGCGATGAGTAAGTCAGTCACACATGGGACAGCGAACGTCTTCGCCGATCTCGGCTATGCCGATGCGGACGAGCGGCAGACCAAGACGCGCCTCGCTCTTGAGATCAACGGTATCATCAAGGGTCGCAAGCTTCGGCAGGTCGAGGCGGGGGAACTGCTGGGCATTCCGCAGCCAAAAATCTCAGCGCTCGCCAATTATCGGCTCGATGGTTTCTCAGTCGAGCGGCTGATGGGTTACCTCACGGCGCTCAATCGGGATGTCGAGATCATCATCCGCCCACGGCGCGATCGCGAAGTGGGGCGTGTCGTCGTCAGTGCGCTTCGCTAGATCAATACTCTAATTCCGTGAATCTCGCTGCGCGTCCGTCGTACAGCATCAGCCGCCCCGCGAGAACGTCGCCCGCGCCGGTGATCAGTTTGATGGCTTCCATGGCCATGAGCGTGCCGATCACGCCGGTTACCGCGCCCAGCACACCGACGGCCTCGCAGCTGGGGACGTCGGCGGCGTCGGGTGTCACGGGATAGAGATCGGCGAATGTGCGGCCGCTCGGCAGGAACACAGTCACCTGGCCGTCCCACATCGACACCGCACCCGACACGAGGGGCAGACCCAGCCCCCCGGCAGCTTCCGCGACGACCCTGCGGGTCTCGAAATTGTCGGTCCCGTCGATCACCAGCTCATAGTCCGCGAGCAAGCCCGCATTGGACGCATCGAGCCGCACTTCATGCGGCACCACCGTCACATAGGGGTTCATCGCGGCGACGAACCGGCCCGCATTGGCGGCTTTGCCCACACCCACATCGTCGGTGCGATGGACGATCTGGCGCTGCAGATTGCTGAGGCTCACCGTGTCGTTGTCGACGACGCCGATCGTGCCCACGCCGGCTGCCGCGAGATAGGCGATCACCGGACTGCCGAGGCCGCCGGCACCGATCACGGCGACGCGCGCAGCTTTGAGCTTCTGCTGGCCGGCGCCGCCGATGTCCTTGAGCACGAGGTGGCGTGCGTAGCGCCGCGTCTCATCGGGCGAGAGGCTCATTTGTCGATCGGCACGACGAGGAAGCGACGGTCGACGCCCTCGAAACCGAAGGGATAGTAGGCAATGATCGCGACACGCCGCGGCGTGAGGTCGATGCCGTAGTACTCGCCGTATGGCTGCACGACAGAGTGGATGCGATAGTCAAGCGTGCAGCCGCGGGACGCAGGCAGCACATCGCTATCCATGTGTAGCGCCCTCATGCCGGACTTGTCCTGGTAATAGAGGTTGTACCCGACCGGGCTCATGTCCTTACAGTAGTCCTCGGTCGAGGTCGCACCACGCGTTTCGAGGATCAGCGACTGAGCGTCCGGCTGCGTCATCCCCGCACCGCAGCACGCCGGCGTCGACCAGTGAAGGCGCATGCCCGTGTCGGTCGAGTACTCGCCTTCGCCGATTAGTGCGACGATCTCGACTGGAACCTCGATCCTGTACTTTTCGAGCGCAACCTTCGCCTTGTCCACCGCCTGCGTCCGTGCGTCGGCGAGCGAGGCCTCCTCGTTGTCGATTGTCACCGCGAAGGGCGTCCCGCCGATCCACTGGTCCTTGACGAGGTCGACGAGGAAAATCTGGGAGTAGGGGAATCCCGACCCATCCTGAATGCCGAACTGCTCGAAGGCGAACACGCTGCCATCGGCCGAGTAGCCGAGCATGTTGATCAGCGCCCGGTCGGCTGCAGCGGTGGGCAGCGCCAGGCCGAGGATTAGCAGCAGGCTAGCGGCCAGTCGAGCCAAACCCGCCCGCACCACGTTCAGTGTCATCGAGAGTCTCCCTCTCCGAAAATGTCACGGCGCTCACCGGCGCCACAACCATCTGCGCGATCCGGTCGCCGCGCCGGATTTCGAAGTCGGCGTCACCGTGGTTGATGAGGATCACCTTCACCTCGCCGCGGTAATCCGCATCGATCGTTCCGGGCGCATTGAGCACCGTTACGCCGTGCTTGGCTGCAAGGCCCGAGCGCGGCCTCACCTGCGCTTCGTAACCCGGGGGCAGGGCCATCGCGAAGCCGCACGGCACGATGGCCCGCGTGCCTGGCGCCATCGTGACGACCTCGGAAATGCCGAGCGCGGCAAGGAGGTCCACTCCTGCCGCGCCCGCAGTTTGTTGCCTGGGCAGCCGAGCCCGCGGCCGTGATCGAGAAAGGTCAGTCCAATATCGATCCGGCCGCTCACCCCACGCTGTCCCGTTACGGCTTGATGACGGCGTAGAGTTCTTCCGGCAGCTTGGCGGTGCCGTCGAGCAGGCTGAGGAACGGGATCTTGATCTCGACATACTGGTCGGAATCGGGCGCCGCTTCCATGTTGGAGTCGACGATCTCCGAACCGCCGAAGCGGATCGTGAGGAACCGGCCCTCGAACATCTGCTTCATCATTTCGGCGGTCTGCGGATCACTGTCGGCGCCGAGGTCGCCCACCATGTCCTTGGTCGGAATGGCGATGCGGACGTTGCCGTCATCCTGGGTCACGATGGTCGGCTTCGAGCCGCTGTCGTCGAACTTGAGGTCCGCGAACGCACCCTCGGAGACCGCGACACAGGTGCCGCTGCCGTCTGCGTTCTCGGTTAGCGTTTCGCCTTCACCCTTGCAGAACGGGTCGTCGCCCTGGTTTCCGCCGGCCTTCACCATCGCGTAGATGTCGGCGCCCATCGTCGAGGTGATGGTCGCCTTCGCCGTGGTGGAGGAGGTGATGTAGATATCGTTGGTCATGTCGATACAGCCGGCGAGACCCATGGTCAGCGCCAACGCACCGGCGATCTTCGCCAGAGACGTGAATTTCATGAGATAGCCCTCTCGTTTACGCCCAGCCCCTGTGGCGCCAATCTATGGGCCGGTCCGTATGACCGCAAGCGTATGGCGAACCGGTAGGGCCGAAGCCCTGAACTCTAGATGAACAATCGCACCACAAGTGTGACGGCAATTATGATGAGCACCCAGAAGGCGATCACCATCATCGTGCGGGTCGACCGACGCTGCGGCGACCGCTTGTCGGCATCGTAGTCGTCGAGCGCCGCCTCTGCGCGGGAGACGAGCCCCGGCAGCAGGCCGATCGTGTCGAGGGCCACCGTCGCATGATCCCTGAGGTCTTCGAGCCGGCCGAGCGGCCCCGCCTCGCGCCGCACGAAATCGCCCACCACCGGCTCGGCCACCGTCCAGATGTTGAGCTGCGGGTCGAGCATGCGGCTCACGCCTTCGACCAGCACCATCGACTTCTGCAGCAGCACCAGCTCGGGCCGCGTCTGCATGTCGAACAGTTCGGTGGTCGCGAACAGCTGGCCCAGCACTTTGGCCATCGAAATGTCGCTCGCGGTGCGTCCCTGCAGCGGCTCGCCGATCGAGCGGAGGGCGAGCGCGAAGTCGTCGACCGACTGGTGCCTGGGCACGTAGCCGATGTCGAAGTGCCGCTGCGCGATCATGCGATAGTCGCGCGTGATAAAGCCGTAGAGAATGTCCGCGAGGAACCGCCGCTCCTTGCGCGTAATGCGTCCCATGATGCCGAAATCGACCGCGACGATGCCCTTGCCCGTGCGGTCGACGAACAGATTGCCCTGATGCATGTCGGCGTGAAAGAAGCCGTCGCGCACCGCATGCTTGAGGAAGCTCTGCAGCAGGATCCGCGCGAGCTCCTTGCGATCGAGTCCCGCCGCATCGATCGCAGCGACATCGCGGATGGGAATGCCCTCGACCCAGCTCGTCGTGAGCACCGTCTCGGCCGTGTGGTCCCAGCTCACCGTCGGGATGACGAAGCCTTCGTCATCCTTGATGTTCTCCGCCATCTCCGAGATCGATGCCGCCTCGAGCCGCAGATCGAGCTCGAGCCGCGCCGAACGGTCGAGCGTGCGCACAACGTCGGTCGGCCGCAGCCGGCGCAGCCCCTTCACCCAGCGCTCGGCGAGCGCCGCGCCCGCATACTGCGCTTCGATATCGGCGCGGAACCGCTCCTTGATGCCGGGCCGCAAAATCTTCACCGCCACGCTCTTGCGCAGCCCGTCCTCGACCAGCATCGCCTTATGCACCTGCGCGATTGACGCGGCCGCGATCGGCGGCGAAATCTCGGTGAGGTCAGCGGCGCGCTCGCCCAGCGCTGCGGTCAGCAGCGTCGGCACCAGCGCCGCATCGAACGGGTCCATCTTGTCCTGCAGCAGCGCCAGATGCGCCGCCACGTCGGTGCCCACAATGTCCGGCCGCGTCGCGAGCGTCTGGCCAATCTTCACATAGGTCGGCCCGAGCCGGTACAGCGCGTGGCGCAAATTCTCGACCGGCCCGCGCCTGCGCACGCTGCCGCTCTCGAACAGCCGCCCGAACCGCACGCCGGTCTTCATCACCGGCGGCAGCGCGGCCACGTCGATCACCGACAATGCCCCCTCGCGCGCCAGCACGAAGCCTGCACCAAACAGCCGGAACGTTGCGGCAAGCCCCATGCCTCAGAGCTTCCACGCCGCGTGCAGCGCCGCGATGTTGCCCGTCATGGCGGTATGGGTCACGCGCCTGAAGCCTGCCTTTTCGATCATCGCCGAAAACTGACCCGGCTTGGGGAATTTGCGGATGGACTCGACGAGGTACTGGTAGGGTTGCGCGTCGCCCGTAACCAGTTTGCCGATCGGCGGAATAGCGCGGTCGCTCCATTCCTTATAGAGCCGGTCGAGCCCAGGCAGGTCGACGCTCGAGAACTCGAGCACCAGCAGCCGTCCGCCGCGCTTCAGCACACGGAACGCCTCGCCCAGCGCCTTGGGGATGCGCGGCACGTTCCGGATACCGAACGCGATCGTGTAGGCGTCGAAATAGTCGTCCTCGAACGGCAGCTCTTCCGCGTTAGCTTCGACAAACTTCGCCTGCACGCCGAAGCGCCAGTTTTTGGCGCGCTCCGCCCCCACGCGCAGCATGTCCGAATTGATGTCGCTGACCGTGACTTCCGCGTAGCCCACCGAGGCATTGAGGATGCGTTCGGCGATGTCGCCGGTGCCCCCGGCCATATCGAGCACGCGGTAGGGGACGCTGCCGGTCTTGGGCGGCGCGAGCCGCGCCACCATCGCGTCCTTCCAGAGCCTGTGCACACCACCGCTCATCAGATCGTTCATCAGATCGTAGCGGTCGGCCACATCGTGGAACACCTTATCGACAAGTGCCTGCTTCTCCTCGAGCGGCACCGTGCGTTCCCCGAAATGCGTGGTTTCAGCCATTGATGTCAGCCTTTGTCGGTTGGCCGTCTCTATATAGAAGCAACGGGCCGCTTGGAATTGACCATAGCCGCGCAGCCTTAAGGACATTCTGTGCCTGAGCTCCCCGAAGTCGAGACCGTCCGCCGAGGCCTCGCGCCCTACCTCGAAGGCGCCCGTATCGACAAGGTCACCCTCAACCGCAAGGATCTGCGCTTCCCATTCCCAAAAGGCTTCATCGCCGCCCTCGAGGGCCAGACCATCCTTTCGGTCGGCCGGCGCGCCAAATACCTGCTGATCCGCCTGTCATCGGGCAAGACATGGCTCGGCCACCTCGGCATGACTGGTGCGTTCCGCTTCGCCGAGGGCAAGTTCAAGGAGCCGTCGCGTTATTACGAGCCGGGCGAGGACATCAAACACGACCATTTCGTGATGGAGTTGACCCATCCAAAGCGCGGCAAGCTGACGCTGATCTACTCGGACGCCCGCCGCTTCGGCTTCATGGATCTGTTCGAGAAAGAGGAAGACTCGCCCTATCTCGAAGGCCTCGGCCCCGAGCCGCTGGGCAATCAGTTCAACGCCGAAGAGATGGCAGCGCGGTTCAAGGGCAAGTCCGCCCCCATGAAGGCCGCCCTGCTCGACCAGCGCGTGGTGGCGGGGCTGGGCAACATCTACGTCTCCGAAGCCCTCTGGCGCGCCCATATCCGGCCGACGACCAAGGCCAAACAGCTGGTGCTGAAGAGCGGAAAACCCTCGGCGCGGCTGGAGCTCCTCGCCGACAGCGTCCGCGGCGTCCTCAATGACGCCATCGAGGCCGGGGGCTCAACCTTGCGCGATTTCCGCGACGCCGAGGGCGGATCGGGCTATTTCCAGCACCGTTTCGACGTCTACGACCGCGAAAACGAGCCCTGCCACACCCCCGGCTGCAATGGGACGGTCAAACGTATCGTGCAGTCCGGCCGGTCGACGTTCTTCTGCCCGGTCTGTCAGAAGCCCTGAGCCTTCGGGGGAAGCTCCGATCACGCCGCACCCACCGTCATCCCCGGGCTTGACCCGGGGACCCAACGGGCTGGGTGGCTGGGTCTTCGCCCGGCCATGACGGACCAGGATGGGGATTCAGGTTGACGCCAATCCTGTCCCCGACTATATGCACGCCAGCTTTGGCGGCCCGGTGCCGCCGATTTCGTTTCATCCTCCGGCGCTTCGCGACATCACGGTCGCCGGATAAAGAGGACCGCATGGCCAATACCTCGTCGGCGAAGAAGTCTGCCCGCAAGATCGCGGCGCGCACCGAGATCAACAAGTCGCGTACCTCGCGTATGCGCACTTTCATCCGCAAGGTTGAGGAAGCCATCGCCGGCGGCAACCACGAGACCGCCGTTGCGGCGCTCAAGGCAGCCGAGCCCGAGATCGCCCGTTCGGCTCAGAAGGGCATTGTCCACGCCAATGTCGCGGCGCGCAAAGTGTCCCGCCTCAATGGTCGCGTGAAGGCTCTTAAGGCCTGATCCATCCATCACGGATGAGTTGCACAAGGCTCCCTCGCGGGAGCCTTTGTTTTTTGGCGTGCTGGTCATGCGGTTGGCCGATCGAGCCCTCTCGGGATTGATCGGTCCAGAGCACAACAAAGCTTCACATGACGACGGTGTGTCTTTGCTGTGACACGGCACGCTTTTGCATAAACTCTTGAATCTCAGCGCGTTCCGGCGCGGCATCGATTTCGACGCGCGGCAACTGAGATGAATCTTCCTGAATCGCCCCCTTGTCCGAAATCCAGAACGACGTTCCAAAATGCGGCTCGGCGATTGATTCAGTATTGAGTCACAGAGCCTTGGTCGGTGCCTTCTCAATGGGCTGCGAGGAACCAAATTCCGGCACCGAAAATGGGCGACAGAGTCAAGCGGTCCGACAAAAAAGACTCAGGGTTGCACCACAAAATACGAGCGGTCTAAGATGCCTCTCGTTGGTTGAGAGCAAT
>JBGAKM010000019.1:0-58899 GCA_044224395.1 Devosia sp.
CTGATCCTGTTCTTTGCGTTCTTCTACACCTCGATCGTCTTCAACCCGACCGATACCGCCGACAATCTGAAGCGTTCGGGCGGGTTTATTCCCGGCATCCGTCCGGGTGAGCGTACGGCCCAGCATATCGACTACGTGCTGACCCGCATCACCCTGGTCGGCGCACTCTACCTGATGTTCGTGGCGCTCATTCCTGAGCTGATCCACAGCCAGCTCAACGTCAGCCAGTTTATCGGCGGCACCTCGCTGCTGATCATGGTGACGGTGACGCTCGACACGATCAGCCAGATCCAGTCGCACCTGATCGCCCAGCAGTACGAGGGCCTCGTGAAGCGCTCGCGGCTCGGAGGGCGCAAGAAGTGAGGCTGATCCTCCTCGGACCGCCGGGTGTCGGCAAGGGCACGCAGGCCAAGATCCTGATCGAGCGTTTCGGCATCCCGCAGCTCTCGACCGGCGACATCCTCCGCAACGCGATCGCCCAGAAGACGGCGATGGGTCTTGCGGCCAAGGAGATCATGGACCGCGGCGACCTCGTGTCGGACGAAGTGGTGATCGGCATCGTGTCCGAGCGCCTCGACCAGCCCGACTGCAAGGCCGGCTTTATACTCGACGGCTTCCCGCGGACCATCCCTCAGGCCGACGCGCTCGATAAGCTGCTCTCCGACAAGGGCATGCCGCTCAAGGCGGTGGTCTGGATGTATGCCGACAGCGACGTCGTGGTCGAGCGGCAGCTGAAGCGCGCCCAGGAGGGCGGTCCGGCCCGCGGCGACGACAGCGCCGAAGTGGTCCGCAAGCGGCTGAATGTCTACCGCGAGCAGACCGAACCGCTGGTCTATTACTATCAGGACAAGGGGCTGCTGAAGGTCGTTTCCGGCATGGAGCCGATCGAGGCAGTGACCAAGCGCATCATGCATGTGCTGGGAGCATAGCTCCCTTGGAAATCGGGCTGTTCCGCCAGTTGACTCTGGCGGAATCGGCCACTAGAACCGCGCCAGTTCTCAAGAGCTTTGGGCTGGATTCGGTTCCTCGAATGGGTGAGGGGTCGGAACCGGTCCCTTGTTGTTACAAAAACGGCCCCTAAATAAGCCGGGCCGGCATGAAGGAGAGTCGAACGTGGCTCGTATCGCTGGCGTCAATATCCCGACGAACAAGCGTGTGGTTATTGCGCTGCAATACATCCACGGCATCGGCGACAAGTTCGCCGAGGACATCTGCAAGAAGGTCGGTATTCCGGCCGAGCGTCGCGTCAATGAACTGACCGACGCCGAAGTCATCCAGATCCGCGAGACCATCGACCGCGATTACGTCGTGGAGGGTGACCTCCGCCGCAACGTGGCGATGAACATCAAGCGGCTTATGGACCTCGGCAACTATCGTGGCCTGCGCCACCGCCGTGGTCTGCCGGTCCGCGGCCAGCGCACGCACACCAATGCGCGCACCCGCAAGGGCCCCGCAAAGCCGATCGCCGGCAAGAAGAAGTAATTGGGCGGCGAGGCACCTCCTCGCTCTACCCGATGTAGCTGCTGGAACTACGGCAGCGTCGATATCGAAGCAAAGGAACGAAATTGGCTAAAGCTGAAGGCGCGCGCGTAAAGCGCAAAGAGCGCAAGAACATCACGTCCGGCGTTGCACATGTGAACGCCAGCTTCAACAACACCATGGTGACCATCACCGACGTTCAGGGAAACACGATTTCCTGGTCGTCGTCGGGCGTCATGGGTTTCAAGGGGTCGCGTAAGTCGACCCCGTACGCCGCTCAGGTTGCGGCGGAAGATGCGGCCAAGAAGGCCCAGGAACACGGCATGAAGACCCTCGAGGTCGAAGTGCGCGGTCCGGGCTCGGGCCGTGAATCGGCACTTCGCGCCCTGCAGGCAGCTGGCTTCAACGTGACGTCCATCCGCGACGTGACGTCGATCCCCCACAATGGTTGCCGGCCGCGCAAGCGCCGCCGCGTCTGATTGGGTTTTGGCAACCGGCTGCACTCCCCCGCGGCCGGTATGCCCATTTGGTACTTGCGGCCGAGCGGCGGGCGAGCGCCGCACAATTGAAAGGACGTTTCCGTGACCATCCAGAGAAACTGGCAAGAGCTGATCAAGCCGACCAAGCTGGAGTTCGTGTCGGGTAGCGACAACGCGCGCGTGGCTTCGGTCGTGGCCGAACCGCTTGAGCGCGGCTATGGACTGACTCTGGGCAATGCGCTGCGCCGCGTGCTGCTCTCTTCGCTTCAGGGCGCCGCCGTGACCGCGATCCAGATCGACGGCATTCTGCACGAATTCTCGTCCTTGCCGGGCGTGCGCGAGGACATGACGGACCTCGTGCTGAACGTCAAGGAAATCGCCCTCAAGATGGGCGGCGAAGGTCCCAAGCGCCTGCAGCTCAATAAGCAGGGCCCGGGCGCCGTGACCGCCGGCGACATCAAGACCACCGGCGACATCGAAGTGCTGAACCCCGAGCTGGTGATCTGCCACCTCGACGACGGCGCCGAGATCAATATCGAATTCACCGTCAACACCGGCAAGGGCTACGTCTCGGCCGACAAGAACCGTCCGGAAGACGCGCCGATCGGCTACATCCCGGTCGACTCGCTGTTTTCCCCGGTGCGCCGCGTCTCCTACAAGGTCGACGCGACCCGTGCGGGCGAGAGTCTCGACAAGGACAAGCTGACGCTCACCATCGAAACCAACGGCGCGATCTCGCCGGAAGACGCCGTGGCCTACGCCGCGCGTATCCTCCAGGATCAGCTGGCGGTGTTCGTGAACTTCGAAGAGCCCACCAAGGAGAAGGCCCAGGACTCTGTCCCGGAACTCGCCTTCAACCCGGCGCTGCTCAAGAAGGTGGACGAGCTCGAGCTGTCGGTTCGTTCGGCCAACTGCCTCAAGAACGACAACATCGTTTACATCGGCGACCTCATCCAGAAGACCGAGGCGGAGATGCTCCGGACCCCGAACTTCGGCCGCAAGTCGCTCAACGAGATCAAGGAAGTGCTCGCCCAGATGGGTCTCCATCTCGGTATGGACGTGCCGAACTGGCCACCTGAGAACATCGACGATCTGGCCAAACGCTACGAAGATCACTATTAAGCCGCAGCCCGTCGAGAGACGCGCCCGCGTAGGGAGTTAGAAATGCGCCACGGAAACACCAACCGTAAGCTCAACCGGACAGCGAGCCACCGCAAGGCGATGTTCGCCAACATGTCGGCCGCGCTGATCAAGCACGAGCAGATCGTGACCACCTTGCCCAAGGCAAAGGAACTGCGTCCGATCGTCGAGAAGCTGGTGACGCTGGGCAAGCGTGGCGATCTTCACGCCCGCCGCCAGGCCATCGCGCAGATCCGCGATGAGGATCAGGTCCGTAAGCTCTTTGGCACGATCGGCCCCCGCTACAAGGACCGCAACGGTGGCTACACCCGCATCCTCAAGGCCGGCTTCCGCTACGGCGACAACGCCGCTGTGGCCGTGATCGAGTTCGTCGACCGCGACGTCAACGCCAAGGGCCTCGACTCCGGCCCCGTGCAGGTCCGCGAAGACGAGACCGAAGCGGCATAAGCTTCGACGGCATCAGGTTTCAAAGGGCGGTCCCAGTGGCCGCCCTTTTTCGTTTCGGCCTTGCATTGTCAGTTGCGCAGGCCCGCCCCAGCGGCTAAGTCGCCCGCAACAGCCGCTGGGAGCCGCCAATGTCCGATCTGATCCTCGTCACCGGCGCGTCCGGCTTCGTTGGCAAGTGGTGCGTGGTTCGCCTGCTCGAGAAGGGCTATCGCGTCCGCGGAACGGTCCGCTCGGAGGCAAAGGCAAACCAGGTCCGCGAGACGGTCGGAGCGCTCGTTGGGGCCGACGCCATGACGCGGCTGGAGCTGGTCCAGGCCGACATTCTGGCCGACAAGGGCTGGGTCGAAGCGATGGCGGGCGTCAGCGCCGTCATGCACGTGGCGACCGTCATTCGCGGTGACGAGCCGCGCGACCAGAGCCTTGTCATCCGTCCGGCGCTCGAAGGGACCGAGCGCATCCTCAAGGCCACGTTGGCCGCCGGCATCAAGCGCATCATCGTGACATCTTCGATCGCAACGGTTGGTTATGGTCACGGCCAGACGTCAGGCACGCGCACCTACAACGAGACCCACTTCACCAACCTCGAGGCGATGCGCTGGACCTGGGCCTACTGCATCGGCAAGACCAAGGCCGAGCGCTTCGCCTGGGCCTTCGCCAAGGAGCACGGGCTCGAGATGACGACGATCCATCCGGGCGCGATCATCGGGCCGGCGCTCGATCAGGACGCGTCAATTTCGGTCGGCATGGTCGGCGGACTGCTCGACAATTCCGTGCCGGCGCTGCCCAGCAACGGCTTCTCGATCGTCGATGTGCGCGACGTCGCCGATATGCATGTTGCCGCGCTCGAAAAGCCGGAGTCGATCGGCCAGCGCTACCTCGCGACGGCCGAATACATGCCGTTCCCCGAAGTCGCCAAGGTGGTGCAGGAGCTCTATCCGGAGCGCAAGATCGTCAGCCGCGCGGCGCCCGACTGGGCGATCAAGATGGTCGCCATGTTCGGCGGCCCGGCGCGGCAGATCATCAACGACATCGGCAATGTGAAGATCTTCGATGGCCGCAAGGGCGAGGCGCTAATGGGGCACCCTTACATCGGGGCTCGTCAGTCGATCAAAGACACCGCCGAGGCCTTCATCAAGTTCGACCTCAAGCTGCAGATCGCTTAAGGGCGAGCCCTTGCGCGAGCCAATGGCAACCACCAGCATGCGTGGTCGCATCGCTGAGTGGAACGACGCTCGAGGTTTCGGCTTCATAGATGGGCCCGGCGCGCGGGGACGAGTGTTCGTTCACATTAAAGACTTCGACACGCGAGCGATCCGTCCGTCCATCGGCGACGACGTCGCTTACCTTGTCGGCGTGGGCCGCGATGGGAGGCCAGCCGCCAAGAGCGTCCGGATACTCTCCGCAAAGCCGGCGAACGCCATCATGGAAGCCGAGCGTGTGGACGCGCCTATGCGCGTAACTGTTCGGATCGTAGGCGCACTCGTGGTCGCCACTGTTGTCCTCTGCTGCGTCTTGGCGGGACGCGCGTCGATATGGCTGCTGTTGTGCTACGTCGTAGGCGGCGTCGTAAGTTTCGTGGCGTATTGGCAAGACAAGCGCGCAGCTATTCGCGGCACATGGCGAACGATGGAGGAGTCGCTGCACTTCTTCGACGTGGCGTTCGGAATTGGCGGAGGTCTGCTGGCCCAGGGCGTCCTGCGTCACAAGAGCAGCAAGCGCGTCTTCGGCATCGTGACAGGCGTCGTCTTTGCTGTGCACATGGCGATGCTGGGTCTGCTGCTCGCGGGTTACGGTCCCACGGAATGGATGGCTTGGCTCACCGCTTAGCGACGAGATCGGCCATCGCCTCATCACCCGCTTCGCGTAGCCCCTCTGCCACTCCCACCCGATCTGCTTCGGGACGGTTCTGGCTGGTCTTCCACTTGCCCTCGATGCGTGTGATCTCAATCTCGATGCCGAAGATGCCCTTGAGCTGGGCAGCGACATAAGCGTCGGGGGCATCTTTGACGGACCATGGGGCAGGGCGCGGCGCTTCGCTGAGGTCGGTGAGTTCGCCGATCTGCCCCATCAGCCATGACGGGTCTTCGATCATGGTTGGCCGGCCCCAGGCGTGCACCGTAGCGAAGTTCCAGGTCGGCACGACCTTGCCGTGCTCGCGTTTGGACGGATACCAGCTCGGCGTGACGTAGCTCTCGGGCCCCTGGAAGACGACCAGCAGCTCACCCCCGTCGCGGAACGCAGCGGCCTGATCGTTCGCTTTGGCGAAATGCGCCTTGAGCGTGCCGTGCGGACCGCGGGCGCGGTCCAGTGTGAATGGAACGTGGTTCGCCTCCAGCCCGCTCGGCCCGTTGGTGACGACCGTGCCGAGGCGGTGCGCCTCGATCAGGGCGTGCATCACATCCAGCCGGTCCTCACGAAAGGCTGGCGGCCGATACATCAGTGCGTCAGTTCGGGCTGCTTGGCCGGCGCGTTGGCGGGTGTGGCGAAGAGGTCGTACTCGTCCGAACCCGTGACCAGCACCGATACCATGTCGCCGGGCTTGATGCCCTGGGCGTTGTCGACGATCACTTGACCGTCGATATCGGGCGCGTCCCATTTGCTGCGCGCAATGGCGCGGCCTTCGGCCGGGCGCACGTCGTCGACGAGCACGTCGATGGTGCGGCCGACCTTTTTCGCGAGCTGGCCGGTCGATACGTTCTGCGCGACTTCCATGAGCTGCGCAAAGCGCTCCTCCATGACCTCGTCGGGCACGACGCCCTCGAGCTCATTGGCCGGAGCGCCGGTTACGGGCTCGTACTTGAAGCAACCGGCGCGATCGATCTCGGCTTCCTCGATCCAGTCGAGCAGGAACTCGAAGTCTTCCTCGGTTTCGCCGGGGAAGCCGACGATGAAGTTGGAACGGATGGTGAGGTCGGGGCAGATCTCGCGCCACTTCTTGATGCGGTCGAGCGTCTTCACCTGGTTGGCGGGACGGCGCATCGCCTTGAGCACGGTCGGCGAGGCGTGCTGGAACGGGATATCCAGGTAGGGGAGGATCTTGCCCTCCGCCATCAGCGGGATGACGTCGTCGACGTGCGGGTAGGGGTAGACGTAATGGAGGCGCGTCCATACGTCGAGCTTGCCCATCTCTTCGGCCAGCGTCTGGAACTTCGCCGTGACGTCGCGACCGTGGAACTTGCTCGGCGCGTATTTCAGGTCGACGCCGTAAGCCGACGTGTCCTGCGAGATGACCATGATCTCCTTGACGCCCGACTTAACCAGCCGCTCGGCTTCGTAGAGCACGGAGGCGAGGGGACGCGACGCGAGGTCGCCGCGGATCTGCGGAATGATGCAGAACGAGCAGCGATTGTTGCAACCCTCGGAAATCTTCAAATACGCGTAGTGCTTCGGCGTCAGCCGCAGCCCGGCCTCGGGGACGAGGTCCACGAACTTGTTCGGCACCGGAGGCAGGTGCGCGTGCACGGCGTTGACGACGTTCTCGTATTGGTGCGGCCCGGAGACGGCGAGCACGCTGGGATGCGTCTTACGGATCAGCTCTTCCTCGACGCCGAGACAGCCGGTCACGATGACGCGGCCATTCTCGCTGATCGCCTCGCCGATCGCCTCGAGGCTTTCCTGCTTGGCGCTGTCGAGGAAGCCGCAGGTGTTGACGAGGACGACATCGGCGCCAGCATAGTCGCGCGAGAACTCATAGCCCTGCGCGCGCAGCGTGGTCATGATGCGCTCGGAATCGACGAGGGCCTTCGGGCAGCCAAGGCTGACGAGGCCGATTTTCGGTGCGTTGGTCATTGGCGCGCGGATATACGCCAAATGCGGCGAAAAGCAATGATCGGTACTTTGCGATGAAGGCAGGGCAGGCCTGCGCGTCGCCGCGGGACCTCTGGACGCCCGCGGGCCGGGTTTCTATGAAATCTGCCATGCAGATCATTACCCCCACCGCCGCCGATGCCCCGACGCTGCAAAACCTGATGCGCGCGACCTTCACCGAGACGTTCGGCCACCTCTATCCGCCGGCAGACCTCGCGGCCTATCTCGACAGCGCCTACGCGCTGCCGCAGCTCGAACGGGAGCTGGCGGACCCGGCGAATTACTGGCAGCTGGCGCTCGACGACGCTGGCGCGGCTGTGGCCTACCTCCAGTGCGTCCCCGCGCACCTGCCGCACGCCGACGTGCGCCCCGAGGCCCATGGCGAGATCGAGCGGATTTACGTGCTCAAGAGCCAGCAGGGGAAGGGCCTCGGCCGCCTGCTGATGGAACGGGCGCTCGCGTACCTTGCGGGGCGCTACGGCGACGCGCCGCAGTGGCTCGGGGTGTGGAGCGAGAATGTGCGGGCGCAGGCACTCTACAAGGCCTACGGCTTCGAGAAGGCGGGCGAATACACGTTCCCGGTCGGCGAGACCGAGGACCACGAGTTCATCTTCCGGCGGCAGCCCTAGAGCTTCGGCCCGGGCGTCCGGCGGGCGGTGCGGCGCGGGCCGCGCGGTGGCGTGATCTCGATATCGGGGGCAGGGACCGTCGCCGGCGTGATGAGATCGTCGACATCCATGGCGTCGTCCTCATCATCGGCCATGTCGTGGATGGCGTCGCGAACCTCGTCGATCAGCGAGGTCGTCGGGCGCGATGAGTTGATCAGCGAGACGACTGTCTCGTTGCCCTTGAAATAGACCAGCAGCATCTCAGACAGGAGGCGCAGCAGCAGGATGCCCAGCGCGCCGTAAGCGACGATCTGCAGCAGCCCCCATAGGCCCGCGCCAAAACTCTGCGCGAACGTCGCGAACAAATGCTCGACGCCCCAGAGCAGGAACGCGAACAGGCCCACGGCATAGAGCAGCGGCACCAGCCGCATGCCCAGCACCGTGTGCAGCCTGAAAAGCGTGTTGCCCTCGAAAATGCGCCTGAGGTCGTCGGAAGTCATGGCCGGGCTCCCCAATAGAGTCGCCCTAAGATGCGGTGCTCAAGCGGCCGTGACAAGGGTTTCCGGCGCATGGGCGGTCACCGGCCCGAAACGCCGTTCGAATGCTGTCTTGAGCGCCATGTCGACCTCGGGCAGGGAAACGATCTGTCCGAGGTCTTCGAGGCTGGTGACACCCCGGTCAGAGATGCCGCAGGGCACGATGCCGCCGAAATGGCCGAGGTCGGGCGACACGTTGAGCGCGATGCCGTGGGTGGTGACCCATTTGCTGACGCGCACGCCGATCGCCGCGATCTTGCTCTCGCCGCCGATCCGGCCGGGCTGCTTCACCCACACGCCGATGCGTCCGTCGCGACGCTCGCCGTCGACGTTGAAGGCGCTGAGCGTGTCGACGATCCAGTCCTCGAGCCCCTGGACAAGGCAGCGGACGTCGCGGCCGCGCTCCCTCAAATCGAGCATGAGGTAGGCCACGCGTTGGCCTGGCCCGTGATAGGTGTATTCGCCGCCACGGCCGGCCTCATAAACCGGAAAGCGGTTGGGCTGCAGCAGATCGGCGGGGGCAGCGGAGGTGCCCGAGGTGTAGAGCGGAGGATGCTCGACCAGCCAAACCAGTTCGTCGGCTTCGCCGCGGGCGATTGCGGCGGCGCGGTCCTTCATGAACTCTAGGGCAGCCGGATAGTCCACGAGCCCGTCGGCGACGGCCCACTCCACGGCGCGGCCATCCGGGCGTCGAAGTTTGGCGGGACCTACGCAGATTAACTCTTCGGTAATCATCGGCAGCCGATGCTCGCGAGGGGGCGCCGGGCCTGATTCAGCCTGCGCAATTCGGGTCTATATATGAACACTCTCGACCAGATTGAAGTCGATATCACGGTGGAGCTCGGCTCCGCCATCATGCCGATCCACCATCTGCTGCGCATGGGTCGCGGTGCCATCATCGAGCTCGATTCGACCGAGCACGACCCGCTGCGCATCTACGCCAACAACACGCTCGTCGCCCGCGGCGAGGTGAAGGTGGACGATGGCCATCTGTCGGTCGAAGTGACCGAAAAGGTGCTCAAAGCCGGCTGATCCGGCCGGTTTTCCGGGGGGCGATTTAATCGCTTGCACCTGCGGACGGGCGTTGCTACACGCTGCCTCGCTTCGCCGGCTCGGCGTCGCTCCTACCACTGGCGTGCGGTCGTGGCGGAATTGGTAGACGCGCAGCGTTGAGGTCGCTGTGCCGCAAGGCGTGGAAGTTCGAGTCTTCTCGACCGCACCAGAATCCCCGATGATGGGGCATGCTCTCCGAACATGAACAGGCGCTGCTGCGCGCGGTGATCGACCGGATCGTGCCGGCCGACGACTTTCCTTCGGCCACCGGATTTGGGGCGGACGGCTTCGTGCTCAAGCTGCTGGACGGCGACGCGAAGCATCTTCGCGAGATCATCCGCTATGGGCTGGTCGAACTGGGGCGCGCCGGCTTCCTGAACAAGTCGGCAACGGAGCAGGATGGGCTGCTCGAAGCCGTCAGCAGCGAGACGTGGTTCAAGGCGCTGGTGGAGATCACCGGCGACGGCGTTTACGCCGACCCCGACAATGGCGGCAATCGCGATGCCACTTCGTGGACGATGATCGGCTATGAGCACGGCATCCCCGAAGGACCGAGCGGTCCACCACGCCAGCCCGATCCGCCGGCGCGGTCGTACGGCGCAATTGGGCTAACCGACTGGGACGTCATCATCGTCGGCGGCGGAGCCGGGGGCGGAACCGCGGCAAGTGTCCTCGCGGCCGAGGGCAAGACAGTGCTGATCGTCGAGCGTGGGCGCTGGCGGACCTACGAGGGCTCCGGCCATCGCGATCACCTGCGCAATCATCGTGTCTTTCCCTATGGCCACAACACCGGGCCGGCGATCGACGGCAATCCGCGCGTGTTCGTCGATCCGCTCGGCAACGAGCACATCGTCGCGCCGCATCAGACCGGCTACCAGCCGCTGGCGTCGGCCGTTGGTGGTGGAACGTTGGTCTACGGTATGCAGGCCTGGCGGTTCCACCCGCTCGATTTCCGCATGGCATCGACTTATGGCGTGCCGGATGGCTCGTCGCTTGCCGACTGGCCCATCAGCTATGACGACCTCGCGCCATGGTACGATCGCGCCGAATGGGAAATCGGTGTGGCAGGAACACCCGGCGGCGATCCCAACGGCGGCGCAAGGAGCCGCGACTTCCCAATGCCGCCTGTCCTGGGCTTCGGGTCGTACGAGGCGCTGAAGCGCGGCGCCGATCGGCTCGGGCTCAAGACTTTCACGCCGCCGCTGGCGCTCAACACCGTGTCCCGCGATGGCCGTGGCGCGTGCATCCAGTGCGCGTCGTGCGTCGGCTTCCCATGCCCGTCGAACGCCAAGAACGGCACGCAAAACACCGTGCTGCGTCGCGCGCTCGAAACGGGCAACCTCGCCGCAATGACCGGTGTGGTCTGCGACCGGATCGTGACCGACGATGCGGGCAAGGTGATCGGGGTTCACCTGCTGCATGACGATGGCCGCGAAGAGACGATCCGATCCAAGGCAGTGGTCGTCGCCGCGGCTGCGATAGAAACGGCGCGGCTCCTGCTGGCCTCGACGAGCGCGCGAGAGCCGAACGGGCTCGGCAACAACTCGGACCATGTCGGGCGGCATCTGCAGGGGCATCAGTATCCGGGTGGTTGGGGGCTGTTCAAGGAAGAGGTCGTGACTTCGCGCGGACCCGGCGTCACGATCGCGACCACCGACTACAATCACGGCAATCCCGACGTGATCGGCGGGGGCATGCTGGCCGACGACTTCATCCTGACGCCGGTGGCGTTCTGGCAGATCCCGTGGCCCGACGGCACGCCGCGCTGGGGGCAGGGCGCCAAGGATTTTATGCGCGAGAACTATCTGCGCGTGACGTCGGCGCGCGGGCCTGTGCAGGACATCCCATCGCCACATGCTCGGGTCGAACTCGACAGGCATGTGCGTGACAGCCGCGGCAGGGCTGTGGCCCGGCTCTCGGGGACGATCCACTACGAGACCGTGCGGACGGCGCGCTACATGAAAGAGCGCGCTTTCGAGTGGCTGCGCGCGTCGGGCGCTAAACAGATCTGGGGCCGCGACCCGCAGTTGGCGATGTCGGGCCACCAGCATCAGGCGGGCACCGCGCGCATGAGCGCGCGCGCCGAGGATGGCGTCACGGATCAGTGGGGCCGCGTCTGGGGACACGACAATCTGTTCGTCGCCGACGGCTCCGTGCACGTCACGAACGGCGGCTACAATCCGGTGCTGACCATCATGGCGCTGGGGCTGCGCGCCGGCGACCATATCGCCCGCAACATCTAGGTCCGACTGCGGCAATCCCACCGTTCTCAAGTCTGGCGCATGCCGTCCTGATTGGCTACACCGGCCGTGACCAGCCTGGAATGCGCCGGATGACCGACAACCCCGACATCGCCGAAAGCGAAGCGACTGAGGTCGATCCGAAAGCGCTGCGTCTGGCGGACGATCACCTCAACCCGCTGTGGGTGGACCGGCTTCGCCGGCGCCTGCACGAGGACGACACCACCGAGATCGCCGACCTCACGACCGATCTCCACGCCGCCGATATGGGCGACGTGCTCGAGGCGCTGGACGCGGACGAGCGCCTGAAGCTCGTCACGATCCTCGGCGACAAGTTCGACTTCTCGGCCTTGACCGAGGTCGACGACACCGTACGCACCGAGCTTATCGAGGACCTACCGCCCGAGGACGTCGCACGCGGTGTTGCCGGTCTCGACAGCGACGACGCGGTTTACATCCTCGAGGACATCGACGTTCCCGAACGCGAGGAAATCCTCGCGCAGATGCCCGCCTTCGAGCGGCTGAGCCTCAAGCGATCGCTGGACTTTCCGGAGGACTCCGCCGGCCGCCTGATGCAGACCGATTTCATCGCCATCCCGCCCTATTGGACGGTGGGGCAGACGATCGACTATCTGCGTGCCGAAAGCGAGCTGCCGGACGAGTTCTACCAGATCTACGTCGTCGACGCGGCGTACAACCTTCAGGGCATCATTCCGCTCGACAAATTCCTGCGCGCCAAGCGCGAGACCCGCATCGGCGACCTGATGCAGACCAATGTGATCGAGGTGCTGGCCACCGAGGACCAGGAGGAGGCGGCGCGCGACTTCGAACGCTACGACCTCGTCGAAGTCGCGGTGGTCGACGAAAACCGTCGTCTCGTCGGCGTGTTGACCATCGATGATATCGTCGACGTCATCCACGAAGAGGCGACCGAGGACATGCAGCTTCTCGCCGGTGTGGGCGACGAAGAGATTTCGGACACGGTGGTGACCACCGTACGCGGCCGCGCGACGTGGCTGGTGGTCAACCTGCTCACGGCCCTGATGGCCTCGTTCGTCATCGGACTGTTCGACGCCACGATCGAGGAGATGGTCGCCCTTGCCGCGCTCATGCCGATGGTGGCGTCGATGGGCGGCAATGCCGGCACCCAGACGATGACCGTGACCGTGCGCGCGCTCGCGATGCGCGAGCTCGACAGTTCGAGGATGCGCCGCCTAATCGTGCGTGAGATGACGGTGGGTGTCCTCAATGGCTTGATCTTTGCGCTGCTGATCGGCGTCATGACCTGGCTGCGCTTCTTCAATCCCGGCCTCGGTATCGTCATCGGGCTCGCGATGATCGTGAACATGGTGGCGGCAGGCAGTGCAGGTGTGCTCATCCCGCTCATGCTCAACCGCATGAAAGTCGACCCCGCCGTCTCGTCATCGGTGTTTGTCACGACCGTCACGGACGTGGTTGGCTTCTTCGGCTTCCTCGGCCTCGCGGCTCTGTGGATGCGCGTCTTTGGCATGACGGCATGACTGATACGGTGTTCCAGTCGTGATGCACATGATCAAGCTCTGCGTCGGTGTCGCCACGCTCGAAGAACTGGAGTCCTATCGCGAAGAACGTGCGCATTGGTGGGGCGCCGACTATGGCGAGAACGTCCATGTCCACCGCACGCGCACCATGCCTAGGCGCAAGGCCGAGATCGAGGGCATCGGTTCGATCTACTGGGTGATCGCCGGTGTCATCCGCTGCCGCCAGCCGATCCTGCGGCTGGCCGAGGCGGTCGATAGCCAGGGGCTCGCCTGCTGCGACATCATCATGGCTCCCGACATGGTCCGCGTTTCACCGCGCCCGAAGTCGCCCTTCCAGGGCTGGCGCTACCTTGACCCCAAGGACGCGCCACCCGACCTCGGCAAAGGCGGCTTCGCGGAGGAGGGCGATCCGGAGCTGGCGCTGGAGCTCAGCCGACTGGGGCTGCTCTAGCACGCTCTCTCAGTCGTCATCCCCAGGCTCGACCCGGGAAACCCAGCAGAACGCAAGCTGGCGGAGACCGGAGTTGGGTGACCGGGTCAAGCCCGGCCATGACGGCCTATCGGGTTGCCGTTCTTGGCCTTGTCCCCCATCACCGCCGAGGCACGGGAGGTCCGGAAGCTCTGCGATTCATCGACCCTCGAATCCTGCCGTCATCGGGCGGTCAAGTGAATTACCTACGTCGTGACCCGTCCGCGCGGGGTTGTGACCAAACTGCCTCTTGAACCAAATCACAATTTCGCCGCAACTTCTGGCGGGGGACATCGGAGGCCTTCTTGGGGCGTACGGGCACGCATGTCATTGTTATTGGGAATGAGAAGGGCGGGTCCGGGAAGTCAACGACGGGCTTCCATCTCGCAATCTATCTTCTCTATCAGGGCTACAAAGTCGCCTCGATAGACGTCGATTCCCGGCAGCAGACATTCACCACCTATGTGAAAAACCGGCGCAACTGGGCGCAGCAGCGCGACCTCAAGCTGCCGCACACGACGCATTTTCACCTGCCGATCCCCAAGTCCGACTCCATCAAGGAAAACCAGAAGCTCGAGTTCGACCTGTTCCGCCAGGCGGTGGTGGAGGTCGAGGGCGTTGCGGACTTCCTGATCGTCGACACCCCCGGCTTCGACACGCACCTGACCAGGCTGGCACATTCGCTCGCGGACACGCTGATCACGCCGCTCAACGACAGCCTTATCGATCTCGATGTGATGGCGCATGTCGATCCCGTGACCGGCGATCCCCGCGAAATGAGCCATTATTCGCGGCTCGTGCAGCGGGCGCGGACCGAGCGGCTGGCGATCGATGGGCGGACGATCGACTGGATTCTCGTCCGCAACCGCATCTCGATGCTCTCGTCGCGCTCGATGCGGCTGGTGCAGAACGCGATCGAAAAGATCGCCGTGCGGCTCGGCTGCCGCGTCGCCGAAGGCATCGCCGAGCGCGTGATCTTCCGCTCGCTGTTCCCCATGGGGCTGACCGTGTTCGATCCACTGGACGAGGAACTGCTCGGCGGTCTGCCGTCGATGTCTCACCTCAGCGCGCGGCAGGAGTATCGCCAGTTGCTGGAGGCGCTGCGCCTTCCCGTCAGCGAGCGAGCTGCGGCGCGGAATGCAGCGATGGCAGCGTTCGCCGAAGGGAAGGGCGCGCACGCGCAGTTCGAGCACATGGCAGCGTCGCCGTGAGTGCCGGGTTTCAGATTCGTTAAAGACCTGCCGGATAGAGTTTACCAGACTCGGTTCAGGTTCGTACTTTGCAGCTCGACAGCACCACACTTCTCGTCGCCAGTTGCGGCCTGCTCGTCCTTCTAGGCCTTTCGTTCGTTTTCCTGTGGTTGCGCGACCGGCAGGCGGTCTGGCTGCTGTGGTGGGGCATTCCCATCGGCATCACGGGCGCCGCGCTGGCGTTCTATCTGCCCAACTCGTCGCCCAGCGACTTCTTCTCGATCACCACCGGCAACGCGGTGCGAATGGCGTCCGGGGGTTGCCTCTGGTACGGCATTCGCAGGTTCCAGGGCAGGGTGCCGGTCTGGGGCTCGATCACCGGCATGGTGTCGATCTGGATCGGCCTGTGCTTCTACCCGCCCTTCTACGAAAGCCTCCCCGCCAGGATAGTCTTCGTGTCGGTTGTCATGGCAGGTGTTTGCGCTCTCTGTGCCCATGAGTTGTGGCGCGAGCGCTCTGACGGCCTTCGGTCGCGGTTGCCTGCCACGCTCGTCTTCGTTAGCGCAACGATCCTATTGTTGGTCCGTGCCGTTCTGGTTGGCGCGGCTCCCTATCCGGTCGGGTCCGGCCCGCTCGACACGACCTGGTTCGCGGTCTTCTCGTATATTGCTATCGGGCACTTCTTGCTCGCGGCGATCTTCTTTTTCAGCATGACGATGGAACGTCGCGAGGCGGAGCAGCGTGGTTTTGCGCTCTCCGATCCGCTGACTGGCCTGCTCAATCGCCGCGCGTTCGACGATTTCGGCCAGCGCATGGCGCGGCGCCGGTCCGGGCTGCGCGATACCATGGCTGTGATGGTCCTCGATCTCGACCGCTTCAAGCTGGTCAACGACCGCCACGGTCACGACGTCGGCGATCGCATCCTCAAGGCGTTCGCGGACGTCGCCGAGGGCAGCGTGCGGCCGACCGATCAGCTGTTCCGCATGGGCGGGGAAGAGTTCTGCTTCGTGCTGCCCAACACATCGCTCGATGACGCGATCACGGTAGCCGAGCGCATTCGCATGAGTTTCGAGTCGGCTGTTGTGCCGTCCTCGGCCGGGCCCGTGGCGACGACGGTCAGCATCGGCATCGCCGCAACGCGCGTTACCGTCGATATGGACGTGCTGGTGGCCGCCGCCGACGCGGCGCTCTATGAGGCCAAGGCCCGCGGCCGCAATCGTGTCGTGGTGGCTGAGCCGTCGGCGCTTCGCCGCAGGGAACAGATCCCTACGGCCATTCGCCGGATCGCCTGATCCGACCTACTCGGGAAGCATGATCCGCACGGCGCGATGGCCGCCGGGACCAAACACGTCGAGGTCGACATCGACCTTGGGCAGGATCATCCGACGCGTGCGCGCCGACAGCGTCAGCACGACGCCGAGCAGGTCGGACACCTTCTGCTTCTGCGGCTTGCGGTTGCTCAGATGATCGATGATGTCGTTGACGGCGCGCCTGTTGGCCCGCGCGTCGCTGGCGATCACCCCCGACTGGCCGATAAAGCGGGCCAGATCGCTCAGACTAGACGTATCGCTCATTTGGGCTACTCCATACACACGCCACAAATTCGCTTCCTCTGTTCGGCTACCCCGTCGTGCCGTCCCTTAGGACTGCATCGCGAGGCAGCTCATTTTCGCTTGCTTGAGCTGCTTGCACATCTCGTTGGCCGCATCCTTGCCGGAGAACCCGCCGAAGCGTGCGCGGAAGAAGGTCTGGCCATCTTTCTCGAAGCGCTGGATGAACGCCGAGAAGCTCGACAGCGAGCCGATCTTGCCGGCGGCATCGCTGAGAAGGGTGTTGGCGCCGTTCTCGCTCGGCGCAGCGCCGATCTGCACGATCCAGCCCTTGGGAGCGGACGTTGCGAGGGCAACCGGCATCGCCTGCTGGGCAGGGATCTCGGCGACCTGCTGGACGCTGCCTGAGGTCATGAGATCGATCGGCTCGCCACCTTCGCCAATACCGACAGGCGGCACGATAGGCGCAGACGCCGGCGTAATGCCAAGCGGCATCGGCGGAGCGCCGAGGTAAGCGTCGGTGAAAGCGCCAACCACCTGACCCAGGGTCGTGCGGCGATTAGGAGCGGCGGTCTCGACGGCAACAAGCGCCTGCGGTGCGGGAGCTATGCTGGCGACGGCGGTATCGTCGATATCGCCGATCCCCATCTGCGGGTTGGCGGGCGCCTCGACCATCAGTGCGCTGTCGACGCCGCGGAAGCTGGGCATCGGCATGGGCATCGGCGCCGAGGTGGAAACGGATGCAACCTGCACCGTGGCGCCGGCCTGCGACGAGCTTCCTTTGCGTCCCGGCTCAGGGATCATCGCGACATCAAGGTAAGAGCCCGAGCGGGCCTTGGGCAGGTATTTGTTCACCAGTTCGCGAACCTTGGCGTCGCGCGACCCGCCGCTGTTGAAGCCGAACGCGACGACCACGACGTGGCGGCCGTCGGTGCGCGACGCGGTCATGAGATTGTAGCCCGAGGCATTGATGTACCCGGTCTTGATCCCGTCGATGCCGTTCTTGCCGAGCAGGTTGTTGTGGTTGCCGTAGGTGCGCTTGCCGTAGGTGAAGCTCTTGGTCTGGAAGTACTTGTAGTACTCCGGGAAGTGCTCATAGATCGCCGCGGCGAGAACTGCCTGGTCGCGCACCGTTGTCATCTGGCGACTGTCGGGAAGACCAGACGCGTTGACGTAGGTCGTCTTCTTCATGCCCAGCGCCTTGGCCGTCGAGGTCATGCGCTTGGCGAAGGCAGACTCGCTGCCGGCGACATACTCGGCGATGGTACGGGCCATGTCGTTGGCGCTGAGCGTCACGAGAGACTTGATGGCGTTTTCGACCGACACGGTCGAGCCGGCCTTGAGGCCGAGCTTGGTGGGCACGGCGGACGCCGCGTGCTTGCTCACCGTCATCTTGTCGCTGAGCTTGATCTTGCCGGCGGCAAGCTCCTGGAACAGCACGTAGAGCGTCATCACCTTGGTGACGGACGCGGGGTAGCGATACTCGTCGGCGTCGCTCTCGTAGAGGACCTTGCCCGACTTCGCATCGACCACGATGCCGGCATAAGCCCTGGGCACGCTCGCGGCCTGCGAGGCTGCGGGAGCGAGAACCAGAACGGAGATGAAGACTGCTGCAACGATGCGCCACAGGGTGAGGCGCGAGAAACTCAGGACCCTTTGGGAAGCCAACCCCGGTACTCCAAACTAGCGGGGCCTTCTGGCCCTCCTTGGCGACTCGAAAGGATCTGACGCAGCTTCCCCCTGGCGCGCGACATGACCCTACATTCGTGCAGAATAGGGGCGCCGCCTTACCATTCCGTAAAATGCGAAAACAATTGGCTGAAGCGTGAAAAGCCTTGCGCGCCGGGCCTTTGCGCTGCTCGCAACGTCGTGCGAGGCGCCCCCTTAACAGCGCGAGACTTTTGCCTACATAATGGCTTCACCATGCTGCGTCGTTTCGATCGTTCTTTGGGTATCCTCGATCAGACGACCCGTGCCGGAAACGGTTCGGGCCAGCGCACAAAAGCAGCCAAAGACAGCGACCGCGAGGACGGCGGCGGATCAAAATCCGGCACCGAAACCATCGTCCGTCCCAAAACCAAACCGAAGACGCAGAAGCCCAACCTCTATCGGGTGCTGCTTCTCAACGACGACTACACGCCGATGGAATTCGTCGTGCTCGTGCTCCAGGACGTCTTCAACAAGACACGCGAGGAGGCCACGCGCATTATGTACCACGTTCACCAGAAGGGGGTCGGTGAGTGTGGAATCTACCCATACGAGGTGGCCGAGACCAAGGTCACGCGCGTCATGGACACTGCACGCAAGAACCAGCATCCGCTGCAATGCGTGATGGAAAAGCAATAGGAACAACCACATGCCTTCTTTCTCCCGCGGACTGGAAAAGGCCCTGCATCAGGCGATGAACCTCGCCCGTGAGCGCGCGCATGAATTTGCGACGCTCGAGCACCTCCTGCTGGCCCTGACCGACGACCGCGATACCATCGCCGTGCTCAACGGCTGCGATGTGGATATCGAGGCGCTCAAGGGCGACCTCGAGGATTTCATCAACGAAGAGCTCGACAGTCTGGTCGTGCCCAACGGGCAGGACGCGCGCCCAACCGCCGCGTTCCAGCGCGTCATCCAGCGCGCCGTCATTCACGTCCAGTCTTCGGGCAAGGAAGAAGTGACCGGTGCCAACGTGCTTGTTGCGATCTTTGCCGAGCGCGAGAGTCACGCGGCCTACTTCCTCGAACAGCAGGACATGTCGCGCCTCGATGCGGTGAACTTCATCTCGCATGGCATCACCAAGTCCGGACCCAATGAGAGCCGCCCGGTTCGCGGCGCAGAAGATGGTGCGACCGCCGGCCATGGCGAAGAGGGCCAGCGCCAAGGCGGCAATCAGTCGTCGGCGCTCGCCGATTTCTGCGTGAACCTCAACGAGAAGGCCAAGAACGGCAAGATCGACCCGCTGATCGGCCGCGACGCCGAGCTGCGTCGCACGATCCAGGTGCTCTGCCGCCGCTCCAAGAACAACCCGATCTATGTGGGTGACGCCGGCGTCGGCAAGACCGCCATCGCCGAGGGTCTGGCGCGCAAGATCGTCGAGGGCACGGTGCCCGAGGTGCTGCGCAATGCCGTCATCTACGCGCTCGACATGGGCTCGCTGCTCGCCGGTACGCGCTATCGCGGCGATTTCGAGGAGCGGCTCAAGGCCGTCATGAAGGAGCTCGAAAAGCATCCCGACGCGATCCTGTTCATCGACGAAATCCACACCGTCATCGGCGCGGGGGCGACCTCAGGTGGTGCGCTCGATGCCTCGAACCTGCTGAAGCCTGCTCTGGCCTCGGGCAACATGCGCTGCATCGGCTCGACGACCTACAAGGAATATCGCCAGTTCTTCGAGAAGGACCGCGCGCTGGTGCGTCGTTTCCAGAAGATCGACGTAGCCGAGCCCACGATCCCCGACGCGATCGAGATCGTGAAGGGCCTGCGCCCGTACTTCGAGGACTACCACAAGCTGAAGTACACCGACGACGCGCTCAAGGCCGCAGTCGAGTTGAGCGCGCGCTACATCAACGACAGGAAGCTCCCCGACAAAGCGATCGACGTGATCGATGAGACGGGCGCCAGCCAAATGCTGCTCGTCGAGAGCGAGCGGAAGGCTCTGATCGACGTCGAGGACATCGAGTTGACGATTGCCACGATGGCGCGCATCCCGCCCAAATCGGTCAGCAAGTCCGACACCGAGCTGCTGGCGGGCCTCGAGAACAATCTCAAGACCGTGGTGTTCGGCCAGGACGCGGCGATCACCGCGCTTGCTTCGGCCATCAAGCTGGCGCGTGCCGGCCTGCGTGAACCGGAAAAGCCGATCGGCTCTTACCTGTTCACCGGCCCGACCGGCGTCGGCAAGACCGAAGTCGCCAAGCAGCTTGCCGACACGCTGGGCGTGGAGCTGCTGCGGTTCGACATGTCGGAGTACATGGAGCGGCACACCGTCTCGCGGTTGATCGGCGCGCCTCCGGGATATGTCGGCTTCGACCAGGGTGGGCTTCTCACCGATGGCGTGGACCAGCACCCGCATTGCGTCGTTCTGCTCGATGAGATCGAGAAGGCCCATCCGGACCTGTTCAACATCCTGTTGCAGGTGATGGATCACGGCAAGCTGACCGACCACAACGGCAAGTCCGTCGATTTCCGGAACGTCATTCTGATCATGACGTCCAACGTCGGTGCGATGGAGCTGCAGAAGTCGCCGATCGGCTTCGGCCGCAAGCGCGAGGCTGGCGACGACGAGGAAGCGATTAACCGGATGTTTACGCCGGAGTTCCGCAACCGCCTCGACGCCATCATCTCGTTCGGCCCGCTGCCGCCGTCCGTGGTTCGCCAGGTGGTCGAGAAGTTCGTCCTCCAGCTCGAAGGCCAGTTGGCCGAGCGCGGTGTTACGATCAACCTGACGCCGGAAGCGGCAGAATGGCTGGCCGTTCGGGGTTACGACGAGCGCATGGGCGCGCGTCCGCTGGGCCGCGTAATCCAGGAGCATGTCAAGAAGCCGCTGGCCGACCAGGTGCTGTTCGGCGAACTGGTGAACGGCGGCACGGTGACGGTAGCTGTCGTGGGCATTGGTCCGGACGCCAAGCTTGAGTTGATCGCCTCGCCGCCGCGTCCGGCTAAGCCGAAGGCCATCCCGGGGCCGAAGGTCGCGGCGAAGAAGCCGAAGGCCGAAGAAAAGAGCTGATGCCGCTCAAATGAAATTGCGTGGAGGCCGGGAGCGATCCCGGCCTCGTTGCTTTTCAGGCCCTCGGGCGAACGGCGACGAACCAGAGCATGCAGCCCAGATAGATCATCGCCGGCACCATCAGCGTGTCGGTGCCCCACATCGCGTGGGCGAGCGCGCCCGTGAGTGCGCCAGTGCAGAGTGCCGCCCACACCAGCAGATGCTGCAGCCAGCGCCACGGCGGAGCCTTGCCCGAGATGGCCCGCGCCAAATCTTGTCCGGTCGCAAACAGTGTTCCAGTCACGAACGTCGTGCCCAGACGGGCCGCGCCGATCGGTTGCAGAACGGCATTCTGTGCGCCGGCAGCAAGAGCGAGCGGCAGCATCGATTGGGCCGCGTGAACGCCCGCAAATTGCAGGCTAAGGCTCGTTCCGATGGCGGCGACGACAAGGGCAAGCGTGGCCGGCGGTCCCCAGCGCGAGCTCGACAGCGCGACCAGCGAACCGAGGAAGCTGCCGACGAGGAATAGCGTAACGAGGCTAGCGGGCAGGATCAGCGCAGATGCCAACCCGTGGGCCAGACCCGCGCCGAGCTGGGTCGTATTGCCGCTCATGAAAGAGGTGTAGTAGCCGCCCAGCACGATGATCCCGACAGCGTCGACGAACCCGGCCGTCGCCGTGAGCAGCAAGCCCAGACTGAGTGCGCGAGCCGGTGTCATCTGGCTAGTCGAGCTGGGCGGCGATGGCGCGGGCGAGGTCCTTGAGCTCCGCGTCATCGGCCTTGCCGCCGCCGTGACGCCCCAGTTCCTGCCCCTCATAGACGGGGATCAGGTGGAAATGCAGGTGGAACACGGTCTGCCCGGCCGGCGCTTCGTTAAACTGCATCAGTCGGACACCGTCGGCGCCGGTGGCGGCCTTCACCGCGCGGGCCAGCCGGGGGAGGTAGGCGGTGGCCCTCGACAGCGCGGCCGGATCAGCATCCAACAGGTTGCGCGATGCGGCCTTGGGGATCACCAGCGTGTGCCCGCGCGACTGCGGGAAGATGTCCATCATCACGAGGATCGTGTCGTCCTCGAAGACCTTGATGCTCGGGATCTCGCCGCGGAGAATTTTGCCGAAGATGTTGGCGGGGTCGTAGGTCGTCACGAAGCGGCTCCAAGTAGCTGTGCGTCGGTGGTCTCGATGGGGCCGAGAGCGCCGTAGTCCGCGATCGTCTCCTCGATCACGTCGACGGCCCGGTTGGTGCCGTCCTCGAGCCGCATCTTGTCGGCGATGGCTTCGGCGGCGCGCGCGTAGGCCGGCGTGTTCGACAGATCGTCGAGCGCGGTGGCGAGGATCTGCGGCGTGAGCTTTTTGATCCGGACAGGCGGCGGGCCGCAGCCGAGTTCGTAAATGAGCTTGCCCCAGTAGGGCTGGTCGAAGAACTGCGGCACCGCGAAAGTCGGGCGTCCCGCTTCGAGGCCAGTCTGCGTCGTGCCGGCTCCGGCGTGGTGCACGACGGCCTTCACGTATTTGAACAACTCGGTATGCGGCGCGCGGTCGACGACGTGGACGCTCTTGGGCAGGTTCTCGGCCTGGACGCCGCCCCAGCCTTTGCCGATGACGGCGCGGCCGCCCCACTGGTTGATCGCCTTGGTGATGACCTCGGTATTGCGCTGCGCGCCCCACGGCATCGAGCCGAAGCCGAGATAAATCGGCGTGTCGCCTTTGCTGAGGAAGTCCTCGAAATCAGCGTCGGGTTTCCAGCCGGTCGTATCGTCGAGCTGCCAATGGCCGGTGATGACGTTGTTCGACGTCCAGTCGCCGGGCGCCGGCGAGACCGCGGCGGAGTAGGCATGCAGCACCGTCACGAGTTCGCCGCGCCCATTGCGCAGAAAACCGCCACGGTTGCGCGTCTTGAGCCCGAACACCCGCTTGCGCAGCCGGTCGCGCGGCAGGTCGTAGAACATCTGGTGGCCGCGCTGGACGAGGTAACTCAGCTTGTTGACCACCGGATCGATGACCGGGATTTCCGCGAACGGCTCGCGGTTGAAGCGGTACATCAGCGGATTGAGCGGGTTCACCTCGTACTGAAAGTACGGGAACTCGGCGGTGGGGTTCAGCGGCTGGAACGACACCATTAGCGCCGGCACGCCGATCGCTTCGGCCATGTCGATGCAGAACGTGGTGGTGGAGGCGAAAATCATCGCGTCGGCGCCCTGGGCGGCTTCCCAGGTCCGGCGCGCGGCCTCCTTGAGCATGCGCTGCCCCTCGCGGAGCAGGTTCGGCGCATAGAGCAGGCGGCTTAGCGCCGCCGCGTCGTCCATCTGCGTGCGCTTCAGCAAATCGCGCATATCCGTGCCCAGGCCGCGGAACTCGATGTCGTTGCCGGTGACAAAGCCCTCGAAATCGTCGGTGGTGCAGATGATCGGACGGAAGCCACGCTTCTTGAGCGTGAGCGCCAGCGCCACATGCGGCTGCACGTCGCCATGAGTCCCCAGCACCGACGTGACGACGGTCTTGGTCATCCCGTTTTGCCCCCAGTGGCGATGGCAAAATGCGCTGTCATTGCGTCTCGAAGTGTGCCGCCGGCCCAATGTGGGCCCCGCTTGCCGAAAAACTACCTCTCTACCTCGGAGTCAACTGCGAGCGCGTTGACAGCGGAGCGGGGCAGGTTGCCCGGTTGGGCCAAACGGGCTATCCGCTCGGGCATCAGAAGCCGCAGAGGCCCCAATGAAGCTAGCGTTCGTGATCCCCGCCTATAACGAGGAAGCCCTGATCGGCAAATGCGTCGAATCCGTGCTCTCCGAGGTCAAAAGAAGTGGCCGGGACTGCGACGTTGTGATCGTCAACAACAACTCGACCGACCGGACGCGCGAGATCGCGGCGTCCTACGCAGGCGCGCGGGTGGTGGACGAAACGCAGAAGGGCCTGGTTTCGGCGCGGGACGGGGGCTTCCGCGCCACGACTGCCGAGCTGGTGGCCAATATCGACGGCGACACGATCGTCCCGCCTGGTTGGCTCGACACGGTGTTCGAGGAGTTCGAAAAGGACCCCAAGCTCGTCTGCCTCAGCGGCCCCTATGTCTACTACGACCTCAACGCCGGCCAGCGCTTCCTCGTGGGCATGTTTTATGGGCTGACGACGCTCATCTACTGGCTCAACCGCTACGTCTTGCGTGTCGGGTCGGTCGTGCAGGGCGGCAATTTCGTCTTCCGTCGTGACGCATGGAACAAGGCAGGCGGCTTCAACCGCGAAATCAAGTTCTACGGCGAAGATACCGACGTCGCGGTACGGCTCGCCAAGCAGGGCAAGGTCAAGTTCACCCACAAGCTCAAGATGAAGACCTCCGGTCGTCGCCTGGCCGAAGAGGGCATCATCCGCACCGGCCTGACCTACACGCTCAACTTCTTCTGGGTGACGTTCGCGGGAAAACCCGCGACGCACGAGCACACCGACATCCGCCCCGGCGGCCGCTAGTCGGTCTTCTTGAACGGTGTCAGTTCGCCGAGCGCTTCCTGCTCGCGCGTCACCGCGGCGCGCTCCTGGCGCAGGAAGCGGGCGATGGCGTCGCGCAGGCCCGGGTGGCCGATCCAGTGCACCGAGTAGGTCGTCGCAGGGGCGTAGCCACGCGCCAGCTTGTGCTCGCCTTGCGCACCGGCCTCGACGGTCGTGAGTTTGTGCGCGATCGCGTAGTCGATGGCTTGGTAGTAGCAAAGCTCGAAATGGAGGAACGGCACGTTGCGCGTCGCGCCCCAGTATCGGCCATAGAGCGTGTCGCTGCCCAGTAGGTTGAGGGTGCCTGCAATCGGGGTGGGTCCGTCATAGGCGAACATCAGCACGATGCGGTCGGCCATCGCCTGTGAGAGGAGCGAGAAGAACGTGCGGTTGAGGTAGGGCCGTCCCCACTTCCGGTTGCCGGTATCTTCGTAGAAGTCGAAGAACGCGTCCCACACGCCCTCGGTGAGTTCGGCCCCGGTAAGCCACTTGATCTCGAGGCCCTCCACCGCGTCACGCCGCTCGCGGCGGGTGACCTTGCGGTGTCGCGAGGACATCGTCTCGAGGTAATCGTCGAACGATGCGAAGCCGTGATTGTGCCAATGGTACTGCGTGTCGGTCCGCTTCAGCCAGCCGGCGGCTTCCGCCGCATCGGCTTCTGCTTCAGGAACGAACGTCGAGTGGATGGACGAGATACCACGGCCCTCGGCGTAACGCGCCGCCGAGGCCAGGAGCAGAGGTGCAAGCGCGAGGTCGCTCGTCAGCAGCTTCGGCGCTGTGACGGGCGTGAACGGCACCGAGCACTGCAGCTTGGGGTAATAGCGGCCGCCGGCTTGCTCGAAGGCGTTGGCCCAGCCGTGATCGAAAACGTACTCGCCCTGCGAGTGCGTCTTCTCGAACATTGGCAGCAGCCCCACGATCTCGCCGCCGCGGCGCAGCGTGAGGTGGCGCGGGCTCCAGCCGGTGCGTCGCGTTGCGCAGCCGGACTCTTCAAGCGCGAGGAAGAAGGCGTGGTCGAGAAACGGATTGGCGTGTGTGTCGGTCGCCGCGACGAGGCCGTTCCACGTCCCGGCATCGATCTTAGCGGTCGCGTCGACGACCTCGGCTGTGAGGTCCTCGGCCACTTAGGGGCGAAACCCCTCGAACACGATCTGGTCCGCGCCGCGTTCTGCCGCGCGGGCCGCCTGCGGGGACGTGATCGTCCACGCCGTTACGGGCATGCCGCGCGCCCGCAGGAAGCGCACCATCGGCAGGTAGATGGAGATGTTGCGGCACGAGATGAACGAAAACCGCGTCCATGGCCAATGCAGCAGGTGGCGCAGGATAAACTTCTTCCACGACGGAATGTGCTGGTCCCACTCGGGCTCGTCGTAGCCATAGACGATGATCCCAAGTGGCGCCTGCAGCCCCTCGCGGCGAACGGCGGCGAGCAGCACCGGATCGAAGGACTCGATGCTGTATGGGCCTTTGTAGCCCGCCAGTGCCTGCGCGACAGCCTTCGCCAGCGTCGCGGTGCGCGCACGGTCTGCCTGCTGCTTCAGTTCGATCTGCAGCATGGTGCGCCCGGCGATCTGCTCGAGGAATTCCGTCAGCCGCTGCGGTTTCTCGCCGGCAGCACTGCCCGTGAGCGCTAGCGTCTGCACTTCCACGATGGGAAGCGCGTCCGAGCGGCCGGTCGCGTCCGTCAGGCGTTCGAAGTCGTCGTCGTGGAATATGAACGGGACGCCGTCGCTCGACAGCTGCACGTCGCACTCGATCGCATAGTTGGCCGCAATCGCTGCGTCGAATGCCGAGCGCGAGTTCTCGATGATCCCGTTTGCCTTGTCGTGCAGCCCCCGATGCGCGATCGGGCGCTCGAACAGCCTTGTCATTCGACTTCGACGATGGCCTCGACTTCGACCGCCGCGCCGAGGGGCAGGGCGGCGACGCCGAACGCGGCGCGGGCATGCTTGCCTTTGTCGCCGAGGACGCCGACGATGAGGTTCGACGCGCCGTTCGCAACGAGGTGCTGCTCGCTGAACTCGGGCGTCGACGCGACGAGGACGGTGAGCTTCAGCACGCGCTTGATCGCGGTAAGCTCGACGCCGCCCGAATAGACCACTTCGCTTAGGATCTTCACGGCGGCCAGTTCCGCCGCGTTGCCACCCTGGACCACGTTCATGTTGTCGCCGAGCAGCCCCTGGACTACGCCCTGTTCGTTCGAAGAAATCTGGCCGCTGACAAACAGCAGATTGCCCGACCGGGTGACCGGCACGTAGCTCGCAACCGGCGGACGCGGCCGTTGCAGTTCGTAGCCTAACTCTCGCAGCTTTTCGGTGGGGGTGCTCATTTCGTATTGCCTTCTTCGATTTCGACGTCACTTGGGCGCGACTTGCGCCGTCCATATAGCTTGCCACGTATGACGGCGTCGCGTCCAAAGCGCGTTCTGACGCTATCCATTGCACGTTCGGCGGCCGCTCGGCGACCAATTCCAGGTTCGATCAGGTCGGTCGGATCAATTCCCTCGGCCTCCGTGATGCCGGAAACCCCAATGCCGATCAGGCGAAACGCCGTGCCGTCGATCTCCCGCGCAAGCAATTGCGATCCAGTCTCGTAGAGCATGCTCGCCAGCTGCGTCGGCATCATCAGGTGCCGCGCGCGGGTGCGGAGCTTGAAGCCAGCGGATTTGAGCTTGAGGGTGACTGTGTCGCCGACGATTCCCTTGGCCTTCAGCCGCTCGGCGAGGCGCTCGGAGAGCGCGAGAAGCTCGGTCGAGAGTTGCTCGAAGTTTGACAGGTCGGCATTGAAGGTCGTCTCGGCCGAAACGGTCTTCATCTCGCCATCGGAGCTGACAGCGCGTGAATCTTCGCCGCGCGCTAGACGGGCCAGCCGCGCGCCGGATTCGCCGTATCGCTTCATCAGGTCTTCGGGCACGGCGCGCTGCAGCTGGCCGATCGTCTCGTAGCCGTCCTTGCGCAGCGTCTCGGCGAACACCTTGCCGACGCCATAGATCAAGTCGATCGGCTGCTTCGCCAGAAACTCGAGAGTCTCGGCTTTCCCGATGACAGCAAATCCACGCGGCTTGTCGAGGTCCGAGGCGACTTTGGCGAGAAACTTGTTATGGCTGAGCCCAATGGAGATGGTCACGCCGATCTGCTCCTCGACATCGCGGGCGAAGCGAGCGAGCGACTCGGCTGGCGTCGCGCGGTGCAGCGCCTCAGTGCCGGTGAGATCGAGGAACGCTTCGTCGATCGACAGTGGCTCGACCAGCGGCGTCAGCCGATCCATCAGCGCCCGGACCTCGCGGCTGACGCCGACATACTTGCCCATGTTTGGCGGGATGATCACCGCCTCGGGGCAGAGCTTCCGCGCCGTAAACATCGGCATCGCGGATCGCACGCCGGACTGGCGGGCGATGTAGCAGCAGGTCGACACCACGCCGCGATGGCCGCCGCCAATGATCAGCGGGCGGTCGCGCAGGCTCGGGTCGTCGCGCTTTTCGATAGAGGCGTAGAACGCATCGCAGTCGACATGGGCGATGGCGAGGTCGAACAACTCCTCATGCGCCATGAGCCGGGGCGCACCGCAACGGCCGCATCGGCTCAGCCTGGCGGCGGCTCGCGCGGTCCAGCCGCAGCTCCGGCACAGGATGCTGAGCTCAGCCACGACTCAGTCCGCCTGATTGTGCTTGGACCACACGGCCATGATGGTTTCCGGCCTAATGGCGTTGGCATCCGCAATGGCGACGAGCAACGGCTCGTTCTGGACGACGTAGTCGAGGAGGCCGATGGCGAAGGACTTCGTGCCGACGGCACCTCGCAGTCCGTCAGGACTCAACCCGCTAATCCCCATAAATTCAGCGAGTTGCTCGGGATTCTGCGCAAGATGGTTCAAGCAGATCGCCGAGAGTTCGGTGAGCGTCGGCTGCGGTTGCTTGAGCGCCAATGCGGTTGTCCATTACGTGTTTCGTAAGCGATTGATGTTACAGGAGCCATGGGGCAGAAACAGCCCATCGAGAGCGGCACCGGATTCTATGCCCAAGACAGTAATGATCGTCGAAGACAACGAGCTCAACATGAAGCTCTTCAACGATCTGCTCGAATCCCGCGGTTACTCGATCATCCAAACGCGGAATGGCATGGAGGCCATCGGCCTCGCGCGCGCGCACCATCCAGACCTGATTCTGATGGATATCCAGTTGCCGGAGGTTTCCGGGCTGGTTGTCACCAAATGGCTCAAGGAAGACGACGATCTGCAGTCCATTCCGGTGATCGCCGTGACCGCCTTCGCCATGAAGGGCGACGAGGAGCGGATTCTGCAGGGCGGGTGTGAGGGCTACATCTCCAAACCCATCTCGGTGCCTCACTTTTTGGAAACGATTGCCCGCTACATTGGGCCGGCCAACTAGAGGTCAAGTCGACCTCATCTTCCCGGGTAGTTTTGAGTCGAAGGGGCGGCCGGTCTTTGACAGCTCGCGTGCTGATCGTTGACGACATTCCAACGAATGTCCGACTGCTCGAAGCTCGCCTGACGGCGGAGTATTTCGACGTTCGTACGGCCCCTTCAGGCCGCGATGCTCTCTCCATCATCGAAGAGGGCCAGACCGACATCGTCCTGCTCGATGTGATGATGCCGGAGATGGACGGCTTCGAGGTTTGCCAGCGGATCAAGACGGACCCGCGCAGCGCCCACATTCCCGTCGTGATGATCACGGCGCTCGACCAGCCGTCCGACCGCGTGAAGGGTCTGAGCGCCGGCGCCGATGACTTCCTCACCAAGCCGGTCGACGACGTGCAACTGATGGCGCGCGTCAAAAGCCTGGTGCGGCTCAAGGCGCTGACGGATGAACTCCGCGCTCGTGCGCAGACGGGCCAGGACATCGCCATCGAAGATGCGATGCGGGCGATGGAAGAAGCCAATACGGCGGCCGGCCGCATCCTGCTTGTCGACAACGACCAGCGGAGCGCCGAGCGCATGCGCGGCTACCTCGCGCCGGCCCATCAGGTCGACGTTCTGTCCAACCCAGCCGACGCTGCGGTTAGAGTGTCCGACGGCGAGTACGAGCTGGCCATCGTCAGCATGGCGCTGGGCGACTTCGATCCGCTGCGGGTATGCTCGCAGATGCGAACGCTGGAACAGACGCGCTCGTTGCCGATCCTGCTCGTGGCTGAGGATACCGACCGGCCGCGCGTGGTTCGCGGTCTCGACCTTGGCGTCAACGACTTCATCATGCGGCCCGTCGAGCGCAACGAACTTGCCGCTCGCGTACGGACCCAGATCCGCCGCCACCGCTATGCGTCGGAACTGCGCCAGAGCGTGACGCAGACGCTCGCGCTCGCCGTCACCGACGAACTCACCGGCCTCTACAATCGCCGCTACTTCGACCGCCACCTCTCGCTGATGCTGGAGAAGGCGCGCGAGCAGGAGCGCGACATGGCGGTGATGCTGATCGACATGGACTTCTTCAAGTCGGTCAACGACACGCACGGTCACGACATCGGCGACGCGGTGCTCAAGGAATTCGCGCAGCGCCTTCGCCGCAACATCCGTGGCGTCGATCTCGCGTGTCGCTTCGGTGGCGAAGAGTTCGTGGTGCTGATGCCGGACACCGACTACCGCAACGCCCAGGGCGTCGCCGAGCGTGTGCGCATGGCCGTCGCCGAACGCGGTTTCGAGACGGCCAACATGCGGCCGCTGACGGTGACCTGCTCGGTGGGCGTGGCGCTCAACGAGCACCAGATGGATACGCCCGAGATGATCCTCAAGCGGGCCGACGTGGCGCTCTATCGCGCCAAGCGCGAGGGGCGTAACCGGGTCGTGTTCGACGCCGCCTGATGCCTCGCATTTGATGCGAAAGCCGCGCGAGTAAGGTTACCCCTTCACTAACGAAATCGGCATTTGTTGTAAGTGCGGCGGGACCCGGTAAGGGTGCGGGCAACGAGATGAGCATGTCACTCTCTCTCAAAAACCCCTACGGTTCACCTCAGGTCCGCCGCAACTCCTGAAGTCCGTAGGGCGGCTGGTCCGGAGCTGCTGTGAGGCCTCTTCGGCACCCACTCCGGACCGGCCACTCTTACTTCTTCCAAGCACACAAACTAAAAGCCCCGCGTCAGCGGGGCTTTCTTCGTTCGGGTCGTAGAAGGCCGATCTTACTTGATCTTGGCTTCCTTGAACTCGACGTGCTTGCGCACGACCGGGTCGTACTTCTTGAACGAGAGCTTCTCGGTCTGCGTACGCGAGTTCTTCTTGGTAACGTAGTAGAACCCGGTGTCGGCGGTCGACACGAGCTTGATCTTGATCGAAGCGGCTTTTGCCATGGTCAAATCCTTGGGAAGAGGCCGCCGTGGGGCAGGGCCCTGAAATTTGCGCGCAAACTACGGATTTAGGCCCGGAAGTCAAGCCGGCCCGGTCGCCTCAAGGATATGAGGCGAGTCCGGGGTCTTCGCCCCGCGTTTTAGGGTCGAATCCGTACATCTTGTTGGCCCACTGCAGGCCTACGACCGCGCCCTTGATCGAGGGCAAGAGGAGGAGAGGCAGGACGATTGCAGCGGGCACCATCGTGACGACGTAAACCCAGGGTGCCACGTCCTGGTAGGCCATCTCGAGGTGCAGCATCAGGCCCACGATGATGTGGCCCACGATGATGATCGACAGGTAAGGCGGAAAGTCGTCGGCGCGATGGTGATGCAGTTCTTCGCCGCAGACGTCGCATTTGTCGGCGACCTTGAGGTAGGAGCGGAACAGATGACCCTTGCCGCAATGCGGGCAGCGCAGCTTCATACCGTTCCACACGGCCGTTCCGATTGAGCGCTTAGCGGTATCTGTGGTCATCTCGACGGGCATCGGCCTATCTCCTTCGGCCCTTGGGACCGTACGAACGAGATGGGCGCTTCGGACCGCGTTTGACAGATGACGTGTTGACGCGGGTTCCCTCGCTGAGCAGTTCGAACCGCAGCGCTCCGGCCACTGGCGCCGCTTCGAGCAGCCGCACTTTCACCGTGTCGCCAATGCGGAACGTCTCGCCAGTCCGGTCGCCAACGAGCGCCTGCATTTCTTCGACGTGGCGGTAGTAGTCCTGGCCGATCGTCGAGGCGGGGATGAACCCGTCGGCACCGGTATCGAGCAGTCGCACGAACAGGCCCGAGCGTGTCACACCCGACACGCGGCCCATGAACTCGGCGCCGATCTTGGTGGCGAGGAACTGCGCGAGCAGACGATCCGACGTCTCGCGCTCGGCAAGCATGGCGCGACGTTCGGTCTGCGAGATGTGCTGCGCGATGGTCGGGAGGCGAGCGATTTCGCCATCCGTCAGACCATCGTTCCCGAGATCGAGCGCCGCGATCAGCGCGCGGTGGACGATCAGGTCGGCGTAGCGGCGGATCGGCGAGGTGAAGTGCGCATAGCGGTCGAGGTTGAGGCCGAAATGGCCGTAATTCTCGTGCGCGTACTCGGCCTGCGCCTGGGAGCGCAGCACGATCTCGCTGACCTGCTCGATCTTGTTCTCGTGCCGAGCCTTGGCTAGCACGCGGTTGAAGTCGGCGGGCTTCACCGCCTCCGACTTGCCGAAGCTCATGTCGAGCGAGGTGAGAAACTCGCGCAGCGCCGTCAGTTTCTCGCGGCTGGGCGTATCGTGCACGCGATAGAGCAGCGCGGTCTTGCGCTTCTCCAGCGTCTCGGCTGCCGCGACGTTCGCCGCGATCATCATCTCCTCGATGAGCCGCATCGCTTCGAGCCGCTCGGGGATGCGGATATCCGCGACCATGCCCTTGCTATCGAGGATGATCTTGCGCTCGGGCAGATCGAGGTCGAGCGGCCCGCGCTTGTCGCGCGCCTTCGCCATGGTGCGATACGCAGCCCACAGCGGGTTCAGGATCGGCGCGAGCAGCGGTCCCGTCTTGTCGTCGGGTCGGCCATCGATCGCCGCCTGTGCCTGCTGATAGCTGAGTTTGGCGGCCGAGCGGAACACGATGCGGTGGAAGCTGTGCGACCTCTTGCGGCCGTCGGCATCAATGACCATCCGCACCGCGATCGACGGGCGGTTCTCGCCTTCCTTTAGTGAGCAGAGATCGTTCGAGATGCGCTCGGGCAGCATCGGCACGACGCGGTCTGGGAAGTACACCGAGTTGCCGCGTAGATACGCCTCGCGGTCGAGCGCCGTTCCAGGACGCACATACGCTGCGACATCGGCGATGGCGACGATGACGATGTGCCCACCGACGTTCTTGGGGTCGGTGTCCGGCTCAGCGTACACCGCGTCGTCGTGGTCCTTCGCATCCGGCGGATCGATCGTGATCAGCGGAATATGCCGCCAGTCCTCGCGGCCTTTGAGCTGGACCTCGCCGGCCTCGGCAGCTTCCTTCACCACTGACGCGGGGAAGCGATACGGGATTTCGAGATTGTGGATCGCGATCATCGAGATCGCGCCCTCGGAGCTCGGATTGCCGATGACTGCGGTCACCTTGGCCTTCTGGATCATCAGCCGGCCCGAGACCTTTACGCTGACTTCCACGAGGTCGCCGTCGCGTGCGTCGCCGAGGTCGCCGCCATCGATCCGCATTTCTTTGGTCTTGCGATCGATCGGCACGAGGCGCGCACCGCCCTCGTCGATACGCACGATCCCGATCTGTCCGCGCCGCGGCTTGTCGAGGATCTTCATCGGCTTGGCCGTGTAATTAGGCACGGTGCCGTCGCCCGCATCGATGCGGGCGAGGATGCGGTCGCCTGGCGCCGGCACAACGCGGGCATTGCCCGTGACGATCACCGCAACGCGCGGCTTCTCGCCTTCGGCTTCGTTCCACTCTGCCGGGTAGGCGTGGAGATTGTCGGGGTCGGCGTCGGTCGGGATATCGAGCGCGGTGACCTGCGGCAGCGTCGCCGTGCGGCGGATCTGCTTACGGGTGCGGGCGATATGGCCTTCGCCCTCAAGCTCCTTGAGCAGGACCTTGAACGGCGTCCGCATGTCGCCGTGGATGCCGAAGTATTTTGCGAGGTCCCGCTTGCCGTCGAGATCGGGGCGTTCGGCCATCGCTTCGAGGATGGCTTCGCGGGAGGGAAGCGTCCCGACCTGATACTGGCGGGACGGCTTGGACTTTGTTGTCTTGGTCTTTGGCGCTTTCGCCATGGTGTCTTTCTTAGGCGGATTCCTCCGCCTTTGTCTTCTTTGCGGCGGCCTTCTTGGCTGGTGCCTTTTTGGCCGCAGGTTTCTTTGCAGCCGCCTTCTTGGCGGGAGCTTTTTTCGCAGGGGCCTTTTTGGCCGGAGCCTTCTTAGCCGGAGCCTTGGCGGCAGCCTTGCGGGTGGGTTTGCGGCCGCCGGTCTTGGCCGCACGTTCGGCGATCAGCTCGAGCGCCTGCTCGAACGTCACGTCTTCGGGCTTGGTAGACTTCGGGATCGTCGCGTTGATCTTGCCCTGGTTCACATAGGGACCGTAGCGGCCATCGCGGACCGAGATCGTCCCGTCGGCATGCTCGAACGTCTTGATCGCGGCGATCGGCGTGGCGTTACGGCCGAACCGTCCGCCACCGGCCTTCTTCTGCGCGAGCAGATCGACGGCGCGATTGAGGCCGACGCTGAACACCTCTTCGACGTCGGGCAGGTTCGCGTACGTCCCATCATGCAGGATGAACGGCCCGTAGCGCCCGATACCCGCGCTGATCGGCTTCCCCGTTTCCGGGTGAAGGCCGACCGCGCGGGGCAGCGCCAGCAGCGAGAGCGCTCGCTCGAGCGTCAGGCTATCGGGAGACCAGCCTTTTGGCAGGGAGGATCGCTTCGGTTCGTCACCGTCGCCGAGTTGCACATATGGGCCGAAACGGCCGGACTTCAAGAGCACGTTCTGGCCGCTCTCGGGGTCAGTGCCGAGGATGCCGTCGCCCGCCGCAGCCGTCTCCGCGCCACCCGTGGCGGCGTCCGAGAGCTGCATGGTGTACTTGCACTCGGGATAGTTCGAGCAGCCGATGAAGGCGCCGAACTTGCCGAGCTTGAGCGACAACTCGCCCGTGCCGCAATTGGGGCAGCGACGCGGATCGGAGCCGTCTGCCTTGGCCGGGAAGATGTGGTCCTTGAGGCTGTCGTTGAGTGCGTCGAGAACTTCCGACACGCGGAGGTCCTTGATCTCGTCCGTCTGGCGCGTGAAGTCCTGCCAGAACTCGCGCAGCACATCCTTCCACTTGAGATCGCCCGCCGAAATCTCGTCGAGCTTCTCTTCGAGTCCAGCCGTAAAACCATATTCTACAAGCTTGGTGAAGAAATTCTCAAGGAACGCGGTGACGATGCGGCCGCGATCCTCGGGAACGATGGCGCGCTTCTCGACGCGGATGTAGTTGCGATCCTGCAGCACCGACACGGTGGCCGCGTAGGTCGACGGACGGCCGATGCCGACCTCTTCCATCTTCTTGATGAGGCTCGCTTCGGTGTAGCGCGGCGGCGGCTGAGTGAAATGCTGTTCGATCAGTGCTTGCTCGAGCTTGGGTGTATCGCCGACGGCGAGCGGCGGCAACTCGCGACTGTCCTCGTCGTCCTCGTCGCCGTCCTTGTCCGACTTCGCCTCGACGCCATAGACAGCAAGAAAGCCCGGGAAGGTCACGACCGATCCGACAGCACGCAGCATGATGTCGCGACCGGGCGCGTTGACGGCGATATCGGCCGTGGTTCGCTCGATCTCGGCCGGACGCATCTGCGAGGCGAGGGTGCGCCGCCAGATCAGCGCGTAGAGCTTGCGCTGATCGGCATCGTCGACCGTGTCCGGCTGGCGGAACATATCGGTCGGGCGGATCGCCTCGTGCGCTTCCTGCGCGTTCTTGGCCTTGTTCTGGTAGATGCGCGGCGTCTGCGGCAGATAGGGCGTACCGAAGGTCTTCTCGATCGCGTCGCGTGCAGCGGCGATCGCTTCCGGCGCCATATCGATGCCGTCGGTTCGCATATAGGTGATGACGCCGTCCTCGTAGAGCCGCTGCGCCAGCTGCATCGTGCGCGACGGCGAGAAGCCGAGACGCGAGCTCGCATCCTGCTGTAGCGACGAGGTGGTGAAGGGCGCGTAAGGATTGCGCTTCGTCGGCTTCTTGTCGACGGACTTGACGGAGAAGCGGCCGGCTTCGATCGCAGCCTTCAGTGCCTGGGCTTCGGCGCCAGTCTTGACGTCGAGCTTGTCGGTGACCTTGCCGTCGACGGAGTAGAGGCGCGCGTCGAAGGTCTTGCCCTTTTCGTTGAGCTTGGCGTCGACGGACCAGTACTCGACCGGCTTGAACTTCTCGATCTCGGCCTCGCGATCGCAGACGAGACGGAGGGCAACAGACTGCACGCGGCCCGCCGAGCGCGAGCCCGGCAACTTGCGCCAGAGGATTGGCGACAGCGTAAAGCCGACGAGATAGTCGAGCGCGCGGCGCGCGAGATAGGCATCGACGAGCGGTTCGTCGATGGCACGAGGATGCTGCATCGCCTCGGTGATCGCCGACTTGGTGATCGCGTTGAAGACGACGCGGCTGACCGGCTTGTCCTTGATCAGCTTCTTCTGCCTGAGCACGTCGAGCACATGCCACGAGATCGCCTCGCCCTCGCGATCGGGGTCGGTCGCAAGGATCAGTTCGTCGGCGTCCTTAAGGGCGTTGCCGATATCTGTGAGCCGCTTGCGCGACGCCGTATCGACCTCCCACGACATCGCGAAGTCTTCATCGGGCAGCACCGAACCGTCCTTGGGGGGCAGGTCGCGCACATGGCCATAGGAGGCGAGGACTTCGTAGTCCTTGCCCAGATACTTGTTGATTGTCTTTGCCTTGGCCGGGCTCTCGACGACGACCAGTTTCATACGCAACGCTTTCGGAGGGTCTTCAAAACGCGGCGCAAAATGGGGAAGCGGCACGGCCCTGTCAACCTCACCGCTGGGCCCGATTCCTCCTCCCCCTATAGGGGGAGAGATTTGTGGGTTACCCGCGGAGGGCCACGAGTTGGCCGCTCGACCACTCGATGCGACCAGCCAGATCCAACTCCAGCAACAGTGTCTGTATGGTCGAAACGCCAAGCCCGGTCGCACCGATAATCGTGTCGACCGGGGTGGGCGTCACGCTGAGGGCTTCGAGCAACGCCGCCCGGTCGCCGTGACTTGGCTCGGCCTCGTCGAGGCTCACATCCGCAAGCCAATCCGGCTCGAGCAACGCGCTGCGTGCTGGATCGACATGACCCAGTGCGTCGATGATGTCGCGGGCGTTCGTGACGAGGCGTGCGCCTTCCTGGATCAGGTGGTTGGCACCTTCGGACCTCTGATCGAGCGGCGAGTCGGGCACCGCGAGCACCTCGCGGTTCTGCTCGAGCGCGAGCCGCGCCGTGATCAGCGACCCGGAGCGCTTGGCCGCTTCGACCACGACGACGCCCAGCGACATGCCGGAGACGAGACGGTTGCGGCGCGGAAAATCCTGCGCGCGCGGCTCCCAGCCGAGCGGCATCTCCGTCACCAGCATGCCGCCGGACTCAACGATGGCGCGCGACAGCGGGATGTTCTCGCTGGGGTAGATGTGATCGAGGCCGCCGGCCAGCACGGCGACCGTCCCGCTCTCCCGCGATGCTTCATGCGCCGCCGCATCGATCCCACGCGCCAGACCCGAGACGACCACGAAGCCCGCATCGCCCAGATCGCTCGCAAGAAGCTGCGTCATTCGCTTGCCGGCCGCCGACGCGTTGCGCGCGCCGACGATCGCCACAGTACGACGCAGTTCCAGTTTCTCGCCGCCGAGCACGGACAGCAGCGGCGGCGCGCCGGAGATATGTCCGAGCAAAGGCGGATAGTGCGGTTCGCCCGAGGCGACCAGCTGGCCGCCAAGCTTGTGCAACGCCGCGATTTCGTCCTCGGCCTCGGTCTGCGAGGGAACTCGCGTGCCGACGCCGACGCACTTGGCAAGCATGGGCAGCTGTTCGATCGCGGCCTCGGCCGAACCTGTACGATTGAGCAATTGTCGGAACGTTTGCGGACCGACATTCGGTGTCCGGATGAGCCGGAGCCATGCGGTCTTGGTCGACGGACTGAGCATGCCCGTCGACTTCCCCATCAGGAGGGCTCGGCGAGGTTCTTGCCTTGCCCGATCTTGGGCTCGGTCCCGGCGATCAGCCGCGCGATGTTGGCGCGATGACGAACGATCAGCAGCAAGGACAGCAGTGCCACGACCGCCGCGAAGATCACGCCTTCGGGCGCCCATTTCATGAGGAAGGCGACATACGCAAAGATCGGTGCCGTCACTGCCGCGGTGATCGCCGACAGCGACGAAATCCGCTGCGTAAACGCGATCAGCAGCCAGACAACGCAGAAGATCAGGGCCACCGGCCAGGCGAGCGCCAGAAGCACGCCGATCATCGTCGCCACGCCCTTACCCCCCTTGAACCCGAGCCACACCGGAAAGCAGTGGCCGACGAACGCAGCGACCGCGGCGACATAGGTCGTGTAGAGCGCCGTCGTCGGATCGGTGGGGAACAGCGACTGGAGCAGGGTTCTCGCCAGAACCACCGCGACGAAGCCCTTGGCTGCATCGAACAGCAGGGTGAGCGCGGCCAACTCGCGGCGGCCCGTCCGGAGCACGTTGGTGGCGCCGATGCTGCCCGAGCCGATCTTGCGCACGTCGCCGAGGCCGGCAGCAGTCGTGAGCAACAGGCCGAACGGGATCGAGCCGAGCAGGTACCCGACGATGGCGGCGATTGCGTAATTCATGCGTGCCCCTCCCGCGTCGCAGCATGGCCGAACACCGGGCGGCCCGCAACGAATGTATGCATCACCGCACCCTGCAGGCGTGCCCCCTCGAAGGCTGTATTGCGCGACCGCGAAACGATGTCGGTCTCAGCGACGACCCAGGGAAAGTCCGGGTCGAACACGATGAGGTCAGCCGGCGCCCCGACGGCAAGTCGGCCAGAGTTCAGCCCGAGGATTTCGGCCGGGCGCTGCGTCATCGCGCGCAACACCGTCATCAGCGGGACGTCGCCGGAATGGACGAGCCGCAGCGCTGCCGCAAGCAAAGTCTCCAGCCCGATCGCACCCTCGGAGGCTTCGGCGAAGGGCTGGCGCTTTACTTCGGTGTCCTGCGGATCGTGCGCCGAATGGATGACGTCGATCGAGCCGGACTTCAGCCCGTCGATCATCGCACGCCGGTCGTCCTCGGAGCGAAGCGGCGGGGACAGCTTGAAGTATGTGCGATAGGGCGCGACGTCGTTCTCGTTGAGCGCGAGGTTATTGATCGAAATGCCAGCCGTAATGGCGCCGCGCGACTTTGCGGCCCGCAGCAGCTCGATCGACGCCGCTGTCGACACCTGCGCCGCATGGTACCGTGCACCCGTCGCCGCCGCGAGTTGCAGGTCGCGGGCGAGGGGGATGGTCTCCGCTTCGAGCGGAATGCCCTTGAGGCCCGAGACGGTCGCCAGCATGCCCTCGTTCATCACGCCATCGGCGGCGAGAGAGGCGTCGGACACGTGATGGATGATCGGCAGGTCGAAGTTCGCCGCATAGCTCATCGCCGCGCGCAGCACCCCCGCCGACTGGATCGAGCGGCGGCCATCCGTGAGGCAGGCCGCGCCGGCTTCCCTGAGCAGCCCGAACTCGGTGATATCTTCGCCGCGCAGTCCCTTGGTGATGGCGGCCGACGGCACGACGTTCACCTTCGCCGTCGCTGCGGCGCGCCGGACGATGAAGTCCACGATCGCGCCATCGTCGACGACGGGCAGCGTGTCGGGCATCAGCACGAACGACGTGACGCCGCCTGCAGCCGCTGCATCGGCCGCCGAGGCTAGCGTCTCGCGATACTCGTGGCCTGGCTCGCCGGTGAAGACGCGCATATCGATGAGGCCAGGCGAAACGACCATGCCCCGCGCATCGTAGGTCTCAGCATCAACGGGTATGCCGGCTGATGCGCCCGCCGAAATGCCTTTGATCGCGCCGTCGGCGACCAGCACCGTGCCGGCCTGATCCATGCCGCTGGCCGGATCGACGATCCGCGCATTCTTGATGACGAGGGGCTTGCTCATGCTGCCATCTGCGACGGTTCGGAGAGGAGCGCGTCGAGCACGGCCATGCGCACCGCCACGCCCATTTCGACTTGATGCGTGATCACTGAGCGGGGGCCGTCGGCAATCGCCGGGTCGATCTCGACGCCGCGGTTCATCGGCCCGGGGTGCATGACGATGGCGTCGGGTTTGGCGAAGGCCAGCTTCTCGGCGTCGAGGCCGTAAAAGCGATAGTACTCGCGCACCGACGGGATCAGCCGCCCAGCCGCGCGCTCATGCTGCAGGCGCAGCATCATCACAACGTCGGCGCCGGCCAGGCCCTCACGCATGTCGGTGAACACCTCGGTCGCCAGCGCCTCGACCCCGCGCGGCAGCAGCGTGCGCGGCGCCACGACCCGCGTGCGGACCTGCAGTGCACCGAGCAGCAGCAGGTTCGAGCGGGCGACGCGCGAGTTGGCGATATCGCCGCAGATCGCGACCGTAAGACCGGCGAGGCGTCCCTTGTGCTGGCGGATCGTCAGGGCATCGAGGAGTGCTTGCGTCGGATGCTCATGGGCGCCGTCGCCGGCATTGATCACCGAGCAGCCGACCTTCTGGCTCAAGAGCTCGACGGCTCCGGCCGCCCCGTGGCGCACGATGATCACGTCCGGCTGCATGGCGTTGAGGGTTGCGGCGGTGTCGATCAGCGTCTCGCCCTTGGTCACGGACGACGTTTTGACCGACATGTTGGTCACCTGCGCACCGAGCCGCTTTCCGGCAATCTCGAAGCTGGACTGGGTGCGGGTCGAGGGCTCGAAGAACAGGTTGATCTGCGTCTTGCCGCTGAGCGTCGGTAGAATTTTCCGGGGTTGCCGCGATATCGGGATCATCGCCTCGGCGCGATCGATCAGATCGAGAATTTCGTATTGGTTGAGCTGGGAAATGCCGAGGAGGTTGCGGTGGGGAAAAGGCCGCCTGGAACCGGTACCCGTCGGATTGTCCATTCCGCTCCGTCCTCAATGCGGCGCGGGTCTAGCGCGGCAGGCGACGGCGGGCAAGCCGGCTCAGGGACTTATCCTTAGCCGGTCGAGGAAGCCCTGGAGGATGTACGACGCCGCGAGCTTGTCCACCACCTCGGCGCGCTTGTCCCGGCGGGTATCGGCTTCGATGAGCATGCGGGTTACGGCGGAGGTCGAGAGCCGCTCGTCCCAGAAGACGATGGGGAGCGGCGTCTTCTGCGCCAGGTTTCGGGCGAACGCGCGGGTCGACTGCGCCCGCGGCCCCTCGGAGCCGTCCATGTTGAGCGGGAGTCCGAGAACGAATGCCACGGCCGCATTCTCCACAACAAGCTCAAGCAGCCGGGCAGCATCGGCCGTAAATTTCGTCCGGGCGATCGTCTCGAGTGGCGTCGCCGAATACCGCATCCCATCCGACACCGCGACGCCAATGGTCTTGGTCCCGAGATCGAGGCCGAGCAGTTTGCCGGTGGACGGCAAGCCCAGCCAGTCTGATACCGTTTCTTGCAAGCTCATTCGACTTGGTTCAATGCACCTGGTGCACTATTTTGAGGAATGCTGGATGCCCACGCTTGTCACCCCGGACAGGGAGTCTGTCATCGCCCCAGACGATCTTTCGACCATGCGTGGCGGCGTCAGACGGTCTGACTACGACATCGCCATGCAATGGGCACGCCAAAACATCGAACTGTTATGGAGGCGCTGGCATGAACTTAACAACTAGCGGCGACGATGAAATGATTACCGTCGGCAGGCCGCTTCCTCGCATTGATCGGGCCGAACCGCTCAACGACCGTGTCGTTCGGGTTTGGTGGCAAGGTGGTGAGGGACCGGTCGACGTTGACGTTGGTCCCGCTCTCGTCAGCCGTCGCGTCTTCGCGCCGCTCCGTACCGATGAGGCACTCTTTCGGTCGCTGCAGGTCAGCCAGTATGGAGACTGTCTCGAATGGGTCGGGGAGATAGAGCTCTCGGCGGTATGGGTTGAGCGTTTAGCTGAAGCGGCGTTGAACAATGCGCAGTTCCGCGATGCGATGGATGAGATGGAAATGTCGCTCGACAGCATGGCGGCATACTTGGGTTTGTCACGCCGATTGATCGCCAATTATCGCAAGGACAAACCGATTCCTAAGACCGTTGCCCTGGCTACTCGTCATTTGCTGGAACAGCGCCGAGTTTGTGCGTGAAACTCACCTGGTTCGGGGGCACGGCGCTGCGGGCGTATGTGGGCGGGGAGATCGTCGTGGTCGATCCCGACGCGGGGCCTGCGCACGTCGATAGGGCGGAGCTGCGGGGCGGCGCAGATCGGGTGATTGGGCTCGGGGATGAGCTGCCGACGGTCGATGCGGCACGCTGGCGGCCACGACCGGCGGGGCGGGCGATCGATGACGCACCGCCGCTCGATGTGTTTCGTATCGGGTCCGGCGCACTTCTTGTGGATGCCGCCGGCGAGCCGCCATTGGTACTGCTCGGGCCTGGGGAATTGCCGCGGTTCGGCCGGTGGGCGGATGGGGCGGTGATCGTCTTGCTGTCGGCGCGCGAGGGGCTGGTCGCGGCGGTGACGGCCCTGCTCGATGTGGCGCGGCCACGGGTGATAGCCCTGGCCGTCGATGAAGAAACGCTTGATCGCGTGGTGGACGAAATCGCCGAACATCTCGACGGCGCGGGGCTGGTCTCGCTCGAGCCGGGACTTGCCCTTGAGGTTTGAGCGCGGGTAATTACCGGCCAACAGGAGTTTCGTATGTCCGTCGACGCCGCAACCGTCAAACGCATTGGTCGCCTTGCCCGCATCCGGGTCGAGGAGAATGAGGTCGAGAAGTACCAGGGCGAGATCAACGCCATCCTCGGCTTTGTCGAGCAGTTGGGTGAGGTCGACGTCGAAGGCGTCGAGCCGATGACGTCGGTCACGCCGATGCAGCTTCGCCGCCGTGACGACGTGGTGACCGATGGCGGCTACCCCGAGAAGGTGGTGTCTAACGCGCCGCTCACCGAGGACAACTTCTTCATGGTCCCCAAGGTGATCGAGTAGCCGATGGCGGTCACGATCGCCGTCGAGACGCCGCTTCAGGACGACGTCCGGGAACTGGTGCGCGATCTCAATGCGTACCTTAACCCGTTGTCGCCGAAGGAATTCCAGTTCCAGATGACGGTCGAGCAGATGGCCGACGACAGAACCACGCTGTTCGTCGCACGCGACCAAACGGGCCGCGCAGTCGGCATGGGCGCGCTGAAGGTCGAAACGCCCGAGTTAGCTGAGGTCAAGCGCATGTTCACGCGACCCGAGGTTCGTGGGCAACGGGTGGGAGCGGCGCTGCTGTCTGCAGTCGAGACGCTGGCGCGCGAGAAGGGGATTGCGGTGCTGAAGCTCGAAACGGGCGAGGGCGAAGGTTTCGTGCCTGCACACCGCGTTTACGTCAAAGGCGGATTTACCCGCTGCGGGGCGTTTTTGGACTATCCCGATAGCGGTTACTCGGCCTTCTTCGAGAAGCGCTTGAGCTAAGCGGGCCGGTTGCGCCGGGCGCTGCGCCCCGGTAGGACAGGCCAAACACGTTACCTGAGCACCCAACCTTGACCGACCTGACCAAGCTGACGCTTGCCGCTGCCCGCAAAGGCCTGAAGGAAAAAGTCTTTTCCTCGACCGAACTCACAGGCGCCTATCTCAAGGCGATCGAGGCGGCGAACCCCAAGCTCAATGCCTACGTGATGATCGCTCCCGACACCGCACACCAGATGGCGGGTGCTTCGGACGAAAAGCTCGCGAAAGGCGAGGGTGGAGCGCTCGAAGGCATCCCGCTCGGCATCAAGGACCTGTTCGCGACCAAGGGCGTGCACACCCAGGCCGCGAGTCACATCCTCGATGGCTTCAAGCCCGAATACGAGTCGACGGTCACCGCCAACCTCTGGCGCGACGGGGCTGTCATGCTCGGCAAGCTCAACATGGACGAGTTCGCCATGGGCTCGTCCAACGAGACGTCCTACTACGGCCCCGTCGTGAACCCCTGGCGCTCGAACGGCAGCAACGCCCAGCTCGTGCCGGGCGGTTCGTCCGGTGGCTCCGCTGCCGCAGTGAGTGCCTGGCTCTGCGCCGGTGCGACGGCGACCGACACCGGTGGCTCGATCCGCCAGCCGGCCGCCTTTACGGGTACGGTCGGCATCAAGCCGACATATGGGCGTTGCTCACGGTGGGGCGTGGTCGCCTTCGCCTCGTCGCTCGATCAGGCGGGGCCGATCGCTCGCACGGTCGAGGATGCCGCGCTGATGCTCACCTCGATGTCGGGCTTCGATCCTAAGGACTCGACCAGCGTCGACCTCGCGGTGCCCGACTTTGCCGCGGCCGTCGAGCGTGGTGTGAAGGGGCTAACCATCGGTATTCCCAGAGAGTACCGCATGGACGGCATGCCTGAGGAGATCGAGGCGCTGTGGAAGCAGGGCATCGACTGGCTGAAGGCGGAGGGCGCGACGGTCAGGGACATCTCGCTGCCGCACACCAAATACGCGCTGCCCGCCTACTACATCGTCGCCCCGGCGGAGGCCTCGTCGAATCTCGCACGCTATGACGGCGTGAAGTACGGCCTCCGCGTCACCGGCAAAGACATCACGGACATGTATGAGCTGACGCGGGCCAAGGGCTTTGGCGCCGAGGTTCGCCGCCGCCTGATGATCGGCACCTATGTGCTGTCGGCCGGCTACTACGATGCGTACTACGTCCGCGCCCAGAAGGTCCGCACGCTGATCAAGCGCGACTTCGAGCTGGCCTTCGACGACGGCGTCGATGCGATCCTGACGCCGGCAACGCCGAGCGCCGCGTTCGGCATAGGCGACGAAGACATGAACGCCGATCCGGTGAAGATGTATCTCAACGACGTCTTCACCGTGACCGTCAACATGGCGGGTCTGCCTGGCATCGCGGTGCCGGCGGGCAAGGATCACACCGGGCTGCCGCTCGGGCTGCAGCTGATCGGCAAGCCATTCGACGAAGAGACGCTGTTTGCGGCCGGACGCGTCATCGAGCGGTCTGCCGGCATAGATTTCTCGCCCGGCAAGTGGTGGTGAGCATGGCCGACGACATCTTCTCGACCGCCGACTATCGCGACGTTCCAAAGGACATGAGCAAGCCGCTGCAGGCCCTGTGGTGGGTGCGCAAGGGCGAGTTCCGCGTCGGCCCCGAATGGGAAGAGGCCCACCGCATCGTGCAGGCAATGGAAGGCACCCCCGAGTTCGACTGGGTGCACGCCCTCCTGCATTGGATCGAAGCCGACATGGGCAACGCTGACTACTGGTACCGCCGCGCCGGGAAGCGGCGCTCCGCGCCGAGCGTGAAAGCCGAATGGGAAGTCATGGCCCAATCGCTGTCAGGCGTGACCAAGCATTAGCCGGATATCAGCCTCCAAGGACGTCGTTCTAGGATTCCGGCCCTGAGCGCATTCCTACTGGCACGCACGGCCAGATGCCACGCCGCAGCGCGGTCACTCGTCCATCAGCCCAGCACCGCCTGCCTCAAGCCCTCATAATCGTCGAACAGATGCTCCGGCGTGTGGCTCTCGAGGGCGCGGCGGGAGTTGTAGCCGAAGGTGATCGAGCCGGCGGCGAGGCCGGCCTGGCGGGCGGCGTCGATGTCGCGGATTTCGTCGCCAATGGCGATGGTGCGGGCAGGGGATTGGCGCAGCGCGCGAAGCACCGACCCGAACTTCTGCGCCTTGCCCCAGAGCGACGAGCCGCAGGCAAAGTGGTCGACGAGGTCCGCCGAAGCGCCGAGCACGTGGCGCACATTGGCTTCGGCATTGGAGCTGACGAGTGCCAGCTTGACGCCTGCCTCATGCAGGGCCGTGAGCATTTCGGACGCGCCGGGGAACAGCTGGATGTCGTGCATGCCCTCGGCAAACAGGGTGTGCATGTAAAGCGTGATTGCCGGCAGCTTGAGCATGGGGACGCGCAGATGATTGAGCGCCTCGCGACTCGACATCTCGCGCAGCGACTCGATCTCGTCCGGATTGACCCGGTTGAGTTTGAAGTGGTCGGCCGTCTGGTCCAGCGAGGCGATAAACCAGGGAAAGCTGTCGGCCAGCGTGCCGTCGAAATCGAAGATGGCGAGCGAGTAGTTTGGCATGAGCGACGGTGTGGCGCAGACGACTTGGGGCGTCAACCGGGGCGCGCGCTGCTCAAACCAGCGGGACTCAGCCCCGGTCGGGGATTTGTCTGCGAAGCCCGTGCCGAAGCCGAATGGCTCTCGTTGCGTCGACTGTCTAGCTCGGAGCCAGCAGGTTCAAGACCGGGCTTGAGCTAGCCGCGGAAGCTGACGACAGCGCCGTCGTGCATCTGCGCGCTAACATCATCGCGCAGTTTGCTGACGCGAACGTCGACCTCCATCCCCAGATAGAGCGAGCGATTGCCGGCGTAGCTACCGGACAGCGGCTTGGCGTGACGCGGGTCGCGTGCGACGCCAACCCGGATCAGGTCGCGATTGCCGACGATGCCGTTTGTGGGATCGAACTCGACCCAACCCGCGCCGGGCAGGAAGATCTGCACCCACGCATGGGTGGCGCCGCTGCCGAGGATTTTGCCCTCGTCGCGCGCCGGAACGTAGATGTAGCCGGTGACAAAGCGCGCGGCGAAGCCAAGATAGCGCGCCGCCTCCATCATCAGCAGCGTGAAATCCCGGCAGGTGCCGAGCTTCCGCTCCAAGGTGAGGGCAGGGGGCTGCGTACCCGGGTCCGTTCGGCGCGTATAGCCGCAGCTGTCGCGCACGGCGGCGTTGAGCTTGAGCAGCAGCTTGGCCGTATCCACCACGCCATCGAACGGCACGAGGCTGCGCGCCCACTTTTCGACGGCAGGATCGGGGTAGTGGACCCGGCGATAGGGCTCGATGTCGATGAGCGTGTCCTGATCGTATTCGAACGGCCAATGGCGCGCCGCGTCTTCGGTGCGAAAGCGCGGACCGGTCTGCGGCGTGTGTTCGAGCGTGATGTTGCTTTCGAAAACCAGCTCGTGAGCGGAGCTGTCGAAACTCACCAGCGCGATCTGGTTCGAGAAAACGTCATGGATCCAGGTGATGTCGCACGGTTCGGGCGAGATCGTATGTTCGGCGAGGATCAGGCGCTGCAGCTGGCTGTCGCGTGGGCGAAACAGCCAGCGGTGCTCGCCGAAGCTGACGGGCCGGCTGTAGCGATACGTCGTGCGGTGGTGAACCTTGAGGATGCTCATTGCGGCGTGAACGTCGGATCGCCCCCGTGGGTTGCGGAACCTAAAGCTATCCTGCGGGTTCCGGTGCCTCTCACAGGGGTGCACAATGAAATTCTCACTCGGTTCCGAACTCACCTACACGGCCATTCGGGAGACGACGCTGATCCTCGGCGTTGAGGCCCAGCGCATCCCGGGCCAGCGGATCGTCCGTGAGCAGTTCTCCGTCAGCAGCAACGCGCCGTCCGAGTCGCACGAGATCGGCGAGACTCGCAACCGCTACCGCCGGCTGCTACTGAAGCCGGGGCGCTACACCATCCACTACGAAGCGGATGTCGAGACCCTACCGGTCATCCAGACGCCGGCGGAAGTCGCCGAGGTGCCGGTCAGCGAACTGCCGCTCGATGTCATGAACTACCTGTTCCCCTCGCGCTACGTCCCATCGGACGAGCTGGGGCGCTTCGCCTGGCGGAGGTTCGGGGACGAGCCCGCGGGCTATGCGCGGGTCAACTCGATCTGCGACTGGATCCACGACAATGTCGACTATCTCGAAGGCAGCAGCGATGCGTCGACCACGGCGCATGACACGTTTACCACGCGTGCCGGCGTCTGCCGCGACTTCGCCCATTTGGGGATCACGATCTGCCGCGCACTGGGCATTCCGGCGCGCTTTGTCTCTGCCTATGGCTGGAAGCTTGAGCCGCAAGATTTCCACGCCGTGTTCGAAGCGTATCTGTCGGGCCGCTGGTACCTGTTCGATCCCACCCGGCTGTCGCCACCCGAGGGCCTGATCCGCATCGGCGTCGGTCGCGATGCGGCCGACACGGCGTTCGCGACCTATTTCGGCCAGCTCCAAAGCGAGCCCAAGAAGGTATGGGTCGAAGAGGCCGGTGCATCCACAGACGCGCCCGAGCAAGCGGTGAGCATATCGGCGACGTGAGGGAGGTGGCGGACCTCGCAGCCCCGAAGGGATTTATCTGCGAAGTCCACTCCACCTCAACTACGCTGACGGCCACCGGTTCCGTGGCTCAGCCCTGATTGTCGAACTCGCTCCGAACGAGCTCCAGCCCCCGCCTGGTGATGCGGTAGGGCTCGCCCTTGTGCGAGGCGATCGCCCTCTTGCGCTTGAGCTTTTTGAACAGCAGCATCTCCATCATGGGGATGCGCCAACCGTCGCGGTTGTAGAGTTCGAGCGTCTCGATACGCCCTTTGTGGTTCTTTAGCGGCTTGATCATGCCGCCCTGCGCGAGCATGTGCAGCACGCGCTGTTCGTCTCTGGAAATGTCCAATTGTGTGACCCGGGATACGGATGCGCATAAGCGATCGCGCGCATCACGCTGCGCGGCGCTTGGTTCCGATCGGCTTCATCCGCGTACGGATGAAGCTCAGCAGGTCTCCACAATGCTAGACATGTAACGTACTCCGAGCGAGCGCATGCGGAGCGCGCTCGCTGAATGGCCGCAGATAACGCGAACCCGCCGGGGCGTCTACCCCTTGGGCGGGATCATCTCCGGTGCCGGGTCGCCCAGGCCGCCGGGCAGCGACTTGATGTACTGGTACAGCGAGCGTGCCTCGACATCGGTGAAGGCGTGGACGTTGTACCAGGGCATGGGCGGCGCAGCCTTGAACGTGTCCGAGAACGTCACCCAGTCATCCTCGCTCATGTTCGCGATCGTGAGGCGCAGGTTCTTGGCGAAGGTCTTGCCCCACGGGCCCTCAAACCCGGCGGGGCTGCCCTTGAGCGCGACGTTCGGATCGACCTGTCCGCCGCTCTCATTGTAGCCGACCGTGTGGCAGTCGTGGCACCCGCCGATGACGGCGAGATGCGCTCCGAAATCAACCGAGACATCCTGAGCAGCGGCGCCGGCGGCAGAGAGCGCAAGACCGGCAACAGCAACGACGAGATGACGTAACATGATATTTTCCCTCAACATATCAGCACGTTAGCCATGCGTGGGGACACTACGCCCGTCGCGATGACGGAAACAAGACGGCACGCGGTTGAAATACACCGCTGACGCATGCCATGCAGGACTCCAATTCAGCCGCCAGCCCAAGAGCGTGACCGTGACCAAAGCCCCCGCCGATTGCACCACGAAAGAAGACGTCCGCGCCGAACTCGACCGCATCGACCAGGCGCTACTGACGCTGTTCGCGGAGCGGCACCGCTATGTGACGCGCATGGCCGAGATCAAGACCGACCCGCACGAGGCGTACGACCCCACGCGCATCAACGCGATCCTGGCAAAGCAGCACAAGCGGGCCGAGGAAATGGGCCTCGACGGCGATCAGGCGGAGTTGATCTGGAAGACGCTGATCGACTGGAACGTCAATTACGAGAAGGGTATCATCGTCGCTCGTCGCGGCACCAAACACCCTTCCTGATGGCTCTCAACCTCCTCATTCGCAAAGCGATTCCCAGCGAGATCGAAACGCTGGCCGATATCGCTTTCGTCGCGTGGGAGCGGGACCTGTTGCCATTTCTCCACGGACCGGCTGCCTCGCGCGACGCCGAGCGCAATCGCCTGAGCGCCGCGGTGCGCGATGGCCTCGATCGGATCATCGTGGCCGAGGTGAACGGCGTATCGGTCGGCTGGTGCCAGCGGGCGCGGGGCAGGGCCTACATCCCGTTCCTGTTCGTGACGCCTTTGCTGCAGAACCAGGGCGTCGGCTCGGCGCTCCTCCGCCGCATGGAGTCGCTGCTCGAGCTCGAAGGCGCCGACCGCATCCAGCTCGATACGCTGGCCGACAATGTTCGGGCGGTGAATTTCTACCAGCACCAGGGCTACCAGATCCTGGCGCTCAAGACCGAAGGCGCCCCCGGGCGCGAGACGCAGATGAGCGTAAGGCTCGAAAAGCGGCTCGATCCGTGGCATGGGCCTATCGACGACATCTCGTAACGGACTGAAATGACCCTCATCGACACGCGTACGCCCAACCCCAAGAGCTTCATCAAGGGCCAGACGGGCGATTGGGAAGTGATCATCGGCATGGAAGTCCATGCCCAGGTGACGTCCGAGTCCAAGCTCTTTTCGGGGTCGTCGACCGAATTCGGCCGGCCCGCGAACTCAAATGTCAGCTTCGTCGATGCGGCGATGCCGGGGATGCTGCCGGTGATCAACGAGGAGTGCGTCCGGCAGGCGGTGCGCACGGGGCTCGGGCTCAAGGCCAAGATCAACAACCGCTCGATCTTCGACCGCAAGAACTACTTCTATCCGGACCTGCCGCAGGGCTACCAGATCAGCCAGTTCAAGGACCCGATCGTCGGCGAGGGCAAGGTGCTGCTCGACATGCCGGACGGTCAGATCGAGATCGGCATCGAGCGGCTCCATCTTGAGCAGGATGCCGGCAAGTCGATCCACGACCAGCATCCCAACATGAGCTTCGTCGACCTCAACCGCTCGGGCGTCGCGCTCATGGAAATCGTGTCCAAGCCCGACCTTCGCTCGTCGGAGGAGGCCAAGGAATATCTGAGCAAGCTGCGCACGATCCTGCGCTACCTCGGCACCTGCGACGGCAATATGGAACAGGGTTCCATGCGCGCCGACGTTAACGTTTCGGTAAGACGTCCAGGCGGCGAGTTCGGCACGCGTTGCGAGATCAAGAACGTCAACTCGATCCGCTTCGCCGGCCAGGCGATCGAATACGAGGCGCGCCGCCAGATCGATATTCTGGAGGATGGCGGTTCGATCGACCAGGAAACGCGGTTGTTCGACCCCAAGAATGGCGAGACGCGGTCCATGCGGTCGAAGGAAGAAGCGCATGACTATCGCTACTTCCCCGATCCCGACCTGCTGCCGCTCGAGTTCGACGACGCTTTCGTCGAAGAGCTGAGGGCGGGGCTGACGGAACTGCCCGACGACAAGAAGGCGCGGCTGGTGAGCCAGTATGGCCTCAGCCCCTACGACGCGATGGTGCTGACGCTGGAGCGCGAGGGCGCCGACTACTACGAGGCCGCCGTGGCGCATGGCGGCAAGGCGCGCGACGGCAAAGCGGTCGCCAACTGGGTGATGGGCGACGTGTCGGCCTATGCCAACAGCGTCGGGCTGTCGATGTTCGAGACGCACATCAAGCCGGCACAGATCGCGGGCATTGTCGATCTGGTGGCGGACGGCACCATTTCGGGCAAGATCGCCAAGGACCTGCTGCAGATCATCATCGCCGAGGAGCCAGACGGCAACCCGGCCGATATCGTCGAACGGCGCGGCATGAAGCAGGTCACCGACCTAGGGGCGATCGAGAAGGTGGTCGACGAGATCATCGCCGCCAATCCGGACCAGGTGGCCAAGGTGCTGGCCAAGCCCACGTTGATCGGCTGGTTCGTCGGCCAGGCGATGAAGGCCTCGGGCGGCAAAGCCAACCCCCAGGCACTCAACGAAATCCTCAAGAAGAAGCTCGGGCTCGAGTAAGACCGAGCCCGGTGTCGCCGCCGAAATGGCGGTGTTTGTCCGAAAAACCGGCCATAAACCCAAGTTTATGGCCGTACACCGCCATGCCGATTGCACGGGCAACCAACCTCTGGTCGATGGTGGGGCGGTTCGCGGCGCGGTCGATTGGGGCAGCCGAGGCGGGTGAGCCGTCCGGTGAACTGACCCAAATCGGAGAAGAGCAATGATGTTTCGAAGCCTTGCGGGCCTGGCCGCGCTGCTGATGACCACGTCGCTGGCGCAGGCGGCGTTCGACGCCAACAGCGTCGCCATGCAACTGCAGAGCGAGGGCTACACCCGGATCGAGATCAAGATCGGCCAGAGCATCGCCAAGGTCGAGGCCATCAAGGGCACGACCAAGATCGAGGTCACCTACGACATTGCGTCGGGCACCGTTCTCAAAACCGAAACCGAGCAAGTCGGCGCGGATGATAAGATCACGCCCGGTGTTGAGATCCGTACGGGCCGTGATGATCACGACGACGACGCCAACGACGACGGCGGCTCGGGCAGCAATTCCGGCCGTGGCGGCGGCGACGATGACAATGAGGATGACGACCATGGCGGCCGGCACGGTGGCCATGACGACGACGCCAACGACGATCGGTGAGATCAGTACCGCGTACCGGGGAGCGCGCTGCGCTCCTCGGATAGTCAACAAGGACCATGCCGCTTCATGAACCGCCGTAGCTTCCTCATCACGGTCACCGCGTTCACGCTGCTATCGACGACGGCCGCGCGCGCCGACTATGTGGAGGACATCGTCAAATGGCTCGGCCGCGAGGGGTACTCCGGGATCGAGGTGACACGGACCCTCCTTGGGCGCATTCGCATTGTGGCGACCAAGGACAATCGGACGCGTGAGCTGGTCTGCAATCCGCGAACCGGGGAGATTCTTCGCGACGTGTTCATCGACGCCGACGGCGAGGTGCGGGGCTCGCTCTCCCGCCCGGGCGACGATGACGACGACGATGATGACGATGGGCGCAACGACGGGGATGACGACAATTCCGGACATAGTGGCGGGGACGACCATGAGGATAAGTCGGGGCGCGGGGGAGGGGATGACGACAAGTCCGGCCGTGGCGGTGGCGACGATTAGGCGAACGACTGCATGAGGCGGGTCTGGGTCATCGTCGCGATCCTCGGCATCCAGGTGCTGAGCGCGTTCTTCTTCATCTCCGACATCCTGTCGTCCTACATCGGCTTCTGGAGCGAGCCGCTGCCCTGGGAGGCGCGCGAACTGCTGGAGCTGGCGGCAGCCGCCGGGTTGGCGATCGGCGTCGTGTTCGGGGCCCTGGCGCTCTGGCGGGCGCATCGCGACCGGCACCGCGCCGAGGAGCGGCTGCGCGTGGCCTCGGGGGCCTTCATGGAACTGCTGAACGAGCGCTTCGCCCAATGGAGCCTGACGCCTGCCGAAGCTGATGTGGCGTTGTTTGCGATCAAGGGCCTCTCGACCGCCGAGATCGCCAGCCTGCGCGGCACATCGGAGGGAACGGTCAAGGCGCAGACCAATGCGATTTATCGCAAGGCCGGCGTGACGGGCCGGCCGCAACTGCTCTCGCTATTTATCGACGAGCTGATGGGCGAGGACAGTGTCGTCCGCGCCAAGCTGTCGCCACCAACGAATGTCGCACCGATGCTGCCGCCTCCGGCCGAGGATGCGGTGGCGACCGCTAAGCGGGCTTCGGCATCCAGCGCTTGACCAGACGCCCGTCGATGAAGACGAGGCCTAGGAAGATCACGACGATGCCCACGATGTGGACGGGTGAGAACCTCTCGTGGAGGATCAGCACGCCCAAGAGGATCGCCGAGATCGGCGTAATGAAGGTGTTGAGCGAGATGTTGGTCGCGCCGACGCGCGGCAGCAGCCAATAGACGAGCAGGAAACTGAAGCTCGTCGAGAACACCGCGATGCCAAACAGCGAACCCCAGGTCTCGATCCGCGTGATCACCGGCACGCCAGTGAACAGCAGCGCGATCGGGATCATCACCAGCGCGGCGCCGGTGAGGGAGGCGGACGCTGTCACCGTCGAGTCGACGTTCTTGAAACGGCGCGCATAGTTGAGCGTGAGCGCGTAGCAGATGGTCGCGGTCAGCGCGGCAAGAAGGCCGACAACCTGCGCCGACGCGCCGTCGCCGAACGATGGGGAGGCAAGGATGATGGCGCCGAGGAAGCCGACCAGAACGCCGATCGACTTATTCCACGTCGCCTTCTCGCCGCCGGGCCAGAGCTGGCTGACAATGACCGTGGTCATCGGCGTAAGGCCGTTGATGACGCCGACGATCGAGCTCGCGACGGTCATCTCGGCGTAGGGGAACAGCGCGAACGGGATCGCGTAGTTGAGGATGCCAAGCACCAGGAACTGCGGGTAGAGGCTCCAGTCGCGCGGCAGCGGCTTGCGCGTTGCGAGAAAGAACACCCAGCAGATCGCAGCGCCGATAGTGACGCGGCCGGCCGACACCCAGAGCGGACTGATCTCGCGGATCAGGATGGCGTTGAACAGGAACGAACAGCCCCAGACCGCGCCCAGAAGAATGATCAGCGCCCAATATCGCAGTGGCATTTCAGCGTCTCCTCGGGCGCGGAACATGGCGCAGGCGCACAGTCGCGTCGAACCGATTTTGACGATGGCTGCGATCAAATCGGGTGATAGTCATTTGGCCGAGGAGAACCGCTTATGGGCAAACTGATCGTCAGCAATTTCATCACGATAGACGGGCTTTACAGCGGGCCGGACGACGATATGGGCGCGCTCTTCGCGCACCAGCACCCGGACTACGCCGCGGACGATACGTTCGACTTCTACAATGTCGAGCTGCTGAAATCGGCGAGCTATTTGCTGCTGAGCCACACGGCGTTCCTTGGCAACAAGGGCTACTGGACGGGTGTCCGCGGCAACTTCGACTTCACCGCGATCCGGCGCGAATTCGCCGATCTGATCGCGGAAGTTCCCAAGCTCGTCGTCTCCGACAAGCTGACGCCGGCAGAAACAGCGCCATGGACCAACACCGAGATCATCGGGCGGGCCGAGGCGGCGCGGGAGATTTCTGCGATCAAGGCCGAGAGCGGCGGCGACATCCTCGTGATCCTCAGCCGCAAACTTTGGCAGGACCTGCTCGCCCAAGGGCTTGTCGACGAACTGCACCTCACGATTTTCCCGCTGATCGGCGGTGCAGGCACCCCCATGTTCGAGGCGCGGCCGGCTGTGCCCCTGAAGCTGGTCCGGACGCGAACGTGGCCCAGCTCGGGCAACGTGCTGACCGTCTATGAGCCGGGCAAGGTGTGATGGCACCAGCGTTGGTCAACCTGTTCTGGTCGGCAGCGGGGGTGTTTCCCGGCGAGGGCGAGGTGAGCCCGTTCGACTTCGTCGAGCGCGTCAGTTCGGCGGCAAAAGCAGGCTTTGCGGGGATCAGCTTCTGGCACGCGGACCTCGAGGCGATCTGCCAGTCGCGTTCGCTGGCGGAGGTGCGGCGCATTCTCGACGATCATGGCGTCGGTGCGTGCGAGGTCGCGTTCATTGAGGACTGGTACGTCGACGGCGATAGACGGGCGGCGTCGGACGCACGGCGGCGCTGGGTGCTCGAGGCCGCAGAGGTGCTCAGTGCGCCGCATGTGAAGGCCGGCGATCGCCGCACTACGGCTGCTGATCTCGCGCGGATCGCCGACGAGTTCGCGCAGCTTTGCGCTGGTGCGGCGCCGCATGGGCTGAGGGTGGGCTACGAGTTTATGAAGTCCTCGTTCGTGCACAAGTTGGCCGACTGCCTCGCGATGGTCGGCGACACGCCGAATGGCGGACTGATCGTCGATATCGCGCACACCAACGCGATCGGGATTTCGAACGATGAGGTGGCGGCGATCCCGGCGGATCGCATCGTGAGTGTTGAGCTCAGCGACAACATTCGAACGGCGAGCGGCTACGACGTGACCACTCGGCGCTTCTGCGGCGAGGGTGAGCTCGATGTCGCAGGTTTCGCGGCGGCAGCGCGGGCGGCAGGCTATGGTGGACCGTGGGCGGTCGAAGTGGTCAATCGCGAACTGCGCGGCTGGTCGCTCGACGCGATGAACGAGCGCGGCTTCCGCACCACGCTGCCGTTTGTGACTTAGAAGCGCAGGACCATCAGGTGCTCGTCGTAGTACTGGCCGTCGACCAGCAGACTGCGCGGCTCGGTGCCGTAGGTCGTGAAACGCAGGCCAGTATAGAGCCGGAGCGCGGCGGCGTTGTCGGTCACAACCGACAGATGGACCTGCTGCACTTCTGTCCGCGCATGCGCCAGCACAGCCTCGACCAGCGTACGGGCGATGCCGCGACCGCGCGCTGCCGGCGCGACATAGACGCCCCAGATGTTGCCGCGGTGCAGCGTCTTGGTCCCGGTGAGGCGGTAGTAGCCGGCGACGCCAATCAGCTCGCCTCTGACCCATGCGCCGACGATGTGGCTGCGCGCGATACGGCCCTCGAACTCCGCCAGATCCTCCTGGCTCTCGACTTCGTAGCTCGAGCCGAACGCCGTCGGCGCCTCGCGCAGCCCCGCAAGCCGCAGCGCGCGATAGGCCGCGGTATCGGCGGCCGTGACCTTGCGAACCAGCGGCGCAGTCCCTGCCAGCGATGCCGCGACGAGCGCGAGGGCCTGTGGATAGAGCTTGTGCTCTTCGACGAGCACCCGTGCAGCGAGTGTGTCGGGCGTATCGCCGGCAATCACCGGGACGGTGGCCTGGAGGATCGTCGGACCTTCGTCCATGCCGGGCGTCACGAAATGCACGGTGCAGCCGTGCGTCGTGCTGCCATCGGCGAGAGCCTGCTCGTGGGTGTGGAGACCCTTATGCGCGGGCAGCAGCGAGGGGTGAATGTTGATAAGCCGGCCGGCCCAGCGCGTGCAGAACTCAGCGCTGAGCAGGCGCATGAAGCCGGCGAGGCAAACGACGTCCGTGTCCCAGCCCGCGAGCACCGCAGTCATCGCGGCTTCGAACTCGGCCTTGCTGGCGAAAGCCTTGTGCGAAAGGGCAGCCGTCGCGATGCCCTCGCCGGCAGCGATGGCGAGCCCGGGGGCGTCGGCGATATTGGAGAACACGCCGACGATCTCGGCGGGATAGTCGCCGGCTTTGGCGGCCGCGATCAGGGCGCTCATGTTGGAGCCGCGGCCCGAAATCAGGATCGCGACGCGCGTCTTCAAAGCGCCAGCTTGCCGTCGAAGGTCACCGGCTCGGCGCCGGCCTCGGTGATGCGGCCGATAATCGACGGGTTCTCGCCCTGTTCGTAAAGATGCGTCACGAGCGCTTCCGCCTCGCTCGCGTCGAGCACGCAGACCATGCCGACGCCGCAGTTGAAGGTTCGCAGCATCTCGCGCTCGCTCATGCCGCCGACGCGGGCGAGCCAGCCGAAGACCTTGGGCACCTTGACCGCGTTGAGGTCGATATGCGCGGAGACGTTCTCGGGCAGCACGCGGGGAATGTTGTCGATGAAGCCGCCGCCGGTGATGTGGGCCAGCGCCTTGAGGCCGATGCCGGCCTTCAGCGCCGACAGGATTGGCTTCACATAGATGCGGGTCGGCGTGAGCAGTGCGCCCGAGAGCGTGCGGCTCTCGTCGAACGGGGCTGGCAGGTACCAGTCGACGCCCGAGATCTCGACGATCTTGCGGACCAGCGAATAGCCGTTGGAATGGACGCCCGACGAGGCGATCGCGACGATTGCGTCGCCTGGTTTCACGTCGGGGCGGGGCAGGAGGGTGCCGCGCTCGGCGGCACCGACGGCGAAGCCCGCGAGGTCGTAGTCGTTGCCGTGATACATGCCCGGCATTTCGGCCGTCTCGCCGCCGATCAGCGCGCAGCCGGCGATGCGGCAACCCTCGGCGATGCCCTCGACGATTGCTGTACCGACGGCGACGTCGAGCTTGCCGGTGGCGAAATAGTCGAGGAAGAACAGCGGCTCGGCGCCCTGGACAATGATGTCGTTGACGCACATCGCCACGAGGTCCTGGCCGATGGTCGAATGGCTGCCGGTATCGATGGCGATCTTGAGCTTTGTGCCGACACCATCGTTAGCGGCCACGAGCACCGGATCGATGAAGCCGGCCGCTTTGAGGTCGAACAAGCCGCCGAAACCGCCGATCTCGGCGTCCGCGCCGGAGCGACGAGTGGAACGAACGGCAGGTTTGATCGCTTCTACAAGCGCGTTTCCGGCATCGATGTCGACGCCCGCATGCTTGTAGCTGAGCCCGTTTGATGGCAGGTTCGATGCGTCGGACATGGGGCGCTGTGCCGGCTCTGGGAGGGGCGAAACTGAGGCGCTGATAACCGCTTGACCGGGGCGACGCAAGGGTAGCGCGGGACATGACACTCAGAACTCAGGTGCTTGTCTGGGCGGGCTTCACAGCTGTCGTCATTTTCGCGGTCTGGCTGTTCCGGCCCATCCTCTTGCCGTTCGTCGTCGGCATCGCGCTCGCCTATATCCTCAATCCGCTGGTCAATATCATCCAGCGCGCCCGCATCGGACGGGGCTGGTCCACGGCCGCGGCGATGCTGCTGGTCATTGGCATCATCGTTGGCGTGTTCTCGCTGATTACCCCGCTGATCGTCTCGCAGATCACGGGTCTCGTCTTTCTGCTGCCCGGCCTCGTCGGCGACCTGCAGGAAACGGTCCGGCGGCTGGCGCCGCAGTTGATCGAGTGGCTCGGTCCCGAGCGTGCGGCGCAATTCGAAGCGAGCCTTGCGCAGTTTATCGGCACGGGCGTCGATTTCGTCGTCAATCTGACGGGGCAGGTGGCCCAGAGCGGCCTCACGGTGCTCAACACACTCGGCTTCCTGCTGATTACGCCGGTGGTGACGTTCTACCTGCTGCTCGACTGGGAGGGCATGGTCAAAGGCATCGACGACCTGCTGCCGCGCGAACACCGCCGCGAAATCCGGCAGGTGCTGGACCAGATCGACCGCTCGATGGCAGGCGTCGTGCGTGGCTACGGCTCGGTGATCCTGGTGCTCTGCATCTACTACGCGACGGCGCTGTCGATGACCGGCGTCAACTTCGGCCTCGTGATCGGCCTGATCACCGGCCTGTTCAGCTTCATCCCGTTCGTCGGGTTCCTCACCGGCTTCGCGCTGTCGATGGGCATCGCGCTGGTGCAGTTCGCACCGAACTGGTGGCTGATCGTGATCGTGTTCCTCGTTTACATGGTCGGCCAGTTCCTCGAAGGAAACGTGCTCTACCCGCGGCTGGTCGGGCAGAGCATCAACATCAACCCGGTCTGGCTGATGTTCGCGCTGTTCGCGTTCGCCTTTCTGTTCGGCTTCGTCGGGCTGCTCCTGGCGGTGCCGCTGGCGGCGATCACGGCAACCCTAACCCGCTATGCGATCAAGCGCTACAAGGAGAGCGCGCTCTACCACGGCGAGCGGCCGCACAAGCCTGTGCCAAGCGAGCCAGAACTGGCACTCTCTCCGGCGACGCCCGACGTCCCTGTTTCGGACCCGTCGACCGAAGTTTTGCCACGCCGGCGCAAGAGATTGACGCCGACCAAATGAACGCGAGCGGTACCGGCGTGCAGCAACTGCCCTTCGACTACGGGCATGAACCGTCGCACCTCGAGGATGATTTCATCGAGGGCGACGGCAACCGGCTGGCGCTGGCGCATATCCGCGCCTTCCCCGGCTGGCCGGGCCCTCTGACGCTTGTCG
>JBGAKM010000003.1:0-230108 GCA_044224395.1 Devosia sp.
AGCAAGAAAGAAAGCCGCTACCCCAGAAACTCCACCGGCACCCCCGGCTCGACCAGCTTCGACAGCTCCGTCGCGTCCCAGTTGGTCAGCCGCACGCAGCCATGCGACGCCGTCTTGTCGATCTTGCTCGGCTCGGGCGTGCCGTGGATGCCGAAGGTCGGCTCCGTGAGGTCGATCCACATCGAGCCCACCGGCCCGTTCGGCCCCGGCGGAATGATCAGCTTCTCGGTGTTCTCGCCCTGCTGGAAGTTCACGTCCGGATTGTACGTATAGTTCGGCATCGGCGCGACGGCGTTCACGAGGTGCGTCCCGCTCGGCGACGGATTGCTCTCGCTGCCGATCGTCGCCGGATACGCCACCACCAGCTTCCCGTCCGCATCATAAGCCCGCAGCTGCCGTGCCGTCTTGTCGGCCTCGATCCGCGCCACCTTGCGATCGGTGACATCCGGGCCATACGCCGTCACCGCCACCGTCTCGCCCGCGGCGAATGTCGCGCCGGGGTTCAGCGCGATCAGCAAATCCTCGTCCATGTGGAAGCGCTCGGCGAGCAGCTCGGTGATCCGCGCATAGCCGAGGAAATCCATCTTCGCCATCTCGGCATAGTCGCTGGGGATCGCCGGCCCGATCGCCGCGATATCCTCGTCCGTGATGGCATATCCGCCCACCACTGGCTCGGCGCTGTCGAGCGCGCTCACCAGCTCCGCGTCGACAACTCCATCTTCGGCCATCCCGTGCATCAGCTCGAACGCCCGCACGGCCTTGCGCACATTGTCGCCGTCGAACCCGTCGATCACGCCGGGCGACGCGCCGGCACGGTCGAGCAGCACCTGCAGCTTGACGATGGCGGGATCGGGCAACGCTGGGGGAGGAGAGGCGTCGACCGATCCCGTCTCATCTTCCGGCGCGAGAGGAAGAGGCTCGGCCGGGACCGTGGCGAGATCGGCGGAGTTGACCAACTCCGCCGTAATTTCGGCACCACGGACATCGTCCACCAGCACCGAAGCAAACGGCAGCGCCACTAACAGGAAGAGGAAAACAAGCTGTAGGGGACGCATCTTTTGAACCACCGTTTGCGATAGATACGACGCCAGCCGACGCCTTTGGTTGCGGCGCCGGCCCGCCGAACTCCGCGACATGGTGAAAAATCGACTAAAATGCCACGCATCCCGTAGTCGGGCTCCTCTCCCGCTAGCGGGGGAGGGGGACCATGCGAAGCATGGTGGAGGGGGCGGCCACATCTCCGCCCTTCCCGGCGAAAGCTGGGACCCAACTCGCCTCCGCGCCTGCGCCAGCATGGGTTCCTGCTTTCGCAGGGAAGTCACCGGGTTTGCGGAGCCAACGCGCCCAACACCCCCCACGTGACCATCCCCCCGCCCCGTGCTAACGCTCCGGCGCCCCGAAACACCGGTGATCTATGCACGAACTGCTGCTCGAACTGTTCTCCGAGGAAATCCCCGCGCGCTTCCAGCGCAAGGCCGCCGACGACCTCAAGAAAGCCGTCACCGGCGCGCTGGTCGAGGCAGGTCTGGTCTATGAGGGCGCCCGCGCATTCGTCACGCCGCGCCGCCTGGCGCTCGCCGTCTCCGGCATCCCCGCCCGTTCGCCCGATCTGCGCGAGGAAAAGAAGGGCCCGCGCGTCGGCTCGCCGCAGCAGGCGATCGACGGTTTCCTGAAGTCGGCGGGACTCACCTCGATCGACCAGGCCAAGATCGTTTCCGACCCCAAGAAGGGCGACTCCTACGTCGCGCACATCGACAAGAAAGGCGACGAGGCGCCAAAGCTGCTCGCCGACATCCTGCCGCGCGTCGTCAACTCATTCCCCTGGGCCAAGTCCATGCAGTGGGGCCATGGCGGCCTCACCTGGGTCCGCCCCATCCGCGCCATCACCGCCACCTTCGGCACCGAGAACGACGAGCCCATCGTCATTCCGTTCAAGGCCAACACCGTCGCCTCGGGCCAGACCACCTACGGCCACCGCTTCCTCGCGCCCTCGGCCATCAAGGTGCGCCGCTTCGACGACTATGTGCAGGCGTTGGAGAAGGCCAAGGTCGTTCTCGACCTCGACCGCCGCAAGGAGATCATCAAGGCCGACGCCGACAACCTCGCTTTCGCGCAGGGCCTGACCGTCATCCACGACGAAGGCCTGCTCGAAGAGGTCGCCGGCCTCGTCGAATGGCCCGTCGTCATGATGGGCTCGTTCGATCCGAGCTTCCTCAAGGTCCCCGAGGAAGTCATCATCGCCACCATCCGCGCCAACCAAAAGTGCTTCTGCTTGCGCGACCCCTCCGGCAAGCTGGCCAACAAGTTCCTGCTCACCGCCAACAACATCGCGACCGATGGCGGCGACACCATTGTCGCCGGCAACGAGCGCGTCATTCGCGCCCGCCTCTCGGACGCCAAGTTCTTCTATGAGACCGACCTCAAGCTCCCGCTCGAGCACGGCCTGCCCAAGCTCGAAGATTCGATCTTCCACGCCAAGCTTGGAACGCAGTTCCAGCGGGTCGAGCGGCTGGTCAAGCTCGCCGCCGAGATCGCTCCTAAGGTCGGCGCCGACGTTGAGCTCGCCAAGCGTGCCGCCATGCTCGCCAAGGCCGACCTCACCACTGGCATGGTCGGTGAGTTCCCCGAGCTGCAGGGCATCATGGGCCGCTACTACGCGCTCGCCCAGAACGAGAAACCCGAAGTCGCCAACGCCATCGCCGATCACTACAAGCCGCTCGGCCCCACCGATCGCGTGCCGGGCGAGCCCGTCGCCATCGCCGTTGCGCTCGCCGACAAGCTCGATCTCCTCACCGGCTTCTGGGCCATCGACGAAAAGCCCACCGGCTCGCGTGACCCGTTCGCGCTGCGTCGCGCCGCGCTCGGTGTGATCCGCATCGTGACCGATAATCAGCTGTCGCTGTCACTCAGTTCTATAATACTGGCTGCGCGCAACGGTCACAGCATTCCACTGAAGGCAGACGGCGATGCAGAGGATCCTGCCCGCGCCCCTGTAATGCAAGCTTTCGGCGATCTCTTTCAGTTCTTCTATGACCGGCTCAAAGTTCAGCTTCGTGAGGGTGGAGCGCGTCACGATCTAGTGGACGCCGTACTCACTGGAGAACAGACCGACATCCTCGAGATCACTCGCCGCGTCGAAGCACTGTCGGCGCTGCTCGACTCCGCCGACGGCAAGAACCTCCTCGCCGGCTACCGCCGCGCCGCAAACATCCTCGCGGCCGAAGAGAAGAAGGACGGCAAGACCTACGACGCCGTGTCCGACCAGACGAAGTTCGTATTGCCCGAAGAAACCGCCCTCGCCGGCGCCATCAAGTCCGTCGATGCAAGCGCCGCGAGCAAAGCCGCGTCCAACGATTACCGCGGCGCCATCGCTGCTCTCGCCACGCTCCGCGCACCGGTCGACGCATTCTTCGAAAAGGTGCTGGTCAACGATCCCGATCCAGGCATCCGCGCCAACCGCCTGCACCTGTTGGCAGCTTTGCGCAACACAATGCACCTGGTCGCCGACTTCTCTAAAGTCGTCGGCTGAAGACGAGCCTTAGCGCCAGGCGCCCAACAACCCCAGTGCCTTCCCAACGAAAGCTGGGACCCAACGCGCCATTCGCGCCAGCGCCAACATGGGTCCCTGCGTCCGCAGAGAAGGCACCGGGTATGCCGTCCCCTCCGCGCCAATCGCCCTACTTGCACGTCACCTTTCCATCGTCCGTGTCGAACACGAACACCGTTCCATCTGCCGTATCGCCGAACAAGCCGCGCCAGTGCTTGTCGCCCAGCGGTCCACTCAGGGCTTCGACGTTCGTGCCTGCGGAAGAAATTTGGCCGGTGAAACTCTGGCCGCCGGCATCCCACTGATAATCGCCGGCAACCAGTAGGCTCAGCGTCCCGAGCGGGGTCCCGTCCTCCGCCGCGCAATCGTAGAATCCGAGCGGCGGAAACTGCGCCAGGGCAGGCGTGGGGAGCAGCAGAGCGAGGAGGATCAGGTAACGCATAGCAGCATTAAATGCTGCGTGCGCAGTCACGGCAAATCAAACTGGCGGCACCAATGGTTCGCGCTTCTTGGGCTTGAACGGCGCCATGCCCTCGTTGGCCAGCTGGTCGGCGCGCTCGTTCATTTCGTCGCCATTGTGGCCCTTCACCCAGTGCCAGTTGATCGTGTGGCGCTGCGTGGCGGTCTCGAGCGCCTGCCACAGTTCAACGTTCTTGACCGGCTTCTTGTCCGCGGTCCGCCAGCCGTTCTTCTTCCAGCCGTGAATCCACTTGGTCAGCCCGTCCTTGACGTAGCTGCTGTCGGTGTGGAGCTCGACGGTCACCGGGCGCTTGAGCGCGTTGAGCGCTTCGATGGCGGCCGTCAGCTCCATCTGGTTGTTGGTGGTGATCGGCGCACCGCCCTTCAGTTCCTTGACCGTCGAGCCATACTGCAACACCGCCCCCCAGCCGCCCGGCCCGGGGTTGCCCGAGCAGGCGCCGTCGGTATGGATGATAACGGGGTCGCTCACGCCGGTCGCCGCAGGATGTGGTACTGGCAGATCATTCCGGATTGGTTGGCTCTTACTTCGGTCGGGATCATGCCGATCTTCTGCAGCACCTTGATCGAAGCCGCGTTGCGGACGTCCGCCGACCCGATGAAATGATCGTGCGCTGTTTCGCGAAACAGCCAGTCGCGCATGCCGGAGGCGGCCTCGAACGCGTAGCCCTTGCCCCAGAACTCGGGGTAGAGCGAATAGCCCAGCTCGGGCTCGCCCGTCGGCTCGAGCCCATAGCCGCAGCGCCCGACGAGCACGCCGTCCGACTTCCGCCGCACGCGCATCTTTCCCAGACGCCGGGTTTCGTAGAGGTCGATCCAGTGCTCGAGAGCCTCTTCCATCTCGGCCGTCGTCCAAGGCTGCCCATGCGCGCTGAGATACTTTGCCACCAAGGGGTCGCCATGCAGCCGTACGAGGTCAGGCAACTCGTCGCGCCGCCAGCCGCTGAGGATCAGCCGCTCGGTCTCGAACAGGTCGAGGTCCGTCATGCGACCCTGAGCTCGCGCGGCAGATTGAAGGTGATGTTCTCGCGTCCCGCGCCATGCGCGCTGACGGCGATCTCGAACCGTTCGGCGAATGCGTCGATCACTTCGTCGACCAGCGTCTCCGGGGCCGATGCCCCCGCCGTGATCCCGAGCGTGCGAATGCCCTCGAACTGCGACCAGTCGATCCGGTCGGCGCGTTCCACCAGCACCGCGCGCTCGCAGCCGGCGCGCTTGGCCACTTCCACCAGCCGCACCGAGTTGGAGCTTTCGGGCGCCCCGACCACCACCATCGCATCCACGGTGGGCGCGACCTTCTTGACCGCTTCCTGACGGTTGGTCGTCGCGTAGCAGATGTCCTCCTTGTGCGGCAGCGCGATCGCCGGGAACCGCCGCCGTAGCACGTCGACGATCGCCGACGTGTCGTCCACGCTCAGCGTCGTCTGCGTCACGAAGGCGAGCTTTTCGGGGTCACGGGGGCGATAACGGTCGGCATCCTCGACCGTTTCGATAAGCGTTATGGCCCCCTCCGGCAGCTGCCCCATCGTCCCCACAACCTCAACATGTCCCGCATGCCCGATCAGCACGATCTCGCGACCCTCCTGAAAGTGCCGGTTTGCCTCGATATGTACCTTACTCACCAGCGGGCACGTCGCATCGAGGAAGAACATATTCCGCGCCTTAGCGTCCGCCGGAACCGCCTTAGGCACCCCATGCGCCGAAAACACCACCGGCGCCTCCCCAGCCGGAATCTCGTCGAGTTCCTCGACGAAGACGGCGCCTTTGTTCCTCAACCCGTCGACTACGTACTTATTGTGGACGATGGCGTGGCGGACATAGACCGGGGCGCCGTATTTCTCGAGCGCCAGTTCCACGATCTGGATGGCGCGATCCACCCCCGCGCAGAATCCGCGTGGAGCGCAAAGCGTGATGTCGAGTTTAGGCTTGGACATGTTCGTCAGATGCTTTCGTGACGCACCCAAGTCAAGGCCCGTTGCGGCGCGTCAAAGGCACGGGCACTATAGGAACCAAGCCAATTCAAGAGATTGCCCCGGTGCCCCTCGCTGTCGAAATGTTTGCCGTTGCGCCCTCGGGCGGCAAGGCAGGCCTTTCGGAAGCGCAGCGCGACCTGCTCGTCGGCAAGGCTCGCTGGATACGGGCCATGTGGGAGCAGGGGCTCCCCACGATCCCGACCATCCTGATTTCCCGCGCCGCTTGGGACGGCCTCCAGACCGAGCGCCGCCAGTCGGAAAACCGCCTTCGTGCACATTGGGTCGCAACCCTATTCCGCCTCGTCGGCCGCGATGGTCGTCCGCCCATGCTGGTTGTCCGAACCGCCACCGACGCGAGCGTCTCTGGCCTCCTCCCGGCCCGCACGGGGCTCCCGGCACCGCCGACAGAGGTCGAAGCCGTAGATCCCGCGCGTCCCCTGGGGCGGGCGATTGCAGATGCCTTCAAGTCCTACCCGGACGGGGAGGGGCACGACATTGTCCTCGTCCAGGCAGCTGCCGCAGGCGAAATCATCCAGTTCCTCTCTCGTGACCCGCAGAGCGGCGCGATCGGCCCGGCTCCGCTGCCCAACGGCAACGTGCCGCTCGCGCCCGAAGCCGCCGAACTCTGCGAAGCGATGGACCGCGCCGCTGCACGTCACATGTGCATCACCACCGCCGTCGAGAGGGGCGGCTTCACCTTCCTGAGCGCGCGGCCTTACAACGCGTCGGCTGCGGCGGAGCTTGAGGCGGCTACGGATCGTGTGGAGCGCGGGATCTGGAGCGAGGAGCAGGCGGTCGCCAGCATCACGCCGGATCGCCTGCAAACGCTGCTGCATCCTAGTCTTCGGCCGGGGCATGCGCAGTTGGCGGTCGCTACCGGGCTGGGTGTTTCGCCGGGCGCGGCCAGCGGATACATTGTGTTTACGGCCGAGGATGCAGCCCGTTATCGCGCCCGTGGGCGGCACTGCATCCTGGTGGTGAACGAGACGGGGCCGGCGGATATCGACGGCATGCGGGCGGCCACCGGCATCCTCACCGCGCGTGGCGGCATGACCAGCCATGCGGGGGTGATTGCGCGCATTACGGGCAAGCCCTGCGTCGCCGGAGTGCGCAACCTGTCGGTCGATCCGGCCGACCAGTCGTGCCGTGTCGGCGATATGGTGCTGCATGCCGGCGACCGCATCAGCATCGATGGCAGCGACGGCTCGGTGTATGCCGGCGTCCTGCCGCTGAGCCGCCCCAAGATCGGCGGCGCGCTCGGCGAACTGCTCGGCTGGTCCGATGCGACCCGCAAAATCGAAGTACGGGCCAATGCGGAGACAGTGGAGGCCACGACTACGGCGCTGAGCTTCGGCGCCGAAGGGATCGGCCTCGCGCGCTCCGAGCATATGTTCTTCGCCCGCGAGCGCCTGGTTGCGCTGCGTCGTCTGATCCTCAGCGAGGACGAGGACGACCGCAAGGCGGCGCTGCACGGCCTCGTCGATTACCAGACCGGCGACTACTCGGCGATCTTCCGTACCATGGCCGGGCGACCGGTCACCGTCCGCCTGTTCGACCCGCCACTGCATGAGTTCCTGCCGCGCAGCGACGAGGATATCGATGAGACCGCGAAGTCGCTTGGCCTCGAACTTCGTGCGCTCAAACTCCGACTAGAACGCATTTCCGAAATCAATCCGATGCTCGGCCATCGGGGTGTACGTCTTGCTGTGACCTATCCCGAGATTCTCGAGATGCAAGTGCAGTCGCTTCTGTCGGGCGCTCGCGCTGCAATGGCGGAGGGCGGTGAGCCCGTTGCGCTCGAAATCATGGTGCCGTTCGTGTCCACGGCACATGAGGTTACCTGGGTCCGTGAACGAGTGATGGAGCTCGTCGATGCCGCCAACCTGCCGCCCGTTGCGCGCCAGCGCTTCGCATTCGGCACGATGATCGAGCTTCCGCGTGCTGCGCTGCGCGCTGCCGACATCGCCAAGCATGTGGACTTCTTCTCGTTCGGCACCAATGATCTGACACAGACCACCTACGGCATCAGCCGCGACGACGCGCCCGCGTTCCTCGCCGCCTATCAGCGCAAAGGGCTCTACGAGGTGGACCCGTTCGTGACGCTTGACCAGAAGGGCGTCGGCGAGCTCATCGCCACCGCCATCGAGCGCGGCCGCGCTGCCAACCCTGCGCTCAAGGTCGGCATCTGCGGCGAGCATGCGGGCGACCCCGCGTCGCTGGAGTTCTTTGCCAAGCTGCAGGTCGACTATGTGAGCTGCTCGCCGTATCGGGTGCCAGTGGCACGGCTGGCGCTGGCGCAGGCGCAGGCGGCGTAGCCCCCACCCACCCTCGCCGGTGGGGGAGGGATGGCTCCGCGCTCATCCCGCGAATTAACCACGATCCGTACCTCGCCCCATCATTCCTGCCGGGTTTACCTCGCGATAACCCTAATCCCGCATGATCGGGTTTGTCGGCATTTGAGCAACATGATGCCGGATGCGTCGAGTGTTGTGGCGTTGCGTGAGTAGTACTGCGTTAGATGGGCCTATTCGGTTCGATCGACTCCTGGGCCCGTCCCCGGCATAGCCTCGTCGGCGCTTTCGCGACGCTGGTTATGGCGCTGGCCGCGTACCCGCTGCTGACCGTCGGCGCCAACGGTCCGGGCCTCGATGGCCCGACCAGGGCTGTCGCGTCCGCTCCCGTTGCAAAGCTCGAACGTCATGGCGACCAGGTCGTCATTGTCGGCTCGGTCGAAACCCTGTTCAAGACAGGCTTCTTCTCCGGGCCCAATCGCGCCGAGAAGGTCAACCGCGCGCGGCTCACGCCTGACGGCGTTTCGGTTTCGGGTGGCTTCGATGCCATCCGCACGCAGCTCGCCGATGCCCGCAAGCCCAAGCGCGCGATCGGCGACCTCGAAGATGTCCCCAACGATCCTGTCCAGGTGGCGAGCATCGATACTGCGATCACCTCTTCGGCGCTGAGCGCGATCGACCAGATCGTGCCGATGCCCGACGTCATGCCGGCATCGGCACCAGCCACGTTGGCTTATGCGCGCGAAACGACGCCGGCCACGGCGTTCGATCTGCTGGTCGACAAGAAGGGCAAGGCCGTCTCGGAGAAAGAGCTGTGGTGCATGGCCACGGCCATCTACTTCGAGGCCCGCTCCGAGAGCTATCGCGGTCAGATCGCCGTGGGGCAGGTGGTGATGAACCGCCTGGCTCACCCGATCTATCCCAAAAGCATCTGCAACGTGGTCTTCCAGAACCAGAACATGCGCAACGCCTGCCAGTTCTCGTTTGCCTGCGACGGCATTCCAGAGCGCGTGACCGAGCCCAAGGCCTGGGCCCAGGCTGAAGAGATTGCCAAGGGTGTGATCAACGGGACGCTGTACGAGGCCGACGTCGGCGCCTCAACCCACTACCACGCGACCTACGTCTATCCACACTGGGCGCCCAAGCTCAAAAAGAACGTCAAGATCGGGCACCACATCTTCTACCAGTTCAAGCGCGGCTGGACGCACGGCTAACTGGCAGTGGCGCGACTCAGGTGCGCGTGCTGGCCCGGTACGTGAAGTAGGTGAACGAGCCATTCGAGAAGCTCGACCAGCTTCCGCCGCCATAGGTGCGCGACGAGAAATAGTAGAAGCTCCGGCCGCCCCATTTGAGCTTTTTGTCGATCCCCGGATACTGCACGTTCGGTGACAGCAGTCCGTCGGTCGAATAGGTGCCGCTGGGCGTCGTTACGATCGTCACCGTCGACTTGCGACCATGGGCGATCTTCTTGACCACCTGCGTGCGCTTCACTTCGGTCGACACGCTGTCGTCGAAGGTGATCGCGTATTTGCGGAACATCTTGGCGTCGACGGCGTCGGGGAACAGCGTTTCGAGCGCCGACTTCACAGCCTTCACCGGTTCGTCGGCCATTGCGCTGATGGCCTGCGGCGCCGCGATGGGCACCGCGACGAGCGTGCCGACAGTAAGGCCGATTGCAAGAACTCGTACGGGGTCGACCATGATGCCTCCGGCAATGCGGGCTTTGCGTTAACCTCGCATCAACCACGCGGTCCATCGTGGGTCAAAATGGAACAGTCGTTTACCTTAACTTCATCAAGATCGGTGCATTGTGGTCGCGAGCATGTCCACCGCGTCGACAAACCGGTCATGCGCTTCGCGCGTTGGCCAGGGCCGGATCAACTGCTCGAACCGCTCCAGTTCGAATGCCGGCAGCGTCGGCTCGCCGAAGAACTTTCGCGCTTCCTCCACGGCGAACCCGGCGAGGTTCACCGCCTCGTGGTAGGCCGCTTCGCGGTCGGCCTTCTTGATCAGCTTCTGCACCGCGCCGGGCGCTGTCGCGTTGAGCGCGAAGTGGAGATGCACTGCGGCCAGCAGCCGGTTCTCCACCTCCTTGTAGTTGCCGCCCATGGCCGCTTTGAACGGCGAGATGATGTCGCCCATCACATATTCGGGCGCGTCGTGCAGGAGGGCATAGAGCCGGTCGCGCGACGGGGCCTCGGCGGCCATCGCCGAGAAGATTTCGAGCACCAGCACCGAGTGCTGCGCCACCGAGAACGGATAGTCGCCCTGCGTTTGCCCGTTCCACCGTGCCACGCGGGCAAGGCCATGGGCGATATCGCTGAGCTCGACGTCGACCGGCGATGGATCGAGGATATCGAGCCGCCGACCGCTGAGCATGCGTTGCCAGGCTCTGGTGCTGTTGCGTGTCACCGACGAATCCACCCCAGGTGTCATCCCAGCGAAAGCTGGGACCCAACTAACCCTCGCGCAAGCGGATATTTGGACGCCAGCGTTCGCTGGGGAGGCGCGGCGCCCTTGTCAGGCTTCGGACGCTGATTCCCCCAGTCGGTACGTCGCCCAAGCGGGCAGTGTGACTGTCACCGGCTGGTTCCCAACCGTCACCTCGCCGCCATCGAACCGGTCGAGCCGCACGATCGCCACCGCCTTGCCGCCGATTGGCGTGCCGATCGCTCCGGCTTCGCGCGCGCCAACGACGAGCGGTGTGCCCGCCGTCGCGTCGACACCGGATATGATCACAGGGCGTCGCCGCGCCGTGCCGCGATGTTCCATGCGGCTGACGACTTCCTGGCCGATGTAGCAGCCCTTCTTGAAGTCGACGCCCCCGAGCAGGTCCATGCCAATGTCGTGCGGGAACATCTGGTCTGCCGCAAAGTCGGGTCCGAGCTCGGCGACACCCTCAGCCACTCGTGCCGCGTCGTAGCTTGTGTCCGGCGCGGACCAGTTCGCGGCCTCGGCCTTCGTGCCGATGACGTGGCCCTTCTCGGCGTCGGGGTCGCCGCCGACCGCATGCGTTTCACGGAGATCGTCGATCACAACGGCGGCGCGCAGCCGGTACATCTTCATGCGCTTGAGGAAGGCATCGGCCACCGACTGGTCCACATCCAGCCAGAAGGCGTCATCCTGCCAGACGCTGAGCCCCTCCGCCTGCATTTTGCCCTGCGGCGACAGCAGCGCCCACCAGACCGGCGGCCCGGCTTCCGCCACCAGCCGGCCGGTCACCACATCGAACAGCAACTTGTGCGCATCGGCGCCGGAGAACCGGAACAAGGCGCGCGACGGACGGAGGATTGTGGGCATAATGGCCATCCAGTAAGGACCTGAGACATGGCGCACTACGACGCGATCTTCAAGAACGGCACCGTCGTCAACCAGGACGGCAAGCATACCGCCGACATCGGCGTCCGCGGCGGCCGGATTGCGGCGCTTGGTGACCTTGGCGGGGTTTCGGCCGACACGGTTACCGACTGCACCGGCCTTCACATCCTGCCCGGCGTCATCGACACGCAGGTGCATTTCCGCGAGCCTGGCCTCGAGCACAAGGAAGATCTTGCAACGGGGTCGCTGGGTGCCGTGATGGGCGGCGTCACTGGCGTGTTCGAGATGCCCAATACGAATCCGCTGACGACGACGCGCGCGACGTTCGAGGACAAGATCGCGCGCGCCACCGGCCGCATGCATTGCGACTTCGCGTTTTTCATCGGCGGCACGCATGAGAACGTCGCCGAACTGCCGGTGCTCGAACGGATGCCTGGATGTGCGGGCGTCAAAGTGTTCATGGGGTCGTCGACCGGGAGCCTGCTGGTCGCGGACGATGACGGCGTGGGCGCGATCCTCAAGGTGATCTCGCGCCGCGCCGCCTTTCACTCCGAGGACGAGTTCCGCCTCGAGGAACGCAAGCCGCTGCGCGTGCCCGGCGATTCGTCGTCGCATCCGGTGTGGCGCGATGTCGAGACGGCGATGCGGAGCACCAAGCGGCTCGTGGCGCTGGCGCACAAATATGGCAAGCGCATCCATGTGCTGCACATCTCGACCGCCGAGGAGATCGTGTTCCTCGCCGATCACAAGGATGTCGCGACCGTCGAGGTGACGCCGCATCATCTGACGCTCGACGAGACGGCCTATACGCGGCTCGGCACCTACGCGCAGATGAACCCGCCGGTGCGCGACGCGGCGCATCGCGCCGGCATCTGGAAGGGCGTCGACAACGGCGTCGCCGATATCCTCGGCTCCGACCACGCGCCGCATACGCGCGAGGAGAAGGATCATCCGTATCCCGCGAGCCATTCCGGCATGACCGGCGTGCAGACGCTGGTGCCCATCATGCTCGACCATGTGAACGCGGGGCGGCTCTCGCTCGAGCGCTTCGTCGACATGTCGAGCCACGGGCCGGCGCGCGTGTTCAACATTGCGCGCAAGGGGCGTATCGCGGTGGGCTATGATGCCGACCTCACCATCGTCGATATGCAGCGGCGGGAGACCATCACCAACGGCTGGATCAAGAGCCGCGTGGGGTGGACGCCGTATGATGGCGTGGCGGTCACCGGATGGCCCGTGGGCACGGTGCTGCGCGGCATGAAGGTGATGTGGCAGGGCGAACTGGTGACGCCGGCGAGCGGCCGGCCCATCGCGTTTTTGGAGACGCTCCAGCCGGCTTAGTGCGTCAGGCGGTCGAGGTTGTATTCGCCGTTGCGGATGCGTTCGGGCAGGGCGCCCACCATCAGGGCGGTGGCCTCTTCGCCATGCGCCCGCACCATGGTGGCGATTGCGGCGAACAACGAAGCATGGGCGAGCGCGAGGCTCTGTACGCCCTCGTCCTCGGCGGTGTTCCACGCCTCGGCCAGATACTCGAGCGCCAGCTGTCGCTCGGCGCGATGCTCATCCTTGGCAATCTCGCTGCCAAAGTTCGGAATACTGGGTTTGGTGGGCCGCATCGCGAGAGAATTATCATGCACTGTGTGGCGGCGGTGCGGCGAGTGACCGGAAGGTTAATTCGCGGTCGTGAACTATACTTAATCCGCCGAAGCTATTCGGCGAAGCGCGTGTGGATATCGCGCGCGGTGGTCTCGGCTTCCACCAGCAGCCGGGTCAGCGCTTCTTCCGCCGACGGGGTGCACGAGCGATAGAGCCGCGCGAAGGCCTGGTAGCCGCCGTTGAACGCGCCGAACAGCCGCTGCTGCCGATCCTCGTCCGGCTGGTCCAGCGTGACGAGGTCCGCCATCTGCTGCCGCCAGTCGGTGGTGTTTTCGGCGCAGAGCGGATTGAGGAAGTAGAGGCTGCCCAAAATCTCGGCCAGGCGCTCCATCTGCGGCTGATACGGCGGATCGATCGCCTGCGCCGGAATGGGCAGGGCGAGCGCGGCGCAGATCAGGAGGGCCGGGAGGCGGAGGCGCATGGGCGCTATTAGGCCGAGGATCGTGTCCGCCGCAAGGCGATCAGCTGCGGTCGAAAATGCGGAACGCTGCCTGCACCACGTCGAGCAGCCCCGGCGTCGTCGCGAGCTGGCCGACCTTGAAGCTTTTCACCCAGCGCCAGTCGCGAACCTCCGCCGTGTCGGCGCGGATTTCGCCGTCCCAAGTCTGTGTCGCGAAGGTCTGCAGGCGGAACTGCTTGTGGTGCAGCACGATGAGCGGCTTCAGCCCATAGAGCGTGATCCCGAGCTCCTCCTGCACTTCGCGCAGCGCGCACTGCTCGGTCGACTCGCCCGGCTCCAGCCGCCCGCCCGGCAGCGTCCACAATCCTTCGGACGGCGGCCTGTTGCGCTGGATCAGGAGGATCTCTTCGCGACCGACGATCGCGACGCTTGCGGCAAGGAATGTTCCGGACATGGCCCGATCATCACCCGATTTGCCCTCTGCGACGCAAGCACCTAACGTCGCCTCATGTGTGGACGCTACGCCTTCCTGTTGCCGCCCGAAGCGATGGTTGCCCTGTTCAAGGTCTTGAACGAGGTGGACTATCCGCCGCGCTACAACATCACGCCGACCCAGCCGATCACGGTCATCCTCGAGCGGCAGGGCCGCCGCACGGCCGAGCTGTTCCGGTGGGGGTTCGTCCCGCACTGGGTGAAAGACCCGCGCGAGTTCTCCTTGCTGATCAACGCCCGCGCCGAATCGATGGCCGACAAACCGAGCTTCCGCGATGCCGTACGAAACTCGCGCTGCATCGTCCCCGCCACTGGTTACTATGAGTGGATGACCGGCGCCGACGGTGTCCGCCGCCCCTACTACATCACGTCCAAGGAAACCGAGACGATGGCCTTTGCCGGGCTCTATTCCACCTGGGCCGGCCCGAACGGCGAGGAAGTCGACACCGTCTGCATCGTCACGGTGGACCCCAACCTCGAAATCTCCGGCGTCTATGACCGTATGCCCGCCATCCTCCGCGGACGCGACGCAATCGACGCGTGGCTCAATACCCGCGATGTCGACACGCGCGAGGCCATGACGCTGGCCGCATCGCCGCCCGAAGGGACGATGACTTACCACGCGGTGAGCAAGGCCGTCGGCAACGCCAACTCGGAGGGGCCGGAGCTCATAATGCCGCTTACGCACGAGCAGGCGGCCGCCGAAGCCGCCTCGTCGCGGCCGAAGCGCAAGGCAGCAGGTGGTGGCGGGACGCAGCTAGACTTGTTTTAGCGCAGTATCGAGCCTAAATTAGCTAACAGATTAGCTAAGGAGCGGAAACCATGGCGACCATCGTCAACATGCACGACGCCAAGACCAACCTGTCCAAGCTTGTCGGGGCGCTCGAGGACGGCTCTGAGACCGAGATCATCATTGCCCGAAATGGCAAGCCCGCCGGCAAGTTGGTGCCCATCACGGCAAAGCAACGTCGTCCCATCGGGCTTTATGACGGGGTTTATCCCGACATCTCGCTCGAAAAGTTCAACGCCGCAGACAATGAGATCGCCGAGGCCATGGTCAGTGGCCCCTTGTTTCCCGACGAAGGCGCCCGACAAAAGAAGCCACGGCGCAAGCCGTGAGGCTCCTGCTCGACACCCATGTCGCCGTCTGGTCGGTTAGTTCGTCGAGGCGGCTGCCGCCATCAATCGTTGAGATGATCGCCGATCCAGACAACGAGATTCTGGTGTCAGTCGTGTCGCTTTGGGAAATTGCGCTCAAAACGAAGTCATCTGCAGGAGACCCGATGCCGTTTGGAGCTGAGACCGGCCATCATCGCTTCAGCGAACTGGGCTATACGCAGCTCGGCCTCCTCCCCACCCACATCTTTCGGTTCGAGTCCCTAAAGACGTTGCATAGCGATCCGTTTGATCGACTTCTGATTTCGCAGGCTCTGGTCGAGCAGGCCAAGATCGTGACGCATGACGCCCGCATGGGCCTCTATGGTCATGATGTCGTCTTGAGCTTCTAGCCCAGCATCTTGCCCGGATTTAGAATTCCGTTCGGATCGAGTGCGTGCTTGATCGCGCGCATCATTTCGAGTGCGACGGGGTCCTTCACCCTCTGCAAGAGGCCGGTCTTGAGCTGGCCGATACCGTGTTCGGCAGAGACCGACCCGCCCAGCTTCAGCACGATCTCGTAGATGGCGTCGTTTGCGTCTTTCTCGCGAGCCATGAAGGCCTTGGGATCGGCACCAACGGGCTGGCTGAAATTGAAGTGGATGTTGCCGTCGCCCATGTGACCGAAGGGGCAGGGGCGCACGCCCTCGATCACGCGCTCGACCGCCGCGCTTCCTTCGGCGATCAGCTGCGGCACGGCTGCAATCGGCACCGACACGTCATGCTTGATAGAGGCACCTTCCTTCGACTGCACCTCGCTCATCAGCTCACGCGCCGACCACATCTGCATCCGGTCGGTTTCGGACTGTGCGATTGTCGCGTCGGAGATCAGCCCCTTCTCGAACGCCTCAGCCAGCGCCGCTTCGAGCGCGCCGGGCACTCCGCCTTTCAGCCGGTTGATCTCGACCAGCGCGTACCAGGGCGACAGGCTCGCTGCGGGGTCCTGCGCGATCATTCCGTGCCGGAGCAGTAAATCCAGCCCCAGCCGCGGCATCAGCTCGAACGCCGTGAGCCGCGACCCGGTGCGCTCGCGCATGAGGGCAAACAGCGCGAGTGCAGCCGTCGGATCGGCCACAGAGCAGAACGCTGTTTCATGCCCGACCGGCTGTGGGAACAGCTTGAGCGTCGCTGCCGTGATGATGCCGAGCGTCCCTTCCGATCCGATCATCAAGTCGCGAAGATCGTATCCGGTGTTGTCCTTTTTCAGCGCATTGAGCCCGCGATAGAGCCGCCCATCGGCGAGCACCGCCTCGACCCCGAGCGTCAGCTCGCGCGCATTGCCGAACGCCAAGACCTGCACACCGCCGGCATTCGATCCGAGCAGCCCGCCGATCCGCGCCGAGCCCTGGCTTGCGAGCCACAGCGGGAACATCATTCCCGCCGCCTCGGCCGCCTCGTGGGCGTGCTGCAAGATGACGCCGGCCTCGAGCGTCATGTGGCCGGCCTGTGCGTTCACCTCGCGCACGGCGTCCAGCCGCTGCAGCGAGAGGATCACCTCGCCACCCGTGAGTGGCACCTGCGCGCCGACAAGGCCCGTGTTGCCGCCCTGCGGGATCAGCGGCACCCGGTGCTCATTGGCCCAGCGCGCCACCGCCTGCACCTGCGCCACGCCCGAGGGCCGCACGACCGCGACTGCCGGGACATGAAACCTCTTGCGCGGCTCGTTGAGGTAGCTCCCCATCGCGCCCGGCTCGCCAATGACGGCACTTTCGCCCAAGAGACCAATGAGTTGTGCGACAATCTGGGTAGGGGGCAGGCTCATGGCGGGCACCATAGCCGGGCCGAAAGGCTAAACAAGCCGCAACTTGCCCGCTTTCCGGGCCTATGGCAGAAGCCTCTGAACTCACAATAAGCGGAAGGAAACTCCCATGGCCGAAGGACTGATGGCAGGCAAGCGCGGGCTCATTATGGGCGTCGCCAACAACCGGTCGATCGCCTGGGGCATCGCCAAGGCGCTGGCCGACCAGGGCGCGGAGATCGCCTTCTCCTACCAGGGTGAGGCGCTCAAGAAGCGCGTCGAGCCGCTGGCCGCCGAGATCGGCGTCACCACCTTGGTCGAGTGCGATGTGTCCTCCGACGCCGCGATGGACGAGACCTTCCGCGTTCTCAAGGACAAGTGGGGGACGATGGACTTCCTCGTCCACGCCATCGGCTTTTCCAACAAGGATGAACTCGAGGGCCGCTACATCAACACCAGCGCCGACAATTTCGCGCTGACCATGAACATCTCGGTCTATTCTTTCACGGCCGTCGCCAAGCGCGCCGAGGCGATGATGAACCCGGGCGGGGCGCTCCTGACGCTCACCTATTATGGCGCCGAAAAGTACGTGCCGAACTACAACGTCATGGGTGTCGCCAAGGCCGCGCTCGAGGCCTCGGTGCGCTACCTCGCGCACGACCTCGGCCCCAACAATATCCGCGTCAACGCGATCTCGGCCGGCGCGATCAAGACGCTTGCCGCGTCTGGCATTTCGGGCCTTCGCACCATGCTGCACTTCCAGGAGAAGGCCGCACCGCTCAAGCGCAACGTCACGCAGGAAGAGGTCGGCACTGCTGCGCTCTATCTTCTGAGCGATTTGTCGTCGGGCGTCACCGGCCAGATCCAGTATGTGGATTGCGGCTTCAACATCATCGGTATGCACGTCGAAGACGAAGCAGAGACCGCTCCCACCGCCTGAGGCAGGAATGGCCGCATTCGTCTGGCCTGAACTTTTCTTCGTCCGCCACGGCGAGACCAACTGGAATGCCGAGGGGCGTTACCAGGGCTCGCGCGACATTCCGCTCAACGATCGCGGCCGGGGTCAGGCCACGCTCAATGGCGAACTGCTCGAGCAACTCTTGAAGCGGGCAGGGCGCGTGCCCACCGACTTCAACTGGTACGTCTCGCCGCTCGGACGCACGCGCGAGACGATGAGCCTCGTGCGCAAGGGTATCGTCGACGCGATGCCTGATGTGACGATCGATCAGCGGCTCATCGAAATCTCGTTCGGCATCTATGAGGGGCGGCTTCACTCCGAGCTCGCTGCCGGAGAGATGGCCATCGCCGGTGAGCGCGACGCGAGTTTCTGGTTCTTCCGGCCGCCCGAAGGCGAGAGCTACGACGATGTCGCCAAGCGCGTGCTCGATTTCGGCGCGTCGTTGACCGGGCCGTCGATCATCGTTTCGCATGGCGGCATCCTGCGTGTGCTGCGTCATCTGATCGAGGGCTTCCCGCACGAGCGCGCGGTTAACTGGTTCCCGCCCCAGGATTCGGTGATCCATTTCATCGACGGCAAATCTGTGGTTTACCCGGCCGGCCAGAGCTGGGACGACTAGCCCTGTCCGGCGCGAGGACCAGATGAGCTTCAACACCTTCGGCCACATGTTCCGTTTTACCACCTGGGGCGAAAGCCACGGGCCGGCGCTCGGCGTGGTGGTCGATGGTTGCCCGCCGGGCATTCCGCTCACGGCAGAGATGATCCAGCGCGACCTCGATCGCCGGAAGCCGGGACAGTCCCGCTTCACGACGCAGCGCCGCGAGGACGATGCGGTAAAGATCCTGTCGGGCGTGTTCGAGGACGAAACCGACGGCATCGCGAAGACCACAGGCACGCCGATCTCGCTGCTGATCGAAAACACCGACCAGCGGTCGAAGGACTATTCCGAGATCAAGGACAAGTTTCGGCCGGGCCATGCCGACTACACCTATCTGCAGAAGTACGGCATCCGCGACTACAAGGGCTCGGGCCGCGCCTCGGCGCGCGAGACCGCGGCGCGCGTTGCGGCGGGTGCGGTGGCACGTCAGGTGATCGGCGGCGTCACCATTCGTGGTTCGCTGATCCAGATGGGGCCGAACACCATCGACTATGCCAATTTCGACTGGGCGCAGGTCGAGCACAATCCGTTCTTCTGCGCCGACCCCGTCGCGGCCAAGGAGTGGGAGCCGTATCTCGACGGTATCCGCAAGGCGGGCAACTCCGTTGGCGCAGTGATCGAAGTGGTGGCCGAGGGCGTGCCGCCAGGTTGGGGCGCGCCTATCTATGGCAAGCTCAGCGCCGACCTCGCTTCGGCGATGATGTCGATCAATGCCGTCAAGGGCGTCGAGATCGGCGAAGGGTTTTCCGCCGCGTCGCTCACGGGCTGGGAGAATGCCGACGAGATGCGAGCCGGCAACCAGGGGCCGTATTTCAAGACCAACAAAGCGGGCGGCATCCTCGGCGGCATCTCCAACGGCGATCCCATAGTGGTGCGGTTTGCGGTCAAGCCGACCTCATCGATCCTGACGCCGCGCGAAACCGTGACGACGAGCAACGAGAACACCGAAGTCATCACCAAGGGCCGCCACGACCCCTGCGTGGGGATCCGCGCGGTTCCCATCGGGGAGGCGATGATGGCATGCGTGCTGGCGGATCATTTCCTGCGCCACCGCGGCCAGACGGGTCGCGAGGGCGGCATCGGGTTCTAGGCCCGCGGGTTAACAATTCGCTAAAGGCAGCGGCTTAGGCTCCCCACAAAGGAGCCCGCCCATGCTCGATTCGCTGCTCGCATTCGCCCAGCACGCCTGGATGACGCTCGCCGACGCGATCCTCGCGCTGATCATCCCGACAGTGTTCTTCGTCGCGCTGGCGCTGATCATGAAGCGCGGCGAGGCGTGGGCGGCGGCGAAGCGTGGGGCGCATGAGATGCGGCTCAATCTGGGCTTCTATTTCCTCGATGCGGTGTTCGTGTTTCCGGTGCTGGGGCTCGTCACCATCGCGATCGGCGTGTTCATGACAAATGCGGGGCTGATTGTCTTGCCCGAGAGCGTCTGGCTGGCGGCGGGGACGTATCCGACGCTGTTCATGGCGATCTTCCTTGGTGACTTCATCGCCTACTGGCGCCATCGGCTCGAGCACACGCGCTGGCTCTGGCCGACGCATGCCATCCACCACTCCGACGAGGAGATGAACTGGCTGACGCTCAACCGCTTCCACCCGGTCAACCGCATCACCACGGTCATCATCGACTCGACGTTCCTGATGGCGATGGGGCTGCCGGCCTGGGCGGTGATCGCCAACAGCCTCGTGCGCAACTACTACGGCTATTTCATCCACGCCGATCTGCCGTGGACCTATGGCAAGCTCGGCAATGTGTTCGTGTCGCCGGCAATGCATCAATGGCATCATGCCAAAGACATCAAATACGCCGGCACCAATTTCGCGACGGTGTTTGCAATCTTCGACCGCGTGTTCGGGACGTTCGCGCTGCCCGGGCCCTGCGATGTGCCGCTCGGGATATCGCAGGACATCGGCAACACCGTCCCGGCGCAGCTCGCGCATCCGTTCAAGGCATGGTTCGGGCCGCTGTTCAGGAAAGCGGACGGGCGCGATCCGAAGACCGCGCCCTGAAGCTTACTCCAGCGCGAAGGCGCGGGGCGCCGCAGGCTTGTTGCCGAGGATATCCTCGATTTTGGCCATCACGTCGGGCGTCAACTTCGCCTTGCTGTCGAGCGCCTTGAGGTTGTCGACCAGCTGGCTCTTCTTGCTGGCGCCCAGGATCACCGTCGACACGTTCCTGTTGGCATTGCACCAGAGCAGGGCGAGGTGATGCACTGGCAGACCGATCTCCTTGCCGAGCGCGGCGAGCTTCTTCACCTTCTCGATCTTGGCCTTGCCCTCGTCGGACTCGAGCGACTTCTTCAGCCACTCGTAGCCGGGCAGGTTCAGACGGCTGTCGGCCGGGATGCCGTCATTGTATTTGCCGGTGAGGAAGCCTGACGCGAGCGGCGACCAGATCGTCGTTCCAAGTCCGAGTTCGTAGATCGGCAGGTACTCGACCTCGACATTCTGCCGGCGGAACATGTTGTATTCCGGCTGCTCCATCGTCGGCGGCGTCAGGTGCTCGCGCCGCGCCACCATGTGCGCTTCGGTGAGCTGCTGCGCGTTCCACTCCGACGTGCCCCAATAGATGACCTTGCCCTGCTGGACGAGGTTGTGCATCGCGCGCACCGTCTCTTCGATTGGGGTTTCGATGTCGGGGCGGTGGCAGAAATAGAGGTCGAGATAGTCGACCTGCAGGCGCTTGAGAGCCTGATGCGCGCCGTCGGTCACGTGCTTGGCCGACAGGCCGCGCTGCGTCGGCTTCGCGCCGCCCCAGAAGACCTTGGACGACACCATGTAGGTGTCGCGGCTCCAGTTGAGCTTTTTGAGCGCCTCGCCCATCACGATCTCGGCATTGCCGGACTCGTAGCCCTCGGCATTGTCGAAGAAGTTGATTCCGGCGTCGTAGGCGGCGCCCATGATCGAGGCGGCGTCATCTTCGCCCACCTGCTTGCCGAAGGTGACCCAAGCGCCAAACGAAAACTCTGAGACCCGTAGGCCCGACTTGCCCAAGCGGCGGTATTCCATCGCGTAACCTGCTCGTTGTGTGTTGTAGGGCGATTGCTCGACCAGCCGGTGGAGGCGGGCGCCGCGAGAGGCAGCTTCAATCGTCAAGCGACGATATATCAGCCGCGGCGGAATAGCGCCACGTTTTCCTTGTTTCCGTCGCCACCTGTGATCGGCGAGGGCAGCAATCTGACAAGTTGCCATCCCTGTTCGGAAATGAACTGGACGACATGGGCCACGGCACCATCGATCGCCGCTTCATCCGCGATCCCGCCTTTGCCGATGTTCTCGCGGCCGACTTCGAACTGCGGCTTGATCAGGATCACCGCATCCGCGCCATCGCGGCAGAGCGAGAGGGGAGCAGAGAGCACCTTGGTCACGGACACAAAGCTGACGTCGCAGACGAGGAGATCGATCGGCTCGGGGATCAGGTCGTGCGACAGGTCGCGCGCATTGATGCCCTCCATCGAAACGACGTTCTTGTTGCTGGCGACATCCGGGTGCAGTTGCCCGTGCCCGACATCCACCGCATAGACCCTGGTAGCGCCGCGCTCGAGCAGCACCTGCGTGAAGCCGCCGGTCGATGCACCGACGTCGAGGCACACTTTGCCTGCGACGGCGACTTCCTCCACGTCGAGCCCGGCGATCAGTTTCAAGGCGGCCCGTGAGACATAACTGCTTGCCGGATCGTTGAGTTCGATCCGGTCCGCGGTACCAACCAGTTGGCCCGGCTTGCTTGCCGTGGTGCCGTTCACGCTCACGGTGCCGCGCAACACAGCGTCGCGGGCCCGGGCGCGCGACGGCGCAAGCCCGCGCTGCTCCAGCGCGAGGTCGAGGCGGATGCGCTCAGCCATGGATCAGTTGTCGAGCGGCTCGGTGCCGACCGGTTTGCCGTTGCGCAGCGTGATCTTCTCGATCCGTGCTTCGGCGGCCTTGAGCAGCCCTTCGCAATGCGACTTCAGCGCTTCGCCGCGCTCATAGATCGCGATCGATTCCGCCAGCGGCGCCTTGCCTCCCTCGAGACGCGCGACGATTCCTTCGAGCTCCGTCAGGGCGGCCTCGAAGGTCATGGTCTTTACGTCGTCGGCAGCGAGATCGGCCAAAGTCAGCTCATCAATGCAGTTACGTGCGCCGCGACTCCGGTCGCGAGGCCCTGCCGGTCATAACCGCCTTCGAGCATCGAAACAATGCGGCCGCCGCAGCACTCGTTGGCCACCTCCCGCAGCTTCAGCGTGAGCCACGCGAAATCATCGGGCTTCCAGTTGAGCTGCGCGAGCGGGTCGCGATAGTCGGCATCGAAGCCCGCTGAGACGAGCAGGAAGTCAGGACGGAAGTTCACGAGCGCAGGGAGGATCGCGCCCTCATAGGCTGCCATCATCTCGTCCTCGCCCGTGCGTGCGGCGAGGGGGACGTTGAAGATGTTGCCGACGCCCGTTTCGCTTGCCGCGCCGGTGCCCGGGAACAGCGGCATCTGGTGCGTCGAGGCATAGAGCACCGTCGGGTCGTCGTAGAAGATGTCCTGCGTGCCATTGCCATGATGCACGTCGAAATCGACGATCGCCACGCGTTCGGCGCCATACTTCCGCTGCGCCTCGCGCGCGACGATGGCAATTGGTGTTGATAAGGCAGAACCCCATCGGCGCTTCGCGCTCGGCATGGTGGCCCGGTGGCCGCACGGCGCAGAATGCGTTCTCAACCTCGCCAAGGGCCACCGCATCGAGCGCGGTCAGCCCAGCGCCCAGCGCGGTGCCGACCGCATCGAGCGAAGTCGACGAGATGAAAGTGTCCTCGTCGATCTGGCCGATCCCCTCGGCGAGGCGTGCCTGCGCGAGCGCGGGCAGGTAGCCGGGAGCGTGGACGAGATTGGCCAGCGTCAGGTCACCCGCCGGCGCGTCGCGGCGAAGCAGAGCGGGGAAATGGGCCGGGGCGAGGATTTCCTCGATGGCGCGGATGCGATCGGATCGCTCGGGGTGTCCCGCAGGCGTCCGGTGGGCATCGAAATTCAGCTGGCTGACGAGGAGCGTGGCCATGCGGTGATTCCTTGACGGGCCGGGAACGCCTTGTCAAACAGCGCGGCATGGCCGCGAGCGTTCCGCACAGGCAAGATGTACAAGAGTTTGCCGCGATCCTTCGTGACGGAGGCATCGTCGCCTTCCCGACGGAGACGGTTTACGGCCTCGGCGCCGACGCGACCAACTCGGACGCCGTGCTCAAGATCTACGACACCAAGGGCCGGCCGCGGTTCAATCCCCTGATCGTCCACGTCGCAGACCTCGAAATGGCGCAGCGCTACGCCAAGTTTTCGCCGCTCGCCCTCCGGCTCGCTGCGTTCTGGCCAGGGCCGCTGACGCTGGTGTTGCCCAAGCGCGCGGAGACGGGGCTGAGCGACATTGTGACGGCCGGACTCGACAGGGTGGGGCTCCGCATCCCGGACCATCCGCTGGCGCAGGAGCTGATCCGCACGACGGGGAGGCCTTTGGCGGCGCCGTCGGCGAACCCGTCCGGCAAATTGTCGCCGACGCGGGCCGAGCAAGTTGTGCGCGGCTTCCATGGCAAAGTGCCTGTCCTCGATGGCGGGCCGAGCCAGTCCGGCGTCGAGTCCACGATCCTGTCTGTCGAGAGCGATGTCGTCACGCAACTTCGGGCAGGGGCACTGGCGCGCGAGGAGATCGAGCAGGCGATTGGCCGCGATGTCTTAGTCGCGAAGCCCGGCGACAAGGTACAGGCGCCGGGGATGCTTGCGAGCCACTACGCGCCCAACGCGGAAATGCGGCTCGATGCGGAGGCACCCCGCGGGGGTGAGGTCTATCTGGGCTTCGGCGCGCGGGACGGCGCGCGCAATCTGTCGCCCAGCGGCGATCTGCACGAGGCGGCGCGCAATCTGTTCGCGATGCTGCATGAGCTCGATCAGATGGCTTCTCGTATAGCGGTGGCGCCAATTCCGCATCGCGGACTCGGCGAAGCGATCAACGATCGGCTACAACGCGCTGCCGCACCTCGGGGATAGGACTATGCACGGTCCGTCGGACAAAGCGCCGATCATCATTGTCGACCTGCAGACTGGCATGTTCGACGGTCGGGTCGGACCGCCGCTTTGGGATGCGGACGGGATCGTGGCGCGCGTGCGCGCGATCCTCGACTGGGCCCGGCGGCAAGATCGCGGCATCGCGTTCATCCGGCAGAATTCGCCACCGGGCGACCAGCTTGCGCCGGGGGCGCAGGGCTGGCCGATCTGGCCGGCGCTCGGTCAGGCCGCAGACGAGCCGACCTTCGACAAGACCGTCGAGAATTCCTTCAGCGTGCCCGAGCTCGGCCAATGGGTGGCCGAACAGGGCGCCGACGACGTCGTGGTCATCGGGGCCGCGACGAACCATTGCGTGAAGTCGACTGTCGCTGGCGCGATGGAGCTCGGACTAAAGGTGACCGTGGTCTCCGATGCGCACAGCACCGGCGGCCGCTCCACTGCCGCCGGCATCATCGCCGACCACAATGCTGCGTTCGCCGCGGCGGGGGCGACGCTGGTGACGACGGCGGAGCTGACGGCTTAGTCGCGGACCTTGTAGGGCTTCTGCTCGCGCCAGAACCGCATCAGGCTCTCGAGGTCGGGGTCGCCGGCTTCGGGGAGCACGATCTTGAGGCTGGCGTAAAGGTCACCGGCACCATGCAGCCCCTTGCCCTTGAGGCGCAGCGCCTTGGCCGTGTTGATGTTGGGCGGCAGCGTGAGTTCGGCCGAGCCTTCCAGCGTCGGCACGCGCACCTTGCCGCCGAGCACGGCCTCGTAGAGCGTGATCGGTACCTCGACGCGGAGGTCGGCGCCGTCGCGGCGGAACTGCTTGTGCCGCTCGAACTTGACGGTGACGATCGCGTCGCCGGCCTCGCCACCCATGGGAGACGACATGCCCTGGCCCTTGAGCCGGATCTGCTGGCCGTCCTCGACCTTCTCGGGCAGCTTGACGTTGACCACCTTGTTGGTGGGCAGGCGCAGCGGAACGGAGCCGCCCTTGTGCGCGTCTTCGAGCGACACGGCCAGCGTCACCGTGGCGTCTTCGCCCTTGGTGCCGGCCGTGCGGCCACTAAAGCCGCCGCCCGCACCGGCCGTCGAGCCGGTGAACGGATCCCAGCCGCCGGCGCCGGTCGTTCGGCCGGTACGCTGCTGGGCGCCACCGAAGCCGCTCATGAACTCCTTGAGGATGTCTTCGGCCGAGAAGCCTCCGGGCTGGGCGCCACCGCGCCGCGTGCCGTTCCCCGCCCCGCCGAAACCGGCGAATTTCGGGTTGCCGTCGGCATCGATCTCGCCGCGGTCGAACGCCGCTTTCTTGTCCTTGTCGGACAGGAAATCGTAAGCAGCCGAAATCTCGGCGAATTTGGCGTGCGCCTTGGGGTCGTCCTGGTTCTGGTCGGGGTGATTGGCCTTGGCCAGCCTGCGATAGGCTGACTTCAGGTCCTTCTCGCTCACAGAACGAGAAACCCCGAGCACGCTGTAAGGGTCGCGCATGGGTTCCTTGAGATGGTCTGACGGATTGAAAGTCCGCTGTTTCCCAACCTATATGGCCACGACCCCCAGGCTTGTCCAGATCGCCCAAATGACCGCAAACAGCCTTTCCGACCGCATTTTCGACGATGCCGACACCGGCGCGATCGACCCGTTCTCGCTATTTGAGGAGTGGTATGCCGAAGCGCAGGAGAGCGAGCCGAACGATCCGCACGCCATGGCCGTCGCGACGGTCGACCCGGCTGGAATGCCCAATGTGCGCATGGTCTTGATGAATGCGCACGACCACCGGGGCTTCGTGTTCTTCACAAATTTCGAGAGCCGCAAGGGCGCCGAGCTGCTCGCGCAGCCCAAGGCCGCCCTGGTCTTCCACTGGAAGTCGCTGCGCCGGCAGGTGCGGGCGGTGGGGCGGGTCGAAATCGTCGCGCCGGGGGAAGCCGACGCCTATTTCGCGACTCGCTCGCGCGTCAGCCAGATCGGCGCCCACGCCAGCAAGCAGTCGCGGCCGCTTGCCAGTAAAGCCAAGCTGCTGGAGGCCGTGGAAACGCTGAAATCGTCGCTCGGTGAGGACCCCGTGGCCCGCCCGGCCCACTGGTCGGGCTTCCGAATCGTGCCGCTCGAGATCGAGTTCTGGAAAGACGGCGAGTTCCGCCTACATGACCGCGTCCGGTTCACCCGCGCCTCGCCGGATGCTGTGTGGAGTCGCTCAAGGCTGTACCCCTGAGCCTTGCCGCTGGGCTAAGCCCGTGAAATCGTGAGTCGGGTTTGGCGGCGATCGGCATGACGGACACAACGGCACAGGCGCGGAAGGGGCTCGTCGAGTTCACGGGCGGGCGGCAGGAGATGCTCGGCATCATCCTGCGCGGCTATGCGCTGATGATTCCCACGATCGGGCTCTACCGGTTCTGGCAGGCGACGTGGAAGCGGCGCTTCTACTGGCAGAACACGGTCATCGATGGCGAGCCGATCGAGTACACCGGCACCGCCAGCCAGCTGCTGCTCGGCTTTTTCTTCGCGCTCGCTTTCTTCGTGCCGATCTACATCGCGTTCTTCGTGCTCTCGATGCAGGAGATCGACTACGTGGTGCTCGGCTACGGCGCTGCGGCGGCGCTGGTGTGGTTTATGGCGGGCTATGCGATCTATCGCGCGCGCGACTTCCGCCTGTCGCGCACGCTGTGGCGCGGCATCCGCTTCGACCTGAGGGGCAACGCGTTCGCCTACGCTCTGCGCCGCTTCTTCTGGTCGATCGCGATGGTGCTGACGCTGGGGCTGATCTACCCGTGGATGGGCTCGAGCCTCTGGAAATACCGCTGGAACAACACGTGGTACGGCGACCGCAAGTTCGCCATCGCCGGCAATTGGCGGACGATCGCCGGCCCGTACTACGGCGCGTACGTCCTCAACGTGCTGACGATCGGCGCGACGGTCGGCTGGATCACCTCGACGGGCGATTTCACGATGGTCGGCCAGCTACCGGTGCCCGGGCCGATCGGCCTTACGTTCTGTGCCGGCTGCATCCTGGTCTTCGCGTTCAGCCTCGCCTTCTACCGCACGCGTATCGCCTCGGGGATGCTGTCGACGGTCTCGGTCGGTGAGGCCAAGCTCGCGGTCAGGATCGGTACCGGCGCGCTGTTCGGCCAGTTCGTGATCTATGTCTTCGCCGTGCTGGCGCTGCTGATTGTTCTCGGGCTGACGGCACTGATCGCGCTCGGCGGCATCTATGCCGCGGCGGCCTCCGGCGGGCAAACGCCGGACGCCGACGCGATGCTCTCGATGTTTCAATCGGGAACGGCAAACGTCGCGATCCTGATCGTGATCTATCTGATCGTGCTGGGCGCGTTCGGTCTCCTCGCCGAACTGATCCTTGGCGTGGGCTGGTGGAAGCTCCTCGCGCGCGGCACCGCGATCATCAATCCCGATAGCCTGCGCGATGTGCAAGCGACGCCCGAGGACAAAGCGCTCGTGGGGCAGGGACTCGCCGACGCTCTCAATGTGGGAGCGTATTGATGGAGTTTCTGGCGCGCTTCCAGAACGGGCAGGTCGCCGACGTCCGCGAGGTGATCTGCATTATCGACCTCGCCTCCGATCCTGTGATGCTGGCGATCGTCGATGCGAAGACGAAAGAGATCGTCGACCGCTGGCCCGCCGACGAGTGCTATCTGCTGCATTCGCGCATGATGGAACTGCGCATCGCCAACCATCAGCGACCGGCTGGCGCGCGACTGGCGGCGACCGGCATCGACAACATGCGGGCGGCGCTCAATGTGCTGCCCAAGCTGAGCCAACGTCAGAGCATGGACGGCTGGAAGCAGGCGCGCATCCTGACGATGGCGACGGTCGCGCTGGCGTCGGTCATCGTCGCTTACCTCTACGGCATTCCGCTGCTGGCCGATCGGCTGGTGGCGTTCTTTCCGCCCGAGTGGGAGGTCAAGATCGGCGCGACCGCGGATGCGCAGATCGAAGCATCGCTCACCGAGGGCAAGGGGTATGTCGTCTGCGACGCGAACCCGGAGAGCGTCGCCAACAAGGCGATCACGCGCTTTGCGGATTTGGCGTTCAGTGGCCTCAACTCTCCGTTCCATCCGACCGTGACGGTGATCCGCTCCGATGTCCCGAACGCCTTCGCGCTGCCGGGGGGGCGGACCTACTATCTGTCGAGTCTCATCCAGGCGAGCCGCTCGTCGGACGAGTTTGCCGGCGTGCTCGCGCATGAACTGGGGCACGTCTATCATCGCCACGGCATGCAGACGCTGATTTCGACCTCGACCACGGGGTTGCTGGTCGGCTTCGTCCTCGGCGATCTCACGGGACTCTCGGTTGCCGGCGCGATCGGTGCGTCGCTGATCGACAACCGCTTCTCGCGTCAGGCCGAGGAACAGGCGGACCAGTTTGCCGGCCTTACGGCGCAGCGGCTCGGTTTCAGCTCGGCCGGGCTTGTTGATCTGCTGGATCGCGTGGCGAAGGATGATGCCTTCTCGAAGGCTCTGGCCCTGTTTGCGAGTCACCCGTTGACCACCGAGCGTCGCGAGGCTCTCGAGGCCCTCGACACGCATGATCCGAGCGCCAAGCCAGCCTTTTCCGCCCAGGAGTGGGAGGCCATCCGCAATATGTGCCCGCCACCGCCGCCGCCTCCGCTCCCCGCGATCGTGACGCCGGCTGCAGACGGCTGATGCGTATTCTCATCCGAACGTCGAAATGGGCCGTGTGGGCGCGCCGGTTCGGGGCGCTGGCATTGCCGCTCGCCGCGATCCCGGTGCTGCTGCATCGCGGCCACGTCATCAGCAGCGACAACTTCGTCGTCATCGAAACAGCGGCGATGATCGTTGCGGCGCTGGCCGTGGCGATGGCGATCGTCGCCGTCGTGCGGCTGTGGTTTACGGGCGATCAGGGCTGGGGGCGGGCCGTCGTCGCCTTCATCTTCGGCGGCATCTGCCTGCTGCCCGCCGCCTATTTCACCTGGCTCGCCATCTCGCTACCGGCATCCGCAGACGTGTCGACCGATTTCTCGGAGTCGCCGCAGCTGGTGAGCTTTGTAGAATCACGTTTTATCGGACCGGACGAAAGGGCGCGCGTCGAAGCGGCGTATCCCAACGCGCGACCGCGCACCTATCCCATCGAGTCGCCCCAGATGTTCGATATTGTCGAGCGCCTGGTCGAGGCGCAGGGCTGGGACCCGCGCGCACGACGCGCGCCACTTGGCCCGCTCGATGCAGGGCAGGTCAACGCCGTGGTGACGACGCTGCTCGGCTTTTCGCAGGAAGTGGCAGTGCGCGTCACCGGCAGCGCCGACGGCGCGACCGTCGATATGCGATCGACGTCCCTGTCGCGCTTCCCCGACTTCGGCCAGAACGGCCAGCGCGTCGAAAGCTTCCTGCTCGAGCTCGACAATCAGGTGACGCTGCTGCTCCGCAACGCACCGGCGCAGCCTGCGACCGCCGACGATTAAGCCGGCGAAAGTCTCAGGCCGAACGGCGTGCGTCGCATTCTGATCTCACCGCGATCGGCGAGAAATTCGACGTGGGCGGTGAGCGTCATGGCCGCCGCAAAGCGCAGATTGGCCGCAAGCGTTGGATAAATCTTCGCCAACAGATCCGACACGCGCCTTGCCCCCGACGCGACACCGTCGACGATCTGCCGGTTGCGCAGCTTGCGATGGGCGAGGAGTGCGCGGGCGTAGGCGGGACCATCGGTGATCGGACCGCCATGCGCCGGAATGTACTGCGTGTAGGGCAGGGCGAGGACCTTCTCCAGCGATGCGAAGTAATCGGCCATCGAGCCGTCGGGCACCGCGACGAGCGTCGAGTTCCAGCCCATGATGTGATCGCCGGTGAGCAGCCAATCGGTGCCGGCCAAACCGTAGGCCATGTGATTGGCGCAGTGGCCGGGCGTAGCGATGGCGGTGAGGCGGACGCCGCCCACCTCGAACGTCTCGCCGTCGAAGAAGGCGCGATCCGGCGTGAGGCCCCAGTCGCAGTCGCGTGCCAGCACGTTGATTTCGAGCAATCGCGCCGGCCGGCTCAGCCGGTGCGCGCCGGCGAACCACAGGGGCGGCGAACCGATGGCTTTGCGTAGTGCGGGGACGCCAGCGGAGTGGTCCTTGTGCGTATGCGTGAGAAGGATCGCCTCGACCGAGCGACCGGCGATGGCCTCGAGTAGCGCCGCGCGATGCGTCGCATCATCCGGCCCGGGATCGAGTACGGCAACGCGATCGCCGCCGATGATGAAGCTGTTTGTGCCGGTGAACGTATACGGCCCCGAATTGGGCGCCGTAACGCGCGCGACACCCGGCGCCACGCTGATGAGCTGGCCGGTTTGCGGGGAGAAGCTGGAGTTGAAGACAAGGGGCGGCGGGGTGTCTGCCATTGCGCTCGAATTTTTGAACGACTAGAAACGGGGCAGCATTCCGCGCCCGAAAGAAGGTAACGCAATGGCCGTCACGCTGACCACTCCCAATACCATCCTGGGGGTTCTCGAGCCCAAGTCGCAGACCACCCGCATTGTGAGCAATATCGTCACCGTACTGCTGGGCACTGCGCTGATCACGCTCGCTGCCAAGATCAACGTGCCGACCTGGCCGGTGCCGGTGACGCTGCAGAGCTTCGCGATTGCGGTCCTCGCCGCGTCGTTCGGCTGGCGCATTGGCGTGGCGACCGTGGTTGCCTATCTGCTCGAAGGCGCAGCGGGCCTGCCGGTGTTCGCCGGTGCCACCGCGGGCATCCCCTACATCTTCGGGCCGACCGGCGGCTTCCTCCTCGGCTTCATCCCGATGGCCTACGTCATCGGCCGCGCCGCCGATCTCGGCGCATCGGGCAAGGTGCTGTTCCTGTTCGTCACGATGCTGATTGCGGACGCCGTGCTGTTCGCTCTCGGCTTCACCTGGCTCCTTGCGCTCGGCAGCAGCGCCTCCTGGATCGACCAAACCAACGTCGTCGGCTCCGCCTTCGCCAAAGCCGTGCAGCCGTTCCTCGTCTGGGACGCGCTCAAGATGCTGTTCGCCGCGCTCACCGTCGCAGGCGTGTGGTCGCTGGCCAAGAAACGCGCCTGAGCGACTGAAGACTTTGCGCGATGGCCGGCCCGTGGGGCCGGCCATTTTGTTTTGCAGGTACCTAAAGAGCTTCACTCACACCGTGAGCCGCGCAGCGACGACGGCTACAACGGCAGCACTCGCGAGTATTTGAGCTGCCCGAGGGCAAAGCTCGACTCGATGGAACGGACTCCCTCGAGTTGCGTGAGCTTATCGCGCAGAAATGCTTCATAGGCGCGCAGGTCCGCGCACACCACGCGAAGCAGGAAGTCGTACTGCCCCGTCATCAAATAGCACTCCATCACCTCGGGCCAGTTGCGGATTGCCGAACCGAAATCGTCAAGTTCGGTCGAGCGCTGTCTCTCGAGCTTGATCGAGATGAACACAGAGACAGGCAGACCCACCCTCTCCTGGTCGACCAGCGCACTGTATGCGCCGATGATGCCCGCCTCTTCCATCTGCCGGATGCGGCGAAGGCACGGTGAGGCCGAAAGCCCCACACGCTCGGCAATGGCCTGCACCGTCATCCGCCCGTCTTCCTGCAGGGCCCGTAGGATACGGCGGTCGATCTCCGAAAGCCCAAAATTGGCAGATTTCACGCTGAATCGTCGCGGCATTAGTAGAATCCTGCGCAGGAACGTTTCCAACAGGCAAGATAGGCAAGAATAGCCGCATTAACCAGCCCATGCTGCACAGCGGAGGGACGAAGCATGGACAATCCGAAAAAGATCGGCGCGAGCGGTGCTGTACGGACGCGCGATCCCCGCGTCCCTATGATCGAGGCGCTGATGCGCCGCACCCTGTGGCTGTCCAACTGGATGATCCACCATGCCAACCACATCCGCCCCAACGACAGCGGGGTGAAGGTCGGTGGACACCAGGCGTCGTCCGCTTCCATGACGGCGATCATGTCCGCGCTCTATTTCGCGGTGCTGAAGCCTGAGGATCGTGTGGCGGTGAAGCCGCACGCTGCGCCGGTCTTCCATGCCATCCAGTATCTCTTTGGCAATCAGAGCCTCGAAAGGCTCAAAGCCTTCCGCGGATATGGCGGCGCACAGTCCTATCCATCGCGCACCAAGGACAGCGACGACGTCGACATATCCACGGGTTCTGTCGGTCTGGGCGTCGCCTTCACCGCCTTCGCCTCAATCGTCCAAGACTACATTCGCGCCAAGCCCTGGGCCAAGCTCGGCAGGGAGGGCCGGATGGTCGCCCTTGTGGGTGATGCCGAGCTCGACGAAGGCAATGTTTATGAATGCCTGCTCGAGGGCTGGAAGCAGGGCCTGCGCAATACTTGGTGGATTATCGACTACAATCGCCAGAGCCTCGATGGCGTCGTGCGCGAGGGCCTCTATGACCGCATCGAGGCCATCTTCAAGGCCTTCGACTGGAACGTCGTCACACTCAAATACGGCGTCCTGCAGCGCTTAGCTTTCGCCGAACCCGGTGGCGAAAAACTCAGGGCATGGATCGATGCCTGCCCCAACGCACTCTACTCTGCCCTGATGTTCCGCGGCGGCGCCGCGTGGCGTGAGCGCCTGCAGGACGAAATCGGCGACCAGTCTGTCGTCTCGGCGCTCATCGCTCGCCGCAGCGACGACGAACTCGCCCGCCTGATGGGCAATCTCGGCGGCCACTGCATCGAAACCCTGCTCGAGCAGTTCGAATCCCAGAAGACCGACCGCCCCACCGCGTTCATTGCCTACACCGTGAAGGGCTGGGGCACTCCGCTCGCCGGCCACAAGGACAATCACGCCGGCCAGATGACCGGTGCCCAGATCGACAGCCTACGCAAGGCCATGAGCGTTCGCGATGGCCATGAATGGGAGCCGCTCGAGGGGTTGGGCGACGACACGGCGGCCGTCAAACACTTCCTCGCCGACGTCCCCTTCAACCAGTCCGCCATTCGCCGCAAGACTTCGGCTCGTATCCCCGGCCTTGGCCCGCAGTTCGTCAGCGAGAAAACCACCTCGACCCAGACCGCCTTCGGCAAGATCCTCGATGCCATCGCCAAGACCGACTCGCCGTTGGCGCAACGCATCGTGACCGCCTCGCCCGATGTCACCGTCTCCACAAATCTTGGCACCTGGGTCAATCGCCGCCACCTCTTCGCCAGCCGGGAATTCGCGGACACCTTCCAGCGCGAGCACATCCCCTCCGCACAGAAATGGACTTTCAGGCCCGAGGGCCAGCATATCGAACTCGGTATCGCCGAGATGAACCTGTTCCTGCTGCTTGGTGCGGCTGGCCTTAGCCACTCGCTGTTCGGCGAACGACTGCTACCCGTCGGCACGCTCTACGACCCCTTCATCTCTCGCGGTCTCGATGCACTGAACTACGCGTGCTATCAGGACGCGCGGTTCCTCCTTGTCGCCACGCCCTCCGGGGTCTCTCTGGCTGGCGAGGGAGGCGCGCACCAGTCCATCGCGGCGCCGCTTATCGGCATGAGCCAGGATGGCCTCGCCTCGTTCGAGCCGGCCTTCGCCGATGAACTCGCGGTCATCATGGATTGGGCCTTCGACTATATGCAGCGCGATGGCGAAACTGTCACCGAACACGAGGCCTGGCCCCGAGAGGCGTCCGGCGGCTCGGTGTACCTCCGGCTTTCCACCCGCCCCATCGATCAAATCCCGCGCGACACCGCCTCGCTGCCAGTTAGGGATATTCTGCAGGGCGCGTACTGGCTCAAGCGTCCCGATCCCGGCTGCGACGTGGTGATTGCCTACCAGGGCGTCCTTGCCAGCGAAGCCATCGAAGCCGCCGGCCTCGTTGGAGGCGATCGTCGGAACGTTGCGGTGCTCGCCGTTACCTCGGCCGATCGCCTCAACGCCGGTTGGCACGCTGCCCAGCGCGCGCGCCGGGCAGGGGACCTCACAGCCACCTGCCACATCGAACAATTGCTCGGCGAAATCCCGGAACGGGCGGGCCTCGTCACCGCCATCGACGGCCATCCGGCGACACTCGCCTGGCTCGGCAGCGTGCGCGGCCATCGTGCGGCTACGCTGGGCGTCGAGCACTTTGGCCAGACCGGCAGCGTTGCCGATCTCTACCGTCATTTCGAGATCGATGCGAAAGCGATCGCCGCGGCGGCCCGGGAGTTGATGCCGCCGCGGCGTTCTTGAGCGTGAGGCCGCTCAGACCCGGTATTTTTCGATGACTGCCTTGTCCATCTCAATGCCGAAGCCGGCACCCTGCGGCACGGCGTAGTAGCCGTTATCGAATTTCGACCGGTTCGCGACGAGCGCATAGAACATCGGATCGCGGTCCGGATGAAACGTTTCCATGTAGGTGCCGTTTGGGACTGCAGCAAGAAGATGGGCCGAAACCTGCGGCTCCTCGTGGTGCCCCATTTGCACCGAAAAGCTCTGCGCCAGCGCCGCCACGCGCCGCCACTCGGTCGGCCCGCCGCTCCAGCTCGCATCGAAATTGCAGACATCGATCGCACCCGACATCATCAGGTCGCGGCAACCGGCTCGACTGATTTCGCTCTGCCCCGCGCACACTGGGATGCCCATCAGGTTCCGCGCTGCCGCCATGTCGAGCCGGTCATTCTGCCAGTGCACCGGCTCCTCGAACCAGCGGATGTTGAGGTCCTCGGTCAGGCGCGAGAACTCAACCGCCTGACGCAGACTCCACCCCTGGTTGGCATCCACCATCAGGTGAAATTCCGGACCACCGCCGTCGCGTGCAGCGCGCACCCGCTCGGCGTCTTCCTTGGGTGAACGGCCACCCACCTTGAACTTGCAGCCCGCGTAGCCGTCGCTTCGGATTTTCTCCATCTCCTTGGAGAAGTCGAGCAGCGTTTTACCCTCCTCGTAGTAGCCGGCGATGCAGGTGACCGGCAGCTTGTCGGTGTAACCGCCCCAGATTTTGTAGAGCGGGGTATCGAGCGCCTTCCCCACGGCGTCCCACAGCGCACTGTCCACGCAGGCCTGCGCACACATCGCCAATTTGCGGTCGCGCAGGATGTTGGTTGAGGGCTTGCGCATCTTCTCCCAGCAGCCTTCGATGTTGAAGGCATCCATGCCGATCAGCATCGGCTGGATCTCATCGAGGATGATCTTGACCACCTCGCCCTGCGTCTCGAACTCGTCGCCGTTGTAGATTTCGCCGATGATGCCCGCCGATGTGTAGACGCGCGTAATGATCGTGCAGCGGTGCGTCATGAAGTAGTTGCTGCCGCGGAAGGTCTTTGGAAGCGGCATTTCCAGTGCGACGCATTCAATGCGTTCGATCGTAAGCTTCGGGGGCACTTTTGGACCTGAATAGAAACGTTTCCAAATCCAAACATGGCCCGCTGCGCCGGTCAAGTCCGTCGCCAGCTTTCGCCCCTCGCCGAAACCAAGAAGTACCAGTATAGCAGGGGCGAGTTCCTTTCCTGTCCGGGCCTGGGGAGAGCATGCGCAAAGGCGGCGGCAAATCGGTCACCATCCGTGACGTGGCAAGTACATCCGGGGTATCTGTCGGAACCGTTTCACGCAGTCTGAATGCGCCCGAAACCGTGCGCCCCGTGACCTTGGCCAAGGTTCGGGCCGCCATCCACTCCCTCGGCTTCCAGCCCGATAGCCGGGCGCAGAACATGCGCCGCCGCAACACGCTCACGGTCGGCTTTGTGGTCGACGATATTGCCAACCCCTGGCACGCATCGTCGTTCAAGGCCGCCGATGCTGAGTTCCGACAGGCCGGCTATTCGCTCTATCTGGTCAATACGAACGGCCGCGCTGCAGATGAGGCCGCCGCGGTCGACATGCTTCAGCATGGGCGCGCCGACGGTCTGATCATGACCATCAACAACGAACAAGACCCGCGCACTCTCAAGCGGCTCGAAGAATTGCGCATTCCATCGGTGCTTCTCGACCGCGATATCCCGCTCGAGATCGACGCCGTCCTTACCGATCATGCCGGCGGCCTGTCGCAGGCAACCAGCTACCTGCTCGATCTCGGCCATCGCCGCATCGCCATCATCACTGCGGGCGACGATATCAGGCCGGGCCGCGAGCGCGTGCGGGGCTACACCGAAGCGTTCCGCAAGCGTGGCATGAGTGTCCCCAACGAGTTGATCGGCTCGCAAAGCCTTTCCGCCGAGTACGGCTTCCGCCAGGCCACGGCGCTGCTTCAGCGCAAGGACCGGCCCACTGCGATTATCGCTGCGGGCAACCGCATTCTCGTCGGCGTACTGCGCGCCTTCCAGCAGCAGGGTGTTTCGGTTCCGGGCGATATTTCCCTGATCGGTTGCGACCGGTCGGATGTGGCGATGCTCTATCCCGGCCCCATCACCATCATCGACAGAGACGTCGACGAGATCGGCCGCACCGCTGCCCAACTGTTGCTTGATCGTCTCAAGGATCCGGGCGAGCGCGCCGCCCAGCGAATCCTGTTCCCGACAAGGCTGATCCTGGGTGGCTCCTGCGCGCCCGTCCGCAAATGAGTGCCGCTACACGTCGTCCTTCATGCGCGCGGCGCGCCGCGTCCGCTGATACTTCACCAACTGGTCCAGTGAGACCGCCAGAATGATCACCGCACCCGTCACGAACGTGCTCCACTTGGCGTCGATGCCGAAGAAGATCAGCCCGGAGCTGATCACCTGGATGATCAGCATGCCGATCACCGCCCCGATGATGGTGCCGTAGCCGCCCGACAGCGGCGTACCGCCGATGATCACGGCGGCCACCACAACCAACACGTAGTTTGATCCCTCGATGGGATCGATCGCGCCGCGATAGCCCACATACATCGAACCCGCGAGCCCGCAGATTGCGCCCATGATCACCAGCGTCTGCAGCCGCACGAGGCCGGTGGGGATGCCGGCAAGTTTCGCCGCATCCGGGTTCGATCCAACTGCCTGTACGCGATAACCGAAGCGAGTGTAGTGCAGCACGAGGTGCAGCACGATCGCCAGCGCGATGAACACCAGCCCCGCCACCGGTGCAACGCCGAACAGCCGCGTCTTGAAGACCGAGAAGAACAGGCTCGATGTATCGGAAGGGACGATCGCTCGTCCCTGGTTCATCACCAGCGAGAGACCCTGGAACATCGAGTATGTGCCGAGCGTCACGATGATCGCCGGCAATCGCAGCGAGACTGCGATGACGCCGTTCACGAGCCCGAGGATTGCGCCGAACAGGGTTCCCGCGCCGAGCGCAAGCCACGGGTCAAGCCCCGAAGTCATCAGGATCGCTGAGAACACCGCCGAAAAGTTGAACATCCAGCCGACCGAAAGATCGATCTCCCGGATGGCCAATAGGAACACCATTCCAATCGCCAGCATACCCAGAAATGTCGCGTTCCCAAGCAACGAGAACAGGTTCATCGGGCCAAGGAAATTCGGTCGCGCAACGCCGATGATCGCCACCAGCACCAGGAGCGCGACAATGACGCCAATTTCCTCCGGCAGGCGAAAGCCGCGGCGCGGGGCAGGGGTACTCGTCGTTTCGGTCATGACGCAACCTTTGTCGGAGACTCGCCGGTGTTGACGAGATGGAGGATAGTCTTGTTGTCGAGCCCGCTGCCCGAAACCTCGCCGGCAAGCCGGCCCTGGTAAATGATGAGAATGCGGTCGCAGAGTCCGATCAACTCGGGCAGCTCGGTGGAAGAGAACAGCACGATCCCGCCTTCAGCGCTCATGCGCCGGATCAACCCGTAAATCTCGCGCTTGGCGCCCACGTCCACCCCGCGGGTCGGATCGTCGAGCAGGAACACGTCCGGTCCTATCTCCAGCCACTTGCCGATCACCACCTTCTGTTGGTTGCCGCCCGAGAGTGAATTGGCCGGCACCCAGGCCGAAGTCGCTTTGATGCGCAGCGCCTCGATCTGCCGCTGCGCCCGCTCCAGCGCCTTGCCGGGGAGGAACGTCAACGGCCCGTCATTGCGTGCGCCCACCACCACATTGGAAATGTTGAACAGGATCGACTTCTCGAGCATCAACCCGTTCTTGCGCCGATCCGCCGGTACCATGCATATGCCGCGCCGCGCGGCCTTTGTCGGGCTCTCGGGCAGGCTGCCTCCATCGGGATAGGTCACGCTGCCGCCGCTCGGTTTGCTCATGCCGAACAGAATATCGAGCAAATCAGAAACGCCGGACCCCTCGAGCCCGGCAAACCCCACCACCTCACCAGATCGCGCCGTGAAACTCACATCGCGCAGCTTGCGGCCACTGAGCCCCGTGACTGTCAGCGATCGCTTTTCCTTGCCCGCAACCATAGGCAAGGGCGGCGGGAACAGCGCCTCGCGCTGCGCCCCGATCATGCCTTCGATCACCTGCGGAATCGTCAACTCGCTCGTCCGCGCCGTGCGCACATCGCGCCCGTTACGCGTCATCGTAATGCGGTCGGAGATCGCGAACACCTCCTCCAGCCGGTGCGACACATAGAGCATCGTGATCCCGGCGGCCCGCAGCGCTTTCAACACCGCGAACAGTCGTTCGGTCTCGCGCTCGTTGAGCGCCGAATTGGGTTCGTCGAGGATCAGCAGCTGCGGCTTCTCGAGCAGCACGCGGCATAGCTCCACCAGTTGCTGCTCGCCGATCGTCAGCCGGTTGAGCGGCCCGCGCAGATCGACGTTGAGGCCGAGTTGGTCAAGTACCGGCCCTGCCTGCTCCTCCATGGCGCTCAGCGACACCAGCCCGCCGCGCGTCGGCTCGTGGTTGACGAATAGATTGGCGAGCACCGAGCGCTCAGGGAACAGGCTCAGCTCCTGGTACACGATGCCGATGCCGTTGCGCCGCGCTTCGTTCGGCGTGCCGATGCTGATCGACTTGCCTTCAAGCAGTATCTCGCCACCATCGGCGCGTACCGCACCGGCGAGTACCTTCATCAGCGTCGATTTGCCCGCGCCATTCTCGCCCACCACGGCGTGGATCGTTCCCGGCTCCACCCTCAGGTTCATGTCGGCCATCGCCACCACGCCGCCATAGCGCTTGGTGAGGTTGCGAACCTCGATGAGCGGAACCTGAGACACTGAGCCCTCCAACGAAAAGGGCGGCCCGCGCGGAGCCGCCCCTCGGTTCTGGTTGCAACCTTACTCGGATTCGGCCGAGATCGGAGCCGCCGGCGCATTGAGCACTTCCGCAGTCAGCGAGTCAGCCCACGGCTTGTAGTAGGCAGCAGTGGCGGCGGGGTCGGCGGCGAGCTTCTGAGCCTCGTCGAAGCTGATGGGCGGCAGGCCGTTGCCCATGTCCACGCTTTCGGCCGTCACGACCTGGGCGCCGGCATTGTAGAAGCCCGGCCCGAGGGTCCTACCGTTCTTGACGGCGTTCACCAGCAGCGCGATCGGCAGGTAGCCCTGCACATACGCGCTCTGGCCGATCGACACGTAAGCGTGACCTTCCTTGATCGCCTTGAGGTTGAGCTCGGTCAGGTCGTAGCCGCCGGCCACAAACTTGTCGCCATTGGCAGCATTGAGCTGGCCGAGGCTGGCGATGTCGGGCGCGCAGAGGCCGATGAGAGCCACCGCATCCGGGTTCGCGGCATAGAGCTGCTCCCACGCATTGTAGTTCTCGACCGCCGACACCTTCACGTCGAAGGGGCCGACGATCTTGAGGCCCGGAGCTGCGGCAAGAGACTCGGTCACGCCCTTGGCGCGGTTCTCGAGCACCGGAATGCCCGGGAAGCAGTTGCCGAGGATCACCGTGCCCGTGGCCGATGTGCCGCCCAGCTTGTTGACGATCATCTTGCCCAGTACGCGGCCGGATTCGACCGATTTCTCGCCGACATACGGGCCATTCACGGCATGGCTCAGGAGGTTGAACTGCACCACCGGCACGCCCGCCGCAATGATGTCATTGAGCGCACCCGCCATCGAGTCGCCCGGCACGGACGTCGCGACGCCCTTGACACCGGCATTGACGAAGTTCTGCACCAGCTGCAGCTGACCTTCCGGCGCGCTGCCCTGCTGCTGCGCCACGTTCAGCGTGATGCCGAGATCCTTTGCGGCAGCCTGGGCGCCGTCGATGATCTGCTGCACGAACGGGTCGCCCTGCGAGTGGGTCACGAAGGCATAGCTGTCCTGCGCCATTGCACCGGACATGCCTGCCGTCAGCGCCAAGGCGCCAACTGCAAGGCCGATGGTCTTGTTACGGATCGTCATGAGGTCTCCTCCCTCGGGGTTTCAGTCTCTTCCGGTCGCACCGATAGATCGGCATTCTAACCGGCAGTCTCGTATCAGATGGCGGTCAACCCGCCATCGACGCACATGAAAGAGCCGGTCATATAGCCGGCGTCGTCGGATGCTAGAAACGCGATCGCGCCCGCCACTTCGTGCGGTTCGGCGCCTCGGCGCAGCGGAATCTGGTTGATCTGCCATTCGTAGACCTTGGGGTCTTCGACCAGCTCACGCACAATCGGCGTCAGCGTGAAGCCGGGCACCACCACGTTGACCCGGATATTGTCCTTGGCATGGTCCACCGCCATTACGCGCGACAGCCCATGAACGCCGCCCTTCGATGAGCCGTAAGCCACATTGGCCGGGGTGCAGCCGCTCATGCCCGTAGGCGAGCCAGTGATCACCACTGCGCCCTTCTTGCTGGTCGCCTTGATGGCACGGATGCCGTGTTTGCATACCAGGTACATGCCGGTGAGGTTCACCCCCAGCATGTCGTCCCAGACTTCCTTGGGCAACTCATCGACTGGCCGGTCGCGCGCGCCCGAAAAGATCGCCGCATTGGAACATACGATGTCGAGCTGGCCGAACTGGTCGAGCACCTTCTTGTAGGCGGCCTCGACCTGCTCCTCGTGGCGGATGTCGACCGTGCAGGCGATGGCCTCGCCGCCGGCATCGCGGATCATCTGTGCGGTCTTTTCGGCCCAATCGGCCTTCACGTCCAACACGCCGACCTTTACGCCTTCTTCGCCCAGGCGAAGCGCCGCCGCCTGGCCAATACCGGAGCCCGAGCCTGACACAACGGCTACCTTGCCCTTGAGACCGCGCATTGCTTCCTCCCACCCACGCGGACTGCTCTCCGGCTGCCCCGCTCGTCACTTCCCAAAAAATGATATCGTTTCTAAATTCAGCGTCAAGGAGCAATGCAAACCTACCGCAAAGCAAGGAAGAATATGGCCTTGTTGCTGCGGTATCGGTTCAAACAGCAAGTGCCGTTCGCGATATAGGCGATGGCGACGACGGGGCCCGCACAACGATCGCGACGAGAGTTGACGCCTAAGCAGCGGCCCGATGCGCGCCTTCGAGTGCGATGATATCGCTCGCCAACTGCTCCACATGGGCATACTGCGCGACCGACAGTGGCGCCGACAGTCGCCCGTCCGACGCTACTCGCACAGTATCAGCGGCCTCGAACACCTCGAGCACCTCGGTGCAGAAGATCACGACGCCATTCCCCGCATCGGCGTAGTCACGCAGCAGCCGGTAGATTTCGGCCTTCGAATGGATGTCGACGCCACGCGTCGGCTCTTCCAGTAGCAGCAGTCTGGGCCCATAGTTCAGCGCCTGCGCGATGGCCACCTTCTGCTGATTGCCGCCCGACAGCGAGCGGATCGGCTGCGTCGTCGTCCGCGTCTTGACGAAGAACCGAGTCACCGCCTCCTCGGCCAGTGCCTTCATGCGCCGCACTTTCAGCATCAACAGACCGGGCGAGGCGATCTGGGGCACCGACAGCCGCACCAGCAGGTTCTCGCCCACCGAGAAGTTGGTGTAGAGGCTCTCCGCGCGCGTCGCCGGAACATACGCTGTGAGAGCCCGCAGCGCCGCCTTGCCGGTAACGCCGTCGATCTCGATCTCACCGGTGCAACGTTCGAGCCCGGCAAGCGACCGGAGCAATTCGCGTGCCCCCGAACCCTCGACGCCGGTCAACGCCGAGATCTCGCCGGGCTGGCAGGTGAACTCGATATTGGCAAACTCCGTCCGGTGACTCCATTCGCGCGTGCGCACCACGGGCGCAGCAATCTGGTATTTGGACGTGTCGCCGGCGTGCCCTGCGGCAATCACCGCAGCTTCTGTGACCAACTGTCGGGCAATCGCATCCTCTGTCAGCGCCGCGCCCTCGAGCGTAACCCGGATGCGGCCGTCGCGAACAACGACAACACGGCTGCAATGCGCCACGAAATCCGCCAGCCGATGCGTGATCAGCACCACGATCCGCCCCGATGCCGCAAGCTTGCGCATCTCGGCAAACAGCTCGTCCGATTCCTTGCTGGTAAGCGCCGAATTGGGCTCATCGAACAGAAAGACCTTGCAGTCCCGAGCCACGGCCCGCGCAATCTCGGTGCGTTGCTGCGTCGCGAGCGAGCAATCCTCGAGTGGGACGTCCTTGAGGGCCCCAATGCCGAACGCCTCCATCACGTCGGCGTCGGCGGCGCGCAATTGGGGGCGCGTCACCTTTGTCCCTTCGCGGCCGGCCATCACATTCTCGGCCACCGTCAGATTGGGGAAGAGTTGCGGCTCCTGATGCACCACCGCCACCGCCTGCCATTCGTCGGCAGGCGACCACGGGCGGCCGTCGAAGGTGAGCGTGCCAAGCGTCGGACGTTCCTCGCCGGCGATCATGCGGACCAGCGTCGATTTGCCGGCTCCGTTCGGTCCGGCAACACCGAGCACTTCGCCCGGCCGAAGGTCGAGATCGATGCCCGCCAGCGCGACCGTCGCGCCATAGGCCTTCGTGACTCCGCGCAGTGAGATACCGTTGCCGACGACCTCGCTCATGTGGCGCGGGCCTTGCGCACCTTGCTGAGCCACAGGTCGAGCGCCACCGCCCCGATGGTGATGGCGCCAAGGAACATCTGCTGCACATGTGGGCCCGGCGACAGCACGGACAGCCCCAGCGTCAGAACACTGAGCAACAGTGCCCCGAGCAAGGTGCCGATGATCGTGCCCTTGCCGCCCGACAACGATGCGCCGCCGATGATCACGGCGGCGAACACCGGGAAGGTCATCTCAAGGCCCGCATTAGGCTGCGAATTGTGGGCATAGGAAAACTGCAGCACGGCGGCGACCGCAGCCAGCGCGCCGCACAGCATGAAGGCGAGGATCTTGTATTTGCGGACCGGGAGCCGCGCCAGTTGCGCCGCAATTGGGTTACCGCCGATCGCCATGAGGCGGAACCCGAAGAGTGTCCGGTGCAGCAGAATGCCGAACACAATGGCAATGGCGATCATCCAGAACACCGCAAGCGAAAGCTGGATCGAGCCAATGCGCTGCGTCAGCCCGATGAAGAGATCGTACTCGAAGGGCGGGATGGTGCGCCCCGGCGGCGGATAGGCCGCGTCGAACGTCTGCGTCCGCGACACCCAAAGCGTGATACCCTGAACAAAGCTGTAGGTGCCGAGTGTCACGATGAAGGCGGGAATTTTGACCACCGTCACCAGCACGCCGTTGACGATGCCGATGGCTGCACCGATGCCGATCGCAATCGGTACCGCGACGAAGATCGAAAGGCCGCCGACGACCCACATCACTGCCAGCGCATTGAGTGCGAGGCCATAGACTGCCGCAAAGCTGAGGTCGATTTCGCCGGCAATGATCACCAGCGTCAAGCCAATGGCGACGATCGCGATCGAGACCATCGAGCGGAGCAGGGTGCTCAGCACGTTGAGGTTGCCCAGGTTTGGCTTGAGGATCACCAGCACGACGGCCAGAAGCACGATCACCGCAACCAGGCCGCCGCCGCGAAGTAGCAGGTCGAGCACGACATTGCGCTGCGGCCGGTCTTCGGCTGCCACGGCGGTGCTGGTGTCCCCCCCCCCCCCCCCCCCCCCCCCCCCGCAGTCATACCATTATTTCGCGCCCAGCGTGTCGTTCAACTCCTTGCGGGCCTGTTCCACATCGGCAGCCAGCACAGCCTTCAGCGTCTGGTTGTTGGGCAGGATAACGCCGTTCTTGAGGAACTGCGCACACGCCACGGCACCAAACGCCGCCTGGTCGGGCCAGCGCTGGTCGAGCTGTGCGACCTGGATGCCCTTTTCGATCATGTCGAGCTGGCCGAGCGAGGAGTTCCAGCCAATCGTGAACACCTTGCCGGCAAGGCCGAGCGACTCGATGGCTCGGCCGGCGTGCTCGGCACCGATGTCGACGTTCTGGATGAACTGCACATCGGGGTTGGCGAGCAGGAAGGCGTTGTAGGTATCGAAGGTCTGGCCCGGATCGTAGCTGGTGTTGAGGCCATTGGTCTCATCGGTCACGAAGCGCGCATCCGGAATGGCGGCCATGATGCCGTCGTGGAAGCCCTTCATGCGGCCCTGTGCCCAGAACTGGGTGGGGTCGCCGCCGGAAACGGCGAACACCTTGAGGTCTTTGCCGGTCGCCTTCATCCAGTTGATCACTGTGTCGGCCGCCGTATGGCCCTCGATGTCGGGAATCTGCGTGTAGTTGGTGAACTCATGCCCGTTCGACGACACGCCGGCGGTGAACACCGGGATACCCTCGTCCATCAGCCGGTTGGTGATGGCGGTCATCGCGTCCGAACTCACCGGCTCAATGCCGACGCAATCGGCTTCGCCGGCGGCCAGTTTGGCTTCGATCTGCGCAACCTGCTGCGCAGGATCGTTCTGCACCGGCGCGATGGCCGAACAGTTCAGCGGATAGATTTCGTTGCCCATCTTGCAGCCCATCTCGGCGCCCGCGGCATATTGCGGCGAGAAGAGCGGAATACCGGTGGCCTGGTACGAGAACACATAGTTGATCGGCTCGCCCGCGGCTAGCTTGGCGGCGATGCGATCGGCGAGAGTGAACGTGCCCCAGTCGCGAACGACCTTCTGCGGCGCGCCGTCCACCTTTTCGCCGGTAGTAGGAATTGCCGTGGCGTTGTCTTGAGCCAGCGCGATGCCCGTCAGTATGGTGCAGCTCAGCGCTACAGCCATGCCCATCTTCAGTGACTTTTTCACGTGTGGTCCTCCCTTGTGACGAAGTCGGTTCAGTCTTTAGGTGAGCTAGAGTTTGGCGAGCACCTTCTCGCTGCGATAACTGTCCACCACCTCGTCGATCACCTCGATGCCGAGGCCGGGGCCAGTGGGCGGGTACATCCATCCATCCTTGTGGTCGAACGGCCTGGTGACGAGGTCATGCTGCATGGGGTTGCGGAGGGGCTTGAGTTCGAACAGCTTGCATGAGGGCGAGTTGAACGAGATCGCGAGGCTTGCAGCCGTAACGATCGCCGAACTCCAGGCATGCGCATTGGCCTGTCTGCGATAGAACTCACAGCGCTCGGTGATCTTCTTGAACCCGGTGATGCCCTCGGCGCGGCCGGGGTCGACACCGATCACGTCCACCGTGCCGGTTGCGATCACGCGCTCGAATTGCTCCAGCGTCCACTCACGTTCGCCATAGGCAATGCGGGTCGTCGTCTTGGCGCGCAGGTTCGCATAACCTTCCGGGTCCCATGCCCCCAGCGGCTCTTCGATCCAGCTTAGATTGTATTCCTCCATTGCCACCGCGCGGCGCACCGCATCGGTCACGTCCCATTTGATGTTGATGCCATTGTCGATCATCAGCATCTTGTCGCCGAGCACCTCGCGCATCGCTTTCACGTAGGCGACGTCCCGCTTGTGGTCGTAACCGAGATTGGCGTTGCCCCGCTTGCCGAAGCCGGTCTTGAGCCCTTGCAGGCCGGTCGACACCCACTCGCGCGTTTCCTCGGCCATCTCCTCGATGGACTCGTAGTGTCCGTGGCATGACGCAATTGCCGGCAACCGTTCATGCGCAGGCCCGCCGAGTAGGTCGAGCACACTCTTGCCCAGCGCCTTGCCCTTCAGGTCCCACAAAGCGATGTCGAGTGCGGAAGTGGCGTAAGAGGCGATGCCGCCGTGATAGCCATACCACCAGGCCTGCTGCTTGTTCTGCCGCCACAGCGTTTCGGTCTGCACCGGATCCTTGCCGATCAGGTTCGGTGCCATACCCTCGATGATCGCCTTGGTGGCGAAATTGGCCTCCGGAAACTGCGTGATCGATTCACCCCAGCCCACCTGGCCATCATCAGCAGTGATCTTGGCGAGGCAGAGATGTCGCAGAGCGTTGAAGTCGTTGGGCTCCGGATAGCTGACCGGAATGGCCTCGATCTTGGCGATCTTCATCTGTTCTTCCTAACCAATCGCACCGCGGAACAACGGCATGCCCTCGACACCCACGTCGATCTCGGCCAACCGTCCAGTCATCGCCGCGCCCGACGTATCGAACGGCCCCATGTCGCAGACGAACATCTTGCCGCCCTTGCCGAAGCAGTTGTTGAGCAGCGTGCCCCCAACCTCGTGGAAGGCGATATGCTGGCCCGTCTTGTCCAGCACGTCGATGCCGCCCGAAGCCACGGTCGTGATCCAGAAATTGCCGTTCACGTCGATCTTGAACCCATCGGGGATGTGCCCCTCGGCCAGCGTGTGGATCACGCTCTTCTTGCCGTTCGGCGTCCGGCGAATGACCCTTAGCGTGTAAGACTCTACCCACACGATCGAACCGTCAGGTTCGGCCACGATCCCGTTGGGGTAGGTGTAGTCGAGTTCCTCGACGATATGTGCGACGCCGTTCCTCTCGATACAGATGATACGGCCTGGATGCGGCTTGTCGGCCTGATTCCAGTCGCCGCTATCGGTGAACCAAAGGCGTCCATCTGGTGCGAAGGTCAGATCGTTTGGCCCGTCGAACGTCTTGCCGTCAGCCTCCGTGACAAGAATCTCGACTTTGCCGTTCTTTGTCTTCTGGATCGACGGCGGCCGGTGCTCCGGCGCAACCCACGCGCCGACAGTGGGGGTCTGCGTCGAATAGATCGCGCCGTCGGTGCCAAGCATGCAGGCATTGGGTCCGCCGCCGACAAACGCATACTGCCCTTGCTTGTTGGTCTTGGGATCCCAGAAGCCAATCTCACTCTTGTACGTATTGGCGTAGATGACGACCCCGTCATCCAGCTCATAGGGTCCTTCAGGGTGCCCAAGTCCAGTCGCACGTGTAATGGCATTCTTTTTCATGCTGCTCTCCCCTTGGACGTCACCATGTTATGCTGCCGCCCGTGAAGTTGATTGCCTGGCCAGTCATGTATGAGGCTTCACTGGACAGCAGGAACCAGATCAGATTAGCGCACTCATCCGGCGAGGCGCCGCGTCCTAACGGCACGCCCTTGTTGCGCGCTTCGCTGAAGGCTTCCTTGGTGGTGCCGCGCATCGGCGCGACCTTCGACAGGACTGCTTCCTGCATCTGCGTTTCGACGATGCCGGGGCAGAGCGCATTGACGCGCACATTGCGTGGCGCGAGAGCGTAGGCAAACGAGCGGGTGATCGACAGGATCGTGGTCTTGCTCGCAGCGTAAGGCGCGACTTCGATAGTCGTGGCAAGCTTGGCCGAGCTCGAGGACAGATTGACGATGGCGCCGCCCTCCTTGAGCTTCGGACCGATCGCCTGGCAAAGGAAGAAGATCGACTCGGCATTGACGGTCTGGATTTTGCGCCAATCCTCCACCGTCACCTCGAAGATCGACTTGATCATGATGATCCCGTGCGAATTGACGAGGTAGTCTGCGCCGTCCGCCATTTCGGCCAGTCGGGCTCGCGCGCCCGCATCCGACAGGTCGGCTGCAAACGGCGTGCAGCCGGGCCCCTCGAGCGTCTTCAGCGTCTCGGCGTTGACATCTACAGCGATGACATCGACGCCTTCGCGCACCAGGCGCCTAACGACCGCGCGACCGATGCCGTTCGCGGCGCCAGTGACAATTCCTCGGCGATTTGGCGAACCGGAAGCCAATCATCCCCCCACTAGATATCCAGTGCTTAGGCACCTTTGTTGAGGCACTATATGGAAACGTTATTGAACGTGGCAAGCGCAAAACCATCACGGTTCCCGCCCTCAGCCGAGTGACGGTCTCCCGTCGCGTGTACCTCCGCGGGATACCGAGAACAGCGTGCGTTCCGGGGCCTTCTGTCCTATGCTCCGGGTTGGCCGACGGCCTGCAGCCAGTCATCGGTCCGGCCGCTCCCTTGCGCTTGCATTGGCTATCGTCGGTGACTATGAATTGGAAACGATATTGCAAGCGGGCCGCAAGAGCCTGAACCGGGGGAGTGTCGAGCGTGGCCACAGCGACGATTGCCGTCATCGAAGGCGATGGGATTGGCAAGGAGGTCGTGCCGCAGGGGGTGGCTGCCGTTCAGGCCGCCGCCAAGGTCTTCGGCCTCGACCTCGCCTGGCAGGATTTCGACTGGGGCTGCGACTATCACGCGCGCCACGGCCGCATGATGCCCGACAAGGGGCTCGACCAGATTGCCAATCACTCGGCCATCTATCTGGGCGCCATCGGTTGGCCCACGGTGTCCGATGTAGAGTCCCTGTGGACGCTCCTGATGCCCATCAGGCGCAACTTCCAACAATATGTGAACTACCGCCCGGTTCGGCTGTTCCACGGGGTGCCGTCGCCGCTCGCCAATCCCGGCGATATCGACTTCATCATCATCCGCGAAAACAACGAGGGTGAATATTCCGAAGTCGGCGGCCGCATGTTCCCTGGTACCGAGCAGGAGCTGGTCATTCAGGACACCGTGCTGACCCGCTTCGGTTGCGACCGCGTAATGAAGTTCGCCTTCGAGCTCTCGCGCACCCGCAAGAAGAAGTTGACCTCCGCCACCAAATCCAACGGCATCATCCACACCATGCCGTTCTGGGATGAGCGCTTCCGCGCGGTCGGCAAGAACTACGCCGATGTCGCCACCGAGCAGTACCACATCGACATCCTGACGGCCCATTTCGTGCGCCGCCCCTCGACCTTCGACGTCGTGGTGGCCGACAATCTCTTCGGCGACATCCTGTCCGATCTCGGCCCCGCGGTGACGGGCACTATTGGCATTGCACCGTCGGCCAATCTCAATCCGGAGCGCCGCTTTCCGTCGATGTTTGAACCCGTTCATGGCTCGGCTCCGGATATCGCCGGCAAGAACATCGCCAACCCAATCGGCCAGATCTGGTCCGGTGCGCTGATGCTCGAGCATCTTGGCGCTCACGACGCCGCCAGGTCCATAGTCCGCGCGATCGAGCGCGTCCTCGCCTCAGGCGAAAACCTCACCCGTGACATGGGCGGCACAGCATCGACCACCGCGCTTGGTGAATCCATTGTCCGCGCGGTGTCGCGCCACACGGACTGATCGCGATGGCCGAGCTCGCCTTCGTCGACACGCATTTTCATCTGCACGACATGAAGCATGCGTCGTTGCGTTACGGCTGGCTCGAGCGCGACGCGGTGCACGGCTTCCTGCCCGACACCGACCCGCTGAAGTCGCAGCACTACTTCATCAAGGACTATCTGGCTGAAATCCGCTTCGCCAATGTCCCCAAAGCCATCCACGTCCAAGCCGCGGTGAGTACGCCTGATCCGGTCGATGAAACTGCGTGGCTGCAGGCCTTCGCAGATAAGACCGGATATCCCCAGGGCATCATCGCCGAATGCCACCTTGCACGCCCTGACGCGGCGCAGGTTCTCGACCGCCACCTCGGGTTCAAGAACGTCCGCGGCATTCGCAATTTCGGCGACGGCAATTATCTCGTCGATCCTGCCTGGCGCCGCGGTTTCGCGGAACTCGGCAAGCGCAACCTTGTCTCCTGCATCGACACCCGCATCGAGCGCGCTGCCGACATTCTTGATCTTGCCCGCACGTTCCCGGACACGCAGCTCTGCATCGACCATTGCGCCATACCGATGGAGCGCGGCGCGGCGTACTACCGGAAATGGCGCGATGCCGTCGGCGTGATGGCGCAGGCGCCCAACGTCACCATGAAGGTCTCGGGCCTCGGCATGCTCGACCCGCTTTGGACCATAGAGTCCATCCGCCCCTACGTCCTCGGAAGTATCGAGGCCTTTGGTACCGGCCGCGTGGTCTTCGGAACCAACTGGCCGGTCGACCGCATGTTCAGTTCCTACCCGGACGTCATCAACGCTTACGCCGAGATCATTTCCGGCTTCACCCGTGACGAACAGGTGGCCATGTTCTCCGGCAATGCCGAGCGCTTGTTCCGCATATGATCGAAGGCATCCACCATATCGGCATGTCGGTGCTGAGCCTCGATGCGGCGCTGAAATTCTGGGAGGCCTTCCTGGGCAAGCCGGCGCGCTGGGTCACCACGCTCGACCGTCCTTATCTCAGCCGCGTCGTCGGCTACCCAAACATCATCATCAAGGCGGCCTTCATCGATCTGCCGGGAGGTGGCGTCATCGAGTTGCTCGACTACCAGGTCAGCGGACGCGTCACCAATCCCGAGGCAACTGCCAACGCCAACAACCTTCACCTGTGCCTACGCTCCGCCGATATCCGTGCTGACTGGCAGAAGGCCGTGAGCGCCGGTGCCCGTCCTCTTTCACCCAACGGCCCCGTTGCGGTCGATGGTGGTCCCAACATTGGTGCCCATGCCGCCTATCTTCGTATCCATGACGGCATTACGCTGGAGCTGTTCCAGCCGCCGCCACCCAAACCGTGACTCTGACCCGCGGGGAGCAAGGCAATGGCAAGATCGTTTGAAGGCCGGGTGGCCGTGATAACCGGTGCCGCGCGCGGCATTGGCGATGCCATCGCCCAACGCTTCCTCGAGGAAGGCGCCCGGGTTTTCTCACTCGACAAAGCCGCACCCGACGAAGCCCGCACGGGCGTCACCTACATCGAGGCCGACGTCACGAGTCCCGACAGCGTCGCCGCCGCCTTCGCGCAGATCGATAGCGCAGCAGGGCAGGTGGATGCTCTCGTCAACAATGCGGGGGTGCAGCGCGTGGCCCTCGCCGAGAACATGACGCCTGAGGATTGGCACGTCGTCGTCGACACGCACCTCACCGCTATGTTCCTCTGCTGCGGCCAGGCCATCGGCCGCATGCGCAAGCGCGGCAAGGGTGGCGCCATCGTTAACATCGCCTCAGCCGCCGGTATTGTCGGTATCCCCGGCCGCGGTCCCTATAGCGCCGCCAAGGCGGGCGTCTCGGGCCTCACGCGCGTTTATGCCACCGAGGCCGCCGCCGCCAACATCCGCGTCAATGCCATCGCCCCCGGTTCTACCCGCACCAAGCTCATCGAGCAGGGGCTGAAGGACGGCTCCATACGCTCCGACTGGCAGATTGAGCGCATACCTATGGGCCGCCTCGCCGAGCCGCGCGAGATCGCCGATCCGGTGGTCTATCTGTGCAGCGACGGCGCCAGCTACATTACCGGCCAGACGCTTGTGGTCGATGGGGGCTGGACGGTGCAGGGCATGGTCCACTACGCCGACTGGCTGCAGCCGCCCGTCGCCTGATGCCCGCCATCCCACCGCGCTTCAATCTCGCCCGCGCCTGCCTGGAACGCCAGGCCCGCGACTCGTCCGACAAGGTCGCCCTCATCGTCGTCACCGATTCCGCGGATATCGCAGGTGCAGAGCGCTGGACCTATACCCAACTCGATCATGCCGTGCGCAGCGTCGCCGCCGGCCTTCTCGCACGCGGCTTGAAGCCGGGCGATCGCATCGTCCTGCAGCTGCCGAACAACTCCGACTATGCGCTGCTCTTCTTCGGCGCCATCGCCGCCGGCCTCGTGCCGGTGCCCATCTCGGCTCAGCTTACGGAACCCGAAGCTGCCTACCTCATCGAGAACGCCGAAGCCGCAGCGGTTGCCGGTGGGGCAGGGCACCACTCCGGCACCCTCGACGCAGACGCCATTGCCGCCATCAAATCCACCCCACCGCTCCTGAACTACGCAGACACCGCCGCCGACGACCCGGCCTATATGATCTATACCTCGGGCACCGGCAGCCGCCCCAAGGGCGTCGTCCACGCCCAGCGCGTCCTCCTCGGCCGCGCACCCATGCGTAGCGAATGGGAGGCCGTCGGACCCACGGACATTATGCTCCACGCCGGAGCCTTCAACTGGTCCTACACCCTGGGCGTCGGCCTCCTCGACCCGTGGTGCGTAGGCGCCTGCGCTATGCTTTATGCCGGCCCGAAGGACATTCAAGTGTGGCCCCGCCTTATCCACGAATGCGGCGTGACCGTGTTCGCGGCTGTGCCGGGACTCTACCGACAGATTCTAAAATATAGTTCTATCGACGAGGCGGCCTTCTCCACTCTCCGGCACGCCTTGGTCGCCGGCGAAGCCCTGCCTACCGCCGTCCTAAGCGCCTGGCAAGAAGCCACTGGCCGCGAGATCTATGAAGCCTTCGGCATGAGTGAGTGCTCCACCTTCGTCTCGAGTGGCCCCGCCACGCCGGTCCGCCCCGGATCTGCCGGGAAGCCCCAGCAGGGCCGGCGCGTCGCGATCCTCCCGATAGAGCAGGGCGACGCTCCACTGCCCGCTGGCGAGACGGGCTTGCTCGCCATCCACCGCTCTGAGCCCGGTCTCATGCTCGGCTACTGGCGCCGGCCCGATGAGGATGCGATCACCTCACGCGGCGACTGGTTCGTTGGCGGCGATCTCGCCAGTCTCGATGCCGACGGCTACCTCTGGCACCACGGGCGCGCCGACGACACCATGAACGCTGGGGGTTACCGCGTCTCGCCGGCTGAAGTTGAAGCGGCCTTCGCCGGCATGCCGGGCATCACCGAGATCGCCGTGAAGGAACACCGCGTGCGCAACGATCTCTCGATCATCGCTGCTTGGGCTGTTCGCGAAACCGGAAGCGCCATCGGGGAGGCCGAAATCCTCGCGTTCGCCGAAAGCAAACTCGCGGCCTACAAGCGCCCTAAGCAGGTGACTTTCGTTGACGCGCTGCCGCGCAGCTCCAACGGCAAACTGCTGCGGCGACTCCTCGTCTAGCTCGCGGCCCTGATCCAGGGGGGATCGCGGTAGTTGTCCCACGTCGCCCCGATGCCCGCATCCACCGGGATCGCCGCACCGGTGATGCCTGTCGCAATCGGCGATGTCACATAGGCGATCGCCGAAGCGATATCACGCGACGTCAACACGCGCCCCAGCGGATGCCGGTCAGCATAGGACGCAAGGATTTCATCGCCATTGGGCGCCTGCGCCAAGCGTCCCGCGAGCAACGGCGTGTAGGTCACGCTCGGGCATACCGCGTTGACCGTCACATGGTCCCTCGCCAGGTCAAGCGCCGCAGCGCGCGCCAGGTTCAGCAGCGCCCCTTTCGATACGCAGTAGGAGAACATTCCATGCTCTGCTTGCAAGCCGTCGAGGCTCGACAGCACGACGATGGCGCCGCTTTTTCGCTTGCGCATCCCTTTGGCCGCTTCGCGTACCACGAGGAACGCGCCGCGCACATTGACGCCCATCACCTGCTCGAAGTCGTCTACGGGCGTATCGAACACAGGGCCGCCCGCGCCGAGAACTCCGGCACAGGCCACCGCCACGTCGATCTCGCCAAGCTTTGCACGCGTTTGGCGGAAGGCATCGACGATGGTCTTCTCGTCGCCGGTGTCGCCGGTCATTGCCAGTGCGCGCCGCCCAATCTTCTCGATCTCTGCCGCCGTGTCCTGCGCCGCACCCTTGGTCCAATCGAGGACTGCCACGTCGGCGCCGAGATCGGCCAGCGTCAGCGCCGTCTCGCGCCCGATGCCGGACCCGCCACCCGTGACGAAGGCGATCTTGCCTGTGTGCGACAGCCCTGGAAAACGCTCGCGCTCGGCCATCACACGCCCCGCGACTTGATGCTGCCGCGATAGGTCGGTGCGCCGCCGCCGGGGAAGTGCATCCTCCACAGCTTGCCGGCATAGTTGGGCTCGGCGCTGCTCGCGAGCACGCTCGCATCGGTCATCCACAACGTCTCGCCGTCGAACACCAGGTTCGTCGGGCAACCGCCGGTCCGCACGAAGCCCTTCGGCGTGCCGTCGCGCGCAATCACATGGAATCCCTCGCCGACGAGGTCGGTCACCAGCAGCGATCCGTCCTTCGCAATTGCCATGCCGTCGAGGATCGGCTGGTTCTTGCCAGGCATCCGCCCGAAATCCTCGATCTTGCCATCGGGCCGCAGCCGCTGAACATGCCCGGTGTAGGACTCATCCCAGACGATCGAACCATCTGCTTCAACCACCACGCCATTGGGGAAAGTCGGCTTGTCGAACTTCACCTTCACCTTCGCCGTGCCGTCCGGATAGATGGCGTGAATGTAGCTCGGGTCCGGATTGGCCGGGTTATAGGTACCGGGGTCGGTGAACACCAGCGTCCCGTCCGGCCCGAACACCAGGTCATTGGGACCATTGAGCTTCACGCCCTCGACCTCTTTGCAGATGATCTCGGCCTTGCCACCCGGCCGTACCTTCTGGATGGACGGCACGCTCATTTCTGCGGCGCGCCATGGTCCAACCGTCCCGCCGTTCTGGCACACGTAAAGCTCGCCCTCGGAACCGAGGACGGACGAGTTCGGCGCACCCGCGGTGTAGGCGAGCTGCCTCGCCTGCTTGTCCTTGCCGACCACCGTCAATTGGCTGCGATAGCTCTCGACGAAGGTCACGCTGCCATCAAGCATGACGGTCGGGCCCTCGGGCCAACCGAGATTTTCGACGATCAGTTCCGGCTTGATGCTGTCGTAGTTCATTTCACGGCTCCAGCGGTTAGCCCGCGCACGATGTAGCGCTGGACGAAGAGCGAAAAGATCAGGATGGGGATCACGGTTACTATGCCCACCGCCGCGGCGATGTTGTAGTCGATCGGCCGCTGCGCGCTCACCAGCGTCGCCGCACCAAGGGAGATGGTCTGGACCGAGCGCGAGTCGACAACATAGAGGGCGACGAGAAACTCGTTCCATATGAACAGCGCACCGAACAGGGCCGCGGTCAGCATGCCTGGCCGGACGATCGGCAGCATTACGCGCCACAGGATGCGGAAATGCGTGGCACCATCGATCATCGCTGCTTCGTCGATCTCGCGCGGCACCTCATCGAAGAACCCGATGAGGATCCAGACCACCAGCGGAAGGGAGAACGCAACATAGGGTAGGATGAGCCCTAGATAGGTGTCCGCAAAGCCGAACGTTTTGATCATGATGAAGAGCGGAATGGCGACCGCGATCGGCGGCATGAAGCGCATCGACAGGATCGTCGAGGCCAGCGAGTCTGAGTTCCTGAAACGCAGCCGCGAGAAAGCATAGGCGGCGGGCGTCCCGATCACGATCGCGATGGCGGTGGAGATGGTAACGACGATCAACGAGTTGGTCGTGAATCCGAGCATGCCCTGGCCGAACAGCACCTCGTTGTAGTTCTTGGCGACCTGCGCCCAATTGAAGTTCAGCGTCGGCGGGACCTGCGCCGTGATCTCGATGCGCTTTTTCGTCGAGAGGATCGCGAGGTAGAGGAATGGTGCGATGCCGATGATCCCGATGATGACGAGGACGACATAGGCGAGAATGCGGCCCGGTTTCATCAGCTCGCCCTTCTGATCTGCACATATCGGAGCATCAGCGTCGTGCCTACGATCAACACCAGCAGCATGGCGTAGGCCACCGCCGCCGCATAGCCGTAGTTCTGGAACTGAAAGCCATTCTGGAAGGCGAAGAATGCCATGGTTGTGGTGCCCCGCGCCGGGCCGCCATAGCTCAGCCCGTAGATCAAGTCGAACGAGCGGAACGCGTCGACGGCACGGAAAATCCCGGCGAAGACGATAGCCGGCATCAGCATCGGCAGCGTGATGCGGCGGAAGGTTGTGAAGGGCCCGGCGCCATCCACGTTGGCGGCCTCGAACACTTCGGTCGGCAGCGCCTGGAGGCGCGCGAAGACAATGATGAACACGAACGGTGTCCACTGCCAGGAGTCGACCAGCACAAGGGTGATGATCGCCATGTTGATCGAGCCGAGCCAGTCTGGAGGCGTCAGCCCGATCGAGCGGATCGACCAGTCGATGATACCCCAGTCCGGGTTGAGCAGCGTGCGCCACATGACGCCCACCACAATCGGCGTCATCAGCATCGGCAGCAGCAGGATGCCGCGCACAATCCACGATCCACGAAGTTGCAGGTTGAAGAACATCGCCAGCGCGACGCCCAGCACCAACTGAACCGCCACCGCGAGGGTCACCATGATCGCGCTGTTCTTTGCAGCGTTCCAGAACTGCTCGTCGAACAGCAGTGCGCGGTAGTTATCGAGCCCGATGAAATTGCCCGTTCCACTCGCCGCCGTGAGGTCGGTGAACGACAACCGCAGGGAATGGATCAGCGGATAGATCGAGAAGATCGCGAGATACAAAAGACAAGGCCCGAGAAACAGCCAAAGCGTGAGCCTGGTGTTCTCGGGCTTGCCGAAAGTGAACTTGGTCGGGGCGGAGGCTGTCGCAAAGGTCATGTTCTAGTCCTCAGCGAAACGCGTCCGCCCCATCTATCTTACGCCAGGTGCCCGGCCTTCCGCAGCACCTCTTCCCACTGCGCCTGCACTTTGCCGACGGCAGTCTTGGCGTCCTGGGTGCCCAACAGCGCAGCATTGAACTCGACGTTCATGATGTCGTTGAGCTGGAAGAACTCCGGAATGCGCGAGGTTGCAATCACCTCGGCAGTCGAGGCGGCCTTGAGCGAGTCGGGCAGGTAGGGGAACTTTGCCACCAGATCGGGATCGTTGAAGGTCGACGTACGGCTGGCATCGATCTGGTAGGTGTCGACGATGTACTTGTTGAAGGCTTTGCTGGTCAGCCAGGTCAGGGCAAGCCACGCGGCTTCCTTCTTGGCTGGATCGGCGTTCTTGGGGATGCCCATGCCCCATCCGCCCTGAATGGCGCGGGGGGTCTGGCCGGCGGCGGCGGGAACCGGGCCGGTGCCCGTCTTGTCGGCAACCATGGAGTTCTCGGTATTGAATACCGGGCCCGCGATAGTGGACCAGAAGATCATCTGCGCGATCTTGCCCGATGAGAAGCCGTCCACATTCTCGGCAAAGCCATACTTGGTCACGTTAGCCGGAGCGTAGGGCAGCAGATCGATGAGCATCTGCAGTGCCTTCTCGCCTTCCGCCGAAGCAACATTGGGCTTGAAGTCCTTGGTGCGCGGCGACCCGGTCATCAGCGTGCCGCCGATAGTGATAAAGCGCGTAAACCAGTCCACCGTTGCCAGCGAGAAGTCGTTGGCGCCGATGAAGGAAGCGCCGGCAACGTCACCGGTATGCAGCTTCACGGCGGCGTCATGGAACTCTTCCCACGTCGTCGCAGGCTTCAACCCTGCCGCATCGAACAGATCCTTGCGGTAGAAATAGATCACGGAACCCGAATGCATGCCGGGGATGCCGTAAATGTCGCTTCCCTGGCCCACGGTGCCGGTCGCCATGTCGAAATAGCCGACATTGGCCATCGCCGGCGGCAGGAAGTCGGCAAGGTCCCAATCAGGCGCGGTGAGCGCGGGATTGTCGATGTACTGGTTGAGCTGCTCGTAATACCCGGCGCCCACCTGCTGTGTGGTGAGGAAGCCAAGGTAATTGATGATCTCGAACGACGATTGCGGCGCCTGAAGGTTCTGCAGGGTCTTTTCGATCAGCGGCCCGAGTGCCGGCGCCGTCACTTCCAACGTCATGCCGGTATCGGCCTCGAACTGGCCCATGAGATCGGCGACCGCACGATGGTCCTGCTCGTCACCAGTGGTCAGCAAGCTGAGCTTGGTGCCCGCAAACTTCTTCCAGTCGAAATCCTGCGCCATAGCCGCGCTGACGCGGCCCAGCACTGAGGCAGAAACGCCTAGCGCAGCCATTGCCTGCAGAATGCGGCGACGATTGGCGGTAAAAGTCGGGTTGTTGTCGTCCATCTATCCCCCTCCCTGGTGGATAAGCCGACGATGCTTTCGTCGGTCTCTGTGCCAACGCTATCACTGCACTTCAGAATTAGTCAATCGATTGCTCAAATCGCCAGATGTGCTAGTCAATCGTTTGGCTTAAGCGTCATGCGCCGCAGCAGATTTTGGCCTCCGATATCGGGTTGCGAGCTAGCGCAGAGGCGAGAAAGCGAGGGAGAACTCACATGGAAAACGGCAGTGTCGTCGTCACCGGAAGCGGCGCGGGCATCGGCTTCGCTATTGCCAATCGCCTGGCAAGTGACGGCTGGAAAGTTGTCGGCCTCGAGCTAAATGAGGAGGGAGCCGACCGCCTCGAGAAAAGCCTCGGCATAGGTCACCTGGTCATCAGGGGCGACGCATCTGACCGCAAGTTGCTCAGGCAGGCCCGCGAGGCCGCCGAGTCACTCGCCCCGCTCAAAGGCTGGGTCAATAACGTCGGCATCGCGGTTATGGGCAACCTGCATGAACCGGTAGAGGAAGAGGTCAACCGCGTCATCCAAGTGAATCTGATGTCGCAGTTCTGGGGAGCCTCTGAGGCCATCACCACCTGGGTGCGACACAAATCCACCGGCGCCATCGTCAACATCGGCTCAGTTCACGGGCGCTCGGCCTTCAACATGTGGGCGGCCTACGACGTTGCCAAGGCCGGCATCGATGCCCTCTCGCGCTATATCGCCGTGGAGTACGGCCCGGTCGGCATCCGCTGCAACTCCATAGCCCCCGGTGCCATCCGTACCCCGCTCGTTCAGAAAGTCATTCGCGAAAGCCCCGACAGCGCCACTGCGGAACTCGAAATGTCGATCATCCACCCAATGGGAAGAATTGGCGAACCGCAAGAAATCGCGGCCGCCGTTGCTTGGTTGCTTTCTTCCGAATCATCATTTGTCACTGGAGAATCTTTGGCGGTGGATGGCGGATTGACCGCGCGTTCCTATAGGTACGAGCCTGATGCGAAGCTTCTGGCACATTATCGGAGCGGTAAGGCTTGACTGATGCACGGGGGGGCAAGGGGCTAGCGCGCCCCGCGACTCTTAAGGACATCGCGCTCGGCCTGAAGGTCGACGTATCCACCGTCTCAAAGGTATTGAGCGGTGGCGGCATCTCGGTTCGGCCCGAAACCCGCCAGGCAATTGTCGACGAAGCGCGGCGGCTGAATTACCGGCCACACGCTCTCGCTCGCAATCTGCGTACTCGCCGTACCGGCGCGCTGGGCATCCTGCTCCCCAATTTGATGAACCCGGTCTATGCCGCCATCGTCCGAGGTGCCGTGCGGCGAGCGGAGGCCTTGGGCTACGTCATGCTCGTCGCAGACGTCGATGACGAAGCGACCTCCACCTCGGTCTATCTCAAGTTGGTGAGCGAACGACGCATCGACGCCATGATTATTGCCGTTTCCACCCAATCGCCGGAGTTCGTCGAGGCCATCGAGAACTACCCGATACCTCACCTGTTCGTAAACCGCCGTTCCAAAATCGGTAGAAGCGTCACGGTTGATGACTATGCCGCTGGGCTCCTCGCCGCCAAGACCTTCGCCGAATACGGCCACAGCCGCCTTGCCTTTATCGGCGACAGCGACGAGCTCGACACCGCCCAGCGCCGTCGCGCCGGCTTCGTCAAAGGCGTCAAGGAGGCAGGCCTCCCGCCCTTTATCGACGCAGTCGGCCCCTATTCGCGCAAGGGCGGTTATGATTCTATGTTGTCGCTCATTGACGCTCAATGGGGCGTCACCGGTGTCTTCGCCTCCAACCTCCTTGTGGGCATCGGCGCGCTTGCAGCGGCGCTCGAGCGCAAGGTGAGGGTTCCTGAGGACATGTCGATCATCACTCTGGATGCTGAGGATGCGATCTACACCTCGCCGCCGCTGACCGCGATCAAGACCTCGCTGGACGAAATGGGCGCCCGGGCGGTGGATGAAGTGGATGCCATGTTCCGCGGCGAGCAGCCCGGCGATGTCGTCATCGAAACCCCGCCCGCGCTGATTCTGCGCCGCTCGCTGGCCCAGCCGCCCAAAACCTAGGCAGAGGGTCCCGCCACGATCTTGCGCCTGTGCAGGTCGGCGATCTCCGTCTCAGCCAGACCCATTTCCATCAGTATCTGGTCGGTGTGCTCGCCGAGCTGTGGGGCAGGGCGCGGTGGCAGGCGATCAACTCCGACAAAGTTCAGGGGGGACGCCGCGCTCAGTATCGATCCGATCCCATCTTGATCGACCCGACCAAACATCGGGTTGGCGGTCGAAACTCGCGTATCCTCTGCAAGCGCCTCGGCAAAGCTCCGATATGGCGACCAAGCTGCTCCCGCCTTGTCCAGTATAGAACGGAGTTCGCTTAGCGTGCGCGACTTGGCCCAGGGCGCCACAATTTCGGCTATTGCCTCACGCGCTGAGTATCGTCCGCCCTCCGTTGAGAGGTCGACTCCCGTCTTCGCCGAAAGGGCTGCCACATCGAGACCGGTCGCATCGACCAGCGCCTTCCACTGCCGGCTCGTAAGCCCGACCAGCATGATCCGCCGCCCATCGGCCGTCTCGAAATCTCGCCCAAACGCGCCATAGAGATTGTTGCCGTCGCGTTCTGCGGCTGAGCCAAGTTCCGCCTGCGCCAATCGCCCCAGCGCCGCCGCCGCTGCGAAAGCTACATCGCTCAGCGCAATCGTTACGAGCGATCCCTCTCCGGTCGTACGACGGCGGCGGTCTGCCGCTAGAACCGCAAGCGCCGCCATCTCACCCAGCGCAATGTCCCAAGCAGGCAGCACCGCATTGATCGGTTCCGTGCCACCCTTGGGTCCCGTCACGGACAGGAATCCGGCGGCGGCATTGACTGTGTAGTCCACTTCGCTCGTACCATCGGCATTGCCGGTCAGCAGCACGACGATCACGTCCTTGCGCCGCTGCCTCAGTGCGTCATAAGCCAGCGCTCCTTTTGATGGCAGGTTAGTCAGGAAGATTCCGCCATCCGGCCCCGGTGCAGTGATCAGCCGGGCCAGCAGTTCCTGTCCTTCGGCCGAGCGCAGATCCACTTGCAGCGACCGTTTGCCCTTGTTGAGCCCCACCCAGAACAGGCTCTGGCCATCGGGCGCTAACGGCCACCGTCCATAGTCCAGCCCGCCGCCGATCTGGTCGTAGCGGATGACGTCGGCACCAAGCTGAGCCAGCGTCATCCCGCCAAGGGGCGCAGCGACGAACGCTGAGCCCTCGACGATCCTCATGCCCGCCAGCAAGCCGCTCATGCAAACAATCCAACAAAGCGCCAGTCGAGCACGTCGCCCAACGCACCCGATGCACCGGTGGCCCGCACCATCACCCGCAGATGCGCCAATCCGCCGTGCTCGAGCGCTTCGAGCTTTTCGATGCTAACTACTGCATGAAGCGTATCGCCCTCGTGCACGGGGCCCGTGTGGTCACAGCTCTGCCACGCCAGCACTGTGACCAGTGAGGGTAGGGCGCGCGTGACTTGCGCCAGCGCCAGCCCGATGGTGTGCCCGCCATACACCAGCCGTCTTCCGTCGCCGACAAGCGTTTGGTCATGATGCACCGATGCCAAGTTGAGCGTCAGCCGCGCCAGTTCGGGCGCGCTGCTCACCACGTCTCCGCCCGCCACGATATAGGTCGAGCCTTCGACCAAATCCGCGAAATGCGGCCCCGGGACTGCATCGCGATAGTTCGCCAGATCCCATTTCGCTGACGCCCTCGTCAGATTCGACGGTGACATATCCGGCTGTGGAGGGTCGATCACGCCCCGCGGCTCGTCGCTGTTCTCGACACGCGCCGGAAGCATCGCGCAGCGATGAAAGTCGAGCACGGCGCGACCGTCGTGGTCCGTCGTCCGGATGTGCATGACCACCAGCCCGCGCGGCGGCCGGTCGGGCTTGGGAGAAACGGGTCGCAGCCCCACGATGGTCGTCACTGTCCGCAAGCTGTCGCCGATCACCGGCGCGCGCAGAAACCCGAGGCCACGATAAAACAGATTCGCGATCGCCCTTTGCGTCACAAGAGTCGATTGCCCGATGGCCACATCCCACACCAGCGCTGGATGCGCGAACGGCGCAACCCCGGTCACCGCTTGCGCCAGCCGCGAGTCGAGCGCCAGGCGCAACCGCCCGCCGACGACGGAGTGGTGCGCTGCCGAAAAACCGCTCGTCAGTTCGATGGTCGGTGCCGAGTCGAACACATCGCCGATCGACAGATCGTCGTAGTATGGCCCATCGGTGCCCACTCGCATTTCCGTCATATGCCGACCCCTGCGCGCGACAGGATACGCTGCGCGCCGGCCCGCATTGCCTCGTCGATCATGCCACCCTCGAAAGTCACCACGCCCAGGCCCTGCGCGCGCGCTTCATCCAGTCGCGCCACGAGGCCACGAGCGCGTGCCTGCACTTCGGCGCTCGGTGTGAACGCTGCCTCGATGGCTGAAATCTGGCTCGGATGAATCGCCCACTTCCCATCGAACCCGAGCCGTGCCGCAGCTTCGCTCTCGGCCAACAGCCCGCTGGCCGCCTGATCGCCGAGCGCAAAGTACGGCCCATCGATCGCGAGCAGGTCGTTGCTGCGTGCAGCCAACAAGATCGCGTCCTGCGCGAAAGCCCACCCCGCGTCCGGGCTGCGTCCCAGCGATGACGCCAGATCGCCATAACCAAGGATCAATCCTTCGAGCCGCGCGCTGGCCGAGGCGATCTCATCGACCTTCGCCAGCCCCTTCGCCGTCTCGATCAATCCCTGCAGCCCCAGCGGCTGGCGCCGCCCGTTCCGGCGCTCAACACCATCGAGCAGACGGTCGAGAAACGCCAAGTCACCTCCGCCCTCGAGTTTGGGTACGACGAGCGTCATTCCGGCATGAGGCAATGCACCGATCGCAGCGATGTCCTCGTGACACCAGGGCGTGCCGATCGCGTTGACGCGCACGGCAATCGTCCGCCCGTCAAACCCGCCGCCGCCAATCGCAGCAATCACCTTGCCGCGCGCCTCGTCTTTGGCGTTGGAGGCAACGCCGTCCTCCAGATCGAACACGATCTCATCGGCACCGAGGCTTAGTGCCTTCTGCAACATCTTGTCCGAGCCGCCCGGCACGCACAGGCAGCTTCGCCGTCGGGGCAGGGGGCGCATCGAAGTTTACTGCTGCTTCTGCGGATCGTTGGGATGCACGGCCAGCGGCCGTACATGCACCGTCAGCCAAGGAAAGAACGGCAGCGAGCTGATGGCGGCATGCAGCGCTGTCGCGTCCTCCGCCTCCCACAGGCCAACGTTCTTCCATGTGCCAGGGATGCGCCACAGCTTGCGCAATATTCCCTGGCCCGCGAGCTCCTTGGCTCGCGCGCTCTCGGCCTTCACCAGTTCGGCACGCCGGGCGGGGTCTCCGTCCGGCGGCCACTTGGTCTCTATTTCGACCAGAAATTCCACCGCGTATCTCCACCCGCCGAAGCAGCGTTCACATGGGACAGAATTTGCCCGAGGTCGGGCGCCGGCGATTTCAGCACTTCCTGCGTGGCCGCTTCAACCGAGTTCTTCACGTCCTCGAACATCGTCGCTAGCTCGCCCGAAGCGATCACCTTCTCGCTTTCGAGCCGGTCGGCGAAGATGTTGATGGGGTCGCGCTTCAGCCATTTGTCGAGCTCGCCCGGTAGACGATAGGTCGCCGGGTCGGAACGGGAGTGACCCGAATAGCGGTAGGTCTTCATCTCCACCAGCGTGGGGCCCTCGCCCGCGCGTGCGCGCGCCACGGCGACGCCCATCTCCTTGGCGACGGCGTCTGCGTCCTGCCCATCCACGATCACGCCCGGCATGTTGTAGCTCGTCGCGCGGATCGCAATGTCTTCTACTGGCGTCGTCAGGTTGATGCGCGAATACTCGCCGTAGAGATTGTTCTCACACACGAAGATCACGGGCAGCTTGCGGATCGCGGCAAAGTTCAGCGCCTCGTGGAAGGCCCCGATATTGGTCGAGCCGTCCCCGAAGATCGACACGGCCACCTTATCCTTGCCGCGCGCCCGGGCCGCCATCGCAGCACCGCACGCCACCGGCAGGCCGGCGCCGACGATCGCAAAGGTCGGCAACAATCCAACTTCGGGCTCCACCAGATGCATCGAGCCGCCGAGACCACCGGCACAGCCAATTTCCCGACCGCAGATTTCGCCGATCACGCCCTGCGGCGTCACGCCCAGCGCCAGCGCATGACCGTGGCCACGGTACGTGCACGTCACTACATCGTCGGCATTGATCGAGCGCGCGATGCCTACAGCTACGCCCTCCTGACCATTGGCGAGATGCGTGGAGCCGCGGATATGACCCTCGGCAAACAGTTTCTGGATGCGCTCTTCGACCTGCCGGATCTCGATCATCCGGATCAGCTGTTCGCGGCGGTCGCCAAGAGCTTCGCGGCGGGCAACGGGCGAGTTGGAATTGGAGATCATGACGCCATCCTCCACCAGGGTGCAGGTGATTTGTTGGTTGAAACCAGGGCTTCCACCTGCTGCACGACATAGTCGGCATTGGGCAGGTAGCGCGACTCGAGCACGCCGCTATAGGGCACCGGCGCATCGGGCAGGGTGATGCGGTGCGGCGCGGCCTTGAGCGAACTAAACAGGTCGGTCGTGATTGCGGACGCGATATCCGCACCCCAGCCGCTGCCGAGCGTCGCCTCTTCTACGGTCACCAACCGGCCGGTGCGAGACACCGATTCCGACACCAGCTTGCGGTCCCACGGCCACAGGCTGAGAAGGTCGATGACCTCGATATTGGCATTGGACTTTTCGGCCGCTTCCTTGGCCACCTTCACCATCGCGCCGCAGGCGAGCAGGGTTGCGTCCTTGCCCGGCTTTACGACCTCCGCAGTTCCGAGTGGAATGCGATAGCTTTTGTCGAACTCATATTCCTCGCGGTCAGAATAGAGGACGCGCGGCTCAAGAACCACCACCGGATCGGGATCCTCGATCGCCGAGCGCAGCAGGCCATAAGTCGTACGCGCATTGGACGTCACGCACAGCTTCAGCCCCGGGGTGCCGCGGAACCAATGGTCGAGCATCTGGCTGTGCTGACAACCGAAGCCCTGGCCGGCGCCGGCCGACGCCCGTACCACCAGCGGCGTCGTCAGCCTGCCGCGCGACAGGTAGCGCATCGTCGCTGCCTGCGTGGTCAACTGGTCGAGCGCCACACCGATGAACTCGATGAACATCATCTCGACGACTGGCTTCATGCCGCACACCGCAGCCCCCACGGCGGCGCCCATGAAGGCCATTTCGGAGATCGGCGTATCGATGACCCGGTCCGGTCCATGCGAGGCGAGCAGGCCCTCCGTCACCTTGAACGGCCCGCCCGCAGCGGCGATGTCCTCGCCCATCACGATGACGGTCGGATCGTCCGCCATTGCATCGTCAAGGGCCCTCAGGACCGCTTGCCTGTTCCAGATTTTAGCCAAGTCTTTTTCCTCCCGATACGCGGCTTTGCGCCTTGGTCGGCGTCGATGCTAGCGCACAAAACGTAGAAATGGAATCGTTTCCAAACAGCCGCGTCATTCTGGCTTGTAGGTCCCGAAAGACACTGCGGATTCGATGAGTTCGACCCGGAACCCGTCCGGATCGATGAGGTAGACGGCCTTGCCGCCCTTGTTCGGCCCGATCGTGGGAGTTACCGGCGGTGACACCGATTTGACGCCCTTTTTGACCAGTTCTGCATAAAGCTCGAGCAGGTTGTCGACGTTGAAAGCGATGTGCCCGTTGCCGGTGTTGCCGTTGCCCATGTCCACGGGCACCTTTTCGATGTTCCGGTATTCGAGCAGTTCGAGGCAGACGTCGGTGCCGGGCAGGCGCAGGATGGCGCCGTGGATATCCACACTCGGATAGCCAACCAGCTCGCGGATATAGTCCGCCTGCGGATTCCACTGAAAGCCCAGCTCAAAGCCGAGGATATCGCGATAGAACGCGATCGACCGCTCAAGCGATTTCACCGTGAAGCCGGTGTGATGCATCCGCGTGATCTTGGCCATTGGATGCTCCTAGGCAGTGAGGTAGCCGTCGTCGCACATGACGACATGGCCGGTGACAAGTTCGGATGCGTCGCTGCCGAGGAACACCGCGGTGCCGATGAGTTCACGCGGCAGCCCCAAGCGGGGACGCAGCATGCGCGCCTTGATGAAGTCGGCAGTGATCGATGTCGTCGCGCCCGCCGCCTTGGTCAGCGGCGACTCCATCAGCGTTGGCCCGATGCCGTTGACGCGCACGCCGCGGTCGCGCCACTCGAGCGCCATGCCCTTGGTGATCTGCAGCACGCCGCCCTTGGAGGCGAGATAGGCGCTGGCCCACGGATAGCCGACAAACGAGCCGATGGACGCGATGTTGATGATGGAGCCTTTGCCCTGTGTCAGCATCACGCCGCCAAAGGCCTGGCAGCAATAGTAGGTCCCCTTGAGGTTCAGATCGAGGATGAAGTTGAACTTGTCTTCGGGGAAGTCCTCGGCTGGGCTGCGGAAGGCCGAGCCGGCGCTGTTGACGAGGATGTCCACCCGCCCGTGCTCCGCCTTCACCTTCGCGGCAAGCGCGAAGCATGCATCGCGCTTCGTCACGTCGAGTGTCTCGACCACCGGCACACCGCCTTGGTCCGCGATGATCTTCCGCGTCGTTTCAAGGCCGGCCTGGTTGATATCTGCCAGCACCACTTTCGCCCCAAGCTGCGCATAGCCCGTGGCTATAGCAGCCCCAAGCCCGCTACCGGCTCCGGTGATCACTGCCACACGACCGCGAATGTCGAAGAGATTGCTGGTGTAGTCGGCAGGTACGACGGGTTCGTCGGCCATCTGACGCGTCCTTAATCGAGGATGTGGTCTGGATCCACGTGAGGTTGGCTGAGGCACCAGTCCTTGTCGATCATCTTGCCGAAGCCCGGACCCTGCGGAAGGGGCTTCATCAGCCCGCTGCCGTCGTTGATGATCTCCGGCTGGGCGAGCGCGTCGTCATACGGGTGCACGCCGGTCCAGGGTACGCCCCACTCGATCGGCTTGTCCTCAAAACCCCAGGCACTGAACACCTGGCTATGCGTGTGAGGGAACATGTGCGGTGCGAAATCGACATTGGCAGCGAGACATTCGTCGATGGCAGCACGGCCACCCGTGATACCGCCCATGCACGTCAAGTCGATGCGCACGCGGTCGACAGATTTCGCCATGATCAGCGCCTCGGGGAAATACGATCCGCCCTGCTCGTCACCAAACCAGATTGGCATTGGTACCCGCTTGCGCAGTTCCGCGAGCTTGCCGGCATTGCCAGGTGGGAAGATGTCCTCGATGCAGCCCATGTTGATGTCGGCGATGCTGTTGGCGTAGGCGGCCGCCTCGTCCACCGTCTTGAACATCCAGACCAGATCGGTGCCCAGCCATGCGTCGGGCGCCGCCGCGCGCGCTGCGCGGAGCCGCGCCGCCGAGATTTCCCACGTCGCTCCCATTGGGGCTTTGAACCTGCGCCAGCCCTTGGCGTAGAACTCGGCCGTCTGCGCGCCGGTCTTCTCAGGCGGCATGATCGCCGGCGGATACCCGATGATGCACGTCGCGGGCATCGGCTTGACGGTGCCACCCAAGAACTCGGCGATCGACTTGTCGGCAATCTTGGCCGCTGCATCCCAGACCGCCAGATCAACGATCGACAGGGCCCTCAGTCCCACGCCTGCGCTGTGCGAGCCGTACGTGCGCCCCTTGGCCACCCTGAATGTCGTCTCTCGGTCGTCGACTTCCGTGCCGATATAGACGTTCACAATCGACTTGCGGATCTGCTCGGCGACCGCACCGTCGCGGGTCAGCGTGAACGCCCAGCCCTCATGGCCAGTGGACGTGCGAACCCGCACTGTGGCGAACTCGCGAATCTTCATGACCCAATCGCCAAAGACGACCGGCGCCGGCAACTGCGCCTGGATGGTTGCGACGGCGATTTCAGTGATGGTCGGCTTGGTCATGTTGCCCCTCCTGAAGGCGGCGGCGGTCGTGAATTTGGCCGCACCATAGACAGTGAACTTTTCATGGTCAACCGATTGATCATGTACAGTCAAACGATTGACAAACTTGTTGCCTCTCGCCTAGGTTTGTTATGACGCGAAAGGGCGATGAGCCAAAAACCTACGTGGAAAGGCGGCGCCGTGGATAGGCCCGGGGCAGCGGTTATGGGACGGGAATGGGCTCGATAAGCCTCAGGAATGTCGGCAAGACGTACGGCGGCACGACGGTCGCCGTAACGCACGTCAACCTTGAGATCGGCGACGGCGAGTTCGTCGTTTTCGTCGGCCCTTCAGGCTGTGGCAAGTCCACGCTGCTGCGCATGGTCGCCGGGCTCGAGCCCATCACTGCCGGCGAAATCGCCATCAATGGCAAGGTCGTGAACGACATCGCGGCACGCGATCGCGACATTGCAATGGTGTTTCAGAACTATGCCCTCTATCCGCAGATGAGCGTGCGCGAAAACATCGCCTTCGCTCTCGAACTGCGAAAGATGCCGCGCGACGAAGTCCGCCAGCGCGTCGACGAAGCCGCCCGCATCCTCGACCTCGGCGACCTGCTCGATCGCAAGCCCGGCCAGCTCTCTGGCGGCCAACGCCAGCGCGTTGCCATGGGGCGCGCCATTGTTCGCCAGCCGCAAGCTTTTCTGCTCGACGAGCCGCTGAGCAACCTCGATGCCAAGCTGCGTGTGCAATTGCGCGGCGCGCTCGGTCGTCTCCATTCGCGCCTTAACACCACCACCATCCATGTTACTCACGACCAGGTTGAGGCGATGACGCTGGGCAGCCGCGTCGCCGTGTTCTCCCGTGGCCGGCTGCAGCAATATGATACGCCGCACGCCCTTTATCACGCGCCGGGCAACATCTTTGTCGCCGGATTCATCGGCAGCCCGGCGATGAACTTCCTTGAGGCGACCGTCACCGGCGCTGGTGCGCAGCTTGAACTCGCGGTCGGAAGCGCCCGCGTCCACGTCGCGCCGCGCTCCACCTCTCATAAGGTCAAGGCCGGCGACCGGGTCGTTCTCGGCATCCGCCCGGAACATCTGTCCATCGGCACCCCTGATGCGGGGGCCGGCATTGTCGGCAGGGTCGAACTGGTCGAGCGGCTAGAGCCCGAGTCCTATGTCGGCGTCGTTCCAAGCGATGCCGGGGTCAGCATCCGCCTTGCTGACGACTACTCAAAAAGCGCCGCCGAGCGTACTGATACCGTACGCACCGACGAACGCATGCTAATGCTGCGCGTGTCGGCCGATAGCCTTCCAACGTTGAAGCAATCGCTGCACATCATCGTCGACGGCAGCCGTGCGCTGCTGTTCGATCCAGCCACCGGCGCGGCCATTTGAGCCCGCCCATCACCCAATCAGCTTCAAAGGCTAAACATGCGTTCAACTCTCAAGATGCCGAAAGTCGGCGATGCGGTCGACGAAGTCGTCATCGCCGAAATCGTCGTGACCGAAGGCACGGAAGTAACCGAGGGCCAGGTGCTCTACACAGTCGAGACAGACAAGACGCAGGTCGAGGTGCCGGCGCCCTTCGCCGGCAAGGTGAAGGAAATCCTCATCAAGCAGGGCGACGAAGTGAAGACTGGCGCTCCGACCATCGTTCTCGAGGTCTGATCCAGGTGACCCGGGTCCATATCGCGCGTGACGAGCGGTTCGGCGGCTACCTCGAAGACTATGAGGTCGGCGACCGCTTTCAGCATTGGCCCGGCAAGACGATCACTGAGGCCGACGATCATCTGTTCTGCATGCTCACCATGGCAGCGAGCCCGCTTCATGTCGACCGGGCCTTCGCCGAGAGCACCATCTTCGGCAAGAACGTTGTCGTCGGCACCTACATCTACTCGCTGTTGCTGGGCATGAGCGTGCCCGACATTTCCGGGCGCGCTCTCGCCAATCTGGGCACCAGCGACCTTCGCCATACGGCGCCGCTGTTTCATGGCGACACGCTCTATGGCGAAACCGAAATCCTCGGCACGCGACCCTCGAAGTCGCGTCCGGGGGAGGGCGTCCTTTCGGTGCGCACCGAAGGATTCAACCAAGACCGCAAGCAGGTCTGCATTTTCAGCCGCGCCGTGCTCTTGCCCATGCGCGGCACCAAGGATCATTGATGACGCAGGTAGCTGCACTTGAAGGCGTGCGCGTCGTTGAATTGGCGACTGTTGTGGCTGGCCCCGGCGCCGGCCGCTACCTCGCCGACTTCGGTGCCGAGGTTATCAAGGTCGAAGCCCCCGGCGGGGACCCGACCCGCCGTATGGGTTGGATAGGGCCCGGCGAAACTGACTCCTATTTCTGGAAGCTCGTGAACCGGAACAAGGAGGCAGTGTCCATTGACCTCAAGTCTGCCGACGGTAAGCAATCGCTATGGTCGCTGCTGGAAGGCGCCAGCGTCGTCATCGAGAACATGCGTCCCGGCAAGCTTGAGGCCCTCGGGTTCAGCCCCGACGAATTGCTGAAGCGCAACCCGAGGCTTGTCATTCTGCGCGTCAGCGGCTTCGGGCAGGATGGGCCTTATGCCCTGCATCCTGGCTTTGCGACCATCGCGGAGGCTCTCAGCGGTTTCTCCAATCTGCTGGGTGAAGAAGGTGGCCCGCCGCTGTTGCCGCCCATCGCCGTTACCGACGAGGTGACCGCGCTCGTCGGTGCCTTCTCGACCATGGTTGCCCTGCGCCACGCCGAGCGAACGGGCGAGGGCCAGGTGGTCGATGTGAATCTCCTGACCTCGATGTTCCAGATCATGGGCCCGCTCCCCTCGGCCTATAAGCACATGGGCTATCTACAACCGCGCCTCGGCTCCGGCATTCCCTACACCGTGCCGCGCGGCACGTACCAAACCGCCGATGGCGTTTGGGTCGCTGTCTCCAGCTCTGCCGACACCGTCGCCAATCGCGTGCTCGAAATGCTCGGTCTCACCGGCGACCCGCGCTATGCGACCTTCCAGGCCCGCAGCAAGAACCGTGTCGGTCTCGAGAAGGCACTGGCCGACTGGATTCGCGCCCGGCCGTACGACGAAGTTATGCGCGAGTTCCGCAAAGCGGATGCCGCCATCGCCAAAGTCCTCGACATGAAGGACATCTTCGCCGACGAGCACTATGCTGCCCGCGAAATGATCGCCGAAGTCGATGGCATCACCATGCAGAACGTTGTCGCCCGGCTATCCAAGACCCCCGGCAAACTGAAGCATGCGGGCCGCCCGTTCGGTGCCGACACCGACCGTGTCATGAGGTCTGCCAAGCGCGACAAGTAGCGTACGGGCGATACTCTTTTGCCAACCCTGTCGCCATGAAAAACCCCGACCTTCGGAAAGGCCGGGGTTGATTGGTCGGAGTAGAGTGATTCGAACACTCGACCCCCTGCTCCCGAAGCAGGTGCGCTACCAGGCTGCGCTATACTCCGATAGGGCTTGCCGAGACCATTCAGGTCCGGAAGTGGCGGCGTTATAGCCGCGAGTTTTGAGGGTTTCAAGCGCTCGTTCCGGGCGGCCGATCGCGTTGCGCCACAATGCTTAAGCGTGTAGGAACCGCGCCGTTGGGGCGTCGCCAAGTGGTAAGGCAGCGGTTTTTGGTACCGCCATTCCTAGGTTCGAATCCTAGCGCCCCAGCCAGTGCCCGATCGGGGATGCGTTGGCAAAAAGCGATCTGAGCGCCTACCGCGGCAAGCGGGATTTCACCAGGACATCGGAGCCCGCGGGTGCGTCGGGAAGCGGCGACGGCTTCCGTTATGTGATCCACAAGCACGCGGCGACGGCTGATCATTACGACCTGCGGCTGGAGCTGGATGGGGTGCTCAAGAGCTGGGCGGTGCCCAAGGGACCGTCGCTGAATCCAGCCGATAAGCGATACGCCGCACAGACCGAGGATCATCCGATCGAGTACATCGACTTCGAGGGCGTGATCCCCGAGGGCGAGTATGGCGGCGGGCCGATGATCGTGTGGGACACCGGCACCTTCGCGCCGATGAACGATCCGCATGAGGGGTTGGCCAAGGGCGACTTCAAGTTCCGGCTCTGGGGCGAGAAGTTGAAGGGCGGCTGGGTGCTGATCCGGATGAAGCCCAAGGCCGGCGACACCAAGAACAACTGGCTGTTCGTCAAAGAGAAGGACACCGGGGTCGACACCGAGACCGACATTCTGTCCGCGCGCCCCGAGAGCGTGAAATCCGGGCTGACGATCGAGGAACTGCTGGAAGCCGACAGGAAGAGCCGGAAGAGGTCGGCGGCGGCCAAGCCGGTCGTGCTCGGGCCTGGCAAGGTGAAGGGCGCGGTGAAGGCGCCGATGCCCAAATCGATGAAGCCGCAGCTCGCCTCGCAGGAGGACGACCCGCCAACGGGGGAGGGCTGGATCCACGAGATCAAGCTCGATGGCTATCGCACCATCGCGATGGTCGACAACGGCACGGTCAAGCTCCTGACCCGAACCGGCATCGACTGGACTGACCGTTACGGCGTGCTGCCCGATGCTTTCGCCGAGCTGCCCGCGAAGCAGGCGATTATCGACGGCGAGATTGTGGTGGTCGACGATGCTGGCATCACGCACTTCGCCGACCTGCAGGACGCGTTGCACGACGGAGCGGGGGATCGACTGACCTTCTTTGCCTTCGACCTGATGTACCTCGATGGCTACGATCTCACCAAGGCGAAGCTGGTCGACCGCAAGGCACAGCTACAGGCCCTGCTGGCGTCGGTGGTGACCGGCTCGTCCGCGATCCAGTTCAGCGATGCGATCGACGGCGATGGAACGGCGCTCTACGAGCATGCGACGGCGATCGGACTCGAAGGTATCGTCAGCAAGCGCAAGGACGCGCCCTACATCGAGACGCGCAGCAAGACCTGGGTGAAGGTCAAGGCGCCGCTGTCGGGCGAGTTCCCGATCGTGGGCTACACGCTGTCCACAGCGGCGGCAGGGATCGGCGCCATTGCACTGGGCCAGTGGGTGAATGGCGAACTAGAATATGCGGGCAAATGCGGAACCGGATTTTCATCGGCGGAACTCGTGTCGATCCTCGAGAAGCTGCGGCCGCTTGGCGATCCGTCGCAGAAACTCGAACGCATGCCGCGCGACGTGATCCCGGTGCGGCCGGTGATCACGGCGCATGTGCACTATTCGAACCTGACGGCGGACAACAGCGTGCGCCACGCCGTCTTCAAAGGGCTGCGCGAGCCCGAGATCACGCGAAGCGAGGCGCCGGTGCAGCGCAAGCGCATCATCTCGGACGCCGACCTCGCCAACATCTGGGTGACCAATCCGACGCGGCGGCTGTTCGGCAAGTCCGGGCCAACCAAGCTCGATGTCGCGATCTACTACGCCGCGATCGGCGACTTCATGCTGCCGCACATCTTCGGCCGGCCGGTCTCGCTGGTGCGAAGCCCCAGCGGCCGGCTCGACGACATCTTCTTCCAGCGCCATCCGTTCACCGGCATGCCGGCGACGATCGGTAGCTTCGAGACGATGTCGAGCGAGGAGGGCGAGCTCAAAAAGTACATTTCGGTGGAGGATGCCAAGGGCTATCTCGCGCTGGCCCAGTTCGGCGTCATCGAGTTCCACGCCTGGGGCTGCAACTGGCACGAGGCGCTGGAGAAGCCGGACCGCGTGATCTTCGACCTCGATCCGGGCGAAGGGATCAAGTTCAAGCAGATCGTCGACGCGGCGTTCTTCGTGAAGGAATTTCTCGAACGGCTGGGGCTTACGCCCTACGTGAAGACGTCGGGCGGCAAGGGGCTCCATGTGGTCGTGCCGATCACGCGCAAGCTCGACTGGAAAAAAGCGCATGCGGCGACGGGGGAGATCGCTGCGCGCATCGCCAAGGCGGCGCCCGAGACGTTCGTGGTCAACATGGCCAAGGACAAGCGGACCAAACGCATCTTCATCGACTTTCACCGCAACTACCGAGGGGCGACGGCCGTGGCGCCGTATTCGCTGCGGGCAAAGCCCAACCTGCCGGCCTCGACGCCGCTGCGCTGGGAGGATCTGCGCTCGGTGACGGCGCCGGAAGATTTGAACTATTCGACGGTGCCGGGGATCGTGGCGGCAAGCGGGGATGCCTGGGCGGGGATGGATGAGGATGCGGGGGATTTGGGGGCGGCGGTGAAGGCTTAGCGGGAGGGGCGAGGAAGGAAGGCCCCCTCATCCGGCCTTTGGCCACCTTCTCCCCCATGGGGAGAAGGGCTGGAGCCGCGATGTCGGTGTGGTGGCCTTCTCCCTTTGGGGGAGAAGGTGCCCGGAGGGCGGATGAGGGGGCCTTGCCGCTTGCACGGCCATTAACCCCCTTCGTTTACCCTCCGTCGACGGTTTGGTGGATTTGAACTAAACTGACTGCTCGCTGTACCTGCGTACCCAATGGAGTCGACCATGGCGCCCCGTGCCAGTTGGAAGGGTTACATCAAGCTTAGCCTCGTGAGCTGCCCGGTCCGGCTCTATCCGGCGGTGAGTGCCAACGAGAAGATTCGCTTCAACCAGCTGCACAAGGACACGCACAACCGCATCAACATGAAGCCGGTCGATCCCGAGCTGGGGCTGGTCGAGCGCGCCGATCTGGTGCGCGGCTACGAGTACGAGGACAAGCAATACATCATCATCGAGGACGAAGACCTCGACGCGGTCCGCATCGAGTCCAACCACACGCTCAACATCGAGGCGTTCGTCGATGAGAGCGAGGTGGATGTGATCTACCAGGACTCGCCCTACTACCTGGCGCCCGACGGCAAGATGGCCGAGGAGACGTTTGCGGTGCTCCGCGACGCGATGCAGGCGGCGGGCAAAGTTGCGATCGCGCGGTTGGTGATGTCGTCGCGCGAGCGCGTCGTGACCATCGGCGCGCGCGACAAGGGGATGTTCGTGACGACCCTGCGCGATCCACGCGAGGTGCGCTCGACGGCCGCCTATTTCGACGAGATCCCGGACATCAAGGCCGACCCGGAGATGCTGCAGCTCGCCGAGAAGCTGATCGAGCAGAAGGTGACGCACTTCGAGCCCGAGAAATACGAGGACCGCTACGAGAGCGCCCTGATGGAAATGATCAAGGAGAAGCTCAAGGGCCACAAGCCGATCATCGCGGCCGCGCCCGAGCGCGGTAACGTCATCAACCTCATGGACGCGCTGAAGGCGAGCCTGGGGCAGGCCAAGCCCGCTGCGCCCAGTAAATCCAAGAGCGAGGCCGCGCCGGCCGCGAAGAAAGCCCCGGCCAAGCCGTCGTTGAAGGAAGCCGTTGCTGCGAGCAAGGCTGCGAGTGCGAAGGCGCCGGCCAAGAAGAAGGCCGGATAAGCTCACATGGCGGCAACCGTTCCGACGCTTGGTCTTGTGGGAGCGCTGCGCGCGTTCCCGCAACGCCTCGCTGCGAAGGCGGTGGCCACACGTGGCGGTCGGCTGCGCCGCGGCATCACGCGCCAGACCTCGCGCGTGGTCCTTGGTCGCAAGCTGCTCGACAAATCGAGCGAAGCCGACATCGACGCGCGGATCGACGGACTGCGCGACGCCGGCATCAAGCTGATGAGCGAGAACGGGTTCCTGCGCTGGCTGCATCTGCTGGAGACGCCGGAGCGCTCCGCGATGTCGCGGCAGTCGCTGCTCGATCAATCGAGGCTCAATGGCGATACGCTCGACAGGCTGGCGCTGTTCGATGCGTTCGAGCATGACAGCGAACCGTTCTCGTTCCGCGACCTGATCCTCGCCAAGAAATATGCCGGGCTGATCGCCGGTGGCGCGAGCTGGGGCGCGGTGGTGCGGTCGGTTCATTCGGCTGGTCCCGTCGCATCGCTGACGGCGCTGTCGCTGCATCCCGGTGGGCCACAGAAGATCTACGCGACCGAGGGCGACAGGAAGCGCGAGCTCGACGGGCAGGGGCTGCTCGGGCTCGAGCCGGTCGACGACGACAGCGAAGAGTATTTCACGCTGGCCGAGCAGGCCGAGGACAGCCAGCTGTTCGCCGAAGCGACTGTGCTCTATGGCCGTTGCCTGTCGCTCGACCCGTCGGACTCGGTGGCGGCCTACAATCGCGCCAACTGTTTCCGCGCGCTCCGCGAGAGCGACGAGGCCGGCGCGGCCTATGCGCTTGCTATCAAGATCGACTCGAGCTTCGTCGAAGCCTGGTTCAACTATGCGGCGCTGCTCAAGGACGAGGGCAAGATCGACGCGGCGCGGCGTCATCTGCAGCGCGCCGTGGCCATCGATCCGGGCTATGCCGACGCCGTGTACAACCTCGCGACGCTCGAGTTCGACGCCAAGGATTTCGGCGAAGCGCGGCGCTGGTGGAGCCGGTACCTCGAGCTCGACACCGACAGCGAATGGGCGCGCACCGCAAGCCGCGGCATCGCCTTCATCGACGTCACCACGCGCAAATCGGCGAGCTAACCTAACGGTCGGCCGGACGGCTGGAGCACGCTTGCGCGCAACCGTCAGGACAGAGCAAAGGAAAACGATGCCCACCAACTTCCTCTTCGACGGTCCCGAGGATGCGCGCGTCACGATCATGCTGTCGCATGGCGCCGGGGCCCCCATGGACTCGGCGTCCATGAACGCGACGACCAAGGTGCTGGCCGCCGCCGGCTTTCGCGTCGCGCGCTTCGAGTTCGGTTATATGGCAGCGCGCCGCACCGGCGAGCGCAAGCCGCCGCCGAAGGCCGAGAAGGTGATGCCGGAATATGTCGCGGCGATCGACGATCTCGGGCCGACCGATGGTCCGCTGATGATCGGAGGCAAATCGATGGGCGGGCGCGTCGCGAGCATGATCGCGGATGCGGAGTTTGCGGCGGAGCGGATCGCGGGGCTGCTGTGCCTCGGCTATCCGTTCCACCCGCCGGGCCGGCCGACGCAACTCCGCACGGCGCATCTGCTCGAGCTGAAGACCCCGACGTTAATCTGCCAGGGCACGCGCGACGAATTCGGCGATCGCAACGAGGTCGGCGAGTATGGGCTGAGCGACGAGGTCGAAGTGCATTGGCTCGAAGACGGCGATCACGATCTGAAGCCGCGCAAGGCGATCTCGGGCTTCACCACGGCGCAGCATTTGCAATCCGTGGCGGACACGGTGACGGAGTGGGTGGGGCGGATCGCGCCGTGACGCGATGAAAATCGCTACCTTCAACATCAACAACATCAACCGCCGGCTGCCGAACCTGCTCGCCTGGCTGAAGGTGCGGCGGCCTGATGTGGTTTGCCTGCAGGAATTGAAGGCGACGGATCGGCAGTTTCCGCGTACCGCCCTTGCCGACGCCGGCTATGGCGCCGCGTTCGTCGGGCAGTCGGCGTGGAACGGGGTGGCGATCCTCGCGCGCGGGGCGGACCCGGTGGTGACGCAGACCGCGCTGCCGGGCGATGAGGACGACGATCAGGCGCGGTACATCGAGGCGGCGGTCAACGGCGTCGTGATCGGTTGCCTCTACGCGCCGAACGGCAATCCGCAGCCGGGGCCGAAATACGACTACAAGCTGCGCTGGATGCTGCGGCTGCACGAGCATGCGGCGGAGCTGCTCGCGAGCAAGCTGCCGGTGGTGCTCGCTGGCGATTATAACATCGTTCCAGAGCCGCGGGACATTTATGTCACCACGTCGTATCGCGACAATGCGCTGGTGCAGCCGGCGGCGCGGGCAACTTATGCGGCGCTGCTGGAGCAGGGCTGGACCGACGCGCTGCGCAAGCTCTATCCGGACGATCCAGCGCTCTACACCTTCTGGGACTACATGCGGAACCGGTGGGAGCGGAACGGCGGGCTGCGGCTCGACCATTTCCTGCTCAGCAAGATCCTGGTGAAAAAGCTCAAGGCCGGCGCCGTGGATCGCGAGGTGCGCGGCAGGGAAGGGGCGTCCGATCACGCTCCGGTGTGGATCGAACTCGACGTCTAGCGGCGTTGCACGCGGAGGGCTAGGCTCCGCTCATGCTGGCCAGCATCCGCGCCATCTTCGCCCGACCGTACGCGCCGTCGCTGATCTGGGCGATGGTTGTGACGCTGGCCTTCGCCTGGCCGGTGGTGTTTCCGCCCGTCGCACCGCAGGGCGTGACGGTGCGCGAAGACACGACGAACTTCACGATGTTCGAAATGAGCGGCGATAACTATGCCGCCATCCTCGCGGCGACGGCGGCCGGTGGGCTCGTGATGACGGACATGCGCGACGGCTTCAAGCTGTTCACGCGCGGTACGCTGTCCAAGCGCCAGCTTGCCGGACGCGTGCGCGTCGGCGGTGAGGTGATCGACCAGTACATCGCGAACCGGCGCACTGCGGCACGCCCGGTGCTGATCGGCATCTGGGCTGCGCTGGCACTATTGCTGCCCGGCCTCTATCTCGGCGGCCGGGCGCTGCTGTCGCGAAGAACTCAGCCTTTGACGGCACCGCCGGTCAAGCCGGAGATGATGTAGCGCTGCGCCAGCAGGAAGGCGACCACGGCGGGCAGCAGGCTCAGCGTCAGATAGGCGAGGATGCGCGGCCAGTCCGATCCGAACTCGCCCTGGAACTGCATGATGCCCAGCGGCCACGTGTATTTGGAGTCCGTGTTGAGCACGATCAGCGGCAGCAGAAAGCTGTTCCAGCTGCCCACGAAGTTGAACACGCCGACAGTCGCGATGATCGGCAGGCACAGGGGCAGGGTGACGTACCAATAGATGCGGACATAGCCGCAATTGTCCATGCGCGCGGCGTCGATCAGCTCCTTGGGCAGTTCTTTGAAGAAGTTGTAGAACAGCAGGACCGAGAACGAGATGCTGAACGCCGCCTGGACGATGATGATGCCCAAATGGCTGTCGAGCAGGCCGAGGTCGCGCATCTTGATAAACAGCGGCAGGATGCCCGTGGCGGCGGGGAACAGCAGCCCCAGCATCAGGTAGCCCAGCAGGTAGCGCGAGCCGAAGAACTTGATGTGGGCAAAGGCGAAGGCCGTCATCGAGGACAGGAGGATCGAGAGAATCACGGTGCCCACGGCGATGAACAGCGAATTGCCCATCGACGAGAAGTATTTGGAACCGGTGAGAATCTCGGTGAAGCGGGTCGGATCCCAGCTGGCGGGCAGGCCGAACGGATTGACGCGCAACTCGCCGACTTCCTTGAAGCCGCCCAGCACTGTTGTGTAGAGCGGCACCATCACGAACAGCGCGACGACCAACAGCGTGATCCACTGGAATGCAGAGACCGCCGGCCGGCGCCGCTTGCGCGGCGTGGGCGCAGTGGCGGCAGGAGCGTTTGGGGTGTCGATAGCGGCCATCAGTTCTGCTCCACCTTGAACAGGACGCGGCGGTAGATCAGCGCCACCGTGACGCAAGCGATGAACAGGATCACGCTGACCGCGCCGCCGAAGCCCAGCTTCATGCGCAGGATGCCGAACTGGTAGAGGAAGCTCACGATGGTGTGGCTCGAGTGCGACGGGCCGCCGCCACTCAGCGGCAGGATGATATCGAACAGCTGCAGCGCGCCGGTGATCGCAAAGAACACCGAGATGACGATCGCCGAACGGACCATCGGGATCTTGATGTGCCGGATGATCTGCCACTTCTTGACGCCGTCGAGCCGGGCGGCCTCGATGACTTCGCTCGGGATCGACTGCAGGCCGGCGATGTAGATCATCATGTGGAAGCCGAAGTACTTCCAGGTGATCACCACCATGATGGCCGGCATCACCCAGAACTTGTCGGCGAGCACGTAGGGCGTTTCGACGCCGAGCCATTTGCCGATGATGGGCAGCAGACCATAGTCGCCGTCATAGGCGAACTTCCAGATGAGGCCCGCCGCCACTTCTGCCAGCATGAAGGGCAGGAAAAAGATGGTGCGGATGACGTTGATGCTGGTGCCGCGCTCGGATAGCGCCAAGGCGCACCACATGGCCAGCGGCAGCTGGATGGTCAGCGACACGGCGACCACGAGCAGGCTGTTGCGGACGGCCGTGCCCCAGTTCCGGTGGGTCAGCACATCGACATAGTTGTCGAAGCCGACGAAATCGGTGATCGGACCGTAGCCGGTCCAGTTGAAGAACGAGAACGTTGCCGCGTCGATCATCGGCAAGGCGACAAAGACGGTGAACAGGATCAGCGACGGAGGCAGGAACAGCAGCAGCGGCACGAGGCTCTTGCGTTCCATGAAGCGTCGCCGCCGCGGGGCCGCCGCCACAAGTGCACCATCGTTCGTTGCAACGCTCGCCATCAGTCAACCCCAACACGACATCTATAGGGCCGGCGGACGGCTACGGGAACCGTCCGCCGGCGGGAGACGCCTAGACTAAAGCGTATCGTCCACGGCTTCCTTCACGAGCTCGGCGGCTTCCTGGGCGCCGATCGAGTTGGCTGCCAGTTCGGCCGAGATGTCGTTGACGACGCCACCAACGGACGGGCCAAGCGCCTGGTCGAAGAAGTTGGCGTGCCAGTGAGCGCCGTTGATGTCCTTGGCGATCTGCACCTTGAACGGGTTGGTCATGCCGTCGGCAGCACCAGCCACGATCGGCACGTAGAAGTCACCTTCGGCAAAGCGCGCCTGGACCTTCTTGGAATTCAGGTACTCGGCGAACTTCACGGCTTCGTCGGACGCCTTCTTGGTGAACAGGATGCCACCTAGACCGCCGAGCGTATCGGTCGGATCGCCCTTGCCGCCTTCGACGGTCGGGAAGGGAAGGATGCCGAGCTGATCGTCCGGGATGCCCTGCTTGTTGGCCGAGTTGTCCTTGGCCACCTGGTAGTCCCAGTCGCCCATCAGGTGCATCGCAGCCTTGCCGTCGCCGAAGTAGCCCGAAGCATCGCCATAGGTCGCGGCGAGGAAGCCCGGCTGCCACGGATCGAGAGCGGCGAGCTGCAGGAAGTATTCACCGGCCTTGACGAAGTCCGGACCGGCAAAGCCGTCGCCTTCACCGGCAGCGGCGGCATTGAAGCCGTCCTGGCCAGCGAGACGCACGACCAGTTTGCTCCACCAGAAGTGAGCGGGCCACTTGTCCTTGGCGCCAACCGCAAGCGGGGTGATGCCGGCATCCTTGAACTTCTGCACGCCAGCGAGGAAGCCTTCCCAGGTCGCCATGCTTTCCGGCGTGACGCCAGCCTTCTCGAACAGGCTCTTGTTGTACCACAGGACGACTTCCGAGACGTCGCGGGCGAGGCCGTAGAGCTTGCCGTCGGGGGCCGTGTAAGCGGCGAGACCGGCGCTGCCGATCGAGTCCTTGGCTTCCTGCGTTACGACATTGGTGACGTCGCGCAGTACGCCGGCGCGAGCCTGTTCATAGAACACGCCGCCGCCCCACGAGTTGATCATGTCGGGGGCTTCGTCCGTCTGCAGTAGCGTCACCAACTTGGCCTTGAACGCTTCATTCTCGAGCGTGGGCAGCTCGACGGTGATGCCCGGATTGGCGGCCATGAACTCCTGCGCTGCCTGTTCGAGCAGCGCCTTGTCCTTGCCGGTGGCGATATTGAGATAGGTAACTGTCGTCTGGGCGTATGCCGGCGCAAACGCCAGCAAGCCGAGCATTGCGGCTAGCGCAAGTCGCTTCATCATGTCCTCCTTGTGTCCTCCGTCACGGTAAAAAGGCTCGGCCGTCTCTGACGATGCGCGTCTCTTCCGTGTGCCGCGGTCAGCCTCCCAGCCCCTCGCAGCCCGATGAGCATTGCCGAAGCGACACAATGAATCAAGAGGCACGTACCTCATTGTTCTTGCAAGTTGAATGCCTGATGGGCCAGAACTACTGACATAAAGCACTTCGGCGATGCTCGGGAGGATGAGGATCGTACCGCAAGTGGGTTGCGGAATATCAACTTCCGCGCATCATAGGAGGGCGCGAGGGAGCGCCGGGAGGGGACTCGAATGGCCGAATTGCAGCTGCGCGGCGTGAACAAGAATTTCGGTGCCGTGCACGTCATCAAGAACGTCGATCTCGACGTGAGCGATGGTGAGTTCGTGGTCTTCGTCGGCCCATCCGGCTGTGGAAAATCGACGCTGCTGCGGACGATCTCGGGCCTCGAAGAGCCCACATCCGGCCAAGTCTTCATCGGCGGCGAAGACGTCACCGACTACGATCCGTCCGAGCGCGGCGTTGCAATGGTGTTCCAGTCCTACGCGCTGTATCCGCACATGACCGTGGAGCAGAACCTCGGCTTTGGCCTCCGCATGGGCGGCATGCCGCGCGACCAGGTGGCGACGCGCGTCGCGGGCGCTGCCAAAATCCTCGAGATCGAAGAATTGATGGACCGTAAGCCGCGGCAGCTGTCCGGCGGCCAGCGGCAGCGTGTCGCGATCGGTCGCGCCATTGTGCGCGAGCCCAAGGCGTTCCTGTTCGACGAGCCGCTTAGCAACCTCGATGCCGAGCTGCGCGTGCAGATGCGCATCGAGATCGCCAAGCTGCACCAGCAGCTGGGCGCAACGATGGTCTACGTGACGCACGACCAGGTGGAGGCGATGACGCTCGCCGACCGGATCGTCGTTCTACGCGCCGGTGTGATCGAGCAGCAGGGCACGCCGATCGAGCTCTACGACAACCCCGACAACATGTTCGTAGCCGGCTTCATCGGCTCGCCGCGAATGAACTTCGTGCCGGGCGAGATCGTCACTGCCGGAAGCCTCGGTGCCGAGGTGCGATTGCTGGATTTCGGCAACCCGACACTACGGGTCAAGACGCGCAGCGACCGCGCCAGGCCGGGCGACAAGGTGTCGGTGGGCATCCGTCCCGAACATTTCATCGACGCGGCGAGCGCGACCGTGAAAATGTCGGCGCGGTCGCAGGTTGTCGAGCAGTTGGGCGGCATGTCCTACGTCTATGCCGCCGGTGAAAACGGCGCGCAGATCACCGTCCAGCAGCGCGGGCACTCATCCATGGCGACCGATGCGTGGGTGGAGTTCGGCATCGACCCCAGCACGTGCCTCCTGTTCGACGCAGCGGGCAAGCGGGTGTAGTCTTCGCTCGCGCCGGGACCGAAGTCGGCGCGGAAAGCCTGACGCATCATGGAAGACGGCGAGGACAAGCCGGCGGCGAACGTCTTGCCGCTACATCCGCGACTAGCGCCGAAATCGGAGGAAGCGCGCGCCGACACGCAGTGGGAACTGCTGGCGCGACGGGAAGCGCGCATGAGCGGCGCTGCCACGGGGACGCCGTCTCGAATACCGACGCGCCTCCGCTGGTGGATTGCGGCGCTGTTTCTCGTTGTGGTGGTCGTGCTGCTCCGCGAAAAGATCGCCGAGTGGGTGCCGTGGCTGGCCTTCTGACCTAGACGTGATTTCGCCAGCTGTGCTGCGGGTTGTAGTCGAGCATGCGCTTGGCCTTGTCGATCGACAGCAGCGTGCCGGTCGACGACATGGTGGGTCGCTGTTCGACGGCTGGGAACACCTCGGCCATCAGTGAGGCATTGGCGCGGCTCATGACGGTGTCGGCGTTCGCAATGATGAAGGCCTCAAAGCCTTTGAATTCGGCCTCGATCGCCTTGCGCACGGCCTGCGCGCCGTCGCGGGCATCGATGTAGCCCCACAAATTCCATTTGCGCTTCAGAGGATCGGAATCAAAGCTCGGGAAAGCCTTGTAGTCCTCGACATCCATGACGTTCGAAAAGCGGAGGCCCGCGATCTTGAGCTCAGGATCCCAGCGCGCGAACTGGGCCGCGATCGTCTCGTCGACGAGCTTGCCCAGCGAGTAGGCGGTCTCCGGGCGCGGGTAGTACTCCTCGTCCACCGGCACGTAGGGCGGCGGATTGTCGAAGGGGAGGCCGAGCACCGTCTCGCTCGAGGCGAATACGACGGTTTTGATGCGGGCAATGCGGGCAGCCTCGAAGATGTTGTAGGTCGCGGGGACGTTGTTGGCGAAGGTCCGCGCGTTGGCGAAGAGGCCAGGCGCGGGAATCGCGGCGAGGTGCACCACCGCGTCGAACGGCCCCTTGCGCTCGTCGACGCCGCTGAACGCGGCTAGAACCTCGCCGAAATCCCTGAGATCGATGCGAACCGTGGGGCAGACGGGATCGTCCTTGGGGAGCGTCTGGTCAATGTTGAGCACTTGGTAGCCATTAGCCACCAGATCCTTGAGCACGGCGCGGCCCAGCTTGCCGCTGCCACCAGTCACGATCACTTTCATCTCGCATCCTCCACTGAGCCGATGATTTCACTGCCCGACGCGGGAGGCAACCCAAGGATGGCGCCGCCGCGTTCGTCAAATGAATGCTGTCTGAATGCGCGCCTCAGGGGTGGTTCAAGCCCACCCCCGTAGAACCGCATCATCCAAGTCCGACCTGTCGGAGAGTTGAAATGAGTAAGAACCACGAAAAACTGCTGATCGCCGCTCTTGCCGGCATCATTATTGCGGGCGCGGCGGCTTTCGCCACCTTGCCGGCAGTGGCGCAGTCGTTCGGCATGAAGGGACCCTCCCACCTCGTCACGCCGTCCCAGCAGGTGCTTACGCTTCGACTCGCCGATACCGCCTGAGCTTTTTCTTCCCGGCCTCCAAAGCCGGTCCCATGCAACGTGCCTTCCTCCCTCCTCCCGATTGACTTTCCCGGCCTCCTGATGTCCCACAAGGGCATCACGGAGGCCGCTTTTCTATGGATGCCGCAAATCCCATTCTCGCTGAAGTCGTGCGCGGCAACTGGGTGGAGAACCGCCACCGCGGCGCGTTCGTCGTGATCGATGCGGCGGGGCACGTGATTGCCTCTGCGGGCGACATTGACCGGCCGATCTTCCCGCGCTCGGCGATCAAATCGATGCAGGCGCTGGCGATGGTCACTTCGGGCGCCATCGACAAGTTCAAGCTCAAGGACGAAGAGCTGGCGCTCGCCTGTGCCTCACACCAGGGCGAGGAGTTCCACGTCGAGGGCGTAACGTCGTTCCTCGGCCATATCGGCCTTGCGCCCACCGATCTCGAATGCGGCGCCCACGCGCCAAGCTACGCGCCGGCCCGAGAGCGCCTGCGCGAGTCGGGCCACCAGCCGACGGCGCTCCACAACAACTGCTCGGGCAAGCACTCCGGTATGCTCGCGGTTGCCGAAGCTCTGGGGGTGCCGACCTCGCACTATGTCGACCGCGACCATCCGGTGCAGCTTGCGGTGCGGGCGGGGATCGAGCTTGTCGTCGGCGAGCCCCTTTCGATCGATCGCTGCGGCACGGACGGCTGCTCCATCCCGACCTGGGCCGCGCCGCTGCGTGGGTTCGCGCGCGGCTTTGCGCGCATGGCCTCGGGGAAGGGACTGCCCACCGACATCGCCGACGCGGCGCGGCGCATCTTCGATGCCGCGACGGCGCACCCGCACCTTGTGGGCGGCACCGGAAGCCTCGATACGGACGTGATGCGCGCCTTTGGCGGCCGCGTGTTCCAGAAGGGCGGCGCCGAGGGCGTGCAATGCGGCGCCGTGCGCAACAAAGGCTGGGGTTACGCGCTCAAAGTCGACGACGGCAACATGTCCGCCTCGCACGCGATGGTGGCGACGCTGCTGCTCGCGATCAGCGACCCCGACGCCGAACAGCGCAAGGTGCTCGAACGGTTCGCGACGCAGACGATACGCAATGTGCGTGGACGCGATGTGGGCGTGATGCGGGCGACGGCGGCGATGTCGCGGGCGGTTTGAAGAGGATTAGCCCACAACGTTGCCGCTGACCGCGACGTGGGGGTAGCGACTCGCATCACGCGCAAGATCGTTGGTGGCGATTGTTTCCCACTCGAAGCCGACGAGGGCGCCGTTGGTTGAGCCGGAGATGGTGTTACCGGCGACCTGGACTTTGCCGACTTTGGGGTCGTTGACGACCGTGACGCCGATGCCGATGGCGCAGTCGCGCAGAACATTGTCGGTGATCGAGACGTTGCGCACGAAGGGGCCGAAGCCGGCGACGATGCCGACGCCGGGGGAGTTCTCGACGACGTTGTTGGCGACGACCGTATCCGCCTCGGCATAGATGCCGACCGGGCGCGTGTCGGGGTTCACCTTCGACGACGGGAAGATGTTGCGCACGATATTGCCCGTGCAGGTCGCGAGGTAGCCGCCGGTGTCGAGGTTGGTGATGTCGATGCCGGTCGCGGCGCCATCGATGATGTTGTCGGCGACCACCGACCCCGAGAAGCCGAACTCGGAGAAGATCGCGACCTCGCCGCAGTTGAGACATGTGTTGCCGCGGACCTGTGTGTTGCGTCCGGCGTTGACGCGCACGGCGGTGAAGCCGCAATCGGAAATGACGTTGTCGGAGACGATGACGCCGTCGGCCTGGTAGATATTGACGCCGTTGCCGTTCTGCCCGTTGCCGCCACCGCGCCAGTCGATCTGCGAGATGCGATTGCCGGTGACGATCGAGCCGTCGTGGCCTGAGGTGTCGCGCCAGATGCGGATGCCGGCATTGCCGCAGCCGCTAATGCGATTGCCGCGAATGAAGAGGCCACGCCCGTTGATGCTGTGGATCGCGGCGTCGCCGAGCTCGGCGAAGGTGCAGTTCTCGATCGTCGCCGTCGCGTTGTTTGCGCCGATGCCGACGCCAGCGCCGCCGAACGCACAGTTGCGGATCGTCGCGTCGTCGCATTGATCGAGCAACAGCGCGGGCTGGTCGCCCGAGCCGCCGCTGAACGACACGCCATCGACGACGAAACCGCTACCGGCCATGACGCGGCCGATGCTCGCACCGTCGACGCCGATCAGATGGGTTCCGCGTGAGGCACCGACGAGACGCATCCCGCCCGCGAACTGCAGGTCGCGGACATAGTACTCACCGGCCGGCATGAGCACGTCCTTGCCGTTGATCGAGGCTTGGTTGATCGCTTGCTGGATGGCGGCGGACTGGTCGGTGCCGCTTCCCGCGTTGAGCCCAAAATCGAGCGGACTCAGATACTGCTCGATCGCGTAGGCCCGACCGAGCAGGGCAGGGGCGACGAGGGCGGAGCCGAGGCCGGTGAGGGCGAGACGACGGGTAATGCGCATCCGGCAATTGTCGCCGAATTCGTTCGTCGGCGCCACGAAACGCACCGAATTTGGTAAAGCGAGGGCTTCTTTTGCCCGGAGGGCGCCGCCCTTCGTTGCGGCGGGGTTGGCGGGGTCGCGGCGCGGCGGCTATAACGGCTCACCTGCGAATCCGGAGTGCGACGTCCGTGCCGAATCTGCTTCTCGACGACCGCCTGTACATGGGCACCAGCACCAAGCCGGAGTACCTGCTTCTCAAATACGGCAATCGCCATGGTCTGGTGACCGGCGCGACCGGAACGGGCAAGACCGTCACGCTGCAGGGTCTGGCGGAGGGCTTTTCGCGCGCTGGCGTCCCGGTGTTCTGCGCCGACGTGAAGGGCGACCTCAGCGGGCTGTCGCAGATGGGCGAGGCCAAGGACTGGATCGTCAAGCGCGCGCAGGACATCGGCTTCGACGACTACAAGGTCGACAAATATCCGGTGATTTTCTGGGATTTGTTCGGGCGGCAGGGCCACCCGGTGCGCACGACGATCTCCGAGATGGGGCCGCTGCTGCTGTCGCGCATCCTCGACCTCAATCCGACACAGGAGGGCGTGCTCAACATCGCCTTCAAGTTCGCCGACGATCATGGACTGCTGCTGCTCGACCTCAAGGATCTGCGTGCGCTGCTGATCGAGGTCGAAAAGAACGCCTCAGAGATTTCCGCGACCTACGGCAACGTGGCGACGGCGACGATCGGTGCCGTGCAGCGAGCCTTGTTGGTGCTCGAACAGCAGGGCGGCGAGAACTTCTTCGGCGAGGCGGCGCTCAAGATTACCGACTTCATGCGCTCCGACACCAGCGGCCGCGGCATGATCTCGGTGCTCGCGGCCGACCAGCTGATGCAGTCGCCGCGGCTCTATGCGACATTCCTCCTTTGGATGCTGTCCGAGCTGTTCCAGGAGCTGCCGGAAGTCGGCGATCCGGACAAACCGAAGCTTGTGTTCTTTTTCGACGAAGCGCATCTGCTGTTCGATGACGCGCCCAAGGCGCTGGTCGACAAGGTCGAGCAGGTGGTCAAGCTGGTGCGGTCGAAGGGCGTGGGTGTGTACTTCGTGACGCAGAACCCGATCGACATTCCAGATACGGTGCTCTCGCAGTTGTCCAATCGCGTGCAGCACGCACTGCGGGCCTATACGCCGCGCGACCAGAAGGCGGTGCGCGTCGCAGCCGAGACGTTCCGCACCAATCCGAGTTTCAGCACCGAGGAAGCGATCACGCAGCTCGCGGTGGGCGAGGCGCTGGTGTCGGTGCTCGAGGACAAGGGAATTCCATCGGTCGTCGAGCGCACCTTCATCCGCCCGCCCTTCTCACGGGTGGGGTCGATCACCCCGGAGGAGCGCAAGGCTGTGATGGCGGCGTCGCCGGTGGGCGCGATCTACGACAAGGTCGAGGATCGGGAGTCGGCGTACGAGGTGCTGACCAAGAAGGCCAAAAAGCAGGCCGATGCCGAAGACGCGCGCGAGAAGGAAGACGCGCAGGCGCAGGCGCCGTCGCGGCCCACATACGAGGACACCAACTATCGCTCGGGCCCGCCGCGCTACCGCGAAGACAGCGGTCCGCCGACTACCAAGCGGACGTCGCGCGGCGACAGCGTGGCCGAGGCGGCCCTCAAGTCGGCGGCGCGCAGCATGGCGACGCAGCTCGGGCGCGCGATCGTTCGCGGCATCCTCGGTGGCCTGAGCCGCGGCCGCTGATGTCGCCTGACGCACATCCGGTGTTTGGCATCTTCTCGTCGGACCATGGTCCCGGCGATGCCGAGCGCGCGACGATCATGTCGCAGGCCGGGGCGTATCTCGCCCGCAAGGGCGCACGGCTCGCGTGTGTGGTCGATCGCGCCGACGACATTCCGGTGCCGCTGCTGACGAGCGCACGTACGGCCGGCGCCGAGGTTACGCTGATTGCCGACGAGTCGTTCTCTGAGCCGAGCTACCTCACGGGCATGACCGTTGAGCACATCGCGACGGCAGAGGCGCGCGCGGCGCGGCTGGCGAGTATCTCGACGCTCTACGTTGCGCTGCCAGGCTCGCTGAGTTCGGCGATCAGCCTCTACCGCACGTGGGTACGTGGGGGCGGCGGGTCCGGTAGGAAGCCAGTGGTGTTCTTCGATCGTAACGGCGCGTTCAAGGTGATGCGCGGCTACGCGGCCGATGTGCTCTCGACCTCGATCAGGGGCCACGACCGCTATGTGCAGTTCGCGGATTCTGTCGAAGACATCTGGAACAAGGCCGTGTGGCTGATCGACCAGGGCGCGGCGAACCCGGTCTAGTGCACCGTGTCGGAGGTCGGTCCGAACAGCGGGACTACGTTGCTGCCGAAGCTCGACCAGTCGCGTTTGCGCAGGCTCCTGCGGCGATCGGCCATCGCGGGGCGCGCCAGCCGGGCGATCACCCGTTCGACGAGATAGCGCGGCGACATCGGCTTCATGATGATCTCGTCGATCCCGGCACGGAGCGACGACATCTTGGTATCCGCCGAGAGCGTGCGGGCGAGCGCGATGACCTGCAGCTGGCCCGGAATCTGCGCATCGGCACGAAGCCGTTCGGCAAGCCGGTCGGCCGGATGGGTGAGGCTATCGAGGTCGGCCACCACGAGGTCGGTGGTGGTGATTTGCAGATAGCGCTTGAGGCCGGCTTCCGACTCGAACGCCCGCACACGCAGCGTCGGCACGCTCGCCAGTGTCACCGTCAGGATCGACGACAGCGCTGGATTGGCGACAAGGACCGCGACGGTCTTGAGGGGCTGGCTCATGGTTAAGCGATGCTTAACACGCGGGCCTGTTGCGTTGAAGGCGAACGCATCGACTCTCAACGAAAAACCCGCCGGAGCGACCGGCGGGTTTGAACAGATCGGTTAGTGAGGACGCTTACTTGGCGTCGTCGTACATCTTGGCGACATGTTCCCAGTTCACGAGGTTATCGAACCAGGCTTCGAGGTATTTCGGGCGCGCGTTGCGGTAATCGATGTAGTAGCTGTGCTCCCACACGTCGACGCCCAGGATCGGCTTGGCGTTGCCGTGGACCAGCGGGCTCTCGCCGTTCGCGGTCTTGGTCACCTGCAGCTTGCCGTCCTTGAGGCTGAGCCAGGCCCAGCCCGAGCCGAACTGCGTCGTGCCGGCATTGATGAAGTCGGCGCGGAACTTGTCGAAGCCGCCGAGATCGGACTCGATCGCCTTCAGCAATTCGCCCGGCACCTTGGAGGCACCGCCGCCGCCATTGGGCTTCATCCAGTTCCAGAAATGTACGTGATTGTAGTGCTGGCCGACGTTGTTGAAGATGCCGGGCTCTTTGCCGAACACTTCCTTGACGAGGTCTTCGAGCGGCAGAATCTCGAGGCCCTTGCCTTCCATCAGCTTGTTGCCGTTGGTCACGTAAGCCTGGTGATGCTTGTCGTGGTGAAACTCCAGCGTCTCCTTGGACATGTACGGTCCAAGCGCGTCATAGGCGTAGGGAAGCTCGGGGAGGGTGAGTGCCATGGGATTTGCTCCAACTTGTTGATTTCGTGGGCCTGAACCGGCTGAGGCGTTCGATATAGGCCTTTTGCCATGTCCCGCCAATGACGCCTTTTGGGTCGATTATGCCAATCCGACGCAGCTGAGCGCAAACGCGTAGCTCAATGCCGTCTCCTTGATCCGGTCAAATCGTCCGGACGCACCGGAATGGCCGGCCTCCATGTGAGTCTTGAGGTAAAGCGGATTGCTGTCCGTCTTGGTCGCCCGGAGTCTCGCCACCCACTTGGCCGGCTCCCAATAGGTAACGCGTGTGTCCGTCAGGCCGGCGAGGACGAAGGTGGGCGGGTAGTCCTTGGCGGCCACCTGCTCGTAGGGGGCGTAGGCCGCGATCCGCCGGAAGTCGTCCTCCGACTCAATCGGGTTGCCCCATTCCGGCCACTCGGGCGGCGTGAGCGGCAGGGTGTCGTCGCTCATCGTGTTGAGCACGTCCACGAACGGCACCAGCGCGAGGATGCCGGCCCAGAGGTCGGGCCGCATGTTCGAGATCGCACCCATCAGCATGCCGCCCGCCGAGCCGCCTTCGGCGACGATCCGGTTAGGCGCCGCGTAGCCGTCCGCGATCAACTTTTCGGCCGCGGCGATGAAGTCGGTGAAGGTGTTGGCTTTGTTCTCGCGCCGGCCGTTCCGGTACCACGCGTAACCTTTCTCCATGCCGCCGCGGACATGCGCGATGGCATAGACGAAGCCGCGGTCGACCAGCGACAGGTTGGACACCGAGAAGCCCGCCGGCATCGACATACCGTAGGAGCCATAACCGTAGAGCAGGGCTGGAGCGGTGCCGTCGATCGGCGTCGTCTTGCGGTAGAGCAGGGTGATCGGCACGCGCTCGCCGTCTGCGGCGTCGGCGAAGATGCGGCGCGTGACGTAGTCGTCGGGGTTGTGGCCGCTCGGCACCTCCTGCTGCTTGAGCAGGGTGCGCTCGCCCGTATCGAGGTTGAGTTCGAAGATGCGCTGCGGCGTCGTGGGCGACGCGTAGGTCATGTGGATAGTGTTGGTGTCGAACTCATAGCCGGCCGACATGCCGAGCGCGTAGGCCTCCTCGTCGAAGGAGACGATCCACTCGCGATTATCGCGCAGATCGCGCACCACGATGCGCGGCAGTCCTTCGACGCGCTCGAGCCGAACCATGTGATTGGCGAGGACGATGAGATCGAGGATCAGCACGCCGGGCGTGTGCGGCACGAAGTCGGTCCAGTTCTCTGCGTCTGGCGCGTTGGCGGGCGCGGTGACGATCTTGTAGTCCTCGGCGCCATCGGCGTTGGTCAGCATGTAGAGCAGGCCGTCGCGTTCCTCGGCGTCGTACTCCCGCTCGGTCTGGCGCGGGGAGACGAGGCGGGGCGCATCGCTGCCGTCACCGATGAGCCAGATCTCCGAGGTCTGGTGGTCGTGTACGTCGATGACGATGTAGCGCCTGCTCAGCGTCTCGCCGACACCGACGAAGAAGCCGGGATCGGACTCCTCGTAGATGATCGCGTCGTCGTTCTGCGGCGTGCCGAGGACATGGCGGCGGATGCGGTAGGGACGGTGGCTCTCGTCGAGCTCGGTGTAGTAGATCGACTTGCCGTCCGGCGCCCAGGTGCCGCCATCGCCGGATTCGGTGATGATCTCGCCCGTATCGGTCCCGGTCGCGATGTCGCGGATGTGGATGGTGTAGTATTCCGAGCCCTGCGTGTCGGCCGCCCAGCTCAGCAGTTTGTGGTCGGGCGAATGCTCCGCTCCGCCGAAGCCGAAATAGCCGTCGCCGGCTTCCAGGTTGCAGTCGAGCAGCAGCGTCTCGGGGCCGCCATCGCGCGGCGTGCGCACGATCAGCGGATATTGCTTCCCCTCCTCGTGGCGCGAATTGTAGGCCCACGGCCCGTCCTTGTCGGGGAGGTCGGTCTCGTCCTCTTTGATGCGGCCGCGGATTTCGCGATAGATTCGCTCGACGAGATCGGCGTGCGGGGTCTCGAAGCTTTCCGCAAAATAGGCGTTCTCGGCCTCGAGGTAGCCGCGGATGTCGGCGGGCAGCGTCTCGGGCGCCTGCATCACCTCCTGCCAGTTGTCGGCGCGGAGCCAGGCGTAAGGGTCCTGCCGGGTGATGCCGTGCTGCGTGACGGCATGCTGGCGGCGGTCGGCGACGGGCGGGGTGAGCTTGGGAGCGGTATCGGTCATGGCCGCGATATAGGCGCCCAAAGCCCGGCTGTCATGCCGCGTGCGACGCCGAGTCTCGTGGAAAGTGAGGCTAGCCGGGCCGGTTTTGCTATCATTGAGCGGATCTGCCGCTAAAGTTCGCGCACGAATCCCGGGGCGGCCCTTGTCACTCAGTTTCGACCTTTTCGCCGTGCTGCTGTTGCTGGCGCCATTTGGCGCCGCGCTGCTGGCGACGACGATTGTGCGCGAGACGGGCAAGGCGGCGGGCTGGATCCTGGCGATCGTGCCGGCGGCGCTGTTCGTCGCGCTGCTGACGACAATGCCGGACGTTGCCGCCGGACGGCCCGTCAGGATCGCCATCGACTGGGTCCCGTCGCTCGATTTGCGGCTGGCTTTTCTCATCGACGGGCTCGGACTGGTCTTCGCGCTGGCGATCACCGGCATTGGCGCCTTCATCGTCCTCTATGCCGGCGACTATCTGCACGACCATCCGCATCGCGGGCGCTTCATGGCGTTCCTGCTGCTGTTCATGGGCGCGATGCTGGGGCTCGTGCTGTCGGACAGTCTCGTGGGCCTGTTCGTGTTCTGGGAACTGACCAGCGTGACGTCGTTCCTGTTGATCGGCTTCGATCACGAGCGCGAGGCCGCGCGGCGCGCCGCGATCCAGGCACTGGTCGTCACAGGGCTCGGTGGACTGGCGCTGATGGCCGGCGGCGTGTTGCTGCATTCGGTGGCGGGGACCTGGACCATCTCCGAGCTGGCGTCGTCCGAGGGCATCCGGCAGGCGGGGCAGTACTATCCGTGGGTGCTCGGCTTCATCGCCGTCGCGGCGTTCACGAAGTCGGCGCAGTGGCCGTTCCACTTCTGGCTGCCCAATGCGATGGAGGCGCCGACGCCCGTGTCGGCATATCTCCACTCGGCGACGATGGTTCAGGCGGGCGTGTATCTGCTCGCGCGCATGTCGCCGCTGCTGGCGGGGACGCCGCAATGGCAGATCGTGCTCTGCAGCTTCGGCGGGGTCACGCTGCTGTGGGGCGGCATCGTCGCGCTGCGGCAAACGGATTTGAAGCAGATTCTCGCGCAAACCACGGTCGCGTCGCTCGGTCTATCGGTAATGCTGCTCGGCATCGGCGGCGAGGCCGCGGCGATGGCCGTCGCTGCATACTTCGTGGCGCATGCGCTCTACAAGGCAGCGCTGTTCCTCGTGACAGGCATCATCGATCATGGCACGGGGACGCGCGACATCACCGTCCTTGGTGGGCTGCGCGATACGCTGACCATCAGCTTCATCTGTGCGGCGCTGGCGGGGCTATCGATGTTCGGCGTGCCGCCGCTGCTGGGCTATCTCGCAAAGGAAGAGGCGTATGCCACGCTGAACGCCGGCGACGCCTGGGGCATTGTGACGATCGCAGTCCTCGTCGTCGGCAATGCGCTGCTCGGCGCTGTGGCGCTGGCGGTGGTGGTCAAGCCGTTCATGGGCGCGCTGAAGCCGACGCCGAGTGAGCCGCATGAGGGGGAACTGACGCTGTGGATCGGGCCAGCGCTGTTCGGGCTCGTCAGCCTCGCCGTGCTGTTTGCGATCTCGAGCTATGGCGAGCTGATTGTCGCGCCGATGGCGTCGAGTATCGCGGGCTATCCGCTCGAGAGCCATCTGAGCTTTGCCATCGATCTGGGCGGGTTGCCAATCTGGCTGTCGGTTGCGACGTGGGCGCTGGCGGTCGGCATCTACCTGCGGCTCGACTGGATTCGCGTTCTACTCGCGCGGATCATTCCATCTCGAGCGGGAATGCTGGAGCGGTGGTCCGCGCCAGTGGCCGTCGTGGCGCCGGCTGCAGCGGACGTTGCGCCAACGGTGGTAGACGCGCCGCCTGCGCCCGTGGCGGCTTTGGCGACCACGGCTCCGCCAGAGGTTTATACCGAGCCCGCACCGCTCGTTGTCGAGACCACGACGCTACCGCCGGAGAATGAGCAGCCGCTTGTGCAGCCTGCTGTCGCCGCGACGACAGCCCCGGCGCCTGAGTCGCAAGTGGATCAAGCGCCACCGCCTGCCGCCACGCTGGCATCCGAGGCTAAGCCTGAGATTGAAGTCGCGCTCGACAAGTCGATCGAGGAGCGCGCGGTGTGGACCTGGGACCGCGGCTTCGACCAGGCGATGTTCGGCCTGATCCGGTTTGCCGGCGGATGGACGCGCGCGCTCCACCATGGGCGCCTCGAGCTTTACCTGGTGATCGTCTTTGCGATGCTCGCCCTGGTCTTGTTCGCGCCCCTCGCGGTACTGGGGGGATGGCCGAGCCTGCCGCGGCTCGGTGTAGTGGCGTTCTATGAATGGGGCATCGTGACGATGGCGGCGGTCGGAGCGGTGATGGTCGCGTTCGCGCGCACCCGGCTCGGCGCGATCATTGCGCTCGGGGTGCAGGGGCTGGCCGTCGCGCTGATCTTCATGCTGTACGGCGCACCCGATCTGGCGTTCACGCAGTTGATGGTGGAGACGCTCTCGGTTGTGATCCTCGCGCTGGTGATGACGCGGCTGCAGCTGTCCGCGACCGATGCGCGGCCCTACGAGGACCTGGCGCGGGATGGCGGGCTCGCCCTGCTCATCGGCGGGGCGACATCGCTTCTGCTGTTGCGCGTTCTGCAAGGCGCGTTCGACGGCCGTCTGGGCGCGTTCTTCGCACGCAACAGCGTGGAGCTCGCGCATGGCCGCAACATCGTCAACGTGATCCTCGTCGACTTCCGCGGACTGGATACATTGGGCGAAATCTCGGTGGTCATGGCGGCGGGCGTCGCGGTGCTCGCCTTGTTCCGGCGGCGGCCGAAGGCGGAGGTGCCAGCGCCGCCCGTCGCGGAGGGCGAGGCATGAACACGCTCATCTTCCGCACCATGGCGCCGATCATCGCGGTCGCAATGATCCTGTTTTCGATCGTGATCCTGCTGCGCGGGCACAACGATCCCGGCGGCGGGTTCATCGGCGGGCTGATCGCCGCATCCGCGGTGGCGATCTACGGCATAGCGCGCGGCGCCGACCATGTACGGCGCGTACTGCGGCTCGATCCGATCAGCTACGCGGGCTTCGGCGTGCTGCTCGCCTGCGCGGTGGGCTCGATATCCGCGCTCGTCGGCGCGCCGTTCCTGACCGCCCTGTGGCTGCCGGGCTACGTGTTCGGCGTGCCCGGAGCCTTCGACGTCGGAGTGTACTTCACCGTGTTCGGGACGATGACCGCCATCATCCTCGCGCTCGAGGAGGGCGAGTGATGGAGCCGGTGATTGCACTGCTCGTCGGTCTGTTCGTCGCGGTGGCCGCATACCTGGTGCTGTCGCGTGCCCTCGTCCGCGTGCTGCTTGGGCTGGTGGTGCTCGGCAATGGCGTGAACCTCTTGATCTTCGTGGCCGGTCGCCTGGGCGGCGCAACGCCGCCGATCGCGCCGGCGGGTGCTGTGACGCCGCCGGGCTACGCGGCAAATCCGCTGCCGCAGGCGCTGATCCTCACGGCCATCGTCATCGGCTTTGCGATGTTTGCGTTCCTCATTGCGCTGGCGTTGCGCGCCTATCAGGCGATGGACGCCGACGACACCGACCACATGCGTCTCGCCGAGCCCGACGGCGAGCCGCAGCCGCCGCTGGAGTATTAGCGGTGATCGAGTCCACCACGCCGCTCGCCAACTGGATCATTGTTCTGCCGGTGGTGCTGTGCCTTGCCGGCGCGGGGCTGCTGCTGGTGCTGCGCGGGCTGCTGCGCGCGCAGTTCTGGGTGGCGTTCGGTGTCGTTGTTGCCGTGCTTGTCTGCGACTGGATGCTGTTCTCGCGCGTTCTCGACAGCGGGCCGCTCAGCATGACGATGGGCAGATGGCTGCCGCCATTCGGGATCAGCTTCACGGCCGATGTGCTTGGCGCCGGTTTCGCTTTAGCGGCCGCGGTCGCGAGCTTGTGCGTCGTGATCTACATGGGCGGCGACACGCCGGAGGCCGCCAAGCGCGACGGCATCTATTCGCTGGTCTTGCTGTTGCTCGCGGGCGTAAGCGGAGCGTTCCTCACCGGCGATCTGTTCAACCTCTATGTCTGGTTCGAGGTGATGCTGATCGCTTCGTTCGGGCTGATGGTGATGGCGGGGCATCCGCTGCAACTCGATGCGACGGTGAAGTACGGCGTTCTCAACTTTCTCGCGACGACGCTGTTTCTGATGGGGCTCGGGCTGCTGTACGGGCTGGTCGGGACGCTCAACATGGCCGACATCGTCGGCGCGGCGGCCACCGCCGACATCGCGCCGCTCACGGGTGTCGCCGCGCTGTTCGCGCTTGCCTTCGGCATGAAGGCCGCGACGTTCCCGGTGAATGCGTGGTTGCCGGCGTCCTATCACGCGCCGCCGCCGGCGATCTCGGCGTTGATGGGCGGGTTGCTGACCAAGGTCGGCGCGTACGCTTTGCTGCGCACACTGCTCATGCTGCTGCCGGAGGCGCGCGAGTTGCTCGGGCCGACGCTGATGGCAGTCGCGGTGGCGACAGCGATCCTCGGACCGCTGTCGGCGATTGCCGAGACCAACTTGCGGCGGGCTATCGGCTTCATCCTTATCGGCGGTATCGGACTGATGCTGCTGTGCCTCGGCGCGGCGACGCCGCTCGCCGTAGCTGGCAGCCTGACCTACGGAGCGCATGCGATCCTGACGCTAACGGCGCTCTACCTTGTCGCTGGACTGATAGAGCGCGCGACGGGGCAGACTGATACCCGACAGATGCGCGGGCTCTACGCGACGTATTCACTGCTCTCGATGATGTTCCTGGTGCTGGTGCTGGCGGTGGCCGGCGTGCCGCCGTTCCTCGGCTTCTGGCCGAAGCTGCTCATGCTTCAGGGCTTTGTCGGCGCCACCGATTGGGTGCCGGCCTTCGCCGTGCTGCTCAACGCGCTGCTGACGCTGATCGCGGGGACGCGGCTGTGGTCGCATATCTTCTGGCGCGGGACGGCCGAACGCGCGCCGCTCGGCGCGAGCCGGGTGCTCGGTACGTTCATCATGACGGTGATCGTGACACTGCTGGGGCTCGCGCCGGCGTTGCTCGTCTCGGCGGCACAAATAGCCGGTAGCGATCTTCTCGATCCGGCCCGGTACATTGCGGCGGTGGGGCTCAGTCCATGAAGTGGGTTTCGCTGATCCTGCTGTTCGTGCGCGAGCTCATCCTGAGCGCGCTGAAGGTCGCATGGCTGGTGGTGCAGCCCAAGATCACGATACGGCCGGCGATATTCGCGCATCCGCTGACGGTGACGACCGATGCCCAGATCACGCTCCTTGCCAACATGATCACGCTGACGCCGGGGACGCTCAGCGTCGACGTCTCGGACGATCGCAAATGGCTCTACGTCCATGCGATCGACATGCAGTCCAAGGACGCGATGATTGGCGGCATCGCGGGAGGCTTCGAAACCGCGATCCTGAGGGCGACGCGATGATGGACATCGCGACGACGATCTCCTTCGTGCTGCTGGGCCTTGCGATGGCCGGGACAATCGTGCGGATCGTCATCGGGCCGACGATCGCCGACCGCATCCTGGGACTCGATACGCTGACGGTGCTGGGCGTCGGGATCATCGGTACCTTCGCGCTGCGCACGGGGCTGCACCTTTATGCCGACGTTGCCGTCGGGGTGGCGCTGGTGGGGTTCCTCTCGACGGTGGCGTTCGCGCGCTACCTGCTGTCGCGGGGGCAGCAATGAGCTACGTCGCGGCCGTCCTCATGCTGATCGGCGCGTTGCTGAGCGCGCTCGCCGTGCTGGGGATTCTCCGCTTCCCCGACGTCTATACGCGGTTGCACGCCGCCTCGAAGGCCGGGCCGCTCGGGGCAGGGCTCATCCTGCTCGCGGTCGGCCTCGATTCGGCCGACTGGGCGATCATGGTCCGCTGCGGTCTGGGCTTCCTGTTTCTGATCCTTACCAGTCCCGTCTCGGCACATCTGCTGGCGCGAGCGGCCCTCCGCACGGGGATTAGTCCCGACAATCGGACCACTATTGTCGAGTACGACAGTAAGCACTGAGCAAGGTTATCAAAAGTGTGTGCAATGCTGTCGCAGTGCAAATGTCACTTGTTAAGTTGCAAACAAGCAGCGTCAGACCTACAGATTAGCTCGGCTTGGACGCGCCCGCTGAGCCGAAAATAGAAAAAAAGGAAACGAAATGACTGACGAGACCGGCGCTGCAATGGTGCGTGACAACGATCTCATCGATCTCAGCACTGAGATCGTGAGTGCGTATGTCAGCCACAATGCTCTAAGCGTCACTGATTTGCCTAAGCTGATCGCCGATGTTCATTCGGCTCTCAAGGGGCTTCGGTCGAACACCCCTGTCGAGCCATCGGAGGAATTGAAACCCGCCGTTCCGCTCAAGAAGTCGGTCGCGGCGGACTACATCATCTGCCTCGAAGACGGAAAGAAGTTCAAATCCCTCAAGCGCCACCTTCGGACGCATTACGATCTGTCGCCCGAAGAGTACCGCGAAAAGTGGGGTCTGCCGCCCGACTACCCGATGGTTGCTCCGAACTATTCCGCGACGCGTTCGCGCCTCGCAAAGGACAACGGGTTGGGCCGCAAGGCCGCGGACTGACTTTCAGGAACCGACGACTTTCGCGGCCGCCCCACCGGGCGGCCGCTCTATTTTGCATGAAGCACCAGCCGTAAACATCTGACTGCGCGCCCATTTCCGGCTGCCTGTCGAAAAGTTATCGGCGGTCGTTCGCGGCTGTGCCATGATAGGAATATGTTCCTATGAGGGTGCAGAATGTTTTTAGGCAATGTTGAAGGCGATCACGCCGGGCGGCTCAGATTTCAGAAGCTGCGGGTCGATCCGGAAGTCTTTGAGCTCACTCAGATTGTCGCGCGCGAGCGCGGCGTGGCACTGACCAAACTCCTCCGTCGTTCGCGGGGATCGGGGCGTGCCGCGTCGGCGCGCCAGCTGGCGATCTATCTTGCCCATACGACGCTTGGCCGGCCGCAGGACGTCGTGTCCGAACTGTTCAGCCGCGAACGATCGACCATCGCTCATGCCGTCCACACGATGGAGGATCATCGCGATGAGCGAGCGATCGACGACGAGATCGCGCGGATCGAGCTGATCTTCAAGCAGCAGCGGGAGGCGCAGCATGCGACGTAACGCAGAGCTGGTGCGATTCGTACGCGGGCTGATCGCCGGCGAGGTTGCGGTTCGCAGGGATGAGGTGTTTCGCACGCCATCGGGACGAACGGCCCCGGCGGACGACGTGATGATGCTCGTCCGCTCCGGAGCGCTGAGCGGCGATGCCAAGACTTGCGCGGCGGGCTCGGACACCGCGGGGTGGTTGAAGCGCGCCATGCTCGACGATGATGCGTTTCAGGCGCAGCACCGCGTCGACGTGCATGATGGCGAAGGGCGGCTGGTCAACCTGGCCGAGAGCCCGCTGTCGCGGCTGGCCATGGGCGAACAGCGGTTCCTCGAGCCGCATCACATCGAGGCGGCCGAGCGTGTTCGCGGGCTCTTCGAGCGGGCGCAGCTGCGGGCGCGAACCACGATGAGCTATTCGGCGGCACCGGCCGGCGAACGCGGCAGTCGCAACGCGGCTGAGTCGGTGACCGACATGGCCGTCGACGCGCGGCGCTCGCTTGATGCGATCCATCGGCGACTGCCCGGCGAATGTGCGGGCGTGGTGATGGATGTGTGCGGTTGGCTCAAAGGGTTGCAGCAGGTCGAGCGCGAGCGCGGCTGGCCGAGACGCAGTGCCAAGCTGGTGCTGCGCATCGGGCTGGAACAGGTGGCTGAAGGCATGGGTTTGGGCCCGCATGCCCGGGGTCGCGATCGCGTCCCGTCGCGCGGCTGGATCGCCGAGGGCGCGCGGCCGGAGTTGCGGGTTTAGGCGGCGATGGCGCGAGCTTCCGAGCGGATGCGGTTGACCATTGCGACGAGGCCGTTGGAGCGCTGGGTCGAGAGATGTTCGCGGAGGCCAAGCTCGTCGAACAGCGCGATGGCGTCGGTCTCGGCGACTTCGGCCGCCGGCCGCCCGGAGTAGAGCGCAATGAGGATCGCGGCGAGACCACGGACAATCATCGCATCCGACTCGCCGCGATAGGTTAGCAGGTCGTCGTCGCGCTCAGTGACGAGCCAGACCTGCGAGACGCAGCCATGTACCTTGTTGGTGGCGTTCTTCTCGTCATCGGTCAGCGGCGGCAGGGCCTGCCCGAGCTCGATGATGTATTTGTACCGATCCTCCCAGTCGTCGAGATAGGAGAGGTTTTCAGCGATTTCGGTGAAGGCGGGCGGGTGAGGCATGCGGCTTATCTAGTACGCGAGAGACCGTGCAGCCAGTGCCAGGAAGAAGAAGCCGCAGATGCGGGGCAGCGCATCTGCGGCAAGAAGCCAAGGGACGCCTTGGGTGGAGTGCGTCGGGGAAGCGACACGCCCCCTGGCTAGCTCAGTGCGGCAGGCCGTGCTCGGGGGAACACGGTCATAGCCGAGGAAGAGAGATCACCAGCCGGCTGGCGAGCCGACGCGGTGGCCACGGATACCAAGAGGTCCGGCAGGCGGCCTGGAGCGGTGATCTGGTCGACGATCAACTGCTCGCCAGCTTTGAGGCTGGCCTCCACGGCCTGGTCCTTGAGGGACGTCGCCGCGGCGCCGAAATCGGTGCCGTGCGGGGCGACGAGGAAGAACCCTATGGTGAGCCAGAACGCGGAGCGAAGGACAAACATCGGAACCTCTCGAACGGGAGGAAATGCCGTTCATCGAGGAGGTTAGGCGCGCCGAATTAAGGCCCGCTCCGAAAACTCGATAAAATTGAATCTATCTCGCAGATCGGCCAGCCAAGCCCCAGAAGCTGTTGGTCAATCCATTGTTTACGCTAGCGCGAGAAAGCCACCCTTTGGCTCGTTGGAAAGCGGGGGCAGGGCAACCGGAACGGTCTCCACTTAAGGGTGTCTTAGGCCCTTGGATGGAAGGTGGCAGCCAACAACAACCGGCGTTCCGGGAAGCGTAATAGTAATGCGTAGCCTCCTTACCTCTCTGTTCGGCAGAGAGTCCGGCGCCGCCTCTTCGGAGGCATCGCGCGGCCGGCCCGAGACGCTGCGCCGGCGCACCCTGGGGGTAAACTCACGCATCATCATTGCGACCAGTGGCATCGCCCTCCCAGCGGCGCTCTATCTCCTCGTCCACGGCGCGCTGATGCCCTTCGTCATCGTGACCATCGGGCTCTGCGCCGGGTTCATGACCCTCGCGATGTATCAGCGCGGCCAGTTCGAGCGCGCCGCGTTCGGGCAGGTTTACTCGACGCTACTGATCGGCCTTGTGCTAACGCTGGTCGACCCGCAGATCGTCGACTTCGGCCTCGCCATGGCGCTGCTCGCGCCGGTGCAGGCAACGCTGCTGACACGGACGCCGTCCAAGAAGCGCTCGTGGGTGCTGCTGCTGGCCGTCATCGCGATCGGCTGCCTCGGGACGCTCGGGATCGTTACGTGGCCGGAAGCGCCCCGCGCTGGAATACGCGCTGATTTCGGGCATGAGCTTCATCACGGCGCTGATGACGGCATTCACGGCGAGCCGCCTGAACTCGGCGTTTGCGGTCTATGAGCGCGCCCAGATGATCGCCTACCGGCATCTCGTCGAGAACGTGCAGGATGCCGTGATGCGCTTTTGCAGCGACGGTTCGGTAATCTTCACCAGCAAGTCGGCCGAAAAGCTGTTCGGCTGCCAGCGCTACGAGCTTACGGGCAGCGGCTTGATCGAACGCATCCACGTGCTCGATCGCCCCGCTTACATGACCGCGTTCTCCGGGGCCAACCACTCGAGCACCTCGCGGACCGTCGAAGTGCGGATGCGCCGCGACGATCCGTCGGAGCCCGCTCGTATCCCGCAGTTCGCCTGGGTTGAGGTCGCGTTCACGCCTGTCGTCGACAACGAGTCGCGGGAGAAGCGGCATGAGGTCGTGGCCCTGCTGCGCGATGTGACCGAGCGTCACCGGCAGGATGCCGAGATGCGCGAAGCGCGGCGCCTCGCGGAAGATGCATCGAACGCCAAGTCCCGGTTCCTGGCGACGATCGGCCACGAGCTCCGCACGCCGCTCAACGCGATCGTTGGGTTCTCCGAAATGATGACGAGCGGCGTGGTGGGCGAGTTGCCAGCCGCGCATCGCGAATACGCCGACATCATCCATCGCAGCGGTCACCACCTGCTCGACGTCGTGAAGATGCTGCTCGACATGAGCCGCCTCGAAGCGGGCAAGTTCGAGCTGATGACCGACAGCTTCGAGCCGACGGCGCTGATCGAACCCTGCTTCAAGATGGTCGATGGGCTGGCGCGCGAGCGCAAGATCAAGCTGACGACCGACCTGCCCAAGACGCTGCCGCAACTGGTTGGCGACGAGCGCGCCTGCCGTCAGGTGCTGATCAATCTGCTGTCGAACGCGATCAAGTTCAGCCATGAAGGCGGCACGGTCACGGTCGCGATGAAGCGGCAGGGGAGCCTGCTGAACCTGTCGGTGACCGACCACGGTATCGGTATGGATCGCGAGTCCATTGCCCGCATCGGTGAACCATTCTTCCAGGCCCAGAGCGGATTGTCGCGCCGCTACGAGGGCACTGGCCTCGGCCTTTCGATCGTCAGGGGTCTGGTCGACCTCCATGACGGCACGCTCAAGGCGATGTCGACTCCGGGTGAGGGGACGACGGTCACGGTGCTATTGCCCTTAAACGGTCCGGAAACCAAAAAGGTGGAAACTGCGGAGGTGACCCAAATCACCCCGCGTGAGCCGGTGGTCGCGCGTAAGTCCGAATGGCCCGACGAAGTAAGAAGAGCGTTATGAGTGTTGAAGCGTTCTCGGGTCTGCCCCTCCAGGCAGGCCAGGCGGTGGCGGCAGCAGCCGGACGCACCGCAATGTGGGCTATTACGGCCTATCTCAAAGCTCCCCTGCGCAACACGGCGATCGTCGCGCTGACGACGATGAGCGCCATGGCGGGGTCCAACGCGCTCTATAAGCAGACCGGCCATCACCCGGCGCCGATGTTCGGCAGCTTCGATGCGAAGTCCGAACCCGCGCCTGTCATTCCGGCCGATCGTCCGGCCAAGCTCATGGCGCTGCCTGCCCCGGAAACGACCGGCAGCGTGAGCAAGAGCATCGAGACGCCGGCGGCCAAGAAGGCGGTGGGCAATGAGGATGTGTTCGAGATCCAGCGCAAGCTGACGGCGTTCAAGCTGTTCGACGGCAAGGTCGACGGACTGTTTGGGCCGCGCACGTCGAAATCGATCCGCGCGTTCGAAGAGATGGTCGGGCAGAAGCCGACGGGTCAGCTGACGCCGGAGATCATCGAGCTCATCAAGGCGACGCCGATTACGCTCGAGGCCGCGAAGACGGAAACGCAGCCCGCCGCAGCTCTCGAACCCGCGCCGCTTGCGACCGCCGAACCTGAAATCGCGCCGCTGGCGGTGGTTGAAGAGAAGGCATTGCCGGCGCCCGCTCCGCTCGTTGTCGAAGAGACACCGGCTGCCGAGCCTGTCGTCGAGGCGAATGCGAACGGCATTTCGACCCTCGAGATGACCTCGCCGCCTGCCGCGGACACGACAGCACCGACCAAGCGCACCGTGCAGACGATCGCCGTGCGCGCGACGACGCCGGAGCCGGCGACGACCGCGAGCGACGTGATGACGGCGGTGATCGATGTGACCAAGGTCGCGACCGATCCCAAGGTTGTCGGCGCGATCCAGCGCGGCCTCGCGAGCCTCGGCTTCCTGCATGGCGAGATAGACGGCGTAGCCGGCGAGGCGACCGCGAAGGCGATCCGCAACTTCGAGGTCTATTACAACTACAACGTGACCGGCCGCATCACGCCCGAACTGGTCAACCTGCTTGTGCAGAACGGGGCCGTTATCTAGCCGAGACGCTCGGGAGATCGGCCAGGGCCGACCTCCCTCACTTTCTTTGTGTTGGTCGCATCGCGAAATACGAAACCTCCCACCACTTTTCGTGCGATGCTCCCTAAATGTTTCGGACCGACCTCTGGGCCGCCGCGTTCGTGCGGCGGCACAACGACATCGGCAATATCTGCGTGGTCGTCCGCAAGGGCGACCCGATCGCGGGCCAGATCTTCATCGAGATCGATCACCTCAACGGCACGGCGTCGCTGCTGACGCCGGCGCCATCAGTGGCTATCGAGGCGGGCGATGAAGATCGGCTATTCGTGCGGCGCTTTGACCGCACCGAACCGCAGGCGGTCCGCGACCGCATCGCGCGCGAGATCGACTTCGATCCCGACCTCTGGGTGCTGGCGCTCGAGATGCGCGGCGACGATGCCGGCGTGACGCTCGCGAAAACTTAGCTCGCGCGGCGGATACCGATCTTGGCGAGGGCCGCGATGGTGCTCTCGACCTGCTGGCTGGGCGACTGCGCGGCTGCGGCTGCTGCCGAACGACGGGTCTCGGTGAACGGACGGTACTCGGGCTTGCCGAGATCGAGCAGGTTCACTTCGCCGCGCCACGCGCTCATCAGGTAAGCCGTCGCGTCGACGCTCACGGCTTCGAACAATTTGGAGAAGGTCGCGAGCGAGCCGGAACGCTCGCCGTCCTGCGAGGTCGCGTGGATCAGCACCTTGAGCCCGTCATAGGCGCTGCAGCCGAAGGCACGCAGGACGACAAAGAGCGCGGCGCCGCTGGTGTCGTGCGCGATCTGGCCGCAACGCACTTCGTCGAGGCCGGTAATCTGGTGGAGCAGGCGCGTCACTTCGGGCCGGCGGTTCTCGGAGAAGAGCTTCATCAGCGCGCGCGTCAGCTCTTCGGTCGCAACCGACAGCTGCTCGAGCGTGCGCTTGATCGGTGCTTCGGGCGTGGCGCGCATGGCGAAGGCGCGAATGACCTTGATGCGATCGCTCTCGTTGAGATCGAAGAAGGCCGGAGCCAGCAGTGCGGAGTCGAAGTCGTCGCGCGCGGCGAGCGACCACGCGACCTGGTGGTCCATCTGCGCAGAGCGCGCGAGCGCTGCGAGGTAGGGGCCCTTGGGCGCGATCGCCGTGTTGGTGGCGAGCGCGCGATAGACCTTGCGGCTATTCATCTGGAAGAGGCGCGCGAGCACGACGTTGGTGAGATCGGCGCGACGACCGAGCGCGGCCGCTGCAGGCACGTCTTCCGAGCTGATGATCTTGAGCATCGTGCCTTCCGACAGTGTCGGCGCGGTCACGAGAAAGTCTGCGAGGTCATCGCCGACATTGGCGACGATCAGTTCTTCGAGCTGCGGCGAAAGACTCTCAGAGCGACCGAGCGCACCGGCGGCCTTCGCGCGCGCCGACGGAGCGGCGGCGGGGAACAGGCGCGCGGCGAGCGTATAGAACTGCTCCGTCTCCTGCGGTGTCGCGCGACCGCGACGCGCGTAGGCGTCGCACGCTGCGATGAGCAGTGTGTTCGTCCGGTCGATGCCGCCGGTTTCGATGAGGAGCTGGAAGGTTTCGTAGGGTTGGAAGCCGAGCATCAGAAGCCTGGAATCGCCAAATGTGATGGCGGGTGGTCGATGAGGTGACTATTTCCTAATAATCGTTAGCGGACTGTTAACCTTGCCGATCTCTTAATGTCCCACATGGGGAAAAGCGTCGCTCCCTGATTTGCGACGGAGACCAATGTGGGCAAGCTGGTACAGTTCGAGGGTCGGGTACGGAGCGAGCGGACGACGAAGGTCGGCCCGTCGACCGAGGCTGAGATTCTCATCTTCACCGGCGTGAGGTACGAGCGCGATACCGGTGCGACGCCCACCAAGCCCACAGCCTCGTCCGGCGGCAAGCGCAAACGTGGCTAGGTTACCGCTCCTCGGAGCACTCCCGATCCTGCTGCTGCTGACCCTGACAGCCTGCGCCAGACCAGTCGGCGATCTCGGACGCGCCGAGCGCAATGTCATCAACGACGAGGTTCTGCCGGCGATCGGCAATTTCACGTCGAAAGGCTCGGCGTTCAATCTCGCCGACCAAGAGATCGAGATGCGCGACCGCGTGTGGCGCTATCTCGTCGCGCCGCATGCCTACGATTGGTTCGGCGATGTCGCGGTTGAGTTCCAGCGCACGCGCATCGTGCCCATCACCAACAAGCACATGCAGGTCAGCAAATACTACAACTGGCTGCACAGCGAGCGCTTCGCCTCGTCGCGCGTGCGCTATTCGCGGATCGAGGAAGACGCGATCGACGATATCGGCATGATGCCGTCGGCGTTCGCGGCGATCTGTGCCGTGATCGAGATGGACCGGCAGCGCGATGTGGCGTCCGACCAACTGTCCGGTCTCGAGGCGGAGGTCGCTGTCAACGCGGCGAAGCGAAAGGCCGAGAACGAAGCCGTGATCGACTGGTTCGTGAAGTCGGTGGGCTATCGCTACGAGTCGTACTCCTATGCACTCGACCATCTGCTGGTGGAGACGCCGCATGAGGAGGCGGTAAGCGCCAATGCGCGGCTCAACGATCTCGCGGTGTGGGTCGAAGCCGCGGAGCGCCGCGACTTCTGTTCGACGCCGGGGCCGCGCGGCAAGCATAACGATGGCGCGATCCGCGCCAGAGTGCTGACGACCGCGCCCGACGAAGGCCTTTATCGGAAGTAGCCGCTAGATCGCGATGTTGCGGCAGACGAGACGCTGCAGCTGCTCTTCGTAGCGCGCCCGCATCGAGGGATGAGACGGCGCGAGGCGAACCACGACGAACACCTGGTCAGTGCGCGCTTCGACGATTAACAGACCCGGAGCGATATCGATCTTCTGCTCGGCCAGCAGGCGCGTCTGCGCCGGATCGAAGATGCCGAGGTCGAGCGTCTGACCGATGCCGTCGCGATTGGTCGTGCTGTAGAGCACCGCTCCAGCGCGATCGTACACGGCGACCGACCAGAAGGCGAGGGGAAGGGTCCCGGTGAGCTCGCCCGGCCCGCCCGACAGGTCAAGCTCGCAGACGGCATAGGCCATATCCGGGTCGAGGTGCAGCGGATTGGGCTGTCCCGCTGCCGGTACGGGAATGAGCGTCGTGCGGTTGGTGGACTGCAGTGCAGCGACGTGAGCGTAGGCCGTGTTCTCCGACGTCGTCGGCAGAATGAGGATCACGACGAGATGGATCATGAGGCCGAGCAGCACGCCGGCAAGCCCGTAAAGCAGGCTCCGCACCATCAGCAGGACTCCCTGATGATCGACGGCAGAACCGTGGTGTCGCCTGAGCTGACGCCGGAGAAGATCGCCGTGTCGTAGAGATTGAGCACGAGGTTGAACGCACCGTCGCCGGTGATCTCCACCCAGTTGAGCGGGCTCAGCGCCTTGCTGAAGTAGAGCTGCATCGAACCGTCATTGGCGCGCGAGATGCGGTTGCTCTGGAAGCCGGGCTGACCGTCGGGCCGCGCGATGGTCGAGCCCTTGTCGTCGACCGGCAGCAGCGTCCAGAACGTGGACGTGGGTGTGCGTCCGTCGACGCGGTAGCGGCAGGCGCGATCGAGCCGCCGGCCGTCGCTGTCGGTCGTTGCGACGAGTTGGATGCCCTCTGAGAGACCGAGCTGCAGCGCACCGTTCCGGATGATGAAAGCGCGCGTATAGGGATCGGGGTCAGGTGCGCCCGCGCGTGTCCAGCTGATCCACGGCCCCGATTGCAGGGCGCCGAACAAGCGTCCGTCGCTCAGCGCATACCACGACAGACCGAAGCCAATGCCCAGCGCGAGGCAGAGCATGAGCAGCAGATTGAGCAGGAACCGCAAGGATCAGGTGTTTCCAGCAGGTGCGGCGGTGACGGCGAGAGCGGCGACCTCCGAGCCCGAGCCCGTGTTCCGAAGCGCGGCGTCGAGCGCATCCGCGAGGTCGAGCAGCTTGATGGCGGCTTCGGGCTTGAGCGTCGGCGGGCGCTCGGCCTGAATGGCCGCATCGGTACCCTCGGCATTGGCGACGACGAACGGCTTGCTCTCGAAGTCCACGCCGAGAACAGGCTTCACCTCGATGTTGGTGTGGGCGTAGGCCATGAACTTCTGCCACGCGACAGTCGGTAGCAGGCCGCCGGTCAGCGTCTTGGTCTGGCTGTAGTCGTCATTGCCGAGCCACACCGCGGCGACGTAGTTGCCGGTAAAGCCGCAGAACCACGCATCGCGATAGTCGCTGGTCGTCCCGGTCTTGCCAACGGACGGAACGCCCTCGATCAGCGCACGCTTGCCGGTGCCGCTGGTGACGACGGCACGCATCATCTGGTTCATGTATTTGACGGTCTGCTCGGAGAGGACGCGCTCATGAGGTGTTGTCGTGTCCTGCTCCCACACGAGGTCGCCTCGCGCCGTCGTGATGCGCGTGATGCCGAAGGAGGGCGTCACCAGACCGTCGTTCGCAAAGACGTTGTAGCCGTTGACCATGTCAAGCACGGTCAATGAGGCCGCGCCGAGCGCGAGCGAGCGGGTGACTTCGAAGTTCGTCGTCACGCCCATGCGGTGCGCGAGATCGGCGATAGGCTGGCGGCCCATCTGGATCGAGAGATTGACCGGCACCGTGTTAATCGACTGAGCAAGGGCGCTGATCAGGCTGATGTTGCCGACAGAGTTGCCGGAGTAGTTGCGCGGGCACCAGTCGCCGATGCAGCGCGTGGCGCCGCTCACGACCGAGTCCGGCTTGAGGCCCATGGTCTCCACCGCTTCGGCATACACGAACGGTTTGAACGATGATCCAGGCTGGCGTAGCGATGCGATGGCGCGATTGAACTGGCTCTTGCCGTAGTCGGTGCCGCCGACCATCGCGCGGATGGCGCCATTGGGTTCGGTCACGATCATCGCGCCCTGCGAGACCTTGTACTGTTCGCCCTGTTCGCGGAGGACCGACGTGATCGCGTCCTCGGCGTAGGACTGCAGCACCGGATCGATCGTCGTACGGACGGTGAAGCTGCTGGAGCGCGTCCCCGCGATCAGCGGCTGCAACTGCTGGAAAGCGTAGTCGAGGAAGTAGTCGGGCGAGTTGACCGTGGTCGCGTGATCGATGGGCGTCGCCGGGTTGCGGCGTGCGGCGGCCACCTGGCCCTCGGTCATAAAACCGGCATCGACCAGTCGGCTGAGCACGACATTGGCGCGGCCGCGTGCGGCGGCAAGGTCCACGGTCGGCGCGTAGTTGGTCGGCGCCTTGAACAGGCCGGCAAGCATCGCTGCTTCCGCGAGCGTGATGTCGGTGACCTTCTTGCCGAAATAGTATTCCGAAGCCGCAGCGGCGCCGAAGTTGCCGCCGCCCATATAGGCGCGGTCAAAATAGAGCTTGAGGATTTCGTCCTTGCTGTAGTGCCACTCGAGCCAGACCGCGAGGAACGCTTCCTTGATCTTACGCTCCCAGGTTCGCTCATTGCTGAGGAACAGGTTCTTGGCGAGCTGCTGGGTGAGCGACGAACCGCCTTGTGTGCCGTTGTCGCCCGCCGCGTTGTTGAGCAGCGCGCGCGCGGTGCCTGACAGGTCGATGCCCCAGTGCTGGTAGAAGTACTGGTCCTCGGTGGCGAGGGCCGCTTTGACGAAGTAATCGGGGAGCTTATCAAGGGGGACCGAGTCGTCGGAGCGGATGCCGCGGCGGCCGATCTCGTTGCCGTAGCGATCGAGAAAGACCACAGAGATTTCGTCGGCATTGTTCACCTTGCCCGAGGCGGTCGCCTGGAAGGCGGGGAGGGCGAGGGCGAGCACGGCGACCGAACCGATCGCAAGAAAGCTCGCGCCGTCCGACAGCAGCTCGACGAACAGGCGCTTGATGCCGCGCAGCCGGAAGGCGTGGAAAAAGTCCTCGATCCGCCGATAGCCGCGTCCGATCGAGCTCCAGAACTCATAGATGGCGCTGTCGAGCCAGGCATCGGCATCGAGCGCGCGGGCTTTCTTGCGCCGCTTTTCCTTGTGATAGAAGGGGTCCTGCAAGGGACGCTCCGGACGAATAACTGACGCTCTGGTAGGATACCTAAGCTAAGGCGGACAAGTGAAATCCCCTTGAACGGCGGCGAAGATATGGCCTTTTGGGAAGACAAGACCCTCGAACAGATGACTTCCGCCGAGTGGGAAGCACTTTGCGACGGCTGCGGCCGCTGCTGCCTGATGAAGCTCGAGGACGAGGACACGGGCGAAATCTACAATTCCGACGTGCGGTGCCGGCTGCTCAACGGCGACACCTGCAAGTGCTCGGACTACAAGAACCGCCAGTCCAAGGTGAAGGACTGCATCAAGCTGACGCCCCAGAATGTGGTGGAGATCGACTGGATCCCCAAGAGCTGCGCCTACCGCCGGATCGCCGAAGGCCGTGGCCTCGCCTGGTGGCACCCGCTGGTATCGGGCGATCCGGAGACGGTAGTCGCGGCCGGCATCTCCGTGCGCGGCCGCACGGTCTCCGAGAACGAAGTGAAACCCGGGACCTGGGAAGACCACATGGCCGAATGGCCAAACTGGGAACCGGCGGAGAAGCTCTAGGACCGAGCGAAGTCCACGAGAGGCCGAATGTCTCCGAGATCGGCCTGCTTAAGGGTGTTTATGTAGCTGCGCCGCGTATCGTTGGGGCCGGCTAAACTCTTACCGCCCCAGCTAAAGACCCGACCACCGAGCTGCACAATGAGCAGGTCCGCCATCATGCGCGAATGCCTCCCATTGCCGTTGGGAAAGGGATGAATGAGGACGAGTTGGTGATGGAAGCGTACCGCCAATTCGTCCGGAACGTAGGTAGTGTGCTCGACCCAATACTGCGCGTCGCGGAGAAGCCCTTCGGTTCGTGTTGGAATGACGTTCGGCGAGACGCCGATATTGGTTTCGCGTCGTCGCCATGCACCGGCCCAGGTCCAAACGTCGCCAAACATCCTGCGGTGCAGGTTGAGAAGAAAGGCTCGATCGAGCACTGTCGATTTCCTCCGTCGCCTCGCCCATTCGACAGCCTGAAGGATGTTCGCTTCCTCAGCAGTATTGAGGTCGGCTTGCGTCGATACCCATGCAAGCTTGAGGCCGAGTAGGTCATCTGGTCCCAGAGGCGTTGCGTCGTGAATGGGGTCGAATTGCGGGTTCACTGATCCGCCCAGAGTTCGCGGTCCCTCAGGTGATCTCTTATGTAGTCGGCGATGCGATGCTCGAAATCTTCGGGAAGGGTGGCTTGGTTCTCTAACACCATTGTCTGGTTTGCTCGGCTGAGTGCAGCAAGTGCGACTTGCCTCGCACGGGTGTCGACGAGTGTTTGGAGCGAGCCTGTGTTGGGGACTAGCGCGTAAATCAGCTGGCAGTCCAATGCGGCTGCAGCTTTTCGAAGGCTGTTAAGCGTTGCGGTGCCCGCCGCCTCGGACTTCTCAAGGTCGCCCATGGTCTGCCATGCCACTCCCAGGCGGTCGGCGAGCTGCTGACCGGTCATCCCGATCGCACCTCGGATGGCGCGAATCCATCCACCGGCCGGTGCTCGCGGGTGTTCTGACCGTAGTTGTTTGTCCAGCGCGCGCTGAGCGCGCCGCAGTTTGGAACTCAACATGTCCACTCTCCTATGAGCGGATCAGATATAGGGAAGTGGCAAAAAAGTCCAGGTTATGGCCTGGATAATAGCGAACGAATTAAGGCTATAGCCTAGTTTCAACCTCGAAAAGACAGGCTGCAGCCTGGATTCACTCGACCGCGTCGCCGGCTTCGCCGCCCATGCCTTCGGCGTCGTAGGGGAGCATGAGGTAGAAGGCGGGGAGGGCGCCGGGTTCGGTCATGTAGAGGCCGTTGTCGCCTTCGATCAGGTGCAGCACCTCGTTGCCCGCACTGTCCGTGATGATCACGGCGCCGTCGGCGTCGACGTTCCAGGCGACCAGGGCGTTGGCCGAAGGGAAGGGCAGCGGGCAGGGCTCAGGGAGGTGGATGAGCCAGCCGGCGTCGGTCTGTTCCTCGGTGAAGGTGAGGGCGCAGGTGGGGAGCGACTGGTCTTCCTGTTCGAGGCGCCAGTCGCCGACCATGCCGAGGAGAGGTTCGGGCACGGTCGAGATGTCTTGCGCGACGGCAGCCGAAGCGACTCCGGCGAAGGCGATTCCGGCGGCGGCCATCGACACGAATCTCATCCACTTCTCCTCTTGCCGAAGACCATAGGTGACCAAAAGTTTCGCCCGCAAGCCCTAGAGGGCGCAGGTGACTCCGAGGTTATTTCACCGACTTATCTACGTGTGACGCTGCTGTGCTATAGTTCACATACGGTCGCAGAAATGGGCCTCGAAAGAGGCAGCACCGAGTCAGCCGGCTCACCCCGGCGCAAGAGACCCCTCTACATGACCAAGAAGCCAGTCCCACCTCGTGGGGCCTTCGGACATTTTGTGCCGCTCTACGACGCGGCGTTCCGGCAACGCGTGCGCGTCGACTACGAGGCCGACACGCTCCTGTTGCGCGAGATCACTCAGAAGTACCGGATTTCCGCCAACACGGTCCAGCAGTGGGCGAGAGCCGGGGACTGGAAAATGCGGCAGCCGCACGGCATCGACCCCAACGATCTGCTGGGACGGATGCTCGGCCTGCTCGACCAACAACTCGCTGATTTGGAGACAGCAATGATCAACGGAGCCCCTGAAATCGCGATGCTGTCCAAGCTCGTCGTGACGCTCGATCGCGTCATCGCGCTCAAGGATCGCACCACCAAGACGCAGGCGGCCCCGTCGCGGCGGATTCTGACGCTTCGCAACAAGATCGCCGACCGTCTGGCCGAGCTCAACCGTGCTTGATCCCGCCATCGCTCACGACCTGAGCGATGAGGAGGCCACGGCGCTGATGTTCGACTGGCCGTTCTGGCGGCGGCCCTCGCAGACACCACCAGCCGGCGATTGGGTGACCTGGCTGCTGATGGGCGGCCGCGGCTCCGGAAAGACGCGTGCCGGTGCTGAATGGATCAGGGAGCAGGCGGCAGCGTCGGTCGGGCCGATTGCGCTGGTTGGCGAGACGATCACCGAAGCGCTGGCCGTGATGGTCGCTGGTCCGAGCGGCATCATGAGTGTGACGCCTCTCGGCGAGAGGCCGAGACTCAGTGGAGCGACGCTCTATTGGCCCAATGGAGTTGTGGGGACGGTGCTCGGTGCATCGGACCCCGAACGGTTTCGCGGCCCGCAATTTGCGGCTGCGTGGTGCGACGAGGTCGGCAAGTGGCCGAACGCCGAAGCAGCGTGGGACATGCTGCAGTTCGGCCTGAGGCTGGGGGAGCAACCGCGGCAGGTGGCGACGACGACGCCGCGCCCAACCCGGCTGATCAAGCGGCTGCTAGCCGACCCGTCCACTGCTCTGACGCGGATGACGACGCGGGAGAACGAGAAACACCTGGCGGGCAGTTTCCTGAGTGCTGTGGTCGCGAGGTATCGCGGTACGGTGCTCGGGCGACAGGAGCTCGAGGGCGAACTGATCGAGGATTTGCCGGGCGCGCTCTGGACGCGCGACATGTTTCGCGCTGACGACGGCGCCGAGCGTGGCCGCGTTGTGGTGGCGGTCGATCCGCCGGCGACGAGCGGAGCAGGGGCAGATGGCTGCGGCATCATTGTGGCGGCGCGCACCGATGCCGATGCCGTGGTGATCGAGGATTTGACGCTGAAGCCGGCGAGCCCGATGGCCTGGGCCACGCGGGCGGTGCGGGCGTATCACGACTGTGGTGCGGACTGCATTGTTGCCGAGGTGAACCAGGGCGGCGAGATGGTGAAGGCTGTCATTGCTCAGGTGGACGCTGACGCGCCGGTGCGAACCGTGCACGCGACGCGCGGAAAATGGGTACGGGCCGAACCGGTCGCGGCGCTCTATGCGCAGGGCAGGGTACGGCACGCGTCCGGACTGTCGGCGCTCGAGGACGAGATGTGTGCGTTCGGCGTCGACGGGCGGGCCGATGGGCACTCGCCGGACCGGCTGGATGCGGCGGTGTGGGCGATAACGGAATTGATGCTGAAGGATGGGCCGAGGGTAAGACAGGCCTAGACTAGAGGCAGTGGCTGAGGATTTCGTCCACTACCGATGCGAGAGGCTGGATGGAGTCGATGACGATGCCTTGGGTCGGAAGGCCCTGTCGGCTGGCATGCAACTGGGTGAGCAGCGCGAGCTGCGAGGGCGTGCCGCCGAATTCGTCGTCGCCTCTGCCGGCGACGCGACGGGTCAGAGTGTCGAGATCGACCTCGAGGATGAAGACTTTGTCGAAGAGGTGGATGAAATGCTCGGCGTTGCGGGTGCCGCCGCAGAAGAAGGTCACGGGATAGGTGTGGTCCGCGATGATGGACTTGACGCGGTCGACGGGCCAGATCCAGCGCGCGTAACCCCAGGCGATGGCTTCTGCTTCGGTCAGGCCATCGGGCTGCGTGAGTGGTTCGCCCGTCTCTGGATCACCGGTGTAGGCGAACTTTCTGTCGCCGTGCACAACGTCGTATCCGCGCCGCTGCAGTTCCTCGGCGACGCTCGTTTTGCCTACGCCAGACATGCCTTCGATCAGGTAGTTGCGAACGCCCATAGTTAGCGGAGCTGTTTCCATTGACCCTCGGAGACGATCTCGACCTCGCCGTCGACGACTGTAATGGCGCTCTGATCATCCAGCGCGTAGGCAGGGCCATCGATGGTCTTGGCCCAGCCTTCGGCTGACGCCAGCGTGTTGCCCTTCATGTCGGGGTGATCGAGGTGCGGGAAGATCGAGAAGTCGACGAGGCCGAGCGTCCGATCGTCGGGCGCCTGCTTCCACTCGACGAAGTAGTCGCCGATGCGCGGGGTCATGACCATGCTGCCGGCGCTCATGCCGACCCATACGGTGTCGCGCAGCGAAGGCAGGAGGTCTGCGAGACCGGACTGGCGCATCCAGTGGCAGAGATAGGTGGCGTCGCCACCATCGACCACCAGCGCGTCAGCCTCACGCACCCAGGGGTGCCATCGTTCCGTGGGAATGGTCGAGAGAGCGGTGAGTTCGAGGAGGCCGGTGCGCTTCCAGCCGAGGCCGCCTGTGGGAGCGTAGGTCAAGAAGTTGCGCGCGGAATAGGGCGTGCACCAGGGATGGCCCCACTCGGCAGTGGGAATGAGGAGAGCGGTGCTTGCTTCGATCGGCTTGCCGAGGAGCGACTCGAGTGTGGCTCGGATGCTTGCGTTGGAGACGCCACCGGAGGTGAGAAGCAGTTTCATGCGCGCAGGGTCCGGTCTCGATGATCAGCCGCAGCGATCGAGGACGCGCTTGATAGCGGCGTTCGAGCCCTTGGCGCCGAAGTCGTTGCTATCGAAGAGTTCGAGCTTGCTCTGCTTGCGCACATAGGCGACGCGGATGGTTGTCCTGGCCTGCTGCGCGATGCGGGCCCATTGCCGGGCGACGGGACCGCGGACGATCATCGACGTGCCGTCGCTGTGAATGAGCGGCATGTCCTGCGCGTAGCTGGCGGTGCCGCCGGCATCGGGGTCGGGCGTGATGGCGAGGTGCAGCGATTGGGCTGCGGCGACTGTATGGGTCGGCGAGCGAACCCAGAAGCCCATCGCGAGATCGCCGCCGCGACAGGCGAACTGGAACTGCGCTTTGCCGTTGTCGAAGTAGGCGATTGGGGTGCCGAGGTCTTCGTAGGCCCACTCCTGCGCGAGCGCGGGGGCGGTGAGGAGCATGGCAACGAGCGCGGTCGCGAGCTTGCGCATCAGAGGACACCCGGGATGACGGCGCGACGATCCGTCGGGTAGTCCGCGAAAGTGCGGCGGTACCAGGCGTGGTGGCTCACGGCGCGTGGAATGAGGTTGCAGGCGGTCCAGACCGCGAAGCTGAGCGCCGGCAGGTTCCAGCACATGAGGGCGAAGCCGCTCCACTGGACGACCTCGCCGAAATGGTTGGGGCACGAGATGACGTTGAACAGGCCGCCGCGCGGAATCGTGTAGCCCTTGGAGCCATCGGCGCGGAGGCCGATCAGCTTCTGGTCGGCCCAGATGTTGATGGCGGCGCCGGTGGCGAAGATCACGAGGCCGAAGATGAAGCGCGGATCGCTCAGCCAGGCGGGCGGGTAAATGACGCCGGACCAGCCGAGGTAGCCACCATTGAGGCCGGCATTGACGATGTTGAACAGTACCGCGCTGCCGGCGATGGCGATGGGCATGGTCTTGCCGCGGGTTTTGGTGCGCCAGGGAAAGATCAGGCTGCGGTTGATGTAGTGCGCCGCCCAGAGCGCGAAGAATACCCACATCGGCGCAGTCTTGTCGGCGGGACCCAGGAGGAAGAGGCCCACGAACACGACGAGCGAGACGAGCTCCATGAGGAACCAGCCCAACTGATTGGGGATGACCGGCCCCCAGTCGGTGCGGGCGTGCCGGCCATAGGGCGCGGTGGTCTTGAGCTGGAACGGGACGAGCGCGAGGGCAAGGATCGTCCAGGCAATCGCGAAGATATCGAGGGCGGTCATGCTTGAGCGATAACAGCGATCGGCTTTCAATAAAAGCGCAGGCGTGTCACGCTTCGCGGATGAGACCGCTTCGCTACACGATCAACGTCACGCTCGACGGCTGCGTTCACCATGAGTCGGTCACGCCCGACGATGAGATGCACAATTTCCATGCCGACAACCTCAAGCGGCACGATGCGATGCTGCTGGGACGCGTCACCTACGGAATGATGCTGGTCTGGCGGGATGTCGCCCAGGGGAGCCGGCCCGATTGGGTGGTCGACTGGATGGTGCCATTTGCCAAGTCGATCGACGCGACCAAGAAGTATGTGGTGTCGGACAGCCTCGAGCGCGTCGACTGGAACGCGGAGCTGATCCGTGGGCCGGCGCTCGAACGGCGAGTTCGCGACCTGAAGGAGCAGCCGGGCAAGGGAATCCAGCTCGGCGGCGTGAAGCTGCCGATCGCGCTGGCCGGGATGGGGCTGATCGACGAGTACGAGTTCGTGGTGTTCCCGACGATTGCGGGCCGCGGGCCGTACTTGCTCGCGGGGCTGCAGCAGGCCGTCGATCTCAAGCTGGTGAGCCGGCAGGAATTCAAGGGTGGGTCGGGCGCCGTCGTGATGCGCTACGAGCCCAAAAGGTAACAAGGAACATCGATGGCGAACGTTTTGACCCGCCTGTTCGGCGGACGGCCGGCTATTGCCGAAAGCAAGTCGGCGCACATGCTGATGGCGATCCGCGATGTCGGGTCGCCCGACTGGACGCGGCGGAGCTTTCCGGCGCTCGCCCAGGAAGGGTTCATGCGCAACCCGATTGTGCACCGCTGCGTGCGACTGGTGGCCGAGGCGGCGACGCGCGTGCCGATGGTGGCGGTGGAGGACGGCAAGCGGTTGGTGTCGCATCCGATCCTCGCGCTGATCCAGCGGCCGAACCCGCATCAATCGGGCACCGAGCTGCTCGAAGGGGCGTACGCCTATCTGCAGACAGCGGGCAATGCGTACCTGCATGCGGCGATCACTGACGACGAGGTGAAGGGCCTGTTCGGCCTGCGGCCCGACAGGATGCAAGCGGTCGTCGGACGGGACGGGTACGCGGAAGCCTACGCCTATACGTCCGGTGGGCGCACGCAAACCTTGCGGCAGGACACGCGGCCGGTGGCATCGGTGCTGCACATGGCCCTGTTCCATCCGCTCGACGACCACTACGGGATGGCGCCGCTCGAGGCCGCGCAGACGAGCCTCGACCTGCACAATGCCGCATCGAAATGGAACAAGGCGCTGCTCGACAATTCGGCGCGGCCGAGCGGCGCGCTGGTGTATTCGGCCGGCAATGGCACGTTGACGCCGGCGCAGTTCGATCGGCTGAAAGACGAGCTCGAGGTCGCATTCCAGGGCGCAACCAACGCCGGGCGCCCCATGGTGCTTGAAGGTGGGCTCGACTGGAAGGCGCTCAGCATTTCGCCGCGCGACATGGACTTCATCGAAGCCAAGCATGTTGCCGCCCGCGAGATTGCGCTGGCCTTCGGTGTGCCGCCGATGCTGCTCGGCATTCCCGGCGACAACACCTATTCCAATCTCGCGGAAGCCAACAAGGCACTGTGGCGCCAGACCATCGTTCCACTGGTGCGCCGCGTGGCCGACGAGCTGAGCTTCTGGCTGGCGCCGGCATTTGGCGGCGTCATGCTGGAGCCGGACTTCGATGGTGTCGAGGACCTGGCCGAAGACCAGGCCAGCAAATGGACAAGGATCGGCAGTGCCACATTCCTCACTGATAGCGAGAAACGCGAGATGCTGGGGGTGGGGAAGTGAACCTTGACGCAGCGACTACGCGAATGGAACGGGCCGCCAGCGAAGAACGATTTCATCTCGCCGCCGCCAAATTGAAGTCGGCATTGATCGAGGTTAGGTACCGGCCGGATCAAGCGCGCGTACCGGGAGGCAACTGGAACGGTGGACGGTGGGCAGCGGAAGGCGGGAAACCATCAGATCGCGTTGACGTCGCACTCGCGGGACGCTTGATAGACCAGCGAGTAGGTCAAGGCGATGGAAGATGGATCCGCATGTGTACTTACCAAGACTACCTGGGCCGGCAGTACTCTCGCGAAATCGATGCCGCAGAATTGTGCCCGACGTACTACGTGGCGCCACCGCACTTTGGGTTAGTATGATGCGTCAGATCCACAACATCACTCTAACGGACCCGGCCTGGGCGATCATCCGCATGCAGAAGGCTCGGCATCAACCGAGCGCGGAGCTGTCGATAGTGCTCTACTACATGCCTTCGTTCACCAATGCCGATGGCACTAACGTCGAGGGATTTGCGCCTGGATACACTATCGACTTCGTTGTACAGCCGCCGGCCGGCGACAATTGGCTCAAGGCGAGACTGCCGGATGGCACTGATTTTCAGTTCATGCCGAAGTTTAGTTGGCACCCGGACGAAAGCTACGTCGTTGATCAGGCGAGCTCCTATACTCTATCCATAGGCCCAACGCCTAAGTCATAGCGCCCCTCCGTCGAAATAGGCCACACATTCGCCGGGACGAGAGAGTAGCGGCTCTGACTCTATCAATGAGCATCTGATGGATGAATTGACCAAGACGATCGCGTCACGGGGCGACCTGGCGCATCTCGCGCTCTTTCTGTGGGCGAGCGGGGCGAGTGGGCTGCTCGTGTGGACGTTGCGCGAGCTTGCCCGCGCCAATCAGCGCTTCGAGGATTTCGTCAAAGAGATTGCGGCGCTGAATAGACTCTTCGCTCGCAAGCCTCCCGAGTGAGCGCCAAGACCTGGGATTATCCGCACATCATCCCCATCCATCAGTGTCATCCAGGGCTTGACCCGGGACCCAATCTGCCGCGGCGCAAGATCTGAGTTGGGTCCCGGCTTTCGCTGGGAAGGCACTGTGGGTGTGGACCTTCAGTAGGATCAAGGACTGACATGACCCAATCAACCACCGAGGCCGTCGAGGTCTTCAGGCAGTTTGCCTGGAATCTCGCGGGTAGCCTTGTCGTGCCCAAAACGCCGCGGCGTTCGCGGAAGGCGCGGCCGGCGGGAGCGGCGAAATGAGCGGGCCGCTCCCGATCGATAGCGAGGGACGGTTCGCGGGCTACGCGAGCGTCTTCGGGCGGCTCGACGATGGCGGCGACATCGTAATGCCCGGGGCGTTCCGGAAGTCGCTGGGACTGCGCGGACGGCATCGGATCAAAATGCTGTTCCAGCATGATCCGAAAGAGCCGGTCGGCACGTGGGATGCGATCCGCGAGGACGACCATGGGCTGTGGGTCGAGGGGCGGCTGGTGCAGGATGTGCCGCGCGCCGATGCCCTACGGCGGCTGATCGCGAAAGGCGCGGTCGATGGACTGTCGATTGGCTTCCGTACGGTGAAGTCGACGCGCGCGAGCCGGGAAGGTCACCGGCGACTGTGGGAAGTGGACTTGTGGGAAGTGTCGATCGTGACCTTCCCGATGATGGATCTCGCCCGGATTGCGCCGGGCAGACCGCCGGTCAACAGCCGGCTCGAACGGTCGCTGGCGGCGGCCATGTCTGTGTTCAAGCAATAGGAAAGACAATGACGGAAGCAAGCAACGGCCTTGAGAACAAGGCCGGCAATGTCGAGGGCATGTTCGGCGAGTTCATGCAGGCCTTCGAGGAGTTCAAGCGCACCAACGATGGGCGGTTGAGGGAACTCGAAAAGCGTGGCAGCGCCGATGTGCTGACCGAGCAGAAGGTCGAGCGGCTGAACCAGGCGCTGGATGGCGCCAAGGCGGCGATTGACCGCGCCAATCTCGAACGCGCGCGGCCGCGGCTCGAAGGTGGTCGTCCGGATGCCGGCGACGAGTACAAGGATGCGTTCGCCGCGTATGTGAAGCGCGGCGAGGAGAAGGCGCTGCGCATCGGGTCGAACCCCGATGGCGGCTACCTCGTGCCGAGCGAAACGGACGACGAGATCAGCCAGCTGATGGCCGCGCTCTCGCCGATCCGTGCGATCGCCAGCGTGCGGAAGATCTCGACCGGCACCTACAAGAAGCCGGTGACCAAGACTGGACCGGAGGCCGGCTGGGTGTCGGAGACGGGTGCGCGCGACGAGACCGACAGCCAGGTGATCGATGCGCTGAGCTTCCCCGCGGCCGAGCTCTACGCGATGCCGGCGGCGACGTCGGCGTTCCTCGACGACGCGGCAGTCGATGTCGGCCAGTGGATCGCCGAGGAGGTGAACGCGGCGTTTGCGCAGCAGGAAGGCATCGCGTTCGTCACCGGAAACGGCAGCGATAAGCCCAAGGGCTTCCTCGCCTCGACCACGGTGGCGGAAGCCAGCTGGGAATGGGGCAAGCTCGGCTATGTGGCGACGGGTGCCTCGGGCGCGCTGCCCGCGAGCGATCCGAGCGATGTGCTGATCGACCTCGTCTATTCGCTCAAGGCCGGATATCGCCAGAACGCGAGCTGGGTGATGAACCGCAAGACGCAGGGCGCCATCCGCAAGCTCAAGGACGATGGCGGCAACTATCTGTGGCAGCCGGCGTCGACCGCCGACGGCAGGGCGACGCTGATGGGCTTCGACCTCGTCGAAGCGGAGGCGATGCCTGATATCGCGGCCAATTCGCTGAGTATCGCGTTCGGCGATTTCAAGCGCGGTTATCTCATTGTCGATCGCCAGGGCGTCAACGTGCTGCGCGATCCGTATTCGGCCAAGCCGTACGTGCTGTTCTACACGACCAAGCGCGTCGGCGGCGGCGTGCAGAACTATGACGCGATCAAGCTCCTGAAGTTCGCTGCGTCGTGAAGTCCGTGATCCCGGCCGACTGACGCGGTCTTCCTGCGCTCCGGTGCTCACGTACTTATGTACGCTCCGCTCCGGTGCTCGAAAGCCCACGCCATTCGACTCGAGCTGACGGACTTCATGCTGACTGCGAGCTCAGTAGGCTCCGGCGCCATTGCTCCCTCCCGGCGGCGCCGGGGCACCTCACCACAATCAAGGACATCAACATGACGTCATATCTCATCGCCGGACCCGGCGAGGAGCCGGTGTCGCTTGCCGAGGCGAAGGCCTTCGCGCGCATCGATGGAAGCGACGAGGATGCGCTGGTCGGCGCACTGATCGTGGCGGCGCGGCTGCATGTCGAAAGTATCACTGGCCGTGCGCTCGTGACACAGACCTGGCGGCTGGTGCTGCCATGCGTCACGGGGCTCGTTGTGCCGTTGCCGGTGGTGCCGGCCATTGCGCTGGTGGATGCGCCGGACGGCGCGGTGCTGCAGGGTGATAGCGTCCTGCTGGCGTCGGCGGTCGATGAGCTGACCGTGGACTACACTGCGGGTTACGGCGATGCCGAGGATGTGCCGGCGGACCTGAAGCAGGCGGTGCTGGCGCTCGTCGCCTATTGGTACGAGCATCGTGACAGCGTGACGGTGGCGCCGGTTGGTTTCGATCGGCTGATCGCGAGCTACCGTCGGGTGCGGCTATGAGCGAGACGCGCATTCCGCCGCTCGGTACGCTGACCGACCGCGTGACGCTCAAGCGCAAGATCATGAGCAGCGAGTCCGAGGGCGGCGAGGTCGCGGTGTACACGACGCTCGCGACGGTGTGGGCGCGCGTGCGTCAGCTGTCGGCGCGGGCATCGTATGCCGAGGACGCGCGCGGGCAGACCATCACGCACTCGGTGGTGATGCGGTTTCGCACCGACCTCAAGCCGGGCGACCGGCTGGTCCATCGCGGCCGTGACCTCGAGATTGCGTCGCTGGCCGACATCAATGGACGGCGGGCCTATCTCAGTTGCCAGTGCAGCGAGCGGGCGGTGACGGGATGACCCATCCGATCATCAGCCTGCAGTCGGCGCTGGTGGCGGCGCTCCGGGCGGAGCTCGAGCCACCGGTGTTCGATGCGCCACCGAAGGAGGCGACGCCGCCCTATGTGGCGATCGCGCGGCACGATGTGTTGCCGCGCGATGGCGACGCAACGCCGGGGCACGAGCACCGGCTGCTGCTGCATGTGTGGGCGACCGACGCGAGCCGCAAGGCGGTGCTGGCGATCGCCGAGGAGTTGGTCGAGATCGCGCTCGCGGCTGCGAGCGACGATCTCGCGATCACACTGAGGCGGCACGACCGCACCGATACCGCGATCGACCAGGCGACGGGCCGCGCCCGCGCGGCGGTCGCGCTGACCTATTTCACCGAATCCAACTAGCCCAAGGCCCCCTCATCCGGCTTCGCCACCTTCTCCCCCAAGGGGCGAAGGCCATGCGGAACCATTGGGGTCAGAACTGACGAAGGAGCCACCATGGCAGCCCAAAGCGGCAAGGACATGCTTTTGAAGCTCGACCAGACGGGAAGCGGCAGCTTCCTGACGGTGGCCGGACTTCGCACGCGCGCGCTCGCGTTCAACGCGGCCGCGATTGACACGACCGATGCCGAGAGCGCGGGGCGCTGGCGCGAGCTGCTGAGCGGTGGCGGCATCAAGCGTGCGTCGGTCTCGGGTGCTGGCATCTTCAAGGATCAGTCGTCGGACGCAAAGATCCGCGAGTTGTTCTTCGGCGGCACGATCCGCGACTGGCAGCTGATCCTGCCGGACTTCGGCACGGTCGAAGGACCGTTCCAGATCACAGCGCTCGAGTTCTCCGCCGACCACGCGGGAGAGGTCACGTTCGATATCGCGCTCGAGAGCGCGGGCGAATTGACCTTCACGGTGCTCTGATGGCGAACGCGCAACGGGGCGAGATCAGCGCTGTGTTCGAGGGCGAGGAGCGGACGCTGTGCCTGACGCTGGGCGCACTTGCCGAGCTCGAGGCGCGACTGATGGCCGGCGACCTCGTCGGCTTAAGCGAGCGGTTTGCGAGCGAGCGCGTGTCGGCGCGCGACCTCACGGCGATCATCGGCGCGGGGCTGCGCGGTGGCGGCAACGCGATCACCGACGACGATCTGGCGCGGATGTCGATCGAGGGCGGGCTCAAGGGCGCGGCGGACATCGCGGCGCGGCTGCTGCGCGCGACCTTCGGGGAGGCAGCATGACGCCGTTTCCATGGGCCGATGCGATGCGGCTCGGCTTCGGCGTGCTGAAGCTGAGCTCGAAGGAGTTCTGGGGCCTAACGCCGCGTGAGCTGGCGGCCGCGTTCGGTGGTGTGCGGACCGGTGCGCCCGATCGCGGCGAGCTGGGCCGATTGATGGAGAAATTCCCCGATGGCCGATGATCGATTTCCCGACGCGTTCTCGCGCGAGCTGAGTGATGTGTCGGTCGAACTGCAGCGCGTGATTGACCTGGCGGACGGCGTCGCGCGGTCGCTAACCAACGCGTTCCGCGGCGCCATCGTCGATGGGCGGTCGCTGCGCAGTGTGCTCGGCGATGTGTCGCGGGCTTTTGCGGACATCGCGCTGAAGGCGGCGTTGAAGCCGGTGGGTCTGTTGGTGTCCGGTGCGGTGGAGTCGCTGTTCAATGCGACGAACCCGGCGGTGACGCCGTTCGCCAAGGGCGGGGTCATTGCGACGCCATCGTATTTTCCGCTCGGGCGGGGCCTGGGCGTGGCCGGCGAGGCCGGTGCGGAGGCGGTGTTGCCGCTGACGCGCGGCAGCGATGGGCGGCTCGGGGTTGCAAACAATGATGGCGCGCTCAGCGTGACGTTCAACGTGTCGACGCCGGATGCGCGGAGCTTCCTCGCCAGTGAGGCCGAGCTGTCGGCAATGCTGCTCAGGGCCGTGAAGCGCGGAACGAGGGCGAGCTGAGATGGCATTCCATAAGGTGAGGTTTCCACTCGACGTGGCGTTGGGCGCACGCGGCGGCCCGGAGCGGGCGACCGATATCGTGACGCTGTCGTCGGGGCGCGAGGAGCGCAACCAGCGTTGGGCGCAGTCGCGCCGGCGCTACAATGCCGGCTACGGCATCAAGAGCCGGGCCGACATGCAGGCGGTGCTCGCCTTCTTCGAGGAGCGGCGCGGCCGGTTTCATTCGTTTCTCTGGCGCGACGGGCTCGACTTTTCGAGCAATGGGCAACAGCCGCTCGGGACCGGTGACGGCGCGACGACCGCATTTCAGTTGATCAAGCGCTACGGCGGGACATTCGATCCGTACGACCGGCCAATCACCAAGCCGGTAGCGGCAACAGTAGCGGTGTTCGTCGGGGGTGTACCGACGGGTGCGTTCGAGGTGGATGAGCTGACGGGGGTTGTGACGCTCGACGACGCACCTGCCGATGGCACGGTGCTGACCGCGAGCTTCGAATTCGATGTGCCGGTACGGTTCGATGTCGACCGGCTCGATATCGAACTGACCGGGTTCGATGCGGCCGATGCCCCTGCGATCCCGTTGATCGAGGTGCGCGAATGAGGACGCTCGATATCGGCTTCAAGGCGCATATCGAGAGCGGCACGACGACACTGGCGAACTGCTGGAAGATTACGCGGACCGACGACCTCGTACTCGGCTTCACCGACCATGACCAGCCGCTCAACTTTGACGGCACCGACTACCTGCCGATGCTGGATGGCGGCGAGACGCCCGAGCGGCTCGGGTCGCAGATCGATACGGGCGAGGTGGTTGGTGTGCTGCGCTCGGACGCAATCAGCGAGGATGAGATTGCCGCCGGCCTTTTCGACGGCGCGGCCGTCGAGACCTGGCGCGTGAACTGGCGCGATGTGAGCCAGCGGGCGCTGCTGCGGCGCGCGACGATCGGCGAGATCGTGCGCGAGGACGGTCAGTTTCGCGCCGAGCTGCGGTCGGGTCAGCAGGCACTGAACCGGGTGCGTGGGCGCATCTACTCGCCGCTGTGCGACGCCGTTCTCGGCGATGCGCGCTGCAGCGTTTCGCACGCGCATCCGCGATTTGTGGAAGGGTGTGATCGTCGGCTGTCGACCTGCCGCGAGCGCTTCGACAATGTCGCGAACTTCCGTGGCTTTCCGCACATCCCGGGCAACGACTTCGTGCTGAAGTATCCGGGGCGGGGTGACGATCTGAGCGGCCGGGCGCTGTTCGCATGAGCCGGGACGAGATTGCCGCGACGGCGCGACGCTGGCTGCATACGCCGTATCGCCACCACAGCGCGACGCGCGGGGCAGGGTGCGACTGCCTTGGGCTGATCTGTGGGGTGTGGCGCGATCTGGGCGGCGAGGCCATCGAGCTGCCGGCGTACCGCGCGGACTGGCGCGATGCGCGGCACGCCGATGGTCTGCTGCAACTCGCCGAGAGGCGATTGGTGCGCCGCGAAGGACGGCCGGAGGCGGGGCAGGTCCTGCTGTTCCGCATCGGGCCGGCGCTGGTGCCGCGGCATTGCGGGATCGCGGTGGACGAGCAGGCTTTCATTCATGCGCAGGAGGGGCGCGGCGTGGTGCTGAGCCATCTCACGGATGGCTGGCGTAAGCGCATCGCGGCGACCTTCGATTTTCCGGAGCTGTAATGGCCACCTTGGCATTGTCACTTGCCGGCCAGGTGGCCGGCGGCGCGATCGGCGGACCGATCGGCGCAACGATCGGCCGCGCGCTCGGCGCACTGGCGGGCAGCGCGATCGATAGCGCGATCTTCGGCGAGCCGGCGCGCCCAGGCGCCGACCTAAGGCTGCAGGGCTCGAGCGAAGGCGCACCGATCCCGCGGCTCTATGGCTGGAGCCGACTGAGCGGCAACATCATCTGGGCGACGGACCTCGATGAGATCGAGGACGAGGGGCTCGGTGCAAAGGGTGGCAGCGGCGAGACGGGGATCGCGGCGTCGTTCGCGATCGGGCTCTGCGAAGGCGAAGTGGCGCGGCTTGGGCGAATCTGGGCCGATGGGCAGTTGCTCGAGACAAGCGGGCTGACGCTGCGCTTCTATCGTGGAACGGAGACGCAGGACGCGGACGCGCTGATCGCGGCGGTGCAGGGCGACGATGCGCCGGCCTATCGCGGGCTGGCGTATCTGGTGTTCGAGCGACTGCCGCTGGCGGCGTTTGGCAATCGCATCCCCAATATCTCGGTCGAGCTGTGTCGGCTGGTTGGCGATCTGGAGCCGGCGATCAAATCGATCACGGTGATCCCGGGAGCGACGGAGTTCGGTTACGACCCCGCGCCCCGCGTGCGCCTTGTGTCGCCGGGGGTAACGGAGGCGGAGAACACGCATCTGAGCCGCGAGGTGTCGGACTGGACGCTGTCGATCGATGAGTTGGTCGACCTCTGCCCGGACCTGGAGAATGTCGCGCTGGTGGTCGCGTGGTTCGGCGACGATCTGCGCTGTGGCGAGTGCACGATCGGGCCCCGGGTCGAGGCCGCGGACCGCCGCGTGCTCGATACGGAGTGGGAGGTCGCGGGGCTGTCGCGCGACGATGTTGCCGTGGTGAGCAACAGTGGCGGTGGGCCGGCTTATGGCGGGACGCCATCGGATGCGGCGGTGCGCGCGGCGATTGCCGATCTCACGGAGAGAGGCATTGGAGTCACGCTCTATCCGATACTGTTGATGGACATCCCAGCCGACAACCCGATGGGCCAGCCGCCTTATCCGTGGCGCGGACGTATCTCGTGCGACGAGGGCGACGATGGGACGGGTGCGGCCGTAGCACAGGTGGATGCGTTCGCTGCGGCGCATCGCGAGTTCGTCCTGCACTACGCGCAGATGGCGGTGGATGAGGGCGCCGAAGCCCTGATCATCGGGTCGGAGCTGCGTGGGCTGACGCAGGTGCGCGGACCGGGCAACAGTTTTCCGTTTGTCGACGCGCTGGTGGCGCTGGCGCCCGATGCGCGCGCGATTGTCGGGCTGGACGTGAAGCTGACCTATGCCGCCGACTGGAGTGAATATCACGGCTTTCAGCCGGGCAGCGGTGAGACGTTTTTCCACCTCGATCCGCTGTGGGCCTCCGACGATATCGATATGATCGGCATCGACAACTATATGCCGCTCGCCGATCAGCGCGAGGACGCCGGGCTGTACGACATCGCGACGTTGCAGGACAGTATCGCGGGCGGCGAGGGCTTCGACTGGTACTACGCTTCGGACGATGATCGCACGGCTGGCGCGCGCACGCTTATAACCGACGGCGCGTATGGCGAGCCGTGGGTGTGGCGCTACAAGGATCTCGCCAGCTGGTGGAGCGAGCCGCACCACGACCGGCCGGGCGGCGTTCGGTCATCGACGCCAACGGACTGGGTGCCGGGCTCGAAGCCGATCTGGTTTACGGAGCTGGGTGCGCCCGCGATCGACCGTGGCGCGAACCAGCCCAACGTGTTTCTCGACGCCAAGAGCTCGGAGTCGTTCACGCCGTATTTCTCGAGCGGCGTTCCAGATGCATTGATCCAGCGGCAAATGCTGCGCGCGGTGCTCGATCAGTGGGCCGACAGCGACATGGTCGAGCGCATCGCGCTTTGGACCTGGGACGCGCGACCCTATCCGGCGTTTCCGGCGCTGGGCGAGGTGTGGGCCGATGGCGTCAATCATGCGACGGGCCATTGGCTGACCGGGCGGGCGGGCGTGGTGGCGGGCGATGAGTTGCTGCGGGCGCTCGCTGCCGACTACGGCGTGAGCCTCGATGTGGTCGAGGCCGCGCCGCCGCTGGTGCATGGCTATGTTGTCGACGCGCCGATGACGCTGCGTCAGGCGATGGACCCGATCCTCGCGCTCGGCGGTCTCGCGGTCCGCGACGGCGTCGATGGACTGTCGATCGGTGGCGCGCGCGAAGTCGTGGCTGTCGAGGAGACCGTTGATGACGACGGCCCGCTGCTGACCCGGCGCCGGCCGGATGCGGGTGAGGCCGTTGGACGTATCGCGCTCAGTTACTGGGATCGCGAGCGCGACTATCAGTCGGGGTCGGTCACCGCGATCGCGGCGGATGCGGGCGCGCTGGAGGCGGTGTCTGCGGCGATGGTGCTTGATGTGCATGGGGCGCGGTATGCCGCCGAACGCGCGCTCGCGGAGCGTGCGGCGCAGCGCGAGACCGTCGAGCTGACGCTGCCGCCATCGATGCTGACCGTCGAGGTCGGCGATGCGATCGAGATCGATGGCGAGGGGCTCGAGGTCGTCGAGATCAGGGATGGTCTCGCACGGCGGGTCGTCGCGCGACAGATCGTCGAGCCGCCTGCCATCGAAATCGCGGGTGAGCGGCCGGGGACGGCCGGGACGTTGCCTGCGGCGCGGGTGGTGCCGCTGGTGGTGGCGGCGCAATTGCCACCTGTGGCTTCGGACGTGACGCAGTCGCGACTGGCGCTCGGGGCATTCGCACCTCGCTCGGCCTGCTGACGCAGCCGTTTGAGCCGGGTGGCATATTTGTCTGGGACGAGGTCAACGCGATCGAGGTCGAGCTTTACGCGGGGCACCTGTCGTCGCGCGACGAGGTCGAGGTGCTGGCGGGTGCCAACCGCGTGGCAATCGAGACCGATGCGGGTACGTGGGAGATCGTCGCATTCGCGGACGCCGTACTCATTGCGCCGCGAACCTATCGGCTGACGCGGTTGCTGCGCGGGCAGGGTGGGACGGACTTCGCCATAGGCACGGCGTCGGCGGGCAATCGGGTGATGGTGCTCGACATCCGCGTGGTGATGCGCGGGATCGATGCAGCCTGGCTCGAAGCGACGGCGGAGTTGCTGTGCTTTGCGGGACCGACGGACGCGACAGGCGTCGCCGCCGAAGTGGAGGTCGGGCTTGCGCCGCTTCTGCCTCTGGCGCCGGCGCACGTGAGTGCGGCGGTCGATGGCGCGGACATTGCGCTGAGCTGGGTGCGGCGCAGCCGGGCCGATACGGACAGCTGGGCCACCGAGGACGCGCCGCTCGACTGGGCGCCGGAAGCTTATCGCGTCGAGATCTACGACGGGCTCTCACTGGTGCGGACGCTCGATGTGACCTCGCCAAACGCGACCTACACGGCGGCGCAGCAGACCGCCGATTTCGGCGGACCCGCGACGAGCTTTGCCTTCCGCGTCGCGCAGATCAGTGCGCTCTACGGACCGGGCCATTGGGCCAACGGAGGTTTCAATGCCTGAACCGACTGCAGAGGAGCGCTTCGCGCGCTGCCTCGACCATGTGCTTGCTCATGAGGGTGGTTATGTCGACCATCCGAAGGACCCGGGCGGTGCGACCAACATGGGGATCACCCACAAGACGCTGGCGCGCTGGCGCAAGGTCTCGCCGTGGTGGAAACTGCCCAAGACGGAGGTGCGCGCGCTTGGCAAGGCCGAGGCCGCGCGGATTTACGAGTCCTCGTACTGGCGGCCGGTGCGCGGTGATGAGCTGCCGCCGGGAGTCGACCTTGCGGTGTTCGACTACGCTGTGAACTCCGGGCCGTCGCGCGCGATCAAGGCGCTGCAGACCTCGCTCAAGATCAAGGCGGACGGACTGATCGGGCCGCTGACCCTTCGGGCTGTCGGAGGCGCAAGCGTCGCGTCGATCGTGACGGCCCTCTGCAACGGGCGGCTGGGCTTTCTGAGGCGGCTCGCGACATTCGCGGTGTTCGGACGGGGCTGGACCCGACGGGTCAGCGAAATTCGCGCCGCGGCGCTCGCCATGGCGGGCGAACGACTTCCATCAACTGAAAGGAAAACCGAGATGACTCTGCTTTCGGGCTACAGGACTTACATCGTCGCGGCGGTGATGCTGCTGGTCGGCCTCGCCGGCCTTGTGGGGATCGACATCCCCACATTCGACGGCCATCCGCCGGCGTCGCTGGTGATGGAGGCGCTGGCCTTCATCTTCCTGCGCAAGGGTCTCAAAACCGACATCACGAGTGCCTGATGCGACGAAGGGTGCTATGTCAAGCATACCTCGTATGTGAGCAACTGCCTTCATGCTGGCACGTTCGGCTCATACTTTAACTTGACTCTGGCGCTTTCAATTGAGCTAGTCAGGGAGCGTTAAGGGAAACTTAACGAATACGGGCGCCAACGTTACGCCCTAAAGGAGACAGGGATCGCACCATGGCAACGGAGCTGAGGCTTCGGGCAGTCGCTTACAAAGAGGGCGATGTGTATGTCATGCAAGGCATTGAGTACGACATCACCGCCCACGCGAGCGACCTCCCGGCATTAATGAAGGAATTTGAGCGCGCAGTTGTTGAGAATTGCGCAATAACTGTCCATTTGGGCAGAAAGCCTTTAGCGGGCATAAAACCCGCCCCAGACCGCTTTGTAGAGATGTTTGAAGCGGGCACGCTTGAATTGACACCGGTTCGGCCGAGTGATCCAAGACGACAAGCGCGCCCTGATCTCTCAGTACGGTATGCGGAAGCGTCGGTTAGCGCTTAGTTGGCCGCCGCTAGGGCACCGGGATGGTGGCCGACCGTTGGGAAGCTCATAGAGGTATGCACAGCCATGGGCTGTGAACTTCACATTATGCCGAACAAGCTAACCGACCCTGATGGCAAAGAACACGAAGTTCGCTTCCTCTATAATCCTGAGACCGAGGGATTTGTCTCGCTTCGAGGCCTGGACAACGACGACATCCTACCACCCAGCGAAGTAGAAAACTGGGAACGAAGGCTTGAGATGGAGATACCCAAGCCCTCGAACTCTCACTAGCCATCGGCCGCTGCGACATCCTGACTTACGTCATTCATCCCACATTCAGCGGATCGTCACTAAGTGTGGCGGCATGACATTTTCTCGCACCATTCTCATCACGATGGCGGCGGCAGCACTTCTTGTGTTGTCGACGGCATTGCCTGCGTCCGCGCAGGTCAGGGCGCGAGAGGCTCTAGACTGCCTCACCGATCGGCAAATCCAGGCCGCGATCGACTCGGGGCAGATTCTGACCTGGCCCAAGATCAAGCGGCTGGCCGGGATTTCCGCCTATGAGGAAGTCTCTGACGTGCAGGTCTGCCTGATCGACGGCATGCCCTTCTACATACTCAACGTTGTCTCGCCCGAAGGCGAGGCGGCGAAAATTGCCCTGAATGCGGTAGATGGCACTCAAGAAGTGCTGTAAATCCTTGAATTGTCGCGCTTCCGGCCCGGAAAACCGCAAGGATACGCTTCCTGGAGGCGCGATATGAGGGACCAAAGACATGCGCATTCTTCTCGTTGAAGACGACACCAACTTGAACCGCCAGATCAAGGATGCCTTGACCGAGGGCGGTTACGCGGTCGACGTCGCCTTCGACGGCGAAGAGGGGCATTACCTCGGCGACACCGAGCCATATGACGCGGTCGTGCTGGATATCGGCCTGCCGCAGATGGACGGGCTCTCGGTTCTCGAGGAATGGCGCCGGGCCGGCAAGTCCATGCCGGTGCTGTTGCTGACGGCGCGTGACCGGTGGAGCGACAAGGTGCAGGGCATCGACGCCGGAGCCGACGATTACGTGGCCAAGCCCTTCCATATGGAAGAGCTGCTGGCCCGACTGCGCGCACTGGTCCGCCGTGCGGCGGGCCATGCCTCCAACGAGATCACGGCCGGACCGGTCCGGCTCGATGTGAAGGCCGGCAAGGTCACCGTCGACGGACAGGCCATCAAGCTCACGAGCCACGAGCTGCGGCTGCTGAGCTACCTGATGCACCACAAGGGCAAGGTGGTGTCGCGCACCGAACTGACCGAGCATCTTTACGATCAGGACTTCGACCGGGACTCCAATACGATCGAGGTGTTCGTCGGCCGGCTGCGCAAGAAGCTGCCCGAAGAGGTGATCCACACCGTCCGCGGACTGGGCTACCAGATCCTCGAGGACTGATCCGAAATGAGAAAAGGCTCGATCGCCTTTTCGCTTTTCTGGCTCTCGGCCGGATGGCTGATCCTTGCGCTGGTGGGCACGGGGTTCCTGCTCGCGGACCTTTATTCGCGCGCCCTCGACTCCAACCTCATCAACCAGCTCCGCTTCAACATCGACACGTTGTCGAGCGCGACGCTCGACTCGCGCGATCCCGAATTCGGCGACATCGAACTACAGGACCCTCGTTTCACTCGGGCTTCGACCGGCTGGTACTGGGTCATCCGCGACGGCGACGACCAGGTGCTCTCGACTTCGGCGTCCGCGGTGGGAACTGTCCTGCCGCGGATCGAGGGGGCGTTCGATGCCGACAACTATCGCGCCGCCTTGCTCGTCGACGAAACCGGCAACCGCATCCGAGCGATGGAGCGCGCGACGACCAGCAATGGCCGGCCGCTGCACATAATGGTAACGGGCAACCTCGACGACATCCTGCGGTCGGCGAGCGATTTCCGCGGACAGGCGCTGATCGTGCTGATGGCGGTGGGCATTGCGCTGGCGATCATGTCGGGCATCGTCGCTCGGCTGGCGCTGCGCCCGATCGGGCAGTTGGGCACAGCCATCGAGAAGGTGCGCGAAGGCGAGGCCGAAACGGTCACCGGAACCTATCCGCGCGAGATCGCGCCACTGGCCGAAGAGGTCAACGAGCTGCTGCGGTCCAATACCCAGATCATCGAACGGGCACGCAACGCGGTGGGAAACCTCGCGCATGGACTGAAGACGCCGCTTGCCGTGATGCGGAACGAAGCGTCGGCGGCCAAGGACAATCCGCTGTCCAAGGTCGTCTCTACCGAGTCCGAGAAAATGACGCAGCTCGTGGCGACCTATCTCGACCGGGCTCGCATCGCGGCCCGAACGGCCGTGGTCGGCAAAAAGGCCGACGCCACCACGACCATGCTGCGGCTCGTCCGCGTGATGGAAAAGCTCAACAAAAATGTGACCATCGCCTTCAAGAGACCGGACGCCTCGCTGCCCTGGTTCCGCGGCGATGAGGGCGACCTCGAGGAAATGGCGGGCAATCTGCTCGACAATGCCTGCAAATGGACCGCCGGGATCGTGGCGGTGACGATGGTGGCCGAACGGACGCCAACCCAGTCCTATCTCCTGATTCGTATCGAGGATGACGGCCCAGGCCTGACCGAAGAGGAGGCCCAGAAGGTGTTGCGCCGCGGCGTCCGTCTGGACGAAAAAACACCCGGGAGCGGTCTCGGGCTCGATATCGTTAAGGAATTGGTTGACGTCTATGGCGGCAGTTTGCAATTGAAGCGCTCCGTTCTGGGCGGCCTGCTCGCAGAGCTCAAATTGCCGGCTGCCAAGGTGGGCGGCCTCGTCCGGGGCTGACTTAACTCCGCCGCAGTTATGCGGCTCAGCTAAGGCTTCGATCTTCGGGACCAGCATGCAGACCTCTTTCCGCGCCCTTCTCCTCCTCCCCGCTTTTGCCCTGACCGCCTGTGCGACCGCGCCGACCATGACCACGGTCGCGACAGCTCCGGCCCAGACGATGGTCGATCCGGCGCAGCTTTCAGCGCCGGCCGAGACCCGAGCAGCGGCCGCCTCGATGACTGACGCTGCGGCCTTCGTCGACGCGACGGCTTTTGCCCAGCTCTCGGCAAAATCGAAGGCGGAAGCGGCCGGGGCGCAGTTCAACGCGCTACAGTTCGGCCGCGTCGGCGCACCCCGCAACTGGGTCGGCGACAACGGCCAGAGTGGCGCGGTGACGGTCGGGCCCTATGTCCGTGTCAACCTTATCGACTGCCGCGACTTCACCCACACCGTCACGATTGGTGCCCAGACCTTCGTCAAGAAGGGTACGGCCTGCCGCGAGAGCGACGGCAGCTGGACGGTCAGCCCCTCGGTCGGCTGACAGCTTAGAGGAGCCGCGACGGCGAAGCCTTTTGTTTACCAAGCGGGGCTAAGGTCAGAGACTAGCTGACTTTTCCCCTCTGGTATCAATGGCCCAAGCTCCTGCTCGCCCGGCAGCGCCCACCGCCCGTCGCACGCAACCCGGCAAACCCTTTCTCGGCTTGATCGACGCTGTCGTCGTCGACGTGCCTGCCGACTTTTCGTTCGACGGCGCTGTCACCGCCGATCAGGCGCGCGCCGCCTGGGGCTGGATGGCCCGCGACCTCGCTCCCGATCTGATCGATGTCGCGACGGTGGACGATCTGGGCGGCGACATCGCCGCTCTCGACGCCATGATGCCCGAACTACTGAACCGCGCGCGACGCGCGATGGTCGAGGCGCAGGCGGGCGGCGAGCCGCTGCGCCGGATCAAGATGCAGCTAGGCGGCGACGGCACCTGGGAGAAGCTTCCGGTTATCCTCAATGCGCTGCGCATTCGCGCACTGCTCGAAAAGGCGCAGAGCTTTGGCCGCGCCACCAACGGCATGGCCGACGACGCGGGATTGGCGCTGGCGCTGCAGTCCATGCCGCTGCAGGATCACGCAGTGGCGAGCTTGCTGATGATGGCGGCCGTCGGGCAGGTCGCCGCACCGGCGCGCCTCGTGACGGCGGCGATCCGGATCACCAACAACGCCGGAGAGCCGGCCCTGATGCGCGCCGGCTTCGGTTCGCTGATCGATGCGCTGCTGGCGCATGCGCAGAACCAGATTCCACCGCTTAACCAGATGGGCACGTTCGGCGACATGGACCTTGTCTGTCGATCGATCGATCGGTTCCATCGCCTGATGCGCGCTGTGACAAGCTATGTCGAGCTCAGCCGCAGCGGCCGCTGGTCAACGATCGCGGCGGGACTTGCAAAGGCGGCGTCGGACCGGATCGACCCGAAACTGCGCGACGTGGCCGCCGATCTCAACCTCGCGCTACGCCGTCGTGAGGGCGCCGACCGCGTCGACGGCGATCAAATCCTCCGCGCCATGAATGGCGTGTACCTGCTGGCGACGGTGCGGGAGAGCCGCGACTCGCTGGCGGTGAACGCGATCTTCGACCAAGTATGGACGCAGACCGGGCAGGCGCTCGAGATTCACATCGAGCGCAACCTCGATTATCTGCGCCGCAACCCCGCGGACACAGCGTCGTCCGCTCGGCTCGATGCGGCGCTGAAGATGGCCGAGGTCCGCTTCAGCCAAGACTATGCCGAGACCATGCGGCGCGCCAAGGATGTGGCGGAGCGCCGAGCTTAAGCGGGCGCGACACGCGCCGGCGAGGGGCCGTCGAGAGTCTCGACGATGAACCGGTGAGTACTTGTGAGCGCTGCCGCGTTCATCAGGGCCACGCCGCCGGGCTGACCGGGCTCGGCCTCGCTTTCGATGACACCGATCGCGTGCGCGGGGTCGGTCGCGGCCGTGTTGGGGTAGATCAACGCTCCACGATCGAAGCGGCGCTTGTCGTCGACGATGACCTTGACCTGTACGGCGTCAGCGCCGAAACGCGAAACGAGCCAGGCCGGCCGATCGTGCGACGCGGTGCCCACCGGCTTCCACGCTGTCGCGACGAGGTCGCCACCCGGCGCGCCGCGCTCTTCGGCAACGGCACCGGCGTCGCTCGCAGCGGTAAGGTCAAGCTCAACCGAGGCCGCGACATCGCCGATGGCGGGCGCTTGCGCATGCCTGGTGACAACAGGCTTTGCGCCCGGAACCGCGCGGCTGATGAGGCTGCTGCCGGACTCGAGGAAGGCGGGAGCGCCAGCGACGACGGGTGCAATGATCGTGCTGAGTTCCGGCGTCTCGTACGGCGCGCCGATCTCGGGATCGTCGATGGTCTCGGTAGCGCCACCGAACACGCTCGTTGCCGCCGCTCGCCCGCTCGCGAGGCATGCGGCCATGCTGCGATAGCCCGCTGCGGTTCCCGCAAGGGCGACGTGCTCGACATGGCCGCGCGCGGTGAGCTTGCCCTCGTTCCAGATCGTCCCACCGCCACTCAGCATCCACAGCGCGAGATCCGGCTGGAAAGGGCCGGACACAACCAAGCTTTCGGTGTCGAATGTAGCCGGTACCGACGTTGTCTCGAAGGCCGCGAAGCTGACCTGGAGGCCGCTTCGCGTTGGCACCGCAGCGACAGGGATTTGAGCACCCGAGAGCCGCAGCCCGCTGGCCTTGGCGAAGTCCACGAAGCGCGATTGCGGATTGATGCGCGGGTCGGTGATGCGCTGCACCTCGACGCCAGCGTCGTGGAGCCGCAGCGCCACGCGATAGCCGTAGTTGCTTTGCGTGGCGACGATGGCGTTGCGGCCGAGGGCAACGCCGTATCGCTTGGCGAGGTGATAGGCGCTGATCGCGCTCATCACACGTGGCAGACGGTTGCCCGCAAAGATCGCGAGGCGCTGCACGCTGCCGGTCGCAATCACGATGCGCTTTGCGGTGACGGCGATCACGACGCCGCGGCCATCCACGATGCGATGCAGGCGGGCACTGAGGCCGTGGACCGCAAAGACATCGGCATGCGTCAGCAGTGTCACGTTGGGCTGTGTCGAAAGACCGGTGATGAGCTGCGTCGTCACCGCTTCCGGACTCGCCTCCTCACCAACCGGGCCGAAGTAGCGCGCGTCGCCACCGAGCCACGGACGGCGCTCGGCGAGGACGACGCTGTGCCCGTCCTTCGCGGCGGTTTCCGCGGCAGCGAGGCCGGCGACGCCGCCGCCGATGATGAGCAGATCGACCGACAGTGTCTCGGACGGACCGTCGCCCAGCCACGGAACTTCAGGGATGCCGTCGATAATGTGCCCGAGGGACGATCCCCGACGAAGCGTGCGGCGCTTGCGACCTTGGGTGGTGAGCTCCGCGCCGTCGGTTGCGGGTAGCCGATCGATGGGCAGAAATTGGCCGTTCGCGCCGCTTGCAAGGGGTGCGAAGCGATCGGTCAGCGCGAGCGCGTGTTCGCCGAAGCGACCATAGGTGTCGATGCCGGAGGCCAGAGTCGCCGACAGCACCGTGTCGCCGGCGAACCCCTCAATGCTTCGGCCGTCGAGCTTGAACTGCAGCGGCTTGCTGCGGTCGAGCGCGATGCCGCCGAACTGGTGGGCTGCGTCGGCGTCGAGGCGGTGGCTCATGGGGCTCCATCCATCGCTGGAGCGAAGTCGGCCACCGCCTCGCGCGGAAGCGACGGAGCGTGGGGAGCGAACCAGGCGTGTTCGTCTTCGCTGGGCGCGCCAATGACGAGGCGCGCGATCGCGGTGGCAAGGAATGCGCCGGCATCGCCGAGACCGGCGGCTATGAACACCGGCCTCGACGGCAGGGGGCCAATGACGGGAGCGCCGTCGGCGGTGGTGAAGCGACGATAGCGTGTGGTCGCGAGGCGCTTCATCGGGAACGGTCCCGGCAACGCGGAGGCGAGCCTAGCCTCGACCTCCGCCTCACCTGCGACGAGCGCGAGCACCACATTCCCCGGTCGGCTCACAAGCGTCACGCCGCGATCGACAAAGCGCTGCACGGGAACCGGAAGCGCGCGAGGCGCGGCCAGCAGGGTCGACGTCATCGCCTGTGAGACGAGCGGCGAGGGGCGATCGGCCGCGGGAAGCCGCGAGAGGATGGCGTCATCGTCGGCGAGCACGGTCAGGGCCGCGTCGGCAGTTCCGTAGTCCCACAACTTGACGCCGGCCGCCTTGAGCCAGTCCGTCAGCCGGGCGTCGACAGTCTCGCGATCGATGGTGGGGATGCGGCGGAAAGCCCAACCATCCGTGACGCGGCGCACCTGCTGGCCGCTGCTGGCCGCTATGTGGGCGATATGGTCCAGGCCGCGCTGACTGTCGGGCAGGTCGGCTACAACCCCCATCTCGGTGGCCCCGAGGCTCTCTGCGACACCGATCGATCCAAGCAGGGTCGTCGTTTCGGTCTCGGCCCGCCGCATCATCGTCCAGGTCGCCGGTCGTGCGGACAGCGCGAGGGCGAGATCGACCCGTCGGGGGAGGCGCTGCGCTGAGGGCTTCCGGCCGATCCGCACGACGTTGCGGCCGTGATCGCGAGCGAGGATTCCCGCCACGAGCCCGGAAAACAGGCTCGAACCGACCACGGCGACATCAAAATCAGTCATCTTGCCACACTGCGGCAATCGGCGCCTGCCATGGCCACGGCACCCGCTGCATATTTCGCCCGAATGTCACTATAGATGCCACGGTTCCGAGTTCGAGCTCCTAGGCCATGACCATCTGGGTATTTGCCCTGATTTTGACCGCCATCGCCTGCGCCACGCTCTATTATGCGGGCGCCGGACGGACGGTCAACGCGACAGCGTCGGGAGCGGACGCCACTACAGAGCATTTTCGCGCGCAGCTCCGGGCGATCGAGACCGACGCATCAATGGGCCGAATGGGCGTCGCAGAAGCCACCGCGGCCAAGGGGGAACTCGCCCGCGAGGTGATGAGGCACAAGGCAGTCGAGGCGCCCAAGGGCAGTGGGTCGCTCGCGATCTGGGTGCCAGTGGTCCTCGTGGCAGCCATATCGCTGGGTACTTACGCGGCGCTTGGGCGGCCTGACCTGCCGGCGTCGCCTCTGGCCGGTCGCGATGCCGCGGCGGAAGGCGAAGTGTCGCTTGAGTCGGCGGTCAAGACGATCGAGGCGCGGCTCGCCAAGGAGCCGAGCGACATTCGCGGCTGGACCGTGATCGCGCCCGCCTACATGCAGCTCGGTCGTTATGCCGACGCGGCCAACGCGCTACGCAAGGTCAATGAGCTTGGCACGCCGACGGCCGAGACCCTTACCGATCTCGCCGAAGCGCTAATGATGCAGGCGGGTGGGACCGTGGCTGGTGAGCCGCTGGAGCTGCTGCGCAAGGCCCATGCGCTCGATGCCAATCATGTGCGCTCGTTGTACTACATCGCGGGCGAAGAAACGCGGGCTGGCGATTTCGATGCTGCGATCCGGGATTGGAACGCACTTCTGAAGTTGTCGAAGGGCGGGGAGCCGTGGGTTGTGACGGCTCAGAATGGTCTCGCCTACGCTCAGGCGGGCGGCAATGGATCAGAGGCGGTCGCGGTACCGGATCACGCAGCGATTGACGCGATGGTGGACGGGCTCGATACGCGGCTGAAGGCCGACGGGGGCACGATCGAGGAGTGGACGCGGCTGGTGCGCTCGCGCATGGTGCAGGGGCGTGTGGACGATGCGCAACTGGCCTACGACGCGGCACGAAAGGCGTATCCCGACGCCGCCGTGCGGAATGAGCTCGATGTGCTCGCGGCCGATAACGGATTGGTGGCTCGATGACGCGCAAGCAGAAGCGCCTCGCGGTGATTGGTGGCCTTGGCGCAGTGCTTGCGCTGGCGACGACGCTGGTGCTCTTTGCACTGCGCGACCAGATCGTCTTTTTCTACTCGCCCACGGAAATCCAGACCAAGGCCGTGGCGGCCGGCACGCCAGTGCGTCTGGGGGGGCTGGTCAAGCAGGGGAGCTGGGTCAAGGCTGGAGAGTCCAACGACTTCGTCGTGACCGACGGCGCCGTGGAGATACCAGCGCATTACAACGGCATTCTGCCGGACCTGTTTACCGAGGGGCAGGGTGTTGTCGTGGAGGGTGCGATGACGACCGCTGGAACGTTTGCGGCGACCAACGTGCTCGCCAAGCACGACGAGAACTACATGCCCAAGGAAGTCGTCGAGGCGCTCAAAGCCAATGGCGAATGGCAGCGTGAGGGAACTCCCGGCTGATGGCCATCGAGCTCGGACACTTCGCTCTCATCCTCGCGTTCGCCATCGCCGCTGCGTCGGCTATCACCGGGCTATGGGGCTGGAACCGGTCCGAGCGGATCGGGCTCGTGCTGCGGCAAGGGGCTGTGTTGCAGTTCCTGTTGGTGGCCGCAGCATTCGCCGCGCTGATCCAGGCGTTCGTGACATCCGATTTCTCGTTGGCGATCGCCTTCCAGCACTCGCACTCGGCCCAACCGCTGCTGTTCAAGGTCACCAGTGTATGGGGGAGCCACGAGGGCTCGATGGTCCTGTGGATCCTGATTCTGGTCGGCATGGGCGCAGCGGTCGCGATGTTCGGCGGCAACCTGCCACGCGATCTGCAAGGGCTGGTGCTTGCGGTACAAAGCTTGTTGACTGCGGCCTTTACCGGCTTCTCGCTGTTCACGTCGAACCCGTTTGCGCGATTGTCTCCCGCGCCGTTCGAGGGGCAGGAACTCAATCCGATCCTCCAGGACTTCGGCCTCGCCGTGCACCCGCCGCTGCTCTACGCGGGCTATGTCGGCTTCTCGGTCTGCTTCAGCTTTGCCATCGCGGCGCTGATCAGCGGTCGGATCGATGCCGCCTGGGCGCGCTGGGTGCGGCCGTGGGCGCTGGTGAGCTGGATTTTTCTCACCCTCGGCATCGCGATGGGCTCGTACTGGGCCTATTATGAGCTGGGCTGGGGGGGCTGGTGGTTCTGGGACCCGGTCGAGAATGCGAGCTTCATGCCGTGGCTCGCGGGAACGGCGCTGCTGCACTCCGCGCTGGTGATGGAGAAGCGCAACGCGCTCAAGATCTGGACGATCTTCCTTGCCATCATCACCTTCTCGCTGAGCCTGCTCGGCACCTTCATGGTGCGGTCGGGGATCCTCACCTCCGTCCATACCTTCGCGTCCGATCCCACCCGCGGGCTCGTGATCCTGGGTCTGCTCGCGGCCTTCATCGGTGGGGGCTTCGCGCTGTTTGCGCTGCGCGCGTCGTCGTTGCGGGCAGGGGGCCTGTTTGCGCCGATCAGCCGCGAGGGCTCGCTGATCCTCAACAATCTGTTCCTCGCCACCGCGGCCGCGGCAGTGCTCACCGGCACGCTCTATCCGCTGATTCTTGATGCACTCACCGGGCGCACGATCAGCGTTGGAGCGCCGTTCTTCTCGTTGACATTCGGCGTGATCATGGCGCCGCTTCTGATCATCCTGCCGTTCGGTCCGTTCCTTGCCTGGAAGCGTGGCGACCTCGTTGCGGTGACGCAGCGCCTCGCTGGGGCTGCGGGTGCCGCGATCTTCGTGACCATCGTCGTTTTCGCTCTCAGCGGAGCCTCGATTTCCCTTGCGCCACTCGGCCTGCTGCTGGGCTTCTGGGTGGCGTTTGGTGCGGTGGCCGAACTGATCGATCGGGCAGGCTTCGGTCGAATGGCTATCGGCCTCAGCTTCAGGCGCCTGGCTGGGCTACCGCGCACAGCGTTCTCGACCGCCCTTGCGCATTTCGGGCTCGGCGTCACTGTGATCGGGATCGTGACGGCGAGCGCCTGGCAGCTCGAGCTGGTGAGCACGATGCAGCCGGGGTCGAGCAAGACGCTCGGCGGCTACACTGTGACCTTCGATGGCGTCAGCGATCGGCAGGGCGCGAACTACGTGGCCGAGATCGGCAATTTCACGCTTACCGCGCCCGACGGATCGGTGCGCACGTCGCACCCCGAGCGCCGCGTTTATCCCGCAAGTGGTACGCCGACGACCGAGGCCGCGATCGAGACCTACGGCTTCTCGCAGCTTTACCTGCAGCTTGGCGAGCAGTCTGCCGACGGCAGTCATGTCGCTCGCGCCTGGTACAAGCCGTTCGTCACGCTCATCTGGCTGGGTTGCATCGTGATGGCCGCAGCGGGAGCCTTGTCGCTCAGCGATCGCCGCCTTCGCCTCGGTGCGCCACGGCCTGCCGCCGCCAGGCCGGTTCCGGCCGAATGAGGCTGTTGCTCGCACTGCTGACGGCGTTGCTGCTTGCGTCGCCGTCGCTCGCGGTGCTGCCGGACGAAGTGCTGGCCGACGCGGCGCTCGAAGCCAGGGCCCGAGCGATTTCCGCCACGCTGCGCTGCCTCGTCTGCCAGAACGAATCCATCGACGACAGCAATGCCGACCTGGCGCGCGAGATTCGCCTGATTGTGCGCGAGCGCCTGGTGGCGGGCGATACCGACGAGCAGGTGGTGCAGTATCTGGTCGATCGCTACGGCGAATTCGTCCTGCTGCGGCCGGTGTTCGCGCCGCATACGCTGATCCTGTGGACGGCCGCGCCCTTGATCCTGATCGTCGGCGCCACCGCGATCGTCATCGGAGCGCGGCGACGGAGCGTCCTCCCATCGACTAACGCCGAGCTCACTGCGGACGAGCAGCGGGCATTGGACGAACTGGACTCGGGTAAGGCCTAGGTCTATCGCGGGGCGTGCTCACCTCGCTGCTCCCCGCCGGACCGGACCCGCTTCTCGCACTCGCGCTTATCGGACTGAGCTTCGTCACGTCGCTCATCACCGCCACGTTCTCGCTCGGCGGTGGGACGTTGATGATCGCTGCACTGGCGCTGGTGTTTCCTCCAGCTGTTGTCGTGCCGGTACATGGCTGTGTGCAACTGGGCTCGAACGGCGGACGGGCGATCGTCCAGTGGCAGCACATCCAGTGGCGGCTGATCGTCTGGATATCGCTCGGGGCGCTGGTCGGAATCGCTGTCGGCGCTCAATTCGTGAGCGTATTGCCGGCGCACCTGTTCACAATCGCGATTGCAGTGTTCGTGCTGGTCACCACGTGGCTGCCGCCGCCGAGCTTTGTCGGCGAGAATCGACTCATCCAGTTCATCGGCGGCGTCGTGACGTCGGCGCTTGGTATGGTGGTTGGCGCGACAGGCATGCTGATCGCAGGTTTCGTGCGGGGGCTGCCCGACCGGCGGCAGCTGGTTGCAACGCACGCGATGCTGATGACCATCCAGAACACGTTCAAAGTCGTCGCCTTCACAACGATCGGCTTCGCGTTCTCGTCGTATCTTCCGCTGATCGTGGCGATGGTCGTGTCGGGCTTCGCTGGAACAGCCGTCGGCAGCAGGTTGCTGCTGCGCGTGCCCGAAAAGGTTTTCCGGCTTGCGTTCAAGATCGTGTTGACGCTTGTGGCACTCGATCTGATCCGCGGCGAGCTGTTCTGACGCCCGTCTGACAGCCCCGTGATCGGGCCTTACCAAGAAGTAATGTTGGCGCCACTTTTCGGAAAGACCAGCCCCTCCATATAGGCCCCATTCACATTCGTGAGCCTCTAGGAGAACAACATGAGCTCCAGTTTCCTCGTCCGTTCCCGCAAGTGGATTGGCGCTTCCGCGCTGGCCATTCTCGTCGGGCTCGGCGGTGGTACCGCGTTCCTCGCAGCTTCGGCCCCGACCGCTTTCGCGCAGGTGCAGCCGGCCGCGCAGGTCACCGTGCCCGAAGCCAATCCCGCCCTCGGTTTCGCCGACCTCGTCGAAGCCGTGAAGCCGGCGGTCGTTTCGATCATCGTCCAGGGCCGCGACGCCCCCAGCGAGAGCTCGGGCAACGAGTTCAACCCGCAGATGCCGGACCTGCCGGAAGACAATCCGCTCCGCAAATTCTTCGAGCAGTTCGGCGGCCCCCCGTCGGGTGGCGACCGGAATGGCCGTGGTGACGGCTCGGCTCCCCAGGGACGCAAGTTCGTGGCCGCCGGCTCGGGCTTCGTGATCTCGGCTGACGGCTATGTCGTCACCAACAATCACGTCGTGCGGAACGCCACCAAGGTCACCGTCGTGATGGACAATGGCGACGAGCACACCGCGACTGTCGTCGGCACCGACGAGCGGACGGACCTTGCCGTGGTCAAGCTCGATGGCGTCAGCAACCTGCCGTTCGTGACGTTCGCGGATACGACGCCGCGCGTAGGCGACTGGGTCGTGGCGGTCGGTAACCCGTTCGGCTTCGGCGGCTCGGTGACGGCCGGTATCGTTTCGGCGCTCGGCCGTGACGTGCAGGGTTCGGCCTATGGCGACTTCCTGCAGATCGACGCGGCCATCAATACGGGCAACTCCGGCGGTCCGGCCTTCAACACGAAGGGCGAAGTCGTCGGTGTGAACTCCGAGATCTACACCCCCAACGGCGGCAATGTGGGTATTGCGTTCGCCATCCCGGCGTCGACGGTCAAGCAGGTCACGGCCCAGCTCATCGACAATGGCGTGGTAACCCGCGGCTTCCTCGGCATCTCGATCCAGGACGTCAACAAGGACATCGCCGATAGTGTCGGCCTCACCGAAGCGCGTGGCGCTCTGGTGACGCAGCTCTCCGACGACTCGCCGGGCGCCAAGGCCGGCCTCAAGTCGGGCGACATCATCACGGCCGTCGACGGCACCAAGATCGACGACGCCATTTCACTGTCGCGCACCATTGCGAGCAAGGCTCCGGGCACCAAGGTCGAGCTGACCGTCTGGCGTGATCGCGCAGAGACTAAGCTGACCGCCGAACTCGGTACGCTGACCGAACAGAAGCCGGATCAGCAGCAGCCCCAGCCGCCGGCCGATGTTCCCGACGCGCCGGTTCCCTCCAGCGTTGGCATCACTCTGGTGCCCAATGCCGACGGCGCCGGACTCCTGATCCAGGACGTCGAGGAAGACTCGGTGGCCGCCGAGAAGGGCTTCACCGTTGGTGACGCCATCCTCGAGGTCGACAACAAGGCGGTCTCCACCGCCGCCGAGTTCGAAGACGCGATCAAGGGCGTCAAGGATTCGGGTCGTGGCACGGCGCTAATCAAGGCCGAACGCAACGGCAATGTCCGCTTCATCGGCCTGCCGCTCGAGCAGAACTAAGACCGGGTTCCTCCCGACCGGCTCCGGGGCACAACGCTCCGGGGCCGGCGCTTTATTGACTGCATGATTGGGGGCACTAGGCTGGCGTCATGAAGATCCTGCTCATCGAAGACGACCGCGAGGCGGCAAGCTACCTGATGCAGGGTCTTGATGAGGCCGGCCACGTCACCCACCACGCCAGCGATGGCGAAACGGGCTACGCGATGGCGTCGTCCATGGACTATGACGTGCTGATCGTCGACCGCATGCTGCCCCGCCGTGACGGCCTCTCTATCGTCGAGTCGCTCCGCGCTGAAGGCAGCAAGACGCCGGTGCTGATCCTCAGCGCGCTCGGCGAAGTCGATGACCGGGTCACTGGCCTGCGTGCCGGCGGCGACGACTATCTCGCCAAGCCCTACGCGTTCACCGAACTGCTGGCTCGCGTCGAAGTGCTGGCGCGCCGCTCAAGCCCCTCAGAGGCCGCGACCAGCTACGAGGTCGGCGACCTGACGCTGGATCGGCTGTCGCGCAAGGTGGAGCGGGAAGGGGAGACGATCCTCCTCCAGCCGCGCGAGTTCCGTCTGCTCGAATATCTGATGAAGAACGCCGGCAAGGTCGTGACGCGCACCATGCTGCTCGAGAATGTGTGGGACTATCACTTCGATCCGCAGACCAACGTGATCGACGTGCACATGTCGCGGCTGCGCGGCAAGATCGACAAGGGCCACGCCAACCCGCTGCTCCACACTATTCGCGGCGCGGGATACATGATCCGTGAGTAAGGTCGCCCAGTTGTGGCGGACGACGACCGTTCGCCTCACGGCGATCTTCATCCTCCTGTTCGTCATCTTCTCGATCCTGCTGCTGACGTTCCTCGCCTATCAGTCGAGCATTCAGATCCAGCAGCAGCAGGCGCGCGCGATCGACCGCGAGGTCGAGGCCATCCAGCGCATCGACAACCGGCAAGGCGTCCGGGGCACGGTGTTCGCCGTGGCGCGTCTCGCCAGCCAGCCGGGGCCGGGCATTTATTACCTTGGTGACAATTCCGGGCTGCAGATCGTCGGCAACATCGCCAGCGTCCCGAGCAATGTACTGGAGGGCCAGGGGTTCTTCTCGTTCAACTACAACAGCCCCGGATTCGACCAGCAGGACGAGGCAGCCGAGGGAATCGAAGGCAATGCAGTGGTGCGATCGCTCGTGTTGCCTTCGGGGCTGCGCCTGGTGGTTGGCCGCGACGTCATCGAGCGGCGCGGTTTCACGGCGATCGTCCTGCAGGGCTTCCTCTATGCGGTGATCGGCATCCTCGTGTTCTCGGTGCTCGCGGGCGTGCTCACGTCTCGGCGGGTGTTGCGACGCATCGACGCGATCAACGCTACGTCGGCCAAGATCATGTCCGGTAACCTCAGCGAGCGCGTACCGGTCACCAAGGCGAACGACGAGTTCGATACGCTGGCGACCAGCCTGAACGCGATGCTCGACCGCATCGAGGGCCTGATGCAGGGGCTGAAGGAGGTCACCGACAATGTCGCGCACGATCTCAAGACGCCGCTGACCCGATTGCGCACCAAAGCCGAAAGCGCGCTGCGGGAGAGCTCTGACGGCACTGCGCAACGCGAGGCGCTGGAGACGACGATCAGCGAGAGCGACAAGCTGATCAAGACGTTCAACGCGCTGCTGATGATCGCACGCGCCGAGGCTGGCGCGCCGTCGGGCGCGCTCACCGAAGTTGATGTGAGCACCATCGCTGCCGACGTCGCCGAGCTCTATGAACCGGCCGCAGAAGAGCAGGGGCTGACGCTGACCACGCAGATCGATCCCGACGTGCACCTGCGCGCCAACCGCGAGCTGATCGGCCAGGCGCTCGTCAATCTCGTCGAGAATGCCCTGAAATACTATGAGCCGGTTGAAGGCAAGACGGGGCGCATCGACCTCCGGGTGCGTACGAACGCCGGCCGCGTGCTGATCGAGGTCGCGGACAACGGCCCCGGTATTCCGGTGGAAGACCGCGCCCGTGTCGTCGAGCGCTTCGTGCGGCTGGAAAAGAGCCGGACTGAGCCCGGCTCGGGTCTTGGCCTGTCGCTGGTCAACGCCGTCGCGCGCTTACACAGGGGAGAGTTCCGGATCGAAGACAACGGTCCCGGCGTTAGGGCCGTGATCGACCTGCCGGCAGGAGGCAATGGATGAGTTTTGACCACATCGGCTTCAACGTCGCGGACTTCAAGGCAAGCCGTGCGTTCTACCTGAGTGCGCTCGCGCCGCTGAGCATAGGCATCGTGTCGGAGGGCGAGGGCTGGGCGATGTTCGGCGAGCCGGGTCGCGGACGCTTCTGGCTCGGCGCGTTTGGTGTGGCGGCCACGCCCATCCACATCGCTTTTGAAACGTCGTCGCGTCAGCAGGTGCATCAGTTTTGCGAGGCAGCGCTGGCAGCTGGTGGGCGCGACAATGGCGCTCCGGGACTGCGCGACTACAGCCCTAACTACTATGCGGCTTTCGTGCTCGATCCGGACGGCCACAACATCGAGGCCGTCTGTCACGCGCCGGCTTAGCGGCAATCAGTGCGTGGTCGGGATCGATGTCTCGCCGACACCGATGCCGGTGACCGTGCCGCCCTTGAGCACATAGCCCAGATACTGCGCGATGTCGGAGTAGCCACCTGGACGGTCAGCCCGGTAGGCGACCTTGCTGCCCGAGGCGGCGCCGAAGTGCGACTTGAGATCGGCAAGTTTCGCACCGATCGAAGGAACGTCGAACGTCGGTATCGAGAACTTGTCGTTTGGCGCTTCGCAGTCGCCGGGCGTGCTCGAATTGACCTCGACCGCCACCATCATCACAAACTCCTGCCCGCCAAAGGCATTGGAGATGAACCACGTGTTGGTGTCGTCCTTGTGGTAGCAGACCCAGGTGCCGTCGCCATTCGTCTGCAAGGTGCCGCCGAATGTCTTCTGGATGTCCCTCATCTTGGTGGTCTGAAGGCCGATATTGAGCTTGCCTGCGGTGATCTCATTCACCGGCGCCTTCTCAAGGTTCGCCTTCTTGAAGTTGAAGCCGTTGCCGAAGATCATGCTGCCCATCCCGCTGAGGCCAGCGGCATAGACTGGCGTTGCGAGGGCGAGGACTGCAACCAGAGGTAGAATGTATTTGACGCGCATTTGACCAGCTTTTCCAAGTCGGCGAAACATAGCGAAGCGCGTCGGAAATGCCAGTGCTCACATGCATCTAGCCCAACTGCCTTAGTCAGTCGTGCTTGCGGCGCAACAGCCGGGCGATTAGCGTTCGCCATGCCCGTTTCTCTCGATACCCTTCTTGCCGCCGCGCCGTACCTTGCCGAACTCAGCACCCGCCATGGCGACTGGCTGAGGGACGCGCTCGACCACCCGGACCATGCTCTAGGGATCGAGCTCGCTGCAGTCGCCGCCGCCGGGCAAGCTGCAGCAGAGGAAGGCGAAATCGCCGCGGCTTTGCGCCTCGCCAAGGGCAGGGTAGCCCTATTGGCCGCCGCTGCCGAGACCGCCTATCTGTGGACGACTGCGGCCTCCACTGCGGCGCTCTCGGATCTCGCAGATGCGGCGCTCGATGCGGGGCTGACGTTCCTCCTCAACAGGGCCATCGCCAAGGGCGACGTAAAGCCGGGCATCACGCCTGCAACGTCGGGCCTCAGCATCTTCGCGCTCGGCAAGCATGGCGGGCGCGAGCTCAACTATTCGTCCGATATCGACATCGTCGCGTTCTTCGATCGGCAGGCGGACGCGGTGACCGATCCGATCGAGGACACCAAGATCTTGTCGCGCATCGTGCAGCGGCTCGCCGCCCTGATGCAGGATCGCGTTGGAGGCGACTATGTGTTCCGCACCGATTTGCGCCTGAGGCCCGATCCAGGCTCGACCCCGGTGGCTCTCTCGGTCGACGCCGCGCTCGCCTATTACGAATCGCGCGGACAGAACTGGGAGCGGGCCGCCTGGATCAAGGCGCGGCCCTGCGCCGGCGACAAGCGGGCGGGTGAGGCGTTCATTGCGGAGCTGGCGCCCTACATCTGGCGCCGCCACCTCGACTTCGCGACGATTGCCGATATCCAGGCGATGAAGCGCCAGATCAACATCAGCAAGAATGTCGGCGAGGCGCGCGTCGAAGGCCACAACGTCAAGCTCGGTCGCGGCGGGATTCGCGAGATCGAGTTCTTCGCGCAGACCCAGCAGCTGATCGCTGGTGGCCGAGACAAGTCGCTGCGCGTGCGGCCAACGGCGCAGGCTCTGGCCGCACTTGCGCGAACCGGCTGGATCGCAGAGCGCACGGCGATCGAACTCACCGACACCTACTGGTTCCTGCGGGCGGTCGAGAACAGACTGCAGATGTTGCGCGACGAGCAGACGCACGTGATGCCGGACGACGAGCCCGGCGTTGCCGTCATCGCCAAGCTCATGAATTACCCATCGCGCGAGGCCTTTGAGGCTGAGTATCGCGCAGCGCTCAACCGCGTGCAGGGGTACTACGCGGACCTCTTCACCGAGGGGCAGACGCTCGGCGCCGACGGAGGCGACCTCGTTTTCACAGGTAGCGACGACGATCCGGGAACAATCGAGACGCTGAGCAAGATGGGCTTCCGCGATCCCTCGGCCGTCTCCGCCACTGTTCGCAAGTGGCACTATGGCGGATATCGCGCGACGCGAGCAGCGGCGGCGCGCGCGCACCTGACCGAGCTGTTGCCGCTGCTGCTCACGACCTTTGCGCGCACCGGAAATGCTGATCTCGCCGTGCAGCGCTTCGACAACTTTCTTGGGAGGTTGCCGAGCGGCGTGCAGCTGTTCGCGCTACTCCGTAACTATGCGCAGTTGCGCGACCTGCTGGTGCAGCTGATGGCGTCGGCCCCGCGCATGGCCGAGGCAGTGATTCACCGCGCGCACGTCATGGACGCGCTGATCGACCCGGCCTTCGCCGACGATGTGACACGACGCGACGTGCTTGTCGCGAAAGTCGACGCCTTCCTCGGGGACGCGCGCGACTATCAGGAGGTGATCGACCGCGCTCGCATCATCGGGCAGGAGCAGCAATTCCTCATCGCTGCAGGCCTCGTCTCCGGCACCATCACGGCGCAGCGCGCCGGAGAGCAGTTCACAGCGCTGGCCGAGACCATGCTGCGCCGACTGTTCGCCGCCGTGCGCGCAGAGTTCGAGAAACGGCACGGCGTCGTGCCGGGCTCATCGGTCGCGCTGCTCGGCTTCGGCAAGATGGCGAGTCGCGAGATGACGATGTCGTCGGACCTCGATTTTATCATGCTCTACGATGTCGCGGATGCGACCGCCGAGTCCGATGGCGAACGGCCGCTTGCTGCGAGCCAGTATTTTGCGCGCCTTACCCAGCGGCTGGTGGCGGCGGTGACTGCGCCCACCTCAGAAGGCGTGCTCTACAACGCCGACATGCGCCTGCGCCCCTCGGGCAATGCCGGTCCGCTCGCGACGAGCCTGACTGCGTTCAGGCTCTATCAGGAGGATAGCGCGTGGACGTGGGAGCATCTCGCTCTTACGCGCGCACGCGTCGTCGAGGCCGACGCCGATTTCGGGATCGAGGTCGGCAAGGTTATCGCCGATGTCCTCTCTCGACCCCTTGATCGCGAGAAGATCGTTACCGACGTTCTTGCCATGCGCGAGTTGATGGCCAAGGAACGGCCGCCGCGCCATGCGTTCGATCTGAAGCTTGTCACAGGGGGACTGGTGGACCTCGAGTTCATGGCGCAGTCGGCGCAGTTGCTCGAACGCAAGCGGATCGCGTCGCCCCACAGTTCCACGGCGGCGACGCTGGTGCGCCTGGGCGAACTCGATCTGGTGCCTGAGGGCATTCGTCTCGCGGAGATCCACGGCGTCTATGCGACGGTGCTGCAGGTGATGAGCGCGGCGCTCGTCGATCCGTTCAAGGAAGAAGGCTGGACCGACGCGTTCCGCGATCTGCTTGCGCAGCTCACCAACTCTCCGAGCTTCGAACGGCTGGGCGCTGATCTCGTCGAGATGCAGGCGGAGGTGCGAGACGCTGCGGCGCGCTGGTATGAGCGCGCCAGGCTCTAGTCACTCGGCGGCTTCGACCGCCGGCACGCCCGAGTCCATCAGCGGCAGCGACACGGCAACAGTGGTGCCCAATCCCGGCCGAGAGTCAATCGCCAGGCGGCCACCCGAGAGCTCAACGATTGCGCGAGCGATGGCGAGTCCGAGGCCGGCACCGTCGCGGTCACGCGTCATCGACGCATCGCCGAACGCGAAAGGCTGCGAGACGGCCGCAAGGCGCTCCGCGCTCATGCCGACCCCAGTGTCAGTGACCTCGAGCACGACACCGTCGCTCGCCGCATAGGCTGCGAGCGAGACGCTGCCGCGTGGGGGGGTGTAGCGGATGGCATTGTCGACCAGATTACCGAGCATGCGCTCCAGCGAGAAACGGTCGCCGACGAGGCGCGTGCCGGTCGGGGCGGCGAGGTCGAGCGTCACACCCTTACGCTGCGCTTGTGCCAGATAGCGTTTGGTCACGCTCGTGATCAGATCGTCGACATCGAGCTCCACCGGATTGAGCACGCGGCGGCCGCCTTCAAGCTCAGCCAGATCGAGTGTCGCCGCAAAGAAACCGAGGAGTCGCTGTCCGGATGTGCGGATCGACTCGATGTAGTCGGCGTACCGCTCGTCGCCGAGTGGGCCGTAGGTCTCATGCCGCATCAGCTCGGCAAAGCCGATGATGTGGTTGAGGGGCGTGCGGATGTCGTGACTGAGGTGAGCGAGAAACGCCGTCTTGCTTTGGCTGGCGGCCTCGGCCTTGAGCTTTTCCTCGTGATAGCGCCTCGCCAAGATGCGCTGCTCTTCGCGGATCGACGTGATGAGATGGTCAGTTCGGCGGGTCTCGGTCACATCGGTGACCAGCGTCACGAACCCTCCCTCCGCCAGCGGTCGCTCATCGACCAAGAGGCATGTGCCGTCCTCCCGGTGGAGCTCGATCAATCGGTTTTGCTCATCCTCGCTAATGAGCTCCATGTAGCCGCCCTGAACGAAGCGGCGGACCGAAGCCGCATAGGATGCGCCGGCGCGAACATCGGCAGCTTCGGCGTTGAGGCGGGCGCGATACTGCTCGTTGCAGGCGATGAGGCGACCATCCGCCGTCCAGCAGGCCACGCCAAACGGGATCGTCGGCAGCAAGCCGCCATAGGGTGAAAGTCTTTGGTCCTTCGCCACAGCCGACGGCTTCCGCCGGTAGGCGGCCACAGCAAACAGGAACGCGAGTCCATAGGCGGCCGCGCCGCGCTGGGCGAGCTCGGTGAGCGAGGTGTCCGTGTTCACCTCGCCCACCACCGGCTCGAGAGCCGTAGCAACGAATTGCCGGCTCAGGAGCGGTTGCGCTGCGCCGAGTCGCGCCATGAAGGCTTCGCGGTCGGCAACCTCGTCGAGCACACGGTAAGCGTCTGTCAGCACAAAAATGGACGCCGCCAGAAATGCCGTCAGTGCCACTGCATAGGTGAGAAGCGAAACCTGACCGAATACGCGACCGAATCCACCAGACCCGGCGCCGGATAGCTCCGCCGCTCGCATGAAACGCTCCGCCCGAATGCCCGAAAATCAGGTAAACACACGCCCTGATTTGCACTCTGAATCAGCGATCTAGAGCTGTCCAGTGGGGCACGCATTGGCGTTTGTCACGCGGGGCCAAAACGTGAGTCCACAGAGTCACTTAGCGGCTGAAGAAAAATTGTTCTCTTAGGAACTCATTAACCCGCCAGCGTGCGTTCCAGGATGTCGGCTGTGTTGCGGCTCAGCCCGCCCGCATCGCGGAGAGCGGAAAGTGCTGATTCCGCGGCGGCTTGCCGTACGGGCTCGAAGCTCCGCCAGATGCGGAAGGCGGTGAGCACGCGGGCGGCGACCTGTGGGTTGCGCTTGTCGGTGTCTCCCACGAACTCGGTGACAAAACGGAAGCCGGCACCGTCCGCCCGTGCGAACTGCGACGGATTGCCGATGCCAAAGCTGCCCACGAGCGAGCGGAGGCGGTTCGGGTTGTTTCGCGGGAAAGTTGGGTCCGCGAGGATCGCCTGCAGGCGCGCGACGACGCCCGCATCGGGGGAAATGCCGTTGAGGGCGAGCCACTTGTCGAGCACCAGTGGGTCGGCCGTGTACATCGTTCTGAAGTTGCCCAGGAGGGCCTCTGCATCCGTCGTCCACGCCGAAACCACTGCATAAAGCGCGGCATAGCGGTCGGTCATGTTGGTGGCGCTCTCGTATTGCTCGCGCGCAAGTTTGGCGCCGGACTTCCGGCCGCCAACTGTGAGCATCCCCATGGCGCCGTTCTTCAGCGACCGCATCCCCGACTGCTGCGTATCGGGCAGGAAGGGGCCGGCGGGGACGTTGGCGAGGTAGGTTTGCTCAAGTGTCCGCTCAAGCCGCTCGGCCAACTCGCCGACCAGCTTAAGTCGCACGGACCTGATCTTGTCGGGGTCGACGTTGCTGCCGATCGTGCGCGCGATCAGCGCCTCAGTCGGCTGGCCCAGGGTCAACGCCTTGAACGAGGCGTCGAGCGTCTTGGACGTCAGCGTGTCGTCGAGCGCCTCGGCGAGCGCGGCGATGTCCGCTGCACGCCAGTCCTTGCCACCGATCGCGTCGAGCATGAGCGCCATCGCGACGTCCTGCAGCGACTGCCAGCGATTGAACGGATCGCTGTCGTGGCGCGCCAGGAACAGGCGGTCCGCCTGCGTCGTGTTCGAGACGATCTTCACGGGCGCCGAGAACTCGCGGAACAACGAGGCGACCGGTTTATTGGGCACACCCTTGAACTCGAACGTGGCCTTCTCGCTGTCGAGGACCAGAAGGTCGTCACCACGCACATCACCGGACGCACTGGTCCAGTTCATCGGCGAGCCGTTCGGACCGATGAGTCCGAATTTGACCGGGATCGGCAGGGCGACCTTTGTGTCCTGACCGGGCGTCGGTGCCGTCTGCTGACTCAACGTCAGTTTGTAGGTCTGGCTTGCGGGATCGTAGCTGTCACTGATCGTGACCTCGGGCGTGCCCGCCTGCAGGTACCAGGTCTGGAAATGCTGCAGGTCGACGCCGTTGGCTTCCTCGAACACCTTGATGAAGGCCTCGATCGTCGTCGCGTCGCCATCGTGACGGTCGAAGTAAAGGTCCATGCCTTTTCGGAAGCCGGCTTCGCCGAGGATTGTCGCGAGCATGCGCACGATTTCGGCGCCCTTCTCGTAGACGGTCGCCGTGTAGAAGTTGTTGATCTCCTTGTAGCGGTCCGGCCGGGCGGGGTGGGCGAGGGGACCGCCATCTTCGGGGAATTGCGTCGCGCGCAGCGTCTTGACGTCATCGATGCGCTTGACCGCGCGGCTGCGTTCGTCGCTCGTGAACTCCTGGTCGCGATAGACCGTGAGCCCTTCCTTCAGACAGAGCTGGAACCAGTCGCGGCAGGTAATGCGATCGCCCGTCCAGTTGTGGAAGTACTCGTGCGCGATGACGCGCTCGACATTGTAGTAATCGTCATCCGTCGCGCTGTCGGGCTTCACGAACACCAGCTTGTCGTTGAAGATGTTGAGGCCCTTGTTCTCCATCGCGCCGAAGTTGAAGTCAGAGACGGCGACAATGTTGAACACGTCCAGATCGTACTCGCGGCCGAAGCGCCGCTCATCCCACGCCATCGAGCGCTTGAGCGAGTCCATGGCCCAAAGGCACTCTTCCTGCTTGCCGTGCGAGGCATAGACGCCGAGCTTCACGTTGCGGCCGCTGGCCGTGGTGAACTCGTCGTGGATCGCGCCCAGATCGCCGGCCACCATCGCAAACAGATAGGCCGGCTTCGGGAACGGGTCCTCCCAGACGGCAAAGTGCCGACCGTCGCCGAGGTCGCCGCTGTCGATGAGATTGCCATTCGCGAGCAGCACCGGAGCCACTGCCTTGTCGGCCGTCATCACGACCTTGAACGGCGCGAGCACGTCCGGCCGATCGAGATAGTAGGTGATGCGGCGGAAGCCTTCCGGCTCGCACTGCGTGCACCATGTGCCGCCCGAGCGATAGAACCCCATCAGCTTGATGTTCTTCTCGGGTTCGAGGGTGACCTCCGTTTCGAGCACGAATGTTCGTGCCGGCGGCTCCACAATCGTGAGCGTCGTCGCTGTCGTCTCGAATGCCGTAAGTGGCAGCGGCAATCCATCCATCGCCACCGAGTCGAGCTTGAGCTCATCGCCATCGAGAACCAGCGGCGTCCCGGGAGCCGTCCCGGCGCGAGGCGTCAGCGTGAGCAGGGCGCGGATGCGGCTCGCGACCGGTCCGATCTTCACATCGAGTTCGACCTTGTCGATGGCGTACGGGCTCGGCGCGTAGTCCTTGAGATAGATTGTGTGCTCGGTCTCGGTGCGCATGCTAACTCTCTGAAAAGGTGTGGCTTCGCGGTGACAGGCAAAGCATCGAATCTTCTTATATTCTGACCGGCTGGTTTGACCGGTCCCTTCCTCTTTGCGCCAAATAAGGCGGCATTGGGAAGGGCCTGCGACGCCGGCGCGCAACAAACCTTCGGCATTACCGGCCGTCAAGCGTTGCGCCTCTCTCACATCGCTGGGTGACTATTATGTTTGGCTGGTTCGAACGCCGCCTCGATCCGTATCCGACGACTGAACCCGAGCAGCCGCCCAAGGGGCTGATCGCGTTCTGTCTGCACTATTCGACGGGCGCCAAGCGCTGGCTGATCGCGATGGCGATCTGCTCAGCCGCCATCGCTTCGCTCGAGATCCTGATGTTCGGGTTTATCGGTGGCGTGGTCGATTGGCTCGGCAAGGCCGATCCCAAGACGTTCGTCCAGGAGAACGGGACGCTGCTGTTCTGGATGGGCGCGCTGGTGCTGCTCGCTATTCCGCTGATCAACAGCTTCAGCTCACTGGTCGTGCACCAGACGCTGCTCGGCAACTACCCCCAGCGCATTCGCTGGATGAGCCATCGCTACCTGATCCGGCAGTCGATGAGCTACTTCCAGGACGAGTTCGCCGGACGCATCGCCACCAAGCTCATGCAGACTTCGCTCGCCGTGCGCGAAGTGGTCATGAAGATTCTCGACATGCTGGTGTATGTCGTCTTCTACTTCGGCGGCGCCGTCGTCCTCGCAGCGACGAGCGACTGGCGGCTCGCCGCGCCGTTCGTGGTCTGGCTCGTGGGCTACATCCTGCTGCTGCGCCACTTCGTGCCGCAGCTCGGCAAGGTGGCTGAACTTCAGGCCGATGCCCGCTCGCTCATGACCGGCCGAATTGTCGACAGCTACACCAACATCTCGACGGTGAAGCTCTTCTCGCATTCGAACCGCGAGGAAGCCTACGCCAAGGACGCGATGGACGGCTTCCTCAAGACCGTCCACAACCAGATGCGGATGTTCTCTTTCCTCAACATGGTCATCACGGCCATGAACTGCCTGCTGTTGTTCTCGGTGTTCGCCCTCGGCATCTGGCTGTGGTTGCCGGGCATTGTCACGGCCGGCGCTATCGCGGTGTCGGCGGCGCTGGTGATGCGCATGCAGGGCATGTCGCATTGGGTGATGTGGGAGTTCTCAGCGCTGTTCGAGAACATCGGCACGGTGCGCGACGGCATCGCCTCGCTGTCGCTTCCCGCGGTGGTACACGACAAACCCGATGCGAAGGCGATCCCGCGCGTCACCGGCGACATAAAGTTCGACAAGGTCGCCTTCCACTATGGCAAGGACAGCGGCGTGATCGACGAGCTCACGCTTCACGTCCGTCCTGGCGAGAAGGTGGGCCTTGTCGGCCGGTCGGGCGCCGGCAAATCGACGATCGTCAACCTGCTGCTTCGCTTCTACGATCGGAAGGGCGGCAACATCCTCATCGACGGCACCGACATCTCGACGGTGACGCAGGACTCACTGCGCGCAAATGTCGGCGTCGTCACGCAGGACACGTCGCTCCTGCATCGTTCGGTCAAGGAAAACATCGCCTACGGCCGGCCCGATGCGACGGACGAGGAAATCATCGCGGCGGCCAAGTTGGCCGAGGCGCATGACTTCATCGAGACACTCGTCGATCCCAAGGGCCGCACCGGCTACGAGGCACATGTCGGCGAACGCGGCGTCAAACTGTCCGGTGGCCAGCGACAGCGTATCGCCATCGCGCGTGTCCTGTTGAAGAATGCGCCGATCCTTGTGCTCGACGAAGCGACATCCGCACTCGACTCCGAAGTGGAGGCCGCGATCCAGGGGCAGTTCCAGAACCTGATGCGCGGCAAGACCGTGATCGCGATCGCGCATCGTCTTTCGACCATCGCCGCGCTTGATCGGCTGGTCGTGCTCGAGCAGGGCAAGATCGTCGAGCAGGGGACCCATGCCGAACTGCTCGCGCGCGACGGCATTTATGCCAAACTCTGGCACCGCCAGTCCGGCGGCTTCATCGAAGCCGATATAGTCGAAGAAGCCGCAGAGTAACCGTCACAACCGCAAAGGGAGACTCTCGATGAATTGCAGCAACGGAAAGCAGATCACGGCCCGGCCCGAACTCCGGCAGACCCGCAAGCGAAAATCCGTCACGCGAACCCGAAGCTGATCCTGCATCGCCGGGTTCTCATCGAAATGAGAGCCAAATGTTCAATCGTCTCATCACCTGGTTCGACCACCGCTACTCCCCCGTGGCGCTGGCAGCCAACCCGCATCCGCCTTCTGGGCTGTGGAAGTTCATCTTCTACTTCGTCAACCAGTTCCGGAAAGCGTTCCTTCTCCGTCTCGCTCTAGTCTCGGTCGGCGCGACCGCTGACGCGATGATGCCTATCTTCGTGGGCATGGTCGTCGGCTTCCTCGCCACGACACCGCCCGGCGAGATGTTCTCGGCGCATTGGCCGTCCTTCCTCATGATGATCGTCGTGATCGCCGTGGTTCGTCCGCTGGCCTTCATCTTCGACACGCTGATCCGCAACCACTCCATCGTACCAAACCTCGTCGACGGAGCGCGGTGGCAAAGCCACTGGCACGTCATCCGCCAGAGCTGGACCTACTTCCAGAACGACTTCGCCGGCCGCATCGCCAACAAGGTGATGCAGGTGGGTGAGGCGATCGAAATCGGTGTGAATCTCGTGCTCGATGCCACGTGGTACGCACTGATTTTCCTGATCGTCGCCGTGATTACTTTCATGGCGCTCGACTGGCTGCTGCTCATCCCGGTGTTCGTGTGGTTGTTGTTCTACGGTGTGCTGTTCCACATCTCGATGCCGCTGATTGCCAAGTACTCCGAGGATTTGTCGGAGGCAAAGTCAGTGCTCACCGGGAGAATCGTCGACAGTTACACCAACATCCATACGCTGAAGACGTTCTCGACCGGACAGCATGAGGACGACTATGTCGCGGCGGGCGTGACGGGCCACGCGGTCGAGTTCCGCAAGCTCATGCGCGTGTTCACGCTGATGTGGTCGACGCTATTCTTCCTCAATGCGGCCCTTGTGATCTCGATCAGCTGGATCGCGTTGACGGGTTGGAACGATGGGAGGCTGACCGCGGCCGCAGTAGCCACCACGATCCCCTTCGTACTGCAGATCATGAGCATGTCGGGCTGGATCCTTGAGATCAGCTCCAACATCTTCAGGCAGATCGGCACCGCCAAGGACTCGATGGACACGATCGCCCAGCCGATCACGCTGCTTAACGCGCCGGACGCGCCGCCCCTCAAGGTCGAGAAGGGCGAGATCGTCTTCGACGACGTGACCTTCAACTACTGGCGGGGCAAGACGGGCACGGTCATTGAGCACTTCAACCTGCGCATCGCGCCCGGTGAGAAGGTTGGTCTCGTCGGACGATCCGGTGCCGGCAAGTCGACGCTGGTGAATCTGGCGCTGCGTCTGTTCGACGTAGAATCCGGGTCCATCCGTATCGACGGGCAGGACGTGAAGTCGGTCACGCAGGAAAGCGTACGGGCGGCCATCGGACTCGTCAGTCAGGACACGTCGCTGCTGCACCGTTCCATACGCGAGAACATCAAGTATGGGCGGCAGGACGCGACCGACGACGAAATGATGGCCGCTGCGCGTCAGGCCAAGGTGGAGGAGGTCATCGCTGACCTCGTCGATCCCAAGGGCATGACGGCCTACGACGCCCATGTGGGCGAGCGTGGCGTCAAGCTCTCGGGCGGGCAACGCCAGCGTGTCGCCATTGCGCGCGTACTGCTCAAGAATGCGCCGATCCTGATCCTCGACGAGGCCACATCGGCCCTCGACTCCGAGGTCGAAGCGGCGATCCAGGAGCAGCTCGCGTCGCTCATGAAGGGCAAGACGGTCATCGCGATCGCGCACCGTCTGTCGACCATCGCTGCGATGGATCGGCTGGTCGTGCTCGAGGCGGGCAAGATCGTGGAGGAGGGCACGCATGCGCAACTCCTCGCCACTGGCGGCCACTATGCCCAACTCTGGGAGCGTCAGTCCGGGGGATTCCTCGATCTGGACGCAAAGGCCGCAGAGTGAGTTGAAGGGGCGGCGACCAGCCGCCCCTTCGCATTCACATCGCCATCAGCTCCGCGACTTCGATCGAGCCGCCGGACAGCAGGATCGGGCAGCCCTTCGACAGCCGCACGGCGTCGTTGAGGTCTTTGGCTTCGATGATCGAATAGCCTGTGATCGGGTTGGCGCCGCCGCCATCGCTGACTTTGCCGTTGGCCGCGATTGTCCTGGCTGCGCCTGCCGGGTTGCCCCCGTCGGTGAGGGCGCTCCCGAGCGTCCCCATCCAGCTGTTCCAGGCCTTCATCACCTTGTCGCTCTCTTCCGGTGTCTCAGGCATGCCTCCGCCATGATAACCGAGCAGATACTTGGTCATTTGCAGTCTCCCTGTAATGGAACGGTGGTTTACATGTCCGGCAGGTTCAAGGGCTTGCCGGTTTCGAGCAGGGTCTTGAGCCCCGCGACGATCATCGGCCAGCCCATTTCGACCCCGGCCTTTGATTTCTCGTAGTCGAAGTGAGTCATGGTGAGCTTGCAGGCATCGCCGACGGGTTCGATCTCGAACATGACTCGGGTCGGCTCGCCATCGGGCGCCCAGCCTGCCTTGAACGTCGTGACGAGCCGTTTCTCAGGGACGATCTCGACGATCTCGCCATTGAGAAGGATGTCTCCGGCGTCGTCCTGATAGGCGAACTGGCCACCTTGCTTGAGGTCGGTCACGACCCGCGTCTTATAGTAATACTGGCGGGTCATTTCAGGGTTGGTGAGCGCCTCCCAAAGCTTGGCCGGCGTCGTCCGGATGTAGGTCGCGAACACAAAGTCGGGTTTATCGGCCATTGGCGCCTCCAGCGCATTCTTGATATTCAACGCGAACCGGGCCAGCGGCTTGCCGTAGGGCGCCATCCAGCGATCTGCGACCTCCTGGATCGGCAGCGCGTTGAGATAGTGATGTTTGAACCGCCCATCCCGGCGGGTCACGATCAGGTTGGCGTCCTCGAGCACCTTGAGGTGCTTCATCACCCCGAACCGCGTCATTCCAAGCCCTTCTTCGAGCTCGGTGAGCGTCAGTCCACCCCTGTCACGCAGGGTATCGAGCAATCGGCGCCGGGTGGGATCGGCCAACGCCTTGAAGACATCATCCACAATCACGACAATAGGTGACTAAATGGTCACGTGTCAAGCGTCGGCCTCCAGGCTACGTTTCGGTCAGCAGAGGAGTAATCGACGTGACCGACTTAGCGACACCGAACCTTCCATCCCGCGACTTCGAGACAACCTCGCAATTCTACCAAGCGATCGGCTTCACCGAGACGTGGCGGGACGGCGGATGGATGATCCTCGAGCGCGGGACGCTCAAGCTGGAATTCTTCCCGCAGCAGGACCTTGACCCCGCCACCAGCAGCTTTGGATCATGCCTTCGCGTCGATGACTTGGATGCGATCTATGCCGCTTGCGAGGCTGCCGGCGTGCCCAGGAGGTCGACCGGATGGCCTCGGCTGCACCCGCCAAAGATCGAACCCTGGGGCGGGCGGGTGGCCACGCTGATCGACCCGGACTGCTCGCTCATTCGCCTCATACAGAACTAGGCCATCCGTCTCTTTGTTTCGCCTGCTGGCAAGACTCCCGCAGGCCAGCTAGAAGCGCCGCGACGCGGAATGCGACCCCTCGCAGTTCCAGGGAGGACTTTATGGCGAAGACCGCAGCGGCCAATGCAGCGCCGGTGGCGACCTATTCCGAACTCGACCTGAGCGGCGACTTCGCGCTCACCAGTCCATCCCGCAGGCTCAAAGCCAAGACCATCCACCTGCCGGGCGATGTCCACACCGCACTGCTGGCCGCCAATGACATCCCCGATCCCTATTTCGGTGAGAACGAGCAGGTCGTCATGTGGGTGCATGACACCCCCTGGCACATGGAACGCCGTTTCACCGCCACGAAGGCCGATATCGATGGCTATTTGACGCTGACCCTCGACAACGTGGATACGATTGCGAAAATCTTTCTCAATGGCGAGGAGATCGCGCGAACTCAGAACCAGTTCATCCGCTACGACATCGACGTGACCGGCAAGGTGAGGGCGGGCCAGAATACGTTGCGGCTGGAATTCGCGGTGACCAAGGACGTCGCCAAGGCTCGCTACGACGCGCATCCGTTCCCGATCCCGTTCACGCTGAACTACCTCAGCAATGGGCTGCCCGGCGTGCACATGAACTTCGTGCGCAAGACGGCGTGTCATGCGGGCTGGGACTGGGGCATTTGCCTGATGCCGACCGGCGTCTACGGCCGAATGGTGGTCCGCCGGTCGCGCCTGGCGCGGCAAGAGAGCGTGCAGGTCACACAGGCGCACGGCAAGAACAGCGTCGAGCTCTCGATCCGAACGATCGTTCACGCCTTCGCCGAGGGCTCTATTGAGCTGACCCACGACATCGCGGACCAGACCATCGCGGACAAGGTCGTGGTGCGTCCCGGCGAGAACATTTTCACGCACAATCTGACGATCAAAAACCCGAAACTCTGGTGGCCAAACGGGCAGGGCGAACAGCCGCTATATGAACTCGTGACTGATCTCGACGGCGAGAAAACCACGCGCAAGATCGGGCTACGCAAGCTCGAATGGATCGTTGAGAAGGACGCCATCGACCACAACTTCAAGGTCCGCGTGAACGGCCGCGATATCACCGCGATGGGCGCCAACTGGATCCCCGCCGATGCAATACCTTCGCGCATCACGCCCACTGTCGTCCGCGACCTGCTCGAAAGCGCGCAGGCGGTGAACATGAACATGATCCGTGTCTGGGGTGGCGGGCAGTATGAGCCCGACTATTTCTACGAGCTGTGCGACGAGCTCGGCATCATGGTGTGGCAGGACTTCATGTTCTCCTGCATGAGCTATCCGGCCGACCGCGAGTTCCTCGACGATGTGCGCGTCGAGATCACGCAGCAGGTTAGGCGTCTGAGCCACCACGCGTGCCTCGCCATCTGGTGCGGCGACAATGAAGTGATCGGCTCGCTGCACTGGTATCCCGAGACCAAGGCAAACCCGAAGCGCTTCATCGCCAACTACGACCGCCTCAACTCGATGCTCGGCGACATTGTCGAGGACGAAGACGGCGACCGCCGCTTCTGGCCGTCGTCGCCGTCACTTGGCTACATGGATTTCGAGGACGGCTGGCACAAGGATACGCGCGGCGACATGCACTATTGGAGCGTGTGGCACGAGGCCAAGGACTTCTCAGCCTATCGCGAGGTGCAGCCGCGCTTCGCGTCCGAGTTCGGCTTCCAGAGCTTTACCTCGATGAATGTGATCGAGACGTTCGCCCACCCCGAAGACCTCAATCCGTCCTCGCCGGTGATGGAGAGCCACCAGCGCAATGTCGGCGGCAACGCGCGAATTGTCGAGACGATGCTGCGCTACTTCCGCTTCCCGACGAACTTCGAGAGTATGGTATTCCTGAGCCAGATCCAGCAGGGTCTCGCGATCAAGACGGCGATCGAGTTCTGGCGCTCGACCAAGCCGCGCTGCATGGGCACGCTCTACTGGCAAATCAACGACACCTATCCGGTGCATTCGTGGGCGAGCCTCGATTACGGTGGTCAATGGAAGCTGCTCCACTACATGGCCAAGCGCTTCTTTCTGCCGATCAACGTAGTCGCCGTGCCCGAAGAGGGCGGCGCCTCGATTGTGCTCCGAGGCATCAATGACACCGCTGCGAAGACCGAGGTCGATCTCGAAGTCCAGGCGGTCGACGTCGGTGGCAAGGCGCGCGTCGTCTTCACCGGCCGCGGTCTGACCAACCCGGATGGTGCGGTCGACCTCGCCCACATTGCGCTCGAAGACCTGATGCCGAGCGAGTTCCTGTTCTTCTCGTGGCGCGACAAGGCGGGGAAGCTTCTCGGTGAGAACGACTACTTCCCGAAACCCTACAAGGCTTACGAGATGCAGCCAGCCAAGGTCACATCACGCTGGGAATCCGCTGAAGGCAAACCGGTGCTCGTGTTGAAGTCGGACAAACCTGCGGTGTTCGTCACCGTTACGACGGACGTACCCGGCTTCTTCAACGATAATGCCGTAACCCTGCTGCCCGGCCGCGAGACGCGCCTCACCTTCACGCCACGCTACGGCGCGAAAATCACACAGAAAGCGCTGGCGTCGAGCCTCAAGGTCCGGCACCTTCGCGAGACCTACTGAGGGAGACCATCATGCGTCTTAGCAACGACGAGAAACTGGCGCTCGTGCTCATTGTACTGGGTGCGGTGAGCCGACTCCTGCATCTGCCGCCCAACATCGCCGCCGTCACCGGCGTGACGCTGCTCGCGGGATATGCGCTACGCAACGTCTGGCTCGCGCTGCTTGTCCCCATCGCTGCCATGGCGCTCGCCGATGTCGTGCTCGGCTGGTACCCCGGCGTGATCGCAACCTATGCCGGGATGGCTGCTGGCGTGTTCATCGCGCGCGGTCTGCTACTGCCCAAGCTGACGGCGCCGCGGCTCATCGCCACCACACTCCTCGCGAGCCTCGCCTTCTTCGTGCTCTCCAACTTCGGCACCTGGGCTGAGGGCTGGTATGGCTACACTTGGGAAGGTCTGGTCGCCTGCTACATTGCAGCGATTCCGTTCTGGCAGAACAGCCTGATTGCCGACTTCACCTCCACCGCGCTCGCCTTCGGACTGTTCCTCTTGGCGCAGCGCTTCATTCTCTCTCGGGGAGCCAGGGCATGACCGGCCCCTCCATCAAGCGCAGCGAAGTGAACCGCATCATGCGCGAGAGCGACAAGTTCATCCGCTCGTTCGGCTATGTGATGCCGCCCTTCGCCTACTGGTCGCCGACCGAATTCAAGGCGCGCAAGGCGGAAGCCCACATGATCATCGCGCGCAACTGCGGCTGGGACATCACTGACTACGGCTTGGGCGAATTCGACAAGACGGGCCTTTTCCTGTTCACCGTCCGCAACGGCGACAATCGCGACCTGAGCAAAGGCAGCGGCATGCTCTATGCCGAGAAGGCCATGATCAGCCGGCAGGACCAGTACTCGCCCATGCACCGGCACAACCTCAAGGCCGAGGACATCATCAATCGCGGCGGTGGCACGCTGGTGATCGAACTGTACGGCGACACCGACGGCAAATGCGATCGCAGCAAGGGTACGGTGGTCTACACTGACGGTATCCGTCGCGAGCTTGAGGCCGGTCACAAGCTCAGGCTTGCTCCGGGCGAGAGCGTTACGCTCATGCCCAACGAACACTGGCACGCGTTCTGGGGCGAGGGTGGCGACGTGTTCATCGGCGAGGTCTCGACCGTCAACGACGACAACACCGACAACGTCTTCGAAGACCCGCGCATCTCCCGCTTCGGCGGCATCGAGGAAGACGAAGAGCCCTGGCACCTGCTCGTCAGCGACTACGCCAAGTGGCTTGCCTGAGCCAGACAGTGACACCAATCGCGCGATCCCGCATCGCAAGGTGACGTCGCGAGCCCTCGCGGCGGAGATTTCGCTATGTCCGTTGAAGTTCGCCCGATCGAAGACCGCCGTCTGCTTGGCATCGGTCTTACCTTCGTGGGCTACTTTTGCTTCACGGTCATCGACTCCTGCGCCAAGTGGCTGTCGCGGGGCGGTCTTCCCACCATGGAGATCGTCTTTGTGCGCTACGTCGCGCAATTGCTGATTGTCTCGGCACTGTTCCTGCCGCAGCGCGGCGCCGCATTGGCCAACACGCGCAACTTGCCGGTCGAACTGATCCGCGGCCTCGCCATCCTGGGCTCGACCATCTTCAACTTCATCGCCATCACCTTCCTGCCGCTGACGGTGACCTCGGCGCTGATGTTCACGTCGCCGCTGATCCTGTGCGCGCTGTCGATCCCGCTTCTAGGGGAGAGTGTCGGTTGGCGCCGCTGGCTGGCGATCCTGGTTGGCTTTGCAGGTGTACTCGTCATCGTTCGGCCCGGCAGCGAAGCGTTCCATCCCGCGGCGATCCTCTCGGTGATGGCAGCCTCCTGTGGCGCGCTCTACAGCCTGCTCACCCGAAAGCTCGCCGGCGTCGATGCCACGACGACGCAACAGTTTTATTCGGGGCTTGTCGCCACTGTCTGCATCGCGCCTTTCGCGCTGGGCGGCTGGACGTGGCCGGGCGATTGGGCGGGGTGGTTCGCCTTTGGCCTGATCGGTGTTGCGGCGTTCGTCGGGCACCAGATCATCACAACCGCCCACCGCTTTGCGCCTGCTTCGGTGATCGCGCCGTTCAGCTACTTCCAGATCATCTACATGACGGCTTCGAGCTGGATCATCTTCAACCAACCCCCCGAGGTCTCGATCTACATCGGCGCGCCGATCGTTATCGCTTCCGGCCTCTATCTCTGGATCAGGGAACGCCAGCTCGCGAAAGCAGTCAGCGAGATGCCCGACGAACGGTGAACAGTTCGACGCCGTGATCGGTGGCCCGGTTGCCACGGGGCGGGTCGGGTCCTAGTACTGTCCGCAAGAGTCGGGTTGGGAGTGAATTATGCCGGTACAGTTGATCGACGCGAAGCTCCCCGATTTTGGGGTGCCCGCGACTCGACCGGAATTGGACAAGTTGATCTACGCGGCACGCCTCGACGCGCTGATGAAGGCACGACGGGCTGCGAGCATCGATGCGCTCCTCATCTACGCCGACCGCGAGCACTCGGCGAACCTCTCCTGGCTCACCGGCTTCGACCCGCGCTTCGAGGAAGCGCTGCTGATCATCGCGCCGGGTGAGGTGCCGACCCTGCTGGCCGGACCCGAAAACCTGGGCCGCGCGCAGAATGCACAGATTGAGGTCAACGCACGGCTGTATCCGCCGTTTGGCCTGATGGGGCAGGACCGCACGCAAACGCCGGCGCTCGAGGAGGTTCTCACCAGCGCCGGCCTGCAGATGGGGCAGCGCATCGGCGTCATCGGCTGGAAGTATTACGGGATGTCAGAGTCATCCCATCCCGCCGCGTGGTTCGAGACGCCAGCCTTCATCATCGACACGCTGCGCAAGATCGCCGGTGACGAGGGCAAGGTCGTCAACGCCAATCCGCTGCTGATGGATTCGAGCATCGGCCTCCGCGCCGTCAACGAGATCGACCAGCTCGCGCAGTTCGAGTTCGGCGCGGTGATGGCATCGGAAGCGCTAAAGGCGCTGTTCCGCAACGTCCGCCCCGGAATGTCCGAATTTGCTGCCGTGCAAACGATGGGCCTGGGCGTGCTTCCGCACTCATGCCACACGATGTTGTCGACGGGCTCGCGCCTTTCAGGGCTCGAGAGCCCGTCTGGCAAGATCATTGAGCGCGGCGATCCGATGACGACGGCCGTCGGGTATTGGGGAGGCTTGTCGAGCCGCGTCACCTGGCTCGTCGCGGACAAGTCTGAGCTGCCCCGCAATGCGCATGACTGGCTCGAGCGGCTGGCAATGCCCTACTTCGCCTGCGCCGCCGAATGGTATTCGACCATAGGCATTGGCGTGAGCGGTGGCGCGCTCGACGCGATCGCGCGCAAACACCTCGGCGATCCCTTCTTCAACCTGATCCTCAATCCCGGACATCTCATCCATCTTGATGAGTGGATGAACACGCCGGTGTATCCTAATTCGAAGGAAACGCTGGTCTCGGGCCAGGCGATCCAGTGCGACATCATCCCAGCCGTCGGCGCGCCCTACTACAGCGCCAACATCGAGGACGGTATCGCCCTGCTCGACCAGCGGGGCAGGGCGGAGCTGCGCGACAGGCACCCGCAGGTGGCGGCACGGATCGAGGCAAGGCGCGCTTTCATGGGCGATGTGCTGGGCATCAGGCTCAAGCCCGAGGTCCTGCCGCTTTCGAATCTGGCGGCTGCCTATCCGCCGTTCTTGCTGTCGCCGGATCGCCTGCTCGCGCTGCGCTAGTGGGTGTATCCTGCGTGATCAGTCGCGCGCTGCGATAGCCGGTGAGGTAGATCCACAGCCAGTTGAGCGCGATGAAGATCCGGTTCTTGAGCCCGATCAGGAAGTAGATGTGGGCGAGGCCCCATGTCCACCAGCCGATCCAGCCTGTGAGCTTGATCCAGCCAAAGTCGATCAGTGCGCGGCTCCGGCCGATGGTCGCTATGTCGCCAAGGTGATGGTACTGGAACGGCAGTTCAGTCGTATCGCCGCGCAGTCGCGCTTTGATCACACGCGCAGCATGCCGTCCGCCCTGCTTGGCACCGTCACCGATGCCGGGTACGGGCTTGCCGTCCGGCATCGCCAGCGTCATCGTGTCGCCGACGGTGAAGATGTTGGGGTAGCCAGGGACGCTGAGGTCAGGATTGACCTTTACCCGACCTGCGCGATCCGACTCGACGCCAAGCCACCTGGCGGCGGGTGAAGCGAGTACACCGGCGGCCCAGATGATCGTCTCGGCTTTGAGCGAACCGCCCGGATAGTCGACGCCATCGGCATGGACGTTCGTCACGGGGGTATTGAGCATCAGCTCGACGCCCAGCTCCTTGAGTGCCTTTTCGGCATAGGCAGACATCTCCGGCTTGAAGTTCGCCAGCACCCGCGGTCCCGCCTCGACCAGTACCACGCGAGCGTCTTCAGGTCGGATGTTCCGGAAGTCGTCTCGCAAAGTGATCCGCGCCAGCTCGATGACAGCGCCCGCGAGTTCAACACCCGTGGGACCGGCGCCGATGATCACGAAGGTGAGCAGGGCCTGACGACGCTCAGCGGCGGTCTCGGTCTCCGCTTTCTCGAACGCCAACAACAGACGACGCCGCATTGCCGTGGCGTCCTCCAGCGTCTTGAGGCCGGGCGCATAGGGCTCCCAATCATCGTGCCCGAAATAGGCGTGCTGCGCGCCGGTCGCGAGGATGAGATAATCGAAGGGTACCGTAGCGCCGCCTTCGAGCCGAACCACATTGGCAGCAGTATCGACTCCCTCGACGCTGGCAAGGAGCGTCGTGATCTCGCGGCGCTTGTGAACGAGCTGCCGGATCGGCCATGCGATCTCGGATGGACCGAGCGAGGTGGTCGCGACCTGATACAGCAGTGGCTGGAAAAGATGGTGATTGCGGCGGTCGATCAGCGCGATGTCCGCGTCGGCGCCCTTGAGTTCCTTGATCGCCGCGAGGCCGCCAAAGCCACTCCCGACAACGACTACTTTCGGCTTGCGCGTCATGGTCGTCACCACTCGTTCGCCGTGGCATAGGCCGCCGACAGCTGGCGATAGTACTTCGAGTTGAACGCGAGGATGGTGATGAGCAGCCCGACGAGGCCGGCCACAGTGAACACCAGCGCCATGCCGCGCGGCGCGCCGGTCCCGAACCAGCCTCCGATGGTCTGCGCCCCCCAGCCATCGGTCATGAACGGGATCACCACGAACTGGGTTAGTGGCCCAATCAGGAACGCCGTCAGCGGTGAGGCGGATTGCTCAATCGATTGCGCGAAGCCAAAGACGCGACCCTGGCGCTCGTAGGGGACGACCTTCTGCAGCGTTGTGTGCTCGGCTGCTTCTGCATACGGGCCGAGCAGCATCCAGATGAAGCAGCCGGCGACCAGCAGCCAGTACGAATGCTGGATGGTGAACACGCAGCAGACAGACCACGTGATCACATTGACGAGCAGCAGCGTTCGAAGCGGGTTCTTACCTAGGCCCGTTTTGGTGATGATGATCCCGCTGATGATAAAGGCCGTCGACAGCACGCCGAAGGTCAGCCCCCACATCTCAACCGACACGAGCGACAGCCCATAGGCATCGAGGAGGGCCATGAAGATGCCGCCGAGGAAGTTGTTGAAGGTCGAGAACAGGATCAGCGCAAACAGGCCAGGGACCGCACCGACCACCCGGATCGTGCCGGCGATGTCGAGCTTCTTCGGCGCAGCCTGCTCAACGTCGGTGCTATCTTCGGCCTTCGTATCGCCGCTCGCCTTCGCAGCGGCAGACTCGTTGACCTTGAGGAACAGCATGTGGGCGAAGGCGAGTGCAGTCAGTCCCATAGCGAATGCCAGCGTCGCGAACATGCCGCCCCAGGCGACGAGAAAGCCGCTGATCACCGATGTGGTCAGGAAGCCGATACCGCTGACCATCCCCACGAGGCCGTTGGCCCTGTCGCGCCGATCCTCTGGGATCATCAGTGTCACCAGCGTCGGCAGTGCGATCGAGCGAATGTTGCCGGCGATCACCCCGATCATCACCAGCAGGATGAAGCCCCACAGCCAGACGCTCGCGACATTCTGCAGTGCGCCCTTGGGTGCAAGCTGATGCACCACCAAGGCGATCGCGTAGAGCACGAAGGACACCGCGCTCGAGCTCAGCATCACCAGCCGCTTGCTGTTGTGGTCGACGATCCCTCCGAACGGAATGCCCGATGCGGCCGTCAAAATCAGGTAGATGCCCGCGATCATACCCGTCGCGAACACGGACTGTGTTTCGATGAAGACCCAAAAGGTGATCGCGAACCACACCGTGAAATTAGTGACGTTGGCGACGAGGTTGTTGCCGAGGATGTTGTAGAAAACGGTCATGGGACAAGACCTCTATTGCGGAGGAGCCGAGGCTAGAGCTTGGGCGAGAACCTATCGAATGCTCGAAATCTTGCGTCAACCTCTAGCCAGAAGCTGTCAGCTGTCTTACTTCGGGCCGGGAATGTATGCAAAACTCTGTAAACCCCGACCTTGAGCACCAGTAAGACTACGCTAGAACTGTCCCGCCGGTTCTCCATCGCACCCATGATGGACTGGACCGATCGTCACTGCCGGTATCTCCACCGGCTGTTGACGAAACGTGCGCTGCTGTTCACCGAAATGGTCACGAGCGCAGCGATCGTTCATGGCGACCGTGACCGGCTGCTGGGCTTTAGTCCCGTCGAACATCCGGTCGCCGTTCAGCTTGGCGGTTCCGATCCTGCAGAGCTGGCGGAGGCGACCCGCGTCGCAGCCGCCTACGGGTACGACGAGGTCAACCTCAATGTCGGCTGCCCGTCGGACCGGGTGCAGTCGGGCCGCTTCGGCGCCTGCCTCATGGCGGAGCCGCAGCTCGTCGCCGACTGCGTGCGCGCCATGCGCGACGCGACGGACCTGCCGGTGACGGTCAAATGCCGCATCGGCATCGACGACCAGGATACCGAGCAAAGCCTCGACCGCTTCGTTGACACGATGATCGATGCCGGTACCGCGCACATCTACGTGCATGCTCGCAAGGCCTGGCTCAAGGGATTGTCGCCGAAAGAGAACCGCACCATTCCGCCGCTCGACTATCCGCGCGTCTATCGTCTCGCCGCGCGTGTCGCGCCGTTCGAGATGTCGATCAATGGCGGCATCGAGACGCTGGACGCCGCCACGACGCAACTCGAGCATATGTCCGGCGTCATGCTGGGCCGCGCGGCCTACCACGAGCCCGCGATGCTCGCCGAGGTCGATCACCGCTTCTTCGGTGACGTAGAGCGCCGTTTTGATCTGACCGCCGTGATGTGCGCCATGACCGACTATGCCGAGGCCGAACTCTTGCGCGGCATCCGGCTCAACAATATCACGCGCCACATGCTCGGTCTCGCCAACGGACGCCCCGGCGCCCGCATGTTCCGCCAGATCCTGAGCGTCGATGCGGCGCGCAGGGGGGCGGGACCCGAAGTCATGCTACGCGCTCTCGATGCCGTCGAGCCGGCGCTCGCCGTCGCCTAGTGCTTGTTGCTCCAGAAGTCCGCCTGCAGCTGCGCTGCCTCGTCCGCTAGAAGCGGTCCCACGATCTCGGTCGGCCGCTGGCCGGCCTCGAACACGATGTGGCAGGGCAGATCGAGCGTTGGGTTCTCCTCGTGCGCGCCGGTCTGCGCCTTGAGATCGCGCTCGGTCTGGCCAAACACCACGCGGCCGATGCCTGCCCAGTAGATGGCGCCCGAGCACATCGCGCAGGGTTCAGCCGATGTATAGAGCGTGCATTCCTGCAGCTGTTCGAGGCTCAGGTTCTTGGCCGCCCATGATGCGAGCAACTTCTCCGCATGTGCCGTGCGATCGCCGCCCTCGGCGGAGTACCCATTGCCCTGTCGGCGGAGAACGTTGCCGTTCTTGTCCGCAAGCACCGAACCAAATGGATGGTCGCCGCCATCGCGCGCCTCTTTGGCCACGGCGAAAGAGTCGCGCAGCAGTCGCTCGTCATTGTCTCGCTTGGGCATGATGGTCTCCGGATGTGCAGGGCATCCTTGCATGTGACCGAGAGCGGACGCTAGTCCGCGAGTTCCAGCCGGTCGCCGGCCACAGAGTAGCGGCTCAGCGTTTCGAGGAACGTCATGCCGAGAAGACTGCCGTGCAGGGCCCCGTCTTCGGCGACGAACGCCCGGACGTTGCGCCGCGCGATCCCGCCGACCTCGATCCGGTCCAACTGGATGATCGCCGCGCGACCCGTACCGTTCGCGGTCATCACGGGGAGGGTGAAGCTCAGCTCTTCGACTGGAATGCCCGCCCGCTGCGCATCTCGATACGACAACACAACGGCGCTCGCACCCGTATCGAACAGCAGCGGCATATCCGTGCCGTTGACCATCGAGGCCACGGTGAAGTGACCGTCCAGGCCACGGCGGAACGTCGCAGTGCCATTGGCGGAATCGACGATCGCTGTGGTGGGTGAGAACTCGCCGACCACGCGACCGGCGACGTCCATCAAATCCTCGCGATACGTGTAGCCAATCAGCGCCACGACGAAGAGGCCGGCCCATGCAGCGAAGCTACCGGCGATCGCGCTGAGGTTCTGCCGTCGTGAGAACGCGCCCGCTGCGAAGATGATCGCGAGGATCACCAGCGGGATCAACTGGCCGAACTGCGCCTGCGTCAGGCCCAGCCACGCGCCGGCATCTGCGCTGATCAGCAGCGCAAGCCCAGCGGCAACCAACAATGCAACGCCGACAAACAGCACGCGCGCGTCTCCTATACGAAGATCATAAAGGAGGTGAGCGCGGCGATTTCAAGGAGTGCCTGCAGCGCGCCGATCAGATCGCCGGTCTGCCCCCCGATCAACCGGCGGCAAAGCGTGGCCCAGCCAACGGCCACCACCGCCGCAAGTGCGAAGGCCACCGCGAGCCCCGCAATCCCAACCGAGAACCCGGCCGTGGCAAAGCTCACGACCGCCGCGATCGCGATCCCGATGGCGAAGTTGCGCGGGCTGACCTCGCCCGCTGTCGCGGCCGCCCCGCCGGAACGTGCCGCGGGCAGCGCGAGCGTCAACCACAGAGCACCCGAGCGCGCGATGAGCGGTGCCGTCATCAAGATCGCCGCCGCTTCGAGTGGGGCGCTGATCGACCCCACGGCTGCGACGCGCGCCAGCAGCAACGCGACGATCGCACAGACGCCATAGGTCCCGTGCCGGCTGTCCTTCATGATCTCGAGCCGCTGCTCAATAGTGCGCCCGCCGAACAAGCCGTCGACCGCGTCAGCCAACGCATCCTCGGCCATGGCGCCGGTCAGGATCACCGATAACGCGACTGCCATCGTCGCGGCAAAAAACGTCGGAACGCCAAACCACTCAAGCAGCAGCAACAGCGCGACAGGCGGGATGCCGACGATCACGCTCACCAACGGCAGCGTCAGCACCAGACGGTCGAGGGTTGGGCGCACATGTGGCGTGTTGCCCGTAGGGAGCCGCGAATAGAATCGCAGCCCCATCAGCAGTCCCTCGCCCAATCCGAAATCGGTTGCCGGCGGGCGGTTGTCGTTGGTCGGGCGGTGCGCCGGGCCATCGTTGGTCAAGTTGCTTTTCCCATGCGCTCGACTACAAGTCGCCGACTTCTCCCACCAAGCACCAGAGCAAGGCAAGCCATGGCCGCCTCCCCATTCGCCGAAGTGCTCGACCTCCTGCTGCTGGTGCCGGCGGGCGATGAGGAAGCCGTCGACGCCGTGCGGATGCACGACGCTCAGCTCACCAAGCCGCCGGGCTCACTCGGCAAGATGGAAGAGCTGGTCGCCTGGCTTGCGCGCTGGCAGGGCAAGGGCAAGCCGACTCTCGACAACCCGATGGTCGCGATCTTTGCGGCCAACCATGGCGTCACCGATCAGGGCGTGTCCGCATTCCCGCGCGAGGTCACGGCCCAGATGGTCGCCAACTTTACCAACGGCGGCGCTGCCATCAGCCAGATCTGCGCTCTGCATGAGCTCAATCTGCGTGTGTTCGAGCTCGCGCTCGAACTGCCGACCGGCGATATCACCCTTGCGCCGGCGATGGACGACAGGATGTGCGCCGCCACGATCGCCTACGGGATGGAAGCGATCGCAGGGAAGCCCGATTGCCTCGCGATCGGCGAAATGGGGATTGGCAACACCACTGTGGCGGCCGCTATCTATGCGGCGCTCTATGGCGGTACAGGCGCGGATTGGGTCGGGCGGGGTACCGGAGTCGATGATGCGGGCCTCAAGCGCAAGGCCGACGCTGTTGACCGCGCGCTGGCTTTCCATCGCGACGGGCTGACCGACCCGCTCGCGATCCTTGCTCGCCTCGGTGGCCGTGAGATCGCTGCCATGCTCGGCGCTCTTGTCGCCGCGCGGCATCAGAAGATCCCCGTCATCGTCGACGGTTTCGTCGCAACGGCCGCAGCGGCCGTCGCGCATGCTGTGCATCCCGAAGCGATCGATCACTGCATCTTCGCGCACGTCTCAGCCGAAAGCGCTCATGGCAAAGCGCTCGAGCAAATGGGCGTAACGCCATTGCTCGATTTGGGCATGCGGCTGGGCGAGGGCAGTGGCGCCGCCCTCGGCATGGTGCTGGTCAAGACCGCGCTGCACTTGCACACGAACATGGCGACGTTCGCGAGCGCGGGCGTGAGCAATAAGGACTAACTCAAAAGTCGACGTAATCGTGCTGATCGCCAGTGACCGGTGCTCATGCGCGTTGTGACATGTTGCAGGAATGCCTCGGCCGATAAGTCAGCCTTCCGCTGGTGGCGAGCCCGATTGCAGAAAAGACAGGCAGCCCTGATGTTAGAGGCCAATCCACCGCCGTCCTTGCGCGCTACAAGATGCTCCGCCGTTGACTGGAGGTAGCGAGCCTCTTTCAGCGTCACTGAATGTGTTCTCGCAAACGACTTGATATCACCTTCCCACATTGGAAGGCCGCAGTAGTAGCAGTGGTAATCTTGGCTTTTGGCGGCCACGCGCCGCACTTTCGCTAGAGACAATGCATCCTCCTGGCCGAAAGCGGCCGTCGGTTGGGGTTTGCACAGCTCTTCCAGGATTCTACGGGCCAGTGCCCTAGTAACCCTTCTGGGACGGACGTCTCCGTCCGCAGAAGTCAGAATGACAGAACTAGAACGACCGTCAACTTGAACTGTCGCGACAATTTACTTCGCTTCCGAGTAAATCTGTAGCCGTTCCTGGCGCTCGACCACTGGGGCCAGCGCGTCCATGACGCGGGCGCGAGGGAAGGTGGCGATCACTTCCGTCCCGAAGCGCAGCTTGCTGAACAGGTCGAAGCGCCCCTGATGTAGCTCCATGATCTTTTGTACGATCGGCAACCCCAGGCCCGCGCCTTGCTCGGCGGTCTTCTGCGCGAGCGAGCCCTGACCGAACGACGAGAGCACCGTTTCAATCTCATCCTCCGGGATGCCCGGGCCGTTGTCGCGGACGGAGATCAACTGTCCGCCGTCGGTTGAGCGCGTCACCGTCACGGCGACCTTTCCTGACTGGGGCGTGAACTTAATGGCGTTCGACAGCAGGTTGAGCACGACCTGCCGTATGGCGCGCTCGTCGCCCCAGAGCTTGGGCAGGTTGTTCGCGTAGTTGAAGCTGAGCTCGATGCTCTTGGCCTTGGCGCGGATTTCCACCATGCGGCGGCAATCCTCGGCGACATCGATCAGCGCCACCGCCTCTTCGTTGAGTTCGTACTTGCCCGCCTCGATGCGGCTCAGATCGAGCAACTCGTTGATGAGGTTGAGCAGGTGCTGCCCCGAGCGGTGAATGTCGCCGGCATATTCCTTGTATTGCGGCACGCCGTGGGGCCCGAGCAGCTCCGACTTCAGCACTTCTGAGAAGCCGATAATCGCATTGAGCGGGGTGCGCAGCTCGTGGCTCATCGTGGCAAGGAACTGCGACTTGGCGATATTGGCCTGTTCGGCGTGGCGGCGGGCCTCGTCGCTCATCTCGCGCGCTTCTTCGAGCTCGTTGATCAGCTGATCCTTCTCCGCCTGATGCATGATCTCTTCGAGCTTGGAGCCGTGCATCTGGCGCGCGAGATAGACGAAGAAGATCTCCGCCCCGATCGTCATCGCAGCCAGCGACCAGTTGAGCGTACCGCCCATGGAGACGAGGTTGATGGCCACAGTCAGCGCTACGGGCAGCGTCGACATGACCGTTGCGCCGGGGAGGGTGCGCGACGACACGGCGTTCGCCGCGATACCGACCAGCGCGAGCGAGAAGATCACGACCGCGAGGCTGACCGAGTCGTCGGAGAACAGCGTGAACGTCGCGAGCAACGACCAGCAGATGCCATAGACCGTCTCGACGGTAATGAAGGTTGCGGTCCAGCGGCTCGCGATGAACTGCTCGGGCGCGCTGCGCTTGAACTGCCGCGAGGCGACGACGACGCCGACGTTGGAAGCGGCCACCAGCACGGCCCAGCCGGCTGCTGCAAGCGGTTGCACCCACAGGGACGAGAATAGTGCCAGGATCGCAAAGACGATTGGCAGGACGAGCGAACTCGACAGTCGCGCGTCGGCGTATTCGTCGATGAGTTCGTAGTCGAAGGAGGCCCGGGTGCCAGAGGACGACGTGAGCCGCTGGCGCGCGTCAAATACCGTCTTCTGCGCAGTGCGGCGCAGATCACGCCCCATCTGGGAGCGCACGTCGGCCTGATGAGCCGGCTCGAGCGGCATTACGCGGTACTCAACTCAACTAACTTGCTGCTGCGAAAGGGCTACGCATTCGCTACGGTGACGGAAAACCCTATGCCGATCGTGGTTAAGAGGGAGTGAAATGCGCGCTACGGCGTGGCCCCGACGACGCCGATTTCGCAACCCCCTGGGGGCGGTCGCCACCCTTGCCACCATTGCCGTTCTGACCGTCTTAACTGCCCTTGTCTGGCCGCCGTCCGACACCCTGACGGGCTCGGCCACTGCGGTCGATGGAGATACACTACGGTTGGGCGAGACGCGCATCCGTCTGATTGGTCTTGATGCGGTCGAACTCGACCAGACCTGCGTGGACGGCGGGGGTACCAACTGGAATTGCGGCCGTGAGGCGAAACGATTTCTTGCCGGCCTGGTCGCGGGTGCCACGACTTCGTGCGCGTCAGACGGCCGCGACCGCTACCGCCGCGTCCTTGCTCATTGCAAGGCCGGGGACAAGGACCTCGGAGACCAAATAGTTCGCGACGGCTGGGCAGTGGCTGAACTGGAGTATGGCCTGGCACTGGCGGAGGCCCAGCTCAACGGCCGCGGAATCTGGTCCGGCACATTCGACGATCCAGCGCGATGGCGGGCCGATCGAGGTACGGACGGCTTCAATCTCTGGAACTGGTTTCTGGGCTTGATCAGACGTTGATGTGCGCAACGATTTTCCGTTGACTGGGCAAAAGCGGTAGGCTTATTTGCGCAGCCGCTATCGCGGGACGGCATTTGCCGCAAACTGATTTCAAATGAGGGGCTCATGGCGCTTGACAAAATCGACCGCAAGATTCTCGCGCTGCTGCAGAAGGATGCCACCACGCCGGTCGCGGAAATCGGCCGCAAGGTCGGCTTGTCGACCACGCCCTGCTGGCGGCGCATCCAGAAGATGGAGGAAGACGGGGTGATCAAGGGCCGTGTGGCGGTCCTCGATCCCGGCAAGATCAATGCCGGCGTCACAGTATTCGTTTCGGTCAAGACCAATGAGCATAACGACGCCTGGATGCGAAAATTCTCCGGCGTCGTGGAGGATTTCACCGAGGTCGTGGAATTCTACCGCATGAGCGGCGACGTCGATTATCTGCTGCGCGTCGTCGTTCCCGACATCGCCGCGTACGACTCATTCTACAAAAAGCTTATTGCTCGCATCAACTTGACGGACGTCAGCTCATCTTTCGCAATGGGCCAGATCAAGTACACCACCGCACTGCCACTTGAATTCGTCAGCGTCTCCGACGACGACAAGTAGCGTCAGCCGCCCGTCACGTTCATATGGCGGGCGAGGGTGGGGCCCGCGTGGGCCCGGTCCAGCACAAAGTCGTGGCCCTTGGGCTTGAGCTGCATGGCGCGATCAAGCGCGGCGTCGAGGCCCGATGCTCCCTCGCTCCGCAGCACGGAGCGCAGATCGACCATGTCGTCCTGCCCGAGGCACATGTAGAGTTGGCCGGTCGCGGTGAGGCGCACGCGGTTGCAGCTCTCGCAAAAGTTGTGACTCATCGGTGTAATGAAACCAACCAAGCCATTGGTTTCTTTCACCCAATCGTAACGGGCAGGTCCGCCGGTGCGGTGATCTGTAGGCTCGAGGGTGTACTTGGCGCCCAGCCGCTCGCGCAGTTCCTTGAGCGGCAGGTAGGAGTCGACGCGGTCGATACCCACCTCGCCCAGAGGCATCCCCTCGATCAGCGTAAACCCGAAACCGCGGCCGTGCGCCCAGGCCATCATCGGCTCGATCTCGTCATCGTTGATGCCACGCATCGCGACCATATTGATCTTGAGCGTTAGGCCCGCCTCGTCCGCTGCGTCGATGCCGTCGAGCACGTCAGCGATCCGTCCGCGCCGCGTGATGTCGCGGAAGCGGCGCTCGTCGAGCGTATCGAGCGACACGTTGATCCGCCTCACGCCGGCCTCTGCCAGACCGGCCGCGTAGCGGCGCAACTGGCTGCCGTTGGTGGTCAGAGTCAGCTCGTCCAGTCCGGTACCGATGTACGAACCGAGCTTGGCGACGAGCTCCATGATGTCGCGACGGACCAGCGGTTCGCCGCCCGTCAGCCTAATCTTGCGTGTGCCGCGCGCGATGAAGGCTTGCGCGATTGCGTCGACCTCCTCGAAGCTCAGCACCTCCGACTTCGGCAGGAACTGCATGTGCTCTGACATGCAGTACACGCAGCGAAAGTCGCAGCGGTCGGTCACGCTGATGCGCAGATAGCTGATCTGCCGGCCATATCGATCGATGAGCGGCCGGGTAAGGCCGGTCGCATCGATGTCGCGCTGCGCAAAGAGAAGAGTCATAGCACCAAGATAGCGGTGGACCGCGCAAACAAAAAGGCCGGGCACGGGGACCCGGCCTTTGAACGTGAGCGCCGAAGCTTACGCCTGGTGGACGACCACGAGGGCGCCGACCTTTACGCGGTCGTAAAGGTCGATGATGTCTTCGTTCGTGAGACGGATGCAGCCCGAGGACACGGCCTGGCCGATCGTCCAGGGCTCCGACGTCCCATGCAGGCGGTAGAGCGTCGAACCGATGTAGAGAGCGCGGGCGCCGAGCGGGTTCTTGGGGCCGCCCTTCATGTGCGCCGGCAGGTCCGGAACGCGCTTGCGCATTTCAGCCGGCGGCGTCCAATCGGGCCACTCAGCCTTGCGCGTGATCTTATGCTGACCGGACCAGGTGAACCCATCGCGGCCCACGCCGATGCCGTACTTCAGCGCCTGGCCGTCCGGAAGGACCAGATAAAGGCGGCGTTCGCTCGTCTCGACGATGATCGAACCGACCTTGTAGTTGGTCTGGTACGGAACGATTTCCTTCTCGATCTTCTTGTAGCGACGGCCGCCCTGAGAGGCCTCGCGCTCCTCCCACATCAGCGTTTCGGAGTTGTAGTAAAGCTGCGCCATCGCCGGCGTGGTGGCCGCACCGGCCAAGGCGGCGAGCGCCGCGAGCGTGAATTTGCGTCTGTCCATAATCTGCCTCTGAACCCAAATCTGGGGTGAGAACCCCAGCAAACCGTGTGAAAATCCTTAGCGAAACTGCACTTTGCCCGAAAGTGCCATCCCGCAAGATTCCGCCTCACTTCTAGGTGTAGACCGCGACTCCACCATGACCCTGTTGCGGCAAAACGACAGTCTGATCACGGCGCCGTGAGGGCCAGATTGACAGGCAGTACCCTGCGCCCTAGCACCCCACCGGGCAGGAGGCCTCCGGATGAGCAACAATCTGAAGCGAGACGCGGCGGCCAGGGCGCTGGAAGAGGCGCGTCCGGGAATGCGGCTGGGGCTCGGCACGGGATCGACCGCCCGAGAGTTCGTCGATCTGCTCGGCGAGCGGGTGAAAGCGGGATTCGACTGCATCTGCGTGCCGACCTCCGAGGTGACGGCGGCCCAGGCCGCCGGCCTGGGCATCCCGCTCAGCACGCTCGAGGAGACGCCGGAGCTCGACCTTACCGTTGATGGCGCCGACGAGATCGGTCCCGGACTGGCGCTCATCAAGGGCGCGGGCGGTGCGCTTCTGCGCGAGAAGATCGTCGCCGCCGCAAGCAAACGCATGGTCGTTATTGCCGACGCCAGCAAGGTTGTGACCATGCTGGGCCGGTTCCCGCTGTCGATTGAAGTCAACCGCTTCGGACTCGCGGCGACCAATAGAATGGTTGAAGTCGTGGCGCGCAAACATGGCGCACAGGGCGCTACAAAACTTCGCCTTGCAGCTTCGGGCGAGCCATTCGTCACCGACGGCGGACACCTTATCCTCGACGCATTATTTGGCCGTATTTCCAAGCCAGAAGCGCTCTCAGCCGACTTGCACCAGGTGCCAGGAGTGGTAGAGCACGGGCTCTTTTTGGGGCTTGCGTCCAGAGCCTACGTCGCCGGACCGAACGGCATAGAAACGATCGATGCGTGATGGCCACGGCCGTCACCCAATGGGGGTAATAGACCTTATGATGATGTCCCGTCTTTCCGGCCTCGTGGCCGCCGCTGTCCTGGCGATTTCGCTGGCCTTTGCCGCCACCGCTCCGGCTGTCTCGCAGGAAATCTCGCCTGAGCAGCTGGCTCTCGCCCGCAAGTATGTGGATCTGACCGACAAGGCGCAGATTTACGAGGCGTCGATGGTGATGACGGCGCAGCAGACCAGCAAGCTGCTGACCCAGCAGAACCCGGAAATCTCCCAGCAGATCAACGACGCGATCGGCAAGGCGCTCGAAGCGCGACGCGGCAAGAAGGACGAGCTGTTCAACCAGATCGCGCGTATCTACGCCGTGTCGTTCACGCCCGAAGAGCTGCAGCAGATCGTGACATTCTATGAGAGCCCGGCCGGCCAGAAGCTTGCCACCAGCGCGTTTGCCGTGAGCCAGGATGTGCAGAAAGTCATGCGGATCTGGACCTCCAATAACGGCACCGAGTTCGTGCGCGAAGTTCGCGCAGCTCTCAAAGCCGCCGGCTACAACGTCTAGATCGTTAGCCAGATCAACGCTTTTCTTTTTTGGTGCACGCGCTAGTCGCATGAGCTTTGACTACGATCTGGTGGTAATCGGCGGCGGATCGGGCGGCGTCCGCGCGGCTCGCATGGCGGCTACTTATGGGGCCAAAGTGGCCGTCGTCGAGGAATACCGGGTCGGCGGGACCTGCGTGATCCGCGGCTGCGTGCCCAAGAAGCTGTTCGTTTATGCCAGCCGCTTCAAAGACATGTTCGAGCTGGCGCCGACCTTCGGCTGGTCGGTGGAGGCAGGGTTCGACTGGCCCACGCTGGTCGCCAACAAGGACAAGGAGATCGCGCGTCTGGAGTCCGCCTACCGCGCCGGCGTCGAGAAGTCGGGCGGTGAAATCCTCGCCGACCGTGCCACCGTCACGGGCACCAACACCATCAGGCTCCAGAGAGCGCAGCGGGAAATCTCGGCGAAGTACATCCTGGTTGCGACTGGCGGGCACCCACATGTGCCGGACATTCCGGGCAAGGAACTCGGCATCACCTCCAACGAGGCGTTCGACCTTAAGCAGCTTCCGCATTCGATTCTGATCGATGGCGGTGGGTATATTGCCGCCGAGTTCGCGACCGTGTTTGCCGGCCTCGGCGTGCCGACCACCGTCGTCTATCGCGGTGACAAGATCCTTCGCGGCTTTGATGAAGACCTTCGCACGGGACTTGAAGCGGGACTTCAGGAGCGCGGGGTCAAGTTTATCTACACCACAACAATTCGGGCGCTCGAGCGCAGCGGGAACGACGTAGTCGCGCGCTTCTCCGATAGCGTCGATGCTCCGTTCGGAGCTGTGATGTTCGCCACCGGCCGGCGTGCCAACACGGGTGATCTCGGACTCGAGACCGCGGGCGTGGAGCTCAACCCCGACGGTTCGATCAAGGTCGACAAATACTCCAAGACCAATGTCGACTCGATCTACGCGGTGGGCGACGTCACCGGCCGCGCGCAACTGACGCCACTTGCGGTGCGCGAGGGCTGGTACGTGGCCGAGACGCTGTTCAACGACAACCCGCAATGGGTGGACCACAGCCTCATCGGCACCGCGGTGTTCGCCGAACCGGAGGTGGCCACGATCGGCCTGACGGAGGAGGAAGCCGCTACGCATGGCGACGTTGATGTGTACGTCGCCCGCTTCCGGCCCATGATCAACACGCTGTCGACCAAGTCGACGAGGACGCTGATGAAGCTCATTACCGCCGCAGACGGTGGTAAGGTGCTGGGCGTCCACATCCTGGGGAACGACGCAGCCGAGCTCGTGCAGATGGCCGCAATCCCTATGGCGATGTCCGCCACCAAGGCCGATTTCGATCGCGCGGTCGCCATGCACCCGACGGCGGCCGAGGAACTGGTGACGTTCAAGAGCCCGTCGATCCGGTACCGTGATGGCCAGAAGGTCTAGCTTGCCGGGCGCCTGCTCGCGCGCTAGACCGCGCCACCTGAAGTTAGGCGAGTGGCGAGTATGAGCACGTGGACCCCCACCAGCTGGCGGCAAAAGCCGATCAAGCAAGTTCCGGCCTATCCGGATCAGGACCGGCTCGTCGCGGTTGAAAGGCAGCTCTCCAAGTTCCCGCCCTTGGTGTTCGCTGGGGAGGCGCGCGAACTGAAGTCGCAGCTGGCCGACGTTGCCCGCGGCGATGCGTTCCTGCTGCAGGGTGGCGACTGTGCGGAGAGCTTCGCCGAGCACGGCGCCGACCACATCCGCGACTTCTTCCGCGTGTTCCTGCAAATGGCGGTGATCCTGACGCATGGCGCCAGCAAGCCGGTGGTCAAGGTGGGTCGCATCGCCGGGCAGTTTGCCAAGCCGCGTTCGTCCGACACCGAAACGATCGATGGCGTGACGCTGCCGAGCTACCGCGGCGACATCATCAACGATATCGATTTCACCGAAACCTCGCGCATACCGGACCCCGAGCGCCTGCTGCTGGCCTATCGCCAGTCGGCGGCGACGCTGAATCTGCTGCGTGCCTTCGCCACCGGTGGCTATGCCGACCTGACGCGTGTGCACGAATGGACCGTAGGGTTCATGAAGGGCTCGACCGCCTATCCGCGTTTTGAGGAACTGGCCAACAAGATCGACGACGCGATCTCCTTCATGCGGGCCCTTGGTCTGACGCCGGACAATACGCCGGCGCTCCGCCAAACGGCGTTCTACACCAGCCATGAAGCTTTGCTGCTCGGCTACGAGGAAGCGCTCACGCGCCGCGACTCGATCACCAATGAGTGGTATGCAACCTCAGGACATATGCTCTGGGTCGGCGACCGTACGCGGCAGCCGGACGGCGCGCATGTCGAGTACTTCGCCGGCATCAAGAACCCGATCGGCATCAAGTGCGGGCCGAGCCTTGCGAACGAAGACCTCCAGCGCCTGCTCGAGACGCTCAACCCCAAGAATGAGGCCGGCCGTATCACGCTGATCTGCCGGTTTGGCTCTGACAAGATCCGCGAGCACCTGCCGCGGCTGATCGATGTGGTGAAGCGGGCAGGGCACACGGTAGTGTGGACCTGCGACCCGATGCACGGCAACACGGTGAGCGCCAACGGGTACAAGACGCGGCCGTTCGATCGCATCCTCAGCGAGGTGCATTCGTTCTTCAACGTGCACCGTGACATGGGTACCTATGCCGGTGGCATCCATATCGAGATGACCGGCGACGACGTGACGGAATGCACCGGAGGCGGGGTGGCGGCGATCACCGAAGCCAACCTCAAGGACCGCTATCACACCTATTGCGATCCGCGTCTCAACGCGTCGCAATCGCTCGAACTGGCGTTCCTCGTCGCCGAGGAAATTCGCGTGCAACGACCTCAGGCTCGAGTAGGCGCAGTCGCGGCCGGCTGAGGATTTGCGGGACTTAGGACAGTATTAACCCTAACAGAGCATAAACGATCTCATCGAGTTCGTTGTGCCGAGGGTTGTCATGTTCCGTTCCACCTCCAGTGTATTGGCGCTGCTTGCGGCAATGACTGCTCCCGTGCTGGCTGCCGACTACGGCGACTGGGGCGACGAGAGCGACAGCGGACTGCCGGACTTCCGGTCCTCCTATCCTGTGGAGCCCGGCGACTGGGCCGGCCTCGGCGACGATGACGACCCCATCGCGATGGAGTTCGGCATTCGCTACTGGTACTCGATGGGTGCGCAGGACTTCACATCAAGCGGCGGCACCGTCAGCGCAACCGATACATCCCACATTCCAGAACTGCATCTTAGAATTGAGGATCACTCGACCAACACCTATGCGACCGCAATTGGCGGCTATGCGGCGGTGACCACGGGCACGGTGGAAACGCCGATCTGGACGTATCCGATCGTGGATGGGCAGACGCTCTATGGTGGCGCCGATCTCGGCTGGAACGCTTGGGGTGACAACAACGGCTCGGGCTTGGGTCCGATGGTGGGATACCTCTACTGGCGGGACGAGCCCGATACCGGCCGATTCAACTTCACGACCGCAGAATCGGCTGCGGACATCACCTACGATCCCGCCACCGGCCAGACATTCCTGCCGGGAGACAGCACCCCCAACAGTATCAATGCGCACATCCTGCGCCTCGGCGTGTCGGGCAAGGCAAAGCTCGGCGACATGTTCGACGTCACTGCGACCATCGCCGGCGTGCCGTACGCCAAGGTGGGCGGTACCGCTGGTGTCGATGACCCGACCTTCTCGATCACCGAGTATTCCGGCCCGTCGCAGCCGCCATACGACCTGACCAACAACGGCAACATCGCGTCCATGCGGTCGTCGGAGACCACCATCGACGGCTGGGGCTATGGCGCGATGGCAGACGCGTTCATCGGCATCTCCCCGGTCGAAAATCTGAGCCTCCGCGTCGGCGGACGTCTCTGGTATCTGCAGGGTACGGCGGATACCACCTTCACCCGCGCCTATGTCGGCGACCCAATCGATTCCGATTCCGACGGCATCTACGACACCGCGCCGACGTTTGCGAATGCCGGCTTTATCTCGACCAACAATCCCTTCCACATGCTGCGGCTCGGCGTGCTCGCGGAAGCAACCTACAAGTTCTGATCCGGTTCGACCGGGACGACCTACGCCGCTTGCCCTCACAGGGGTGAGCGGCTAATCGTTCCGGCGACCCGAAGGGACGACAAGTGACCGACCGCCTCCGCATTGCCCTTGCGCAGCTCAACCCCAAGGTGGGAGCGCTGGCCGCCAACCTGCAGCTGGCCAAGGACGCGCTGGATCAGGCGGTTGCCGTCAAGGCCGACATCCTCATGCTGTCGGAACTGTTCCTCACCGGCTACTTTCCCGAGGATTTGTTCTTCAAGCCGCGTTTCCTCGAGGATGCGATGCATGCGGCGGGCGAGCTCGTGCGCGCCACGAGGGGGACGACCGTCAGCCTGCTTCTGCCGACGATCTGGCGCGAGGGACATACACTCTACAACGCCGTACTGCTCGCCGAAGACGGCAAGGTCGTCGCGCGGCGCCTGAAGCGCGAACTGCCCAACGACGACGTTTTCTACGAGAAGCGCTACTTTACCTCCGGCCCGCTTCCCGAGCCGCTGACGATCAAGGGCGTGACGATCGGTGTGCCGATCTGCGAAGACATCTGGCACAAGCCGGTCTGCGAGTATCTCGTCGCGCAGGGTGCAGAGATGCTGCTCTGTCCCAACGGTTCGCCTTACTGGGCGGACAAGCAGCATGTCCGCAAGGACCTGGTGCGGTCGCGAACGCAGGAGGACGGCGTTCCACTTCTTTACCTCAACCAGGTCGGCGGGCAGGACGAGCTGGTGTTCGATGGTGCCTCGTTCGGCATGGAGCCTGGCAACAAGCTTGTGTTCCAGGGCAAGAGCTTCGAGAGCGACTTCATCGTTTCGGACTGGCAGCGCGGCAAGCAGGGCTGGCATTGCGCGAAAGGCGATGTGGTCCCGCTCGCCTCGATCGAAGAAGCACCCTGGCAGGCAATGCTGCGTGGACTGCGCGATTATGTGCGCAAGAATGGCTTCAGCAAGGTTGTGCTTGGTCTGTCGGGGGGTATCGACAGCGCGGTTGTCGCAGCGATCGCCGCCGATGCGCTCGGACCGGAGAACGTCCACTGCATCATGCTCCCCTATCGTTACACAAGTGAAGTCAGCCTCACCGACGCCAAGGAGTGCGCTCGGCGTCTAGGTGTGCGCTACGACGTCGTTCCTATCGGCGCGCCCGTAGACGAGGCGCTGCGCGAGCTGCAACCGGTCTTCGGCAATGCGCCGCTCGACACCACCGAAGAGAATATCCAGTCCCGCATGCGCGGCCTCTATCTGATGGCGGTGTCCAACAAGACCGGCGCGATGCTGCTGACGACGGGCAACAAGTCGGAGATGGCGGTCGGCTACGCGACGATTTATGGCGACATGAATGGCGGGTTCAACCCGATCAAGGACCTCTTCAAGATGGAGGTCTATAAGCTTTCCGACTGGCGCAATTCGCATGTGCCCGAAGGTTCGTTATGTCCCCGTGGCGACGTGATCCCGCAGTCGATCATCGACAAGGCGCCGAGCGCTGAGCTGAGGCCCGACCAGACCGACCAGGACTCGCTGCCTCCGTATCCGATCCTTGACGAGATTCTCACGGGCCTCATCGAGGACGAGCTGTCGGTGGCCGAGATTGTGGCCAGCGGCAACGGGCGGTTTGAGCGCGCCCTGGTGAAGCGGGTCGAGAAGCTGGTGCTCATTGCCGAGTACAAGCGACGGCAGGCTGCGCCAGGTGTCAAGCTCACCAAGAAGGCGTTCGGTGTGGGCCGCAAATATCCCATTACGAACGGCTATCGCGACGACAGCGATGTCGTGCCGCGCGAGCAGTCGGCACCGAAGCAGGGCATTCAGTAATGCCGGGCCTGTGGTACCTGATCGGCGGCGCTGCGCTGTTCGCGTTGAGCCTGTACATCGTCAACCGCTTCAACCTGCAGCGCGGCGGCTTGTTCACGCCCCTGACCACGCCGGGCTCACCGAAACTGCCGACGATCGGAGCGATCGGCTTCGGCGTTGCTGGCGCGATCCTCGTTTACTACGGGCTCCGTGCGGCATGAGTGCGCCCGTCGTTCGCTACGCGCCGTCACCGACCGGCCGCCTGCATCTGGGCAATGCGCGTCCGGCGCTGCTCAACTGGTTGTTCGCGCTCAAGACCGGCGGGACGTACGTCCTGCGGCTCGACGACACAGACACGGCGCGCTCTACGGAAGAGTTCGCGAGGGGCATCGACGAGGACCTTGCATGGCTGGGCGTCAAGCCGGCTTCGCGGGTACGCCAATCGGATAGAACCGCGCTCTACGATGCAGCGCGGGACAAGCTCATCGGATCCGGCCGGTTGTATCCAGCGTACGAGACCGAGGACGAACTCGAGATCAAGCGTGGCCGCGCGCGCCTTCTGGGAAAGCCACCTATATACGATCGTACCGCGCTGACGCTGACTGAGGAGCAGAAGCGGCGGTACGAAGCGGACGGTCGCAAGCCGCATTGGCGCTTCAGGCTCGACGGGCGACCGGTGCAGTTCGACGATCTCATCAAAGGGCCTCAGACCGTAAACACCGCATCGATGTCCGACCCCGTGCTGATCCGCGCCGACGGCAGCTACCTCTATACGTTACCCTCGGTGGTCGACGACATCGACCTCGGCATCACGCACGTGATCCGCGGCGAGGACCACGTCTCCAATACGGGCACGCAGATCGAGATTTTCGAGGCGTTAGGCGGGCCTGTCCCTACCTTCGGTCACCACAATCTGCTGACCGGCGCAGAAGGCGAAGGGCTCAGCAAGCGCATCGGTTCGCTATCGCTGAGTGAGTTGCGCGCCGATGGGTTTGAAAGCCTGGCTGTTGCGCTGGTGGCGACGCTGACCGGAACGAGCTTGCCGGTAGAGCCGTATTCCGATTTGAGGGCGTTGTCGGAAAAGCTCGACCTGTCGATGATTTCGCACGGGCCGGCGCGGTACGATCCGGCGGAGCTCGAAAGCCTCAACGCGCGCTTGCTACACGATATGCCGTACACAGATGCTGCGCCGAGGCTGCCGCGTGTGGTCGGCGCGGCCGCATGGAACATCCTTCGCAAGAACCTCAAGCGCTTCTCCGATATCGAAACCTGGGCAAAGGTGCTGGAGGGCGAGGCGAGTCATACGCATCCTGCCGAGGACAGGGCGCTCCTCGCGGATGCATTGGAGCTGCTGCCTGCCGAGCCGTGGGACGAAACGACGTGGTCGCAGTGGACAACCGCGCTCAAGCAGAAATCGGGGCGCAAGGGCAGGGACCTGTTTCACCCTCTGAGGCTGGCGCTCACGGGCCGCGAGGATGGTCCGGACTTCAAGTCCCTGTTGCCGCTGTTGGGGCGTAAGGTGTGTCAGGACCGACTATCCTGACGCGTTTGTCGCCAAACATGACGACGCGCTCAGGCTCATTGGCCGCCTGCTGAACGACGACGGGCTTTGGTTCCTCGCCCGGAGCCGCCGGCCGCGGCCGCGGCAGTGGCACGTCGACATAAGCGACGGTGGATGCCTGCACGACGGTGACCTGCGTGGAGCGTCGTGGATCTCGTATCGGCATGGGGAAGCTTGCGTCGCCATAACTGATCATGGCGCGGTTTGAGCCGTCCGCTAGCGCCGTGAGGCTGATGGCGCCGCCCACCACCTGTTTCTTGCAGTTGTTGGCGGTGTCGTACGCCGTGCGATAGGCAAAGGCGGTCGGCAGGTCGCGATAGGGCTGGCCGCTGAGGTTGACCATCTGCTCGGGCTCCTGGCCCGGATTGCTGTAATAGTAGAGGTCGACATCCATCCCCGGACACTGCTCGACGCAGGTGCTGAGGTCGTTGGGTGCGTATTCGACGAGCGTCGAGTAGCTGATGGGCCAGTAGTAGCCGTCGACCTTTCGGACGCAGACTGTACGCACTGTGTTGTAGCCAGCGTAGCCGCCAAACTCGTCGCCCCGCGCGAAGACACCGTCTTCGTTGTCAGTCGAGCTGCCGAACAGCTGATCGAAAATGTTGCCGCGATCCTGGTTCACGCGCGCGCTGGATTGAGACGAGCAGTTGAAGCGTGCCATCTCCTGAAGGATTGCCTCGCGCTGCTGGGCGACGGCATCACCCGTGTCCGCCTGGCCCTGCGCCTTATCGAGCGCCTCACGCGCCCGCACGACCGTACGAGCCTGCGCGCGACAGGAGCTGGTGAGTCGTTCGCCGCGCTTGGCGGCGGCATTGCAGCCATCGCGGACGTATTTACTTTCCGCCTGCTGCACGTCGCGCTCAAGTTGGCGCAGGCGGCTTTTGCTCACGCCCTCGAAGTCGCCGCTGCGCTCGATCTTGGCGAGGGTGTTGGCCAGCGTCCGACAGTTGCGGGATTGCGCGTGAGCCTCGGATACGTCGAGCATGAACACGAAGACAGCGCAGCAAAGCAGCGCGAGCCGCAGCAACTGTCCCGACGCTTGTTTCAATACGAACCCCATATGGCCGACGGCTAACCCAGCAATTAGCCCAAAATCAGACGCGACCGAAGAGTTACACTGTAGGGCGCGGGCGTCACCGCAACGTGAACATTCTGTCCGTCGTTCCTGGAATAAGAGCGCTTGCAAGACGTTAGTGTTCCTGAGACCGTTCTGCCCTCGACACCGGAGAAATCCCCGATGCCCACGAAGTCCCCCCTCCTTCTTGCCTTTGCCACCGTCCTCGCCCTCGGCGCCGTTGCCGTCGCGCAGGACACACCGACCGTGGTGGTCGATCCCGCCATTGCCGCAATGACCAACGATCAGCTGATTACGGCGCGTCAAGAGGCCATGAAGCAAGACGGCATGCTGCTGCGCGGCGCCGCTCAGCTGACCGGCGCTGAGGCGATCGCCGCCGCTACGACGTTGCTGCAGAACTTCACTAACTTCCCGGCTCTCTTCAAGGAGGGCTCCGCTGGCGGCGCCTCGAAGGCACTGCCCGCCGTCTGGGAGAACTGGGACGATTTCAAAGGCCGCTTCGACCACGACGCCGAACTGGCGGCGACAATGCTCGCGGCTGCCACATCCGGCGACACCGCGGCCTACACCGCGGCCATCCAGGGCCTCGGCGACAGCTGCGGCAGTTGCCACATGACCTACCGCGGTCGCTGATCGCCCATCCCGCGCCTTTGAGACGCCGCACTCGGATGCTACGAGTGCGGCGTCAGTTTTTGGAGGAACCCGTGCGCCGTTTCACCTCGCTTGCATTTGCCGCCAGCGTTCTCGTCGCTCCGTTACTTACGCCTGCACCGGCGGTCTCGGCGGAGTTCGGAGCCTTTCGCGCGGCATGCCTCTCGGCGCAGCAGTTCCTGATCGGCGAGGTGCCGGAGGGCAAGAATGCCCAGCCCGTGCTCGATGTCCTCTGCCCGTGCCTCGAAACTGGCTTCGCCGAATTCTCGCAACCCGAGATTGATGCGCTCGAAGTGGACCTGCGCACTGGTGCGCCGGACAACGCCTATGAGGACTACGAGGCGCTGCAGAAGAAGGCCACCGAGGTCCTCGGCGCATGCTTTGCCTCCGACGAGGTGATGGCTGCCGCCCGCGAGGCAGGCATCTGATACGCCCGATTGCCCAGGTGCGAGGCGGGTCTTGCTTTCCGACCCGTTCAGCGTCATCTTGCACGCCATGAAAACCGCCGTCGCGATTATCGTCTCGATTATTTGCTGCTAACACCTGTTGGCGGCGCGGTTTTCTTCACTCCACTACTCCTGATGCCCGAAGAGCCCGCTGCCAGCGTGTAAACCGCTTGGGATAGCCATGGGCTCTGACGTGACACTGAAGCTGCACAATACGCTGACGCGGACCAGGGAGGACTTTGTCCCCTTGGACCAGAACAACGTGCGCATGTATGTGTGTGGTCCGACGGTCTACGACTTCGCCCATATCGGCAACGCGCGCCCCGCGATCGTCTTCGATGTGCTGTTCCGCCTGCTGCGGCATGTCTATGGTGCCGATCACGTCACCTATGTGCGCAACATCACGGACGTCGACGACAAGATCAACGCTCGTGCGGCGCGCGACTTCCCCAACGAGAAGCTGAACGACGCGATCCGCAGGGTCACAGAGAAGACGGCCAATCAGTACTTCACCGACACGGCCGCGCTCGGCTGCCTTGAGCCGACGGTGCAGCCACGGGCAACCGACAACATCCCGCAGATGCAGGACATCATCGGCAAACTCATCGCCAGCCGACACGCCTACGAGGCAGCCGGCGTCGGCGAAGTGCTGTTCGACGTCGGTTCAATGCCGGACTACGGCAAGCTCTCGGGGCGTGAACTTGAGAACAACCTTGCTGGCGCGCGAGTCGAGGTAGAGGCTCACAAGAGGAACCCTGCCGACTTCGTGCTCTGGAAGAGTTCCAGCGCGGACGAGCCCGGCTGGGATTCGCCATGGGGCAGGGGACGTCCGGGCTGGCACATCGAGTGCTCGGCCATGAGCGAACGTTACCTCGGTGAAGTGTTTGATATCCACGCCGGTGGGCTCGACCTTATTTTCCCGCACCACGAGAACGAGATCGCCCAGTCACGGTGCGCGCATGGCACCGAGACGATGGCGCGCTACTGGCTGCACAACGGTTTCCTGCAGGTCGAAGGGCAGAAGATGTCGAAGTCGCTCGGCAACTTCTTCACCATCCGCGAGCTGCTCGATACTCAGGTACTCGGCGGTCGAAAATGGCCCGGCGAAGTTCTGCGTCTCGCGATGCTGATGACGCATTATCGCGAGCCGATAGACTTCACGGCAAAGCGGCTCGAAGAAGCGGAGGACAAGCTCCGCGCCTGGCAGCGCACAGCATCTGCCGCCAAGGGCAATGGCGTCGTCGATGCGTCAGTGATCGAGGCGCTGAGTGACGATCTTAACTTCCACCGCGCGTTTGTTGCCATGGACGTCATCGCTCGAAAGGCCAATCGCGGCGTTGATACCGCTGTCGAATGCCTCGCCGCTACGTTGGAGTTCTTTGGCTTCAGCAAGGACAGCCTGCTGACCGAGGCGTCGGGCGCCGACACGTCTCGCATCGATGCCGCGGTCGCAGAACGTCTTGCCGCGCTCAACGCCAAGAACTTCCCCCGCGCCGACGAAATCCGCGCGGCGTTGCTGGCCGAAGGTATCCAGCTGATGGATGGCAAGAACGATGCTGGCGAGCGCACCACTAAATGGGAGGTCAAGCGATGACCATCTTCGATCATGTCGGGCTAACGGCAACAGACTTTCAGCGCTCCATGGCCTTCTATGTGGCTGCGCTGGGAACGCTTGGGATCAAGCCGGTCTCCGAGTTCAGCGAGAATGGCAGTTCCTACGCCGGCTTCGGTAGGGATCGGCCTGTATTCTGGCTCGGCAACGGCAAGAAGTTTCCGGGCCAGGCGCATGTGGCGTTCGTGGCAGCGAGCCGCGCGGAGGTGCAGTCGTTCTATACCGCTGCTCTAGCCAACGGCGGTCGCGACAACGGCAAGCCGGGCCTGCGCCCCCACTACCATCCAGGATACTACGGTGCCTTCGTTCTCGATCCGGACGGACACAATATCGAGGCGGTATGTCATGCCGAGGAATGAGGCCCCCTACACCGGTGGCTGCCAGTGCGGCGCGGTGCGCTTCAGTGTCGGTCGCCTTGGTCGTGGTTCGATCTGCCATTGTCGAATGTGCCAGAAGGCCTTTGGTGGCTTCTTCGGGCCGCTCGTCAGTAGCTTCGATGTGACCTGGACGCGCGGCGGACCCAAGTATTTCGAGAGTTCCGACAAGATCAGGCGCGGCTTCTGCGCCGATTGCGGCACACCTCTGACCTACGGGGAAATCAACCCTGTCGCGGGTCACCCGGTCGAGATCGCGATTGGCGCCTTTGACGATCCTACGGTTGCGGCCCCCGCGATCCAGGTCAACCTGACCGACAAGCTCGCCTTCTTCGATACGCTTGCACAACTACCCGTGCGAACGGAATATCCGGTCGAGTGGCAGCGCTTCATGGAGACACTGGTCAGCTACCAGCATCCGGATCATGACACCGACCGCTGGCCACCCAGCGAAGGGTTTAAGCCATGAGCGACCGGCGCAGCTACTACCCCGAAATTGAACCGTACGCGTCCGGCCTGCTCGACGTGGGCCACGCACATTCCATCTATTGGGAACGCGTCGGCACACCCGGCGCGAAGCCTGCTGTGTTTCTGCATGGCGGGCCAGGCGGCGGCCTGTCTCCTAACCAGCGCCGCGTATTCGACCCGTCACGCTATGACGCGCTGCTGTTCGATCAACGCGGCTGCGGCCGCTCGCTGCCGTTCGCTTCGCTCGAACACAATACGACGTGGGACCTTGTTGTCGACATCGAGCGACTGCGCGAGATGGTGGGCGTCGACAAATGGCTCGTCTTCGGCGGATCGTGGGGCTCGACGCTGGCGCTTGCCTACGCGCAAACGCATCCCGAGCGGGTCACAGAACTCGTGCTACGCGGCATCTTCACCCTGCGGCGGTGGGAGCTGCAGTGGTATTACCAGCATGGTGCGTCGCTTTTGTTTCCCGACAAGTGGGAACATTTCATCGCGCCAATCCCCGAGGCCGAGCGTGGTGACCTGATCTCGGCCTACCGCAAACGGCTGACCGGTACCGACCGTGCGGAGCAGCTGCGCGCGGCAAAGGCATGGGCCAAATGGGAAGGCGAGACGATCACGCTGTTGCCCGACCCGAGCGTCAGCACAGCTTTCTACGGCGACGACTACGCGCTCGCTTTTGCCCGCATCGAGAACCACTACTTCGTCCACGAGGGCTGGATGGAGGAGGGGCAACTTATCCGTGATGCCCACAAGCTTAAGGGCATCCCCAGCGTCATCGTGCAGGGCCGCTACGATATCGCATGCCCACCCAAGACCGCATGGGATCTGCATCGTGCCTGGCCAGAAGCCGAGTTCAAATGGGCCGAAGGCGAGGGGCACGCCCTCAGCCAGCCGGGCATTCTGCATCATCTGATCGAAGCGACCGATCGCTTCGCCGGAGGCTATTAATGGAAGACCTCGATCTGGGCGAGTTCTCGGGCGGCTGCCAATGCGGCGCCGTGCGCTTTCACGCCAAGGCAGTTCGCGAGAATCCGCATGTCTGCTACTGCCGCATGTGCCAGAAGGCCACCGGAAATCTGTTCGCCGCGCTCGTTGGCGTCGGCCACGAGAACCTGACCTGGACACGCGGCAAGCCGTCCGAGTTCCGCAGCTCCGAGTACGTCTCTCGCGGCTTCTGCTCCAATTGCGGAACGCCGCTCTATTATCGCTATGATGGCGGTAAGCACATCTCGTTCACGATAGGCTCGTTCGATGAGCCGCACCGCATCCCGCTGCTCTACCAAATGGGCCTTGAGGGCAAGCACCCCTCGCTGTTCCACCTCGGCGACGTCGAGGAAGTCGGCACCACCGAGTCGGCGATGGAAGACGAAGCCGCCGCCATCAAGCGCAGCAACAACCAGCACCCGGACCACGACACACCGTCGTGGACGCCAAGACCGAGTACCGTGTGATGACTAAGCAACGCCTCTACCTCTTCGACACCACGCTTCGTGATGGCGCGCAGACCGCGGGCATCGAGTTCTCGCTTGAGGACAAGATCCGTATTGCTGCGCTGCTCGAAGAGATTGGCGTCGACTACGTGGAAGGCGGCTACCCTGGCGCGAATGTCGTAGATGACGCGTTCTTCAGTCAAAGCCGGACGAAGCGCGCGACCTTTACCGCTTTCGGCATGACCAAGCGCAGCGGGCGCTCGGTCGGCAACGACGCCGGACTGCAGGCGATCCTCAACTCGCCGGCAAAGGCGGCGTGTTTCGTCGGCAAGGCATGGGACTATCAGGTCAAGGTCGCGCTCGGCATCTCGAATGACGAGAACCTCAAGGGGCTGCGCGAGACGATCGAGGCGGGCGTCGCGGCAGGCAAAGAGGTGCTCATCGACTGCGAGCATTTCTTCGATGGCTTCAAGGGCAACCGCGCCTATGCGCTGAGCTTCGTTCGCACCGCGATTGAGGCCGGGGCGCGTTGGGTCGTGCTTTGCGACACCAATGGCGGGACCATGCCCTCGGAAGTCGAGGAAATTGTCGCCGCGGTGCTCGAGGTCGCGCCCGGCAGCAAGCTCGGCATCCATGCGCATGACGATACGGGGCAGGCCGTCGCCAACTCGCTCGCGGCAGTACGGGCAGGGGTGCGGCAGATCCAGGGGACGCTCAATGGCATCGGCGAGCGCTGCGGCAACGCCAACCTCGTCACGCTGATCCCCACGCTGCTGTTGAAGCCCGTCTTTGCGGACAAGCTCGAGACAGGAGTGAAGCCCGAGCAACTCGCGGAGCTGACGCGCGTCAGCCGCGCGTTCGACGATCTGCTCAATCGTGCGTCCGACCGACAGTCGCCTTACGTGGGCGCGTCGGCGTTCGCCACGAAGGCCGGCATCCATGCGTCGGCCATCGCTAAAGACCCGTCGACGTACGAGCACGTCTCGCCTGAGAGCGTCGGCAACGAGCGCAACATCATGGTCAGCCAGCAGGCGGGCAAGTCGAACCTTCTCACCGCACTCAGGCGGCATGGCATTGCGCTGGACAAGGACGATACGCGGCTCGAGCGACTGCTGCGGACGGTGAAGGAGCGGGAGGCGCGCGGCTATTCTTACGACGGCGCCGAGGCGAGCTTCGTAATGCTGGCGCGCGAGACGCTGGGCACATTGCCCGAATTCTTCGAGGTCGAATCGTACCGCGCGTCCGTCGAGCGCCGCCACAATGCCAAGGGGCAGACCGTCAACGTGACGGAAGCCGTGGTCAAGGTCGTCGTCGATGGCGAGCGGCTTCTCTCAGTCGCCGAAGGCAACGGTCCGGTGAATGCGCTCGACACGGCGCTCCGCAAAGACCTGGGCAAGTACTCGACAGAAATTGCCGACCTCGAGCTCGTCGACTTCAAGGTCCGTATTCTCGACGGCGGCACGGGCGCGGTCACTCGTGTACTGGTCGAAAGCCGCGACGGGACTGGCGAGCGCTGGTCGACGATTGGCGTCAGTGCCAACATCATCGACGCCTCATTTGAGGCGCTTTATGAGTCGATCACGTATAAACTACTGAAAACCAGGGGAACGGCCGCGTAGTTTTTCCCTGTCGGGGAAACGTCTTTGGCCGCCAATCGCGCCGCCGCGTCAGTCAATCTCACCGTTGCCGTTGCGACGGCGACGCTTGTTGCCGTTGGCGCAATTCTAGCCGCCCCCGCGATGCTCGAATGCTCCAAGGTGCCTGGCGGCATGGGCGCGTGCCTCCGCGACCGCCTCGATCCAACCCCGACCCCAGTCGTGCCGCCGGCGCCGCCTGCCGAGGGTGGCTGGGTCGACGCCAGGGCGAACGAGTACGCGCCGCCGGGCAGCAGTCCGGTTGAGCTGGAGGGGTCGCCCGCCGCACTGAAAGTTGCCGATCTCCGTACGCCCAGAGAACTGCCGACCAGCGTGGATATCGCGCCGCCGACGGAACTTGCCGTTGCCTCGCCCCTGCGGGACGCTGCGGCCACCAGCGTCGCGCTCATCGGTCCCGAGGGTACGCTTGCCGCACAGGGCGGTCCCGAACTGCCTCCGATCGACGCGGCGAACGTGGACTTGCCGATCAGTGGTGATCTTAAGGTCGCCGTCGCGTCAGACCCGGTCCCGGAGCAGCCGTCGCCCATTCAACTGAGCGCTGAGCCGGCTTCTGTCGAACCCGTCCCGGTCGCGCCGGTGCCAGTCGCCCCCGAGCCACCCGCACCAGTAGTGCCGGAGGCGCCGACTTCGTCGGAACAACCGACGCTCGTGGTCGAATTCAACCCGACCTACCCCAACGTAATCGTCCTGCCTGCGCCGCTAACGGGTGATGATTCCTCATTCCGTTCGCTGCAGCTCAACTGATCGGTCTTGCGCGGGAACACGATCTCTTCTATCGGTAAATGACGATGAACGCGATTGCCGACGACGAACTCGCCGAGATCATGCGTGCGCTGGGCCATCCGGTGCGCCTTTCGATTCTGCGCATTCTCGCCGAACGCCAGTCCGATTGCTGCTGCACCGACGTCACCGAGGCGCTGCCGCTGGCGCAGTCGACAGTGAGCCAGCACATCAAGGTTCTGCTCGACGCAGGACTTGTCGAGCGCAGCCCCAAGGGCACGCGCAACTGTTACAGCCTCAACACCGACCGCCTTGATGCGCTGAATGGCGCATTCGCTGGTCTCTACTCCGGGCTCGCCGTTGACCTGACGGCGCCCCGCGCGGAACCCGAGCCGGCCTGATGGCAACTCAAGCGCCGACGAAGAAGACCCCGCGCGTGGTTGCGGAGGGCTCGCTGCTCACCACGGTCCGCAATCTCTGGCAGTACATGTGGCCGGAGGGGCGCAACGATCTGAAGTTGCGCGTGATCCTCGCAATTGGCGCGCTGCTCCTGTCGAAGACGGCGACGACATTCATTCCGTTCGCCTACAAGGGCATCATCGACGGCCTCAACGCGGCCGCAGGCGGCAATGGCGCGCTGGTGATGGGTATCGCGGTGCCGATCGTCCTCGTAATTGCATACGGCGTTGGCAACATCCTCGACGCTGGCTTCCAGCAACTGCGCGATATCCTGTTCGCGAGTGTTGGCCAGCACGCGGTCCGCAAGCTGGCGCGCGAGACGTTCGAGCATCTGCACAAGCTCAGCCTGCGCTTCCATCTGGCCAAGCGCACCGGTGGGCTGAGCCGCGTGATCGAGCGCGGAACGAAGGGCATCGAAACCATCGTGCGTTTCACGATGCTCAACACAGCGCCGACCCTCGTCGAGTTCGTCATCACAGCCATCATCTTCATTGTGATGTTCGGCGTTAGTTACCTCGGCGTCCTCGTCATCACGATCTGGCTCTACCTCTACTTCACGATCAAAGCCTCGAACTGGCGCATCTCGATCCGTCGCGACATGAACGACAGCGATACCGACGCCAACTCCAAGGCGATCGACTCGCTCCTGAACTTCGAGACGGTGAAGTACTTCGCCAATGAAGAGATGGAGGCGCGTCGCTTCGACAAATCGATGGAGAAGTACGAACGCTCAGCGGTCCGCATCTGGACCTCGCTCGGCTTCCTCAACTTCGGCCAGGCGGTGATCTTCTACGTCGGCGTCATCGTCATCGGTATCCTCGCGGTGATGGGCGCGATGGCAGGGCAGCCACGGCGGGCGACTTTGTCCTGCTCAACACCTTCCCGATGCAGATATATCGACCGCTGAACTTCATCGGCTTCGTCTATCGCGAAATTCGGCAGGGCCTCACCGACATCGAGGAGATGTTCAAGCTCCTCGATCAGGATCCCGAGATAGCGGACAAGCCGGGCGCAACGTCGCTGGCGATCACCGGACCTGTGATCCGTTTCGAGGACGTGTCGTTCCACTACGATCCCGATCGTGAAATCCTCAAGGGCGTGAGCTTCGAAATCCCGGCCGGCAAGACCACCGCAGTTGTGGGACCGACGGGCGCGGGCAAGTCGACCATCAGCCGTCTGCTGTTCCGCTTCTACGATGTGACCGGTGGGCGCATCACGATCGATGGGCAGGATATCCGCGACGTCACGCAGGCCTCGCTGCGCCATGCCATCGGCATGGTCCCGCAAGACACGGTGCTGTTCAACGACACGATCGCCTACAACATTCAGTACGGCCGTCCCGATGCGAGCGCGGACGACGTGCAGCGGGCCGCCGACCTCGCGCAGATCGGCAAGTTCATTGCGTCACTGCCCAAGGGCTTCGAGACGCCGGTTGGCGAGCGTGGCCTCAAGCTCTCCGGTGGCGAGAAGCAGCGCGTCGCGATCGCGCGCACCATCCTCAAGGGGCCGCCGATCCTCATCCTCGATGAGGCCACGTCCGCGCTCGATACCAAGACCGAGCAGGACATCAAGACAGCGCTAGATGCGGTGAGCCGCAACAGAACGACGCTCGTGATCGCGCATCGTCTGTCGACCGTCATCAACGCCGACGAGATCATCGTCCTGCGCGAGGGCAAGATCGCCGAGCGTGGCACGCACCAGGCTCTGTTGCTCCGTGATGGTCTCTACGCCCAGATGTGGGCACGCCAGCGCGAGGCGACCGAGGCTGAGGAGCGGGCGCGCAAAGCGGCCAACGACGCCGAGGGTTTCGTCAAACGCGGCCTGCCGGCGGCGGAGTGATCGGTCGCCAAGACGGCGCGCGCTTGTCGCAAAGGGCATTTTTCCTTGCGCGCTGGGTCTTCGCGTGACAAACGGCGGCTGTGAACATCGGGATCAACTTTGACCTGGGGCATGGACCCGTGGCACGCCGCGCGCCACACTGGCGCACGACGGAGCTGTGTGCCGTGCAGGCAGGCGCCTCCACACAATTCTCCTGTCGTGTTCACAATCTCGCCCCACTCCTTGCCGATTTTGGCAGGCACTGGGTGCGGGGGTGCATCGAGTCACGGTGGCGAGGCCGGGGCAACCAGGAGCAGCAGATTTGTCCCAACCACTAGTCTCGCGTATCGGCGCTAGCCCTGTGTGGCGTGCCGGGTTGGCATCAGCCTTCATTCTCGGATTGGCCGGATTCGCCGCGGGTGTCGTCCCGCAAGCCTGCAAGAACGCCTTCGTCATTTGCCCCCAGAATGCGCCGCAGACCGATACGGCACTTGTCCTGCCGGCGGAACCCGTTTCATCGGAACCGGCCGCGGTCGAAGTCGCTGAGGTCCGTGACGTCATCGCAACTCCGACACCCGTCGCACCGGCTGCGGACAGCATCCAGGCGCGACAGCCGGCCAGCCTGACCAAGAACGACCTCATCGCCCGCACCTTTGCCGCGCTCGACACCGAACTGACGCTCACGCAGAGCAACGAACTTACATCTCGCAAGGTTCGGACGGTACAGATCGGTCCAGACGGCCTGCCTGTCGCGCCTGCCGCCGACACCGCTGCGCAGCCTGCTCCTGCGATGGTTGCGGAAGCCGAAGTACCTGCAGAGACACCAGTCGTATCCGAACCCGAACCGGTGAGCGCCGCAGCAGAGGCTGCTCCCGACACGGAGGCGGCCGGCACCGAGGAGGAGCCGACCGCCTCTGCCTATGCTCCGGTCCGTGGCGGCGTCGCCACCGTGGGCCGGCAGGGCGCTAACGTGCGCTCTTCACCGTCGACTCGCAGCAGCGACGTGCTGTTCTCGCTGGCGAGTGGCGAAGAGGTGACGATCACCGAGTCGAGCAAGGGCTGGCACAAGGTCGTGGACGACAGCGGCCGCTCCGGCTGGGTCTGGGGCGAACTGCTGCGGCGTTAAGCGGCCGTCAGTCGAAGGGATCGAATGGAGCGGTGTTCGCCCGCAACCAGGCGTCGATCTCGTCCTTGCGAAAAGTACCGGCTTCGAGGTGGGAGTAGATGAACGTCTCGATCGTTTGGTCGTCAGGGACGATATCGAGACCGTTAAGCTGCAGGAACAGTTCCGTGCATGCGAAGGCTACCCGCTTGTTGCCGTCGATGAAGCCGTGGTTCATTGCCAGCGACTCCCAAAGCGCCGCAGCCTCCTCAACGAGATCGCTGTAGTAGCCGGTCTGCGGGCGAAGAAGCGCGGATTCGATGAGACCCAAATCCCTAACGCCATTGGCTCCGCCGAAGGCCTCAATCAAGACTTCGTGGATGCGCAGGACCTCGTCGAGGGTGAGATAGGCGGTCATGCGTAAGCCTAGCGTGCGAGCGCTTTATATAGCTCGACGCGCTTCTCGATGCTTCTAGTGAGGAGTTTCTCGACCTGCGGCCTTACTTTCGGCGGCGCGGCTCGCTCGACAAGCTGCGTGTAATCCTCTGCCGAGAGGACAACTGCGACGTCGCGGCCGTTCTTCTGCACGCGAACCGGTTCCTTGCGCGCGAGCTCGAGCACCTCGCCGAAACGGTTCTTGGCTTCTGTCGCTGTCATCGCTGCCATGGTCATCGTCCCGATTAGCTAGTTTGGCTAAAATAGACATTTCAACCTCTGGCTGCAAGTGCAAAGCAAAAGGCCCGGATCGCTCCGGGCCCAGCATTCCTGATAAGGCGTTGATGCCTACTCAGCAGCCTGCCGGTTGCCATCCTCGTCGTTAGCCGGCTTCTGAACAGGCTTACCGGGCAGGGCGGTTTGCTCCTCCGGCACATCGACGATCTCGCCCTCGGCGGTCACAGCCTTGGCCCGCTGCCTGAACACCATCGCGAACAGGCGGCCTGGCAGGTGCCAGAGGCCCAGGAAGAAGCGGGCGAACTGGTGCCCCGCAACTTTCGGCGCGACGATCATCACCGGCACCATCACCAGCGTGAGGGCCGTCGAGACGAAGAGACCGGAGACCAGCGCCTCGCTGAGCGCGACGAACCAGGTTCCAGCCAGACCGCCGACGTTGATTTCGCGACCGATGAAGTCGAACTCGACATTCAGCGCCATCGGGATCACGCCCAGCGCCGTGACGGTGGCGGTGAGCAGCACGGGGCGGACACGCTGGCTCATGGTGAGCAGCATCGCCTTGATCGGCTCGACGCCTTCGTCGCGGGTGTAGTGGTTATAGGTATCGGTAAGCACGATGCCGTTCTTCACCACAATACCTGCGAGGGCCACGATGCCGAGGCCGGTCATGATCATCGAGAATGGCGTCTGGGTGATCGCGAGGCCGAGCATGACGCCGGCAAGCGACATGGCGACGGTCGAGATAGTGACCAGCACCTGCCAGAAGCTGTTGTACTCGAGCAGCAGGATCAGCGCGATCAGGGCGAGGGCCACGACGAACGCCTTGGAGATGAAGGCGAAGGTTTCGGCCTGCTGCTCGTCGGCGCCGCCATAGACGATGTGCGTGCCAGGCGGGATGGCGCCCGAGGCCTGCTGGTCCTTCTCCCACTGCTTGATCAGGTCGAGCTTCTTGTTGGAATCGATGCCCGGGGCGACGTTGGCCGCCACGCTCATTGAATAGAAGCCGTTGTAGCGATCGATCGTGGCGACCTTCTGCACCGCCTTGCGGGTGATGAAGTTGGAGACGGGGATCAGGCCCTGCGCGGTGCTGATGCGCAGGGAGTCGAGCGCGTCGAAGGTACGCTCTTCCTTCGGCAGGCGAACACGGATCGCCAGTTCGTCGGTGGTGTCTTCGGGACGATAGGACCCGATTTTCACGCCCGAGGTGACGAGCTGGACATAGGGGCTGAGTTCGCGCACGCCGATGCCGTATTTGGCAGCCAGCACACGGTCGATCGTAACCTGCCAGTCGATGCCGGGCGCGGGGCGCCCGTCTTCGACGTCCAGCGTGTCGCCGATGTCGTTCTCGACGAAGTCGCGCAGCTTGGCCACCACGGGTCCCAGGTCGGCATAGGTGCCGCTCTCGACACGCAGGTTGATCGCCTTGCCGGCGGGCGGGCCGTTCTCGGCACCCGAAATCTGAACCTCAAGGCCGGGGATATCGGCGACCTTGTCGCGGATCTCCTGGAAGATCTGCGCAGCCGGGACGCGCTCGGCCCAAGGCATGAACTGCAGCTGGAAGGTGCCGATGGTGTCCGGGGGAGAACCGCCGCCACCGAAACCGCCACCGCCACCGCCGAACGCCATCACAGAATCCTGGATGCCCGGCACAGTGACGATACGGGCTTCCACTTCCGCCAAAAGGTCACGGATTTCGACCGGCGAGTAATTGCCACGCGCGATCACGTAGACCGAGCCCTGTTCCGGCTCGGATGCAGGGAACGCGGTAAAGCCGTTGGGATGGGCGAAGGCGAAGATCGCGATGATCACGCCGAAGCCGATGGGCAGTGTCACCAGCGGATAGTGCAGCAGGCGCGACATGAGGCGCACATAGATACCTGTGAGGCCGCCGACTTTGTTCATGTCGAACTTGTCGGGATACATCACGATGTCGGCCTTGGCCTTCTCTTCCGGATCGATGTGGGCCTTGGCGATGAAGGCGCCGATGATTGGCATGAAGACCAGCGCCGACAGCAGCGAGGCGCACATCACCACAATAACGATGATCGGCAGATAGCTCATGAACTTGCCGATGATGCCCGGCCAGAAGAGCAGCACAACGAAGGCACTGAGCGTGGTGAAGGTCGCCGACACCACGGGCACGAACATCTTGCGGGCCGCGAGGATGAACGCTTCCTTCTTGGACACACCCTCCTGCAGCTTACGCTCGGCATATTCGACGACCACGATGGGGTCATCGACGAGCACGCCGACAGCGAGCACGAGGCCGAACATGATCATCATGTTGAGCGTCATGCCCAGGAGGCTGGTGACGAGAAAGGCGATCATGAACGAGATCGGGATCGAGAGGCCGATCATGATGGCGGCGCGCCAGCCCAGCGTCGCAACGCAGGTGATGAGCACCAGCGCGACGGCGGTAAGGACTGCAGCCTGCAGCGAATTGAACAGGCTCTTGGCCGATTCCGACTGATCGAGCAGGAACGAATGCTGGATGCCCGCTGGCCACGCCTTCGTTGTCTCGGCGGCCACGTGCTTGACCTGGTCGACGACGTTGATGACGTTGGTGCCAAGCTTCTTGACGACGCTCAGCGTGATGGCCGGCTGGCCATTCACATGGGCGTAGCTGGTTGCATCCATGAAGGTGCGGGTGATGGAGGCGACGTCGGCGAAAGTGACGACTGTGTCGCCCACGGTCTTGATTGGCAGGTCATAGACGTCCTGCGCCGAACTGATGAGGCCCGGGACTTCGACATTGAATGAGCCATTGCCCGTGTCGAGCGTACCGCCCGGCACCACGAGATTGTTGCGGGCAAGCGCGTCGAACAATTGCGCGGCGGTGAGGTTGTAAGCTTCGAGCCGGTCGAGATCGATGGTGACTGCCAGCATTTCGTCGCGCGAACCGGACAGGTCAGCGGACTGGATGTCGGGCAGCTTCTCGAGCGCGTCCTGAAGTTCCTTGGCCTTCTGCACCAGCGCCCGCTCGGGAACATCGCCATAAACGGCGACCGAGATGGAGGGGAAGCTGGCGGTCGAGACCGTGTTGACGGTCGGCGTCGTGGCGTCGGACGGCAGTTCGGCGGTCACACCGTCCAGCTTGGCGCGCACATCACTGAGCGCCTTGTCCTTGTCGACGCTGACGTCGAATTCGAGCAGCACGGAGGCATGGCCCTGCGACGCTGTGGTCGTGTAGTTGGCCAGCCCGTCGACGTCCTTGACGCGATCCTCGATGGGCTTGCCCAGCAGACGCTCGGCGTCAGCCGGCGATACGCCAGTCTGGCTCACCGAGATGTAGAAGTACGGGATATCGATGGCGGGAAAGCTTTCGCGCGGCAACGATGCGTAGCTGAGCCCGCCCGCGATGAGCAGCCCAACCATAACGGTCATGACGACTCGCGGCATACGCAGGATGCGTTCAAGAAGGTCCATCATGACTGAGCAGGCTCCCCGTCGGCAGTCTTGGCATCGACGATTTGGCCGGGCTGGACGAATTCCTGTCCGACGGTAATCACATTGATCTTGTACGGCAGGCCGACGACCCAGACGCCGTCGCGCGTGTCCTTGATAATGGTCACAGCATGGAAGGCGACCTTGTTGCCACCTTCAACCGTGCGGATGCCCAGCACGCCGCTGTCGTCGAGCGTCAGCACTGACTGCGGCAGCACGTGTACCGGCGCCGTCCCCACATTGACGATCGCGTCGGCGGTGATGCCGTCACGCAGCTTAAGATCGGCGTTCGGTACTTCGATTTCGACCGGGAAGGAGCGGGTGGCCTCGTCCGCGGTGGAAGCGATGTAGGTCACCGTCCCCTCCGCCTTATCGCCGGTAACGGTGCTAATGGCGGCCTTGAGGCCCAGCTTGGCGTAACTGACGCGGGCTTCGGGCACCGAGGCGATGAACAGCATGGGGTTCAACTGCACGACCGCCGCGCAGGGCTGGCCTGCGCCGAGCATGGCGCCAACCTGGGCGACGGGGTCCTCGACCACGCCGGCGACGTTCGCCTTGATCACGGTGCGGCCCAGTTCAAGCTGGGCATTCTCAAGCTGCGCCTGCGCGCCCTTGAGCTGCGCTTCGACGGCGAGCGTGGTGTTGGGCGCCGCGACGCCTTTCTTCACAAGTTCCAGATTGGCGTTGTAGGCGGTCTGCGCCTGATCGACCGCGGCCTGCGCCTGATCGACAGCCAGCTTGCGGGCACCGGGATCGAGCGTGCAAAGCGTGTCACCCACAGCGACCGACTGGCCCTTGGCAACGGGCACCGTCTGGACGATGCCACTGGTCTGGGCGACGATCTGGACCGACGACTTGGCCTTGGTACGGCCGCGCAACGGCACCTCAATGGGCATGTTCTGGGCGGTAACGACCTCGATGCGCACCGACCGAGGGGCAGCAGCTTCGCCGCCGCCGCTTGCTTCCGTGCGCTCGGCAATTGTCAAATGCGGATCGATGCCGCCTTCAGCTTCGGTGTGGCCGCCGTTGATGCCGGAATCTTCAACAGCGCTGGTCAGTGGACCGTTGCCGCCATCGACCAGCGACACGATCGGTCGCTCGCCATTGCCCGGCCCCTTTCCACCGGTGACCAGGATTCCCGACGCCATCCAGACGGCGAGCACAAGAACGATGATCAGCGCGACGCCATACGAATAAATCGCACGCATTCAGAATATGCCCTCTATTCCGCGGCAGCGGCGGCATCGGGCCGCGCCATCGCGATCAGTTCGCCCATGTGGGCTTCGATATGGTCACGCGCCGCGGCCAAACAAGTACGGCCGTATTCGAGTATCCAGCGGTCGGCGGGACCGGTGTGGTTGGAAGACAGCCGATTCATTTCGGCCAGCGCCTCGTCGAATTGAGTGAGGCGCTCATTCAGCCGCTGCTGTACCAGCGAGCGCGGCAACTCAGCCACAAACCGCGCGAACAATAGGAACGGGCTGCGGAATTCGTCATCACCAAGGTTTTCGAATAGTGAGTCGATGAAGGCCCGACGGCCGATCTCGGTGATCCGGTAGATCTTCTTGGCGGGCTTGCCGTCCTGCTGTTCGACGCGCGATGTGACCAGCCGGTCGATCTCGAGTTTCTGCAACGCCGGGTAAATGGCGCCGAAGCTGGCTTCGATGAAGTACGAATACTCGCCTTCGACCACGAGCTTGCGGATCTCGTAACCGGTGGACTCGCCGTCGAACAGAATTGCGAGGCAGATGGTGCGGACGTTCATGAGAGCGTGGTAGGCCATATGCTGGGGAAGAATATGCCGGGCCTATATACGCACAGGAAGGTTCCCACAAGCGCAGACCTTGCATGTAAGCCATGCGCGGTTAATGCGGTCTTCAGGCGGCCGAGAGCGCTTTCTGCATTTCCGACGCACCTTTAGCGGTGAGTTCGGGGCTGGCCGCAGCGATAAAGAACGGGTTCAGCAGGTCACCGCCGCGACCGTAGCGAAGTGGCTTGCCGTCCAGCGTAAGCACCGCTCCACCTGCCGCTTCGAGGATCGCCTGCCCCGCGGCGGTGTCCCATTCCGAGGTCGGGGTGAAGCGGGGATAGAGCTGCGCGTCGCCGCGAGCGACGAGGGCGAATTTGAGGGCAGAGCCGACAGAGACGTCGTCGGTGACGATCATCGAGTCGCAGAAGGTCTTAAGTGCAGCGTGGCCGTGCGACCGGCTCGCGACCACTTTCATGGGGTGATTAGGGTTGGTTTTGATTTGGATGCGTTCATTGCGTTCGTTGACCTCGAACGCGCCATCCGGCCCGCCGAGATAAGTCGCACCAGAGGCGGGGGCGAGGATGACGCCGCGCGTAGCGATGCCGCCCTCGACCAGGGCAATGTTCACCGTGAACTCGCCGTTGCGCTTGAGAAATTCCTTTGTGCCATCAAGAGGATCAACGCAGAAGAAGCGGTTGCCGAGATCCGGGATGCGCCCATCGGCGACGCTTTCCTCGGCCAGAAGTGGGATACCCGTGACGGCGAGGACCTTCTCGATGGCCTTCTCCGCACGGCGGTCTGCGACGGTGACGGGCGAGCCATCGCCTTTGCGCTCCACGTCGAAATCGCTGAGATAGACCTCCATAATCTCGGGAGCAGCGGCGCGTGCAGCTTCGAGCATCAATGCCAGGAGTTTGTCGGACATCGGCGGATTCCCTGTGACGCCGGGGGTTTAGGGCTGGCTGACGGTAGTGTCTATCGACAAAGCGTCCGCTCTCGCAGATGAACAGGCGCATGAACCTGACAGATGCTCAGGCGCTCGACCGCGCCGACCCGCTTGCTCCGCTCCGCGATCGCTTCGACATTCCGTCGGGGACGATCTACCTCGATGGTAACTCATTGGGTGCGCTGCCCAATTCGGTGAAGGGCCGCGTCGCGGACGTCGTCGGTCAGCAGTGGGGCCGCGACCTCATCACCAGCTGGAACGTGCATGATTGGATCGACCTGCCACGGTGGGTGGGCGAGCGCATCGCGCCGCTGATCGGAGCGGAGCCGGGGTCGGTGATCGTGGCCGACTCGACGTCGCTCAATATCTTCAAGCTGCTGTCGATTGCCTGCCAGAAGGCAGGGCCACGCCGAGTCATTCTGACGGAGACCGGCAACTTTCCGACAGATCTCTATATCGCGGGCGGCCTAGCCTCATTGACCGGGCATGAGGTGCGCGTCAACGACCTGTCGGAAATCGGCGACGACGTCGCGGTCGTGCTGGTCACCGAGGTCAACTACCGTACCGGCGCCCGGCACGACATGCAGGCCCTCACGGCGCGGGCTCACGCGGTCGGCGCGCTGGTGATCTGGGACCTCTGCCACTCGGCCGGCGCATTCCCCGTCAACCTTTCTGGGGCAGGGGCCGATTTCGCAGTTGGCTGTGGCTACAAGTACCTCAATGGTGGACCCGGAGCGCCGGCTTTCGCCTACGTCGCCCCGCGCCATCAGGCAGGATTGCAGCAACCGTTGAGCGGTTGGCTTGGGCACAAGGCGCCATTCGCCTTCACGCCGGATTATGAGCCAGCGAACGGCGTCGACGCGTTGCGCGTTGGAACGCCGCCTGTGATCTCGATGAGCGCGCTCGATGCGGCGCTCGACGCATATGACGGCGTCAACCTCGCGGCGGTTCGCGCCAAGGCCGACGCATTGTTCGATCTTTTCACGAACGAGGTATCGGCGCGCTGTCCAGAGTTCGAACTGCTGACGCCGCGCGATCCCAATGACCGCGGCACGCAGGTGTCCCTCCGCCATCCTGAGGGGTACGCGATCATGCAGGCGCTGATCGCGCGCGGTGTGATCGGCGACTTCCGCCAGCCCGATATCATGCGCTTCGGGCTCACACCGCTATATCTGCGGTTCGAGGACGTGTTCCGCGCTGCCGAGATTCTGGCGGACGTGATGGCGACACGCGCGTGGGATCGGCCCGAGTTCAAGCGCAAGGCGAAGGTGGTCTGATCACCACCGCCCGAGGACTGCCTTCACCTTGTCGATGAAGCCGGTTAGTTGCGCCGGCGTGACGTTGTTCATGTCGTAGAGCGCCAGGTAGGTCGGCGGCAGCCAGCCGCCGAACGTGACCCAGCCCCAGCGCTTGGCCAAGCGACGCGGCGGGTCGCCCATCACGAAGGTGCGCCAGCGATTGCCGCCGTAGGACGTGACGAACGCGACCTTCTTAATGTGCTTGAGGTTGGGCACGAGCTTGCCCTTGTCGGGCCCATCGCCACCGACGAGCACGAACGAGACGCCGGGCATGAACACCTTGTCGAAATAACCCTTGAGGATCGCGGGGAAGCCGTAATTCCAAACGGGATGCACCACCACCATCGCTTCGGCAGCCATCAGGCGATCGACATAAGGCTTGAGGTCTGGCGTGATATTGTCTGGGACATCGTGGTACTTGAGCCGGTCCTCGCGGCTCAGCACCGGATTGAAGTTCTCGGCGTAGAGATCGACCAGGTCCACCTGGTGGCCCTTCGCCGTCAGCGTCTCTACAACGGCGTTACAGAGTGAGCGGTTGAAGCTCGACTCCAGCGGGTGGGCGTGCAGAACCATTACGCGCATCAGGCAGCGCCCAGAGTCTTGAGCCCATCGAACAGCCAGGCGCGCCCGCTATTGAAGTCGAAGTTCGGATCATCCCACGCGATCATCTTGCCAGGATTGAGAATACCCTTGGGATCGGCTTGCTGCTTGAATTCGAGCTGATTTCGGTCGGTCTTCTTCATGCCGCCTTCTTCAAGGGTGTAGCGGTGGGGGTTGAACACGAGACAGCCATTGGCTTCGTGGAGCCGGATGATCTCTTCCAGCCGCTCCTCGGTGGTGTAGCGGACAATCGGAAGGCCGGAGAACACGATGCGGCCATCGAAGCGGTTCATCTCGATGTGCATCGGCATTTCGTCGCCGAACAGGTCGACCGCCCATTTCACATGAGCGAGGTCGGGATACTGAGTTTGGAGGTAAGTGATGCCGGGATCGAGCTTGAGCCCACGTAGTGTGGTGTGGTTCCACGCAAGCTCGTAGATCGGCGGAATCTTCCGCTTCTCTTCCTCGGTGATCGTGTCGTTGCGGAGGAGCAGGTCGCCCTTGTGGAAATCGATGAGGTCAACAAGTGCGGGAACTGCGGCCGGTGCCGCCATGATCAGCACCACCGATTGGTCGCGGTGCTTGATGTAGGGGCGGTGGCGGTTGAACCAGTCGTAGGGAACCGGAGCGGCCACCGGCGATATTTCCTTGAGGAGGAGGCCATCCTGGCGGGCGGCCTGCTCGGAGAAGGCGCACGCCTCCATGATCGAGTCGAAGCCCACCATCACGTCGACCCAATCGTACGCGGCGGTCAGCGGAATCTCGGCCTCGACGATGATGCCGTTAGTGCCATAGGCGTGCGCGACCTTGAGGATATCGGGGCCCTTGAGGTCGAGGACGCGCGGCGTTTCCTCACATGTGATGACCTTTAGGCCAAGGATGTTGCCGAAGTTGCGGAGGCCGCCCCAGCGAATGGAGCCGACGCCCCCGGAGCCGCCGGCGATGAAGCCGCCTAACGTCGCCATGCGATAGGTCGAGGGGTGAAAGCGCATCTCACCGCCAACGGCTTCCTTGGTCTGCTCGTCGAGCTTTTCGAGGATGATACCGGCCTCAGCGCGGACCCGGTCCTCGCTGATCGAGACGATCTTGTCGAGACTCGTGAGATCGAGGATCACCCCCCCCGAAAGAGGCATGGCTTGACCGTAGTTACCGGTGCCGGCGCCACGCGGAGTTACTGGAACACCAGTCTTGAAGGCTGCGGCGAGGATAGCGACGACGTCGTCCTGCGTACGGGGAGTGACGACGAGTTGCGCAGTGACGTTCTCGAGCTCGGCCTTGAGGCGTGGCGAGTACCAGTAGTGGTCCCGGCTCTTTTGCTGGACGATGCGAGGATGGTCCTGCTGCGGGATGTCGCCAATCGCGGCGCGGAACGCGGAAAGGTCCATCTCAGGCCTCCATCAGATCGTCGAGTTCACGGTAGTCGGGCAGGGTGGTGTCGATGGCGATGCCATAGCGCAGGACGACCCGGTCCGTCTGCGGACGAGAGAGCAGCTCCATCGCGCGTGTTGTCGGACGCGATCGCCACGGGCACACCCGCGGCGCGGAACTCGTGTAGCAGTGTGACGCCGCGCCTGATGGGTGTGACGTTGCCCTGCGCCTCGCGGTCCTGCAGGTACATATTGCACATCGGCAGCGAGACGACAGAGATGCCGGCGCGCGCGACCTTTTCGATTGTACGCCTTTGCGTCGCTTCGTCTTGCACGGTGAGGACGCAGCAATGGCCGGCGAGGACGCGGCCCGTGTAGCCAGTCTGGAGCACCGCATCGGCCAGAGACTCGAGCACATGCGAGCGCGGATCGCCCGTTTCGTCGGCGTGGATATCGAGGTCGAGCCCGTACTCGCCCGCCTTCTCGACCACGCGCAGCATCGCTTCCGCGCTGCGGTCGTAGACATGCACCGCGCCGCCGAGGATGCCGCCAATCTCCTTTGTCTTGCGCGCGATCACGTCGAGTTGCGCGGCATCGACGAGATTGTCGGGGCCGATGAGAGACACGGCCTGCAGTTCAATCTTTCCTGCCCACTGTTCGCGGACGCGCGCGAAAAGATCCCAACTTATCGCATGCTGCGGCGGGATGGAGTCGAGGTGCGTGCGAATGGCGGCAGTGCCATGCGCGTAGGCTGAGCGCAGCGCGAAGTTCATGCGCCGCTCGACATCGGCAGCGGACCACAGACCAACGCGATCGGTCTGTACGGCGAGCAGGGCGCCCAGCCAGGTCCCATCTGGGTTCGACTTGCGCGGCCAGATGTGGCCCTTGTCGAGATGCGTGTGGATGTCGACGAGGGCCGGCAGCACGAGGCCGCCATCGAGATCGCGACCGGGGCCCTCCGCATGGGGCGCGATACCCGCGATCTTGCCGTCGAGCAGCTCGATGTCGACCCGTTCGAGGCCTCCGCCGGGGCGGCCCATCATCGCCGACGGCACCGATGCGTTGCGCAGCGTTTCCATCAGTTCTCCCGGCGCACGGCGCTTTCATGCCAGCGGTGCAGGACCAGCCAGGCGATGAACGAGGTGAAGCCGAAGATTGCGACGCCGGTGCCGGTGAGCAGCACCAGCGCGGCGAAGAGGCGCGGGATGTTGAGGCGGAACTGCGACTCCAGCAACCGGAACGCGAGTCCAGAACCCTGGCCGGCACTGCCCGCGGCGAACTCGGCGACGACCGCGGCGATGAGCGCGAGGCCGCCACCAATGCGAAGGCCCGCCATGAAGTAGGGCATGGCTGCCGGGATCTTGAGGTGGATCAGCGCCTGCCAGCGGTTCGCCCCGTAGAGGTCGAAGAGGTTGAGCAGGTTGTGGTCGACGCTCTTGAGACCCGCCACCATGTTGGAGAGGATCGGGAAGAATGCGACGAGGAACGAGCAGATCAGGAGCGCCGTCTGCGTATCCGGCGTGTAGATCAGCAGCAATGGAGCAATCGCGATGATCGGCGTGACCTGGAGGATAACGGCGAAGGGGAACAGCGCGAGCTCGATCCATTTGCTCTGGATGAGGAGGATCGCGAGGGCCACGCCGCCGATCAGCGCGAGGATGAGCGCCGTGAAGGTGATGCGGAGCGTTACCAGCAGGGCAGGGAGCAGCGTGGGCGCGTCCTTGATCAGCGAGTTCAATACGTCGGCCGGGCTCGGAAGGATGTAGCGCGGGATCTCGCGGATGGTCACCAGGAGGTGCCAGCCGACGATGGCGAGCACCAGCATCGCGACGGGCACGAGGACGCGCAGCACCCTTTCGGTGGTTGACGTGCGCGGGATCAGCACCGCGACGGCGGCGTCGGTGCCCTCGTCGCTCGGGGCGATCTTGGGCGCGTGGCTAATGTCCGACACTGCCGCCTCCCAGGTGAATGGCTTCCTGCAGGGCGCGCGACACCTGGTCAGTGACGGCGCGATATTCTTCCGACGTGCGGTAGTTCGCGTCGCGCTCGCTTGCGGTGTGGAGCGGGATGTCGCTGTTAACCTGACCCGGCCGCGCTCGCATCACGACGATGCGGTTCGAGAGGTACGCGCTCTCGAACACCGAGTGCGTCACGAAGATCACCGTGATGCCCGACTGGCGCCAGAGGCGCAGCACGTCGTCGTTGAGCTTCTGGCGCGTGATCTCGTCAAGTGCGGCGAAGGGCTCATCCATGAGGAGGAGCTTCGGCTTGGTGACGAGGGCACGGGCGATGGAGACGCGCATCTTCATGCCGCCCGACAGCTCGCGCGGATAGGCGTCCGCAAAATCGGCTAGCCCGACGGAAGCGAGGGTGGCCATCACGTCGGCGCGGGCGGCGGATTTGCCGACGCCCTGCAGTTTGAGGGGCAGGTGCACGTTACCGAAGACGGTACTCCACGGCATGAGCGTCGGCTCCTGGAACACGAAGCCGATGTCGCCTTGCGGCAAGCCCCGTGAATTGAGCTGGCTGGTCGGCCAGTCGATGGTGCCGCTGCTCGCAGCGCCGAGGCCGGCGATGATGCGGAGGGCCGTCGATTTGCCGCAACCCGATGGGCCGAGAAGGCTCAGGAACTCGCCGGCGTGCACGTCGAGCGACATGTCCTTGAGCGCCAGCGTGCCGTTCGAGAACACCTTGGACACGTTGCGCATGGAAACGACTGCGCGATGCGATGAGACCGAGCCCGTCCGAGCTTCGGCAACAGCCAGATCAGTCAATGAAGGACCCGTGTTAGGGCGGAGAACGGCGCGGACACGATTGCCCGCGCCGAGGGTGGTAGATTACTTCACGAGGTCTTTGCCAAGGCCCTGGCAGACGAGTTCGGTGGTGTAGGCCTGCTTGACGTCAATGCCGGCTTCAAAGAGGCCGACCGACACGAGCTGTTGGTAGAAGTCTTCCCAGCGTGCGTCGGTCATGCAGCCGATACCCTTGTCCTCGGCGTCGCCGGAGATGAGGATGCCATACTCCTTCATCTTCGCGATGCCGTACGCGATCTGGTCGTCGGTCATTTCCGGATTGTCGGCCTTGATCAGCGCGTTGGCGGCGGCGTTGTCGCCGTACAGATAGTTGTACCAGCCGATGATGGAGGCCTCGACGAAGCGCTTGGCGACGTCCTTGTTGGCGTCATACCAGGGTTTCATCGTCTCGATGGTAGTCGAGTAGGGCGCGTAGCCATTGTCGGCAAGCAGGAACACCTGCGGAGTCCAGCCGGTTTCGCGTTCGATCGCGAGGGGCTCCGAAGTCAGGTAGCCCTGCTGGATCGACTTGGGGTCGGCGATGAACGGCGCCGGGTTGAAGGTGTAGGGCTCGTACTTCTCGTCGACGAATGCCGGGTTCTTGGCCTTCATCCAGAGGAAGTAGGAAATGAAGCCATCCTTGGAGAGGATGTACTTCGAAGCACCTGCCAGGTCGTCGAACGTTTTGAAGCCCGCGTCGGGATGCGCCATCAGGACTTGCGGATCCTTCTGGAAGATCGAGGCGATCGTGAGAGTCGGAATGCCTTCCTTCACGGCGTCGATCGCGGTGGTCATGCCGCCCATGTAGAACTGGATCTGGCCGCCGGTGAGCAGCGCGCGATTAGCGCCCTGCGGTCCACCCTGGCGGATGGTGACCTTGAGGCCGTACTTCTCATAAGTGCCGTCGGCGACGGCCTGGTAGTAGCCGCCGTGCTCGGCCTGAGCGAGCCAGTTGGTGCCGAAGCTAACCTCGTCCTGCGCGAACGCAGGGGCCGCGAAGGCGGCGAGTACGCCAGCCGCGACCAGTTTGAGGGTGGTATGCATGTCGGTAGTCTCCCTGTTGTCCCTGAAGATCCCCGTGTGCCAGCTGAGTCATTGGGGAGGCGCCAGCCGGTTCGATGCCTTCAGTGGCATCTCTGATGCGGATTAATTCAGCGCGGCTCATAAAAGAAAAGCGCAAAATAGGGGCATCAAACGAACTGCCTAGATAATTGGCATCGATCCCTCGTTTTGGGCTGGCTTTGACGCGGTCTTGCCGGTTAGCTGTGCATTAGCCGAGACGAGTTATGCACAAGCCGCTTTCCCCCACGACCATTCACCCGCCCTTCTCATCCTATTCCAACGGCGTTGAAGTTCCCGAGGGGCAGAAGCTGGTCTTCTGCTCCGGCCAGTTGGGCATCGCCAAGGACGGCACGATTCCATCGAGCACCGAAGCGCAGGCCGACCTCTGCTTCGACAACGTTGCGGCAATCCTTGGCGAGTCCGGGTTGGGCCTCGAGCATGTGGTCCGGATCAACGCCTTCGTGACCGGCCGCGAGCACCTGCGGCCTTATATGGACGTCCGCAACAAGCGCTTCACCCATCCGCTGCCGGCCTCGACACTGATGGTGGTGTCAGGATTCGCCCGGCCGGAATTCTTCGTCGAGATCGAGGTCGTGGCTGCTGGCCCGGCCTCCGGAGCCTGACAGATGCGCAAAATCCACTGGACCGACTTCGCGGCTCCCGACTTCGCCAATATCGATCCGATGAAGACGATCGCGATCGTCCCCATCGCAGCGGTCGAGCAACACGGGCCGCATCTGCCGGTCGGCACCGACACGATCCTCAACCAAGGATGCATCGATCTGTTGGTCAAGCGCGTCCCTGCCGAACTCGATATCCGCATCCTCCCGATCCAGCAGGTTGGGAAATCCAACGAGCATCTATGGGCGAAGGGCACGGTGACGCACACCGCGCCCACGCTCATCGACTCCTGGTTCGAGCTCGGTCAATCGATCAGCAGGGCAGGGATCAAGAAGCTCGTCTTCATCAACTCCCACGGCGGCAACGAAGCGATCATGGACATCGTTGGGCGTGAGCTGCGGGTGCGCGAGAACATGCTGGTGGTCAAAACCGGCTGGACCCGCTTTCAGCCCCCGGACGGGATGCTGACCGATATTGAGAAGCGCCATGGCATCCATGCCGGCGACCTTGAGACGTCGCTGATGATGCTGTTCCGTCCCGAGTTGGTGAACACCGACAAGCTGGACGATTTCCGCTCGATCGCTGCCCGCGACGAGCAGCACTACAAGTATCTCCGGCCGACCGGGACGCACGCCTACTCGTGGATAGCATCTGACCTCAATCCATCGGGCGCCGTGGGCAACGCAGCAAACGCGACGGCCGAGCGCGGTAGGATAATCGCCGAAGCCGAGGTGACAGGAATGCTGGAGCTTTTGGCGGAAGTCGAACGCTTCCCGTTACCGGCCGCTTCTTAACGGGCGTTAGTAATGTTAGCCGCGTTAAGAACAAAGTCATCGTACACGACGGTGTAACTCCCGGGAAATTGCTTGAGCCGGGCGCCCCATGGTACTGTGGGCAATTGGTATTTCCCGTTCCGAGATCTCTTCGTGCAGCAGCGGCTTGCCGGCCCAGTAGCTAAGCCCTCTTACACGGGCGTCGCCGTAAGCGCGGTCGTCGCGCTGTTTGTCATCAGCCTGGTGTCGAACCTGCTCATGCTGGCCGGTCCACTCTTCATGCTGCAAATCTACGACCGCGTGCTGTCGAGCCGCTCGTTGCCGACGCTGATGGCTTTCGTCGTCATCATCACGGCGGTCTACACCTTCTATGCGTTCATCGAGACTGTGCGGTCGCGCATGTCGCTGCGGCTCGCCAACCTCGTCGATCACTCGGTGGGCCAGCGGCTGTTCGAAGCCTCGGTGCGCCTGCGGCTTGCAAGTGGGCAGGCGAACCAGGCCGATCCGGTCCGCGATGGTGACAGCCTTCGCGCGTTCCTTGCGAGCTCTGGACCGCTGGCACTGCTCGATCTGCCCTGGGTCCCAGTTTATCTGGCTGTCGTTTTCGTCATCAATCCGCTGCTGGGCTGGCTCGCCGTCGCGGGCGCACTGGTCATCACGGTGCTGATGCTGATCAACGAGTTCGTGCTGCGCAAGCCGACCAAGGACAGCACAGCCGCCATCAACGCCCGCCAGCGCCAGACCGATGACAGCCGGCTCAACGCCGAAACAGTCGTTGCCATGGGCATGCTGGCCGATGTCGGACGCCGCTGGTCGAAGCGGACCGGCGATATGCTGGCAACGCAGCGGATCACCAGTGACCGCGCCACACTGTTCTCGTCGATGACCAAGGCAGTGCGCCTGCTGCTGCAGTCGCTGGTGCTTGGCCTTGGTGCCTATGTCGTCATCCATGGCGACATGACGGGCGGTCTGATGATCGCAGCATCCGTTGTGACATCGCGCGCGCTGGCGCCGATCGAACAGACGATCGCGCAGTGGAAGCAGTTCATCACCGCGCGTCAGTCCTGGGAGCGGATCAAGCGCTATCTCATGGTCACGCCGGATCGCAGCCGCGAGACCATGCTGCCGCTGCCCAAGGGCACCCTGTCGGTTCGTGGCTTGGCGGCGGCGCCTCCGGGCATGACGGCCCCCATCATCAGCGGCATAACGTTCGAACTCGTCGCGGGCGATGGCATGGGCGTGCTCGGCCTATCCGGCTCCGGCAAGTCGTCGCTGGCGCGCACGCTCTGTGGTGTGTGGACGCCAGGGTCGGGTGAAATCCGGCTCGATGGCGCTCTGCTGCAGCACTACGACCCCAGCCAGGTCGGCAAGATCGTTGGCTACCTGCCGCAGCGTGCCGACTTGTTCGACGGCACGGTCGCCGAGAACATCGCTCGCTTCCAGCCTGACGCCGAAGCCATAGACGTCATCGCGGCGGCGCGTCTCGCAAACGCGCACGACCTGATTTCAAGCCTGCCTAACGGCTACGACACACCCGTTGGATCGAACGGCGAGAATTTGTCAGCCGGTCAGCGCCAGCGCGTCGGTCTCGCACGTGCGCTGTTCGGTAACCCGTTCCTGCTCGTGCTTGACGAGCCGAACGCTAACCTCGACGCCGAGGGCGATGCCGCCTTGACGGACTCGATCCGTGCCGTGCGTGAGCGCGGTGGCATCGTGATCGTTGTTGCCCATCGTCCGAGCGCAGTGATCGCGGTCGACAAGCTACTGTTCATGAAGAATGGACGGCAGGTTGTGTTCGGTCCCAAGAACGATGTGCTCAAGCAGATCACGGGCGACAACGTGCAGCCCTTGAGGACGCCCGGACCATGACAGCTGACGTTGCAAGCTCTGGTCCGGCGTTCGATATCCGCAGCCTCAAGCGCCACGCCGCGGTTGGGCTACTGGGCGTGCTCGGACTGTTCGGCGGGCTCACACTCTGGGCTGCCTTCACCGACATTCAGGGCGCTGTGATTGCCGGTGGGTCACTGATTGTCGAAGGTTTCTCTAAGCAGGTGCAGCACGCCGATGGCGGGATCGTCACGCAGATCTTGGCGCGTGACGAGGACGCCGTCCAAGAAGGGCAGGTGCTGCTCACGCTCGACGATACGACGATCAAGGCGAACCTCGGCGTCATTAACTCGCAGCGCAACGAGTCCCTGGTGATCGAAGCGCGCCTCAATGCCGAACTCGCGCAGCAGACAAGCTTCGCGCTGCCCGCAGAACTGGCGCCGCTCGCCGACGATCCCGAGATTGCGTCGCACTTCGCGACCCAACAGCAGATTCTTGCGGCGCGCGTCGCCGATCAGGCGGGCAAGACCGGCCAGTTGCGCGAACAGATTGCGCAACTCGATCATCAAATCGAAGGCCTCGAGATTCAGTTGACGGCGGCCAACCGTCAGTACGACGTGATCGCCGAACGGACCGCCGATATGGAGGGGCTTTACGCCAAGAACCTCGTCGAGGCAGGCCAGATCGCGACGCTGCGCCTGCAACTCGCATCAGCCGAGGGCGAGAAGGGGCGACTGATGGCCGAAATCGCGCAAACGCGCGCGACGATCGCCGAGAAACAACTCCAGATCGAGCAGATCACCACCGATTTCACGCAACGCGCGCTCGATGAGCTGCAGCGCACGCGCCAGTTGCTGACCGAGGCGACGCAGCAGAAGGTCGCGGGTGAGGACAAGCTGGCCAAGACCGTCATCCGCTCACCGCAAACCGGCATTGTACACGAATCCATCGTGCATACGGTGGGCGGCGTGGTCGGATCGGGGCAGACGCTGATGATGATCGTGCCACAATCCGACGATCTGATGGTTGGCATTCACATCGATCCGATGGACATCGATCAGATTCAGGTCGGCCAGAAAGTGCATCTGCGGTTTTCGAGTCTCGATCAGCGCAAGACGCCGGAAGCCTGGGGCGCCATTGAGAAAGTGTCGCCCGATCTGGTCGTCAACCAGCAGACCGGACGTGGGTACTACACCGCCAATGTGCGGATCGAGTCCGAGGAGCGCGCCAAGCTTCCCAAGGGCATCAAGCTCTTACCGGGAATGCCGGTCGAAGCCTTCGTCACGACCGGCGAACGCAGCGTGCTGGATTATCTGATCCACCCATTCGTCGCCGAGCTGCAACTGGCGTTCCGCGAACCGTAAAGATTACGCGCCACTGAGCACAATCAAGGCTGTGGGAGAGCGTCTTGAAGCTCTGTGACAGCGTGGTTGAATCCTACTAGTATTGATAGGTGAACCGATGAAAGCGACGGCCCCCGGGTCGGAGTGAACCTTGGGCGTCGGCCACATCATCGCAGGACGCGTCACCTGCTCTGGAGTTGGCCTTGGTAAACGTATCGGCCTCCGCGCTGGCGGAGATGCTTGAGCTTGTCGCGCGAATGCTGCATTCGCGCGGTTATGCGGAGGACATGTTCCCCGCGCAATGGATGGCGTTGCGATATTTCGCGAAGGCGGCACCCGAACGCTGCACCGCCAGCGATCTCGCACGCTTCCAGGGACTGGCGAACGGCCCGGTGAGCCGCACGGTCCGCACCCTGATCCAGAAGGGGCTGTTGACCAAATCGGACGTCCAGCCACGCGGCCGCGCCGAACTGCTCGAAGTCACCGAGACCGGCCGCACGCTGCTCGCAGCAGACCCCAGCCTGGCGCTTGAGGCGGCAATCGCCGGCCTCGACGATCGCGACCAGGATGCCCTGGCCCGTTCGCTCGAGACGATTCTGCGGAAGCTTCCGGCGAGCGGTCGCTAGGCGGCGGGAGCTGGCTGGGGAACCTGGATTCGAACCAAGATTGACGGAGTCAGAGTCCGTAGTTCTACCGTTGAACTATTCCCCAATGGCCGGCTGAAGCCGCGGCGCAAAGGTGAAAAGCGCATAGAGAGCGGGCGTTCGGCAGGACGCCCGGCGCATTTCGGTGCGGCTTGTAGCGGCAATCGGCGGAGCGATCAACACCGATAACGCGAGGTGCGGCGAACCGGGCCGCTTCACCATTTAACGGTTTTTGGTTTGGCAGGCGGGGCCACGCCGCGTAGGGCTGCGGTCACGATGCTCGGCTGCTGTGGTGGACGGTCGAAGCGATCGCTGTTCGAGGTCTGTATGATCGCCCCCACCACGCTTCTCCCGCATCTGACGCTCGTGAAGTATCCGCTGACCATCGCCGGCGCGGTGTTGGTGTTGGGCTTCAGCTCGCAGGCTGCGCTGAGCCTGCTGGTCGCCAATGCGCATACCTGGACCAAGCCCGTCACGATCAGCGGCGATTTTAACGTACCGCCGGTGCGGCAGCTGGCCGATCTGAACCCGGTCGCCGTCGAGCCGGCCAAACCTGCCAAGGCGCCCGTAGTGACCGACAGCAGCATCGTCACGCTGGCCGCTCCCGCGCAGTCGGTCGAGGTCGCGACCGCGACCGAAGGCGGTTCGTTCGCGGTGGTCCCATCCGCCAGCGGCAACTGGCGTAGCGGGCAGATCGGCCGACAGGCGGTCAACGTGCGGGCGGGTGCATCCAACAATGCGGCCAAGGTCGGCGTGCTGCAGGCCGGCGCTCCGGTGCAGATCGGCCGCAATGACGGCGGCTGGGTAGAGGTACAGTTCAAGGGCGGCGCCGGGTGGGTCTATTCCAGCTATCTCGCGAGCAGCAGCATCGAAATCACCGTCGACTACAGCGCCCGCTCGAAGGGCTGACGGCTCTTTAATCCCTCTCGACGTCGTCCTGCCCCGCGGCGTAGCCCGCATGGATCGGCGTGCTATGGTCGTCGGCGGCGAGCCGGAGGAGGATGGGATGAAGGCGGACAATCTGAGCGCGATCAGGTCGGAGCGGGTGTGGCTCACCAAAGCGCAGTGCGACATCGACGAGTTTCGCGCGCTGGTCGAGCGGACCACCGACAAGGGCGACTATCCGTTCGCCGCCGGCGTCGAGAAGAACGTCCTCATCTATGATGGCGACGCGGTGCGCGAGGCCATCAAGGACCCGGCGACGCGCAAGGCGCTGCTGGCCGAATGGGTCGAGGCGATGACGAGCGGCCCAGGCGTCGTTGCGTTCAAGCGCGCCTTCGCGGACACGACGCCGATCGACCGGGCGACGGAGATCTTCAACGCCATCATCGACGAACAGCATGCGACAGGGACGGGTGGCGGCGACCATTTCGCCAAGCCCGGTGCCAATGACAGAATCTGGAACTCGCTCGAAAAGCATTGCCTGCGCGATCCGGAGTCGTTCGCGGCCTACTACAGCAACGACATCATCGCGCTGATTTCGGAGGCCTGGCTCGGGCCTGCCTACCAGATGACGGCGCAGGTCAATCGCGTGAACCCCGGCGGCGCGTCGCAGTCCGCGCATCGCGACTATCATCTCGGTTTCCAGTCGGCCGAAGTGATCGAGCGCTATCCGGTTCACGTGCATTCGGTTTCGCCGGTGCTGACGCTGCAGGGTGCAGTGGCGCATTGCGACATGCCGCTCGAGAGCGGACCGACACTCTATCTGCCGTACTCGCAGGCGTACCTGCCGGGCTATCTCGCGACCGGACTGCCCGAGTTCAAATCGTATTTCGCCGAGCACCATGTGCAGCTGGCGCTCGAGAAAGGCGATGCCGCGTTCTTCAATCCGGCGCTGTTCCACGCGGCCGGCAACAATCGCTCCACCAACATCCAGCGCATGGCCAATCTGCTGCAGGTGTCCTCGGCATATGGTCGGGCAATGGAGAGCGTCGACCGCACGAGGATGAGCGCAGCGCTCTATCCGACCCTGCAGCAGATGCTCGACGCCGGAACCATCACCGCATCCGGTGCGGCCAATGCGATCGCATCGACCGCGGAGGGATATTCGTTTCCCACCAATCTCGACCGTGACCCCCCGATCGGCGGCCTTGCACCGGAAACGCAGCAGGCGCTGTTCCACCGCGCGCTGGATGCCGGATGGACGTCGGACGCATTCAACGCCGCGCTCGATGAGCAGGCGAAGAAGAAGCTGACATGAGCGAGGGCGCGGGACGGCTCGACGGCAAGATCGCCATCGTCACGGGTGGCACACAGGGCCTCGGCGCGGCGATCAGCAGGCTGTTCGCAGAGCGCGGCGCAGCGGGGATCGTGACCTGCGGGCGGTCGGTAGCCAAGGGTGAGGCGCACGCGGCGAGCATCACTGCCGCGACCGGTGTTCCAGTTCAGTTCGTCGCCGCTGATCTCGCGAAGGTCGAGGATTGCCGCGCGGTGGTGGCCGCGGCGGATCGGCGCTTCGGGCGCGTCGATGTGTTGGTGAATGTCGCGGCGATCACCGATCGCGGGACGATCATCGATACAGACCCGGAGCTGTTCGACCGCATCTTTGCGATCAACACCAGAGCACCGTTCTTCCTGATGCAGGAGGCGGTCAAACTGATGCGTCGCGACAGCATCGAGGGCGCCATCGTCAACATCTCGTCGATGTCGGCAATGGCCGGGCAGCCTTTCATCGCGGCGTACTGCGCCAGCAAGGGCGCGCTCGATACGCTGACGCGCAACACAGCCTATGCGCTGCTGCGCAACCGCATCCGCGTCAACGGCCTCAATATCGGCTGGATGTCGACCGAGGGCGAGGACCGCATCCAGCGCGAGCATCATCACGCGCCCGACGATTGGCTCGCCAAGGCTGCGGCGGCGCAGCCCTTCGGCCGTCTGGTCGATCCGGCCGAGGTGGCACGTGCGGCGGCGTATCTGGCGTCGGCGGAGTCAGGGCTGATGACGGGTGCGACGATCAATCTCGATCAGTCGGTTTGGGGCGCCTATGACGGCTCGCCGCAGCCTGTAGCGCCGCTCTAGCGGACGAGCGGAAGGGCCGCGTGGGCAAGGCCCCTCGGGTACGTCCTGAAGCGGCACGATCGACCGCGAGCGGAGAGCGCAGGACGCCTCCGAAAAGGTGAGTGCAAAGGCGAGACGCCCTGCGCTCTGCCGCGATGGGAGTGTCGGCACCAGCAGTCAGCGTTCGTGGACTACATGCCACGGCGTTGCCGCGAGGAACCCAGGCCGCGCGACCGCGGCCTCCCATCATCGTCCCCCGCACCTCGTCAGTACGCCGCGGAAGTTGGTGACGACAGGAGGAGAATAACACGGGCCGGAGGAGCGTCGATAAGTCGATGAAATAGCCGCGGAGAGGGCAGGTGGCGCGGGGCTTTGCGGGAGAAAGTTTTGGTCGGCGGGATAGGGTTTGAGGACACACATCCCCGATGCGTTGCCTGCGAGAAGCAGGGATCCAAAAATCAGCCAGTGCAGGAGGTGAGTTGGTCCCAGCTTTCGCTGGGAAGTCTAGGGGCGGACCTTCAGCCGGCTGGGTAGGGTGTAAGGTGTGTCCTGCTGTTGCGACACTCCGTGGGTTGGATGTCTCGCGGATCAGCACGCTACACCAGCAATGACTGCGCTCCGTCGATCCAGACCGGAGTACCGGTGATGTGGCGCGAGGCATCACTCGCGAGGAACGTGACGAGGTTGGCGACGTCTTGGGCGCTGCCGGACTCGCCGGAGGTGAGAGGGACGGTGCCTTTGGGGAATCTGGCGGGAACCTTGGCGCGGGCGGTGTTGCGCTTTTTGGTGTTGTCGTCGATCTGGGTGCTGATCGCGCCAGGGCAGACGACGTTGACGCGGATGCCGCGCGGGGCAAGTTCGAGGGCGAGCATCTGGCCGAGGGCGAGCTGGCCCCCCTTGGTGGTCGAATAGGCGCTGGCGCCCGCACTGGTGAAGGTGCGTGTGCCATTGATCGAGGAAACGATGACGATCGAGCCGCCCTTGGTCATCAGCGGCACGGCGTGATGGAGGGTGAGATAGGTGCCGCGCAGGTTGATGCGGATGGTGTCGTCCCACTCCTTGGGCTTGAGCTCGTCGATGGGCGCCCACACGCCGTTGATGCCGGCATTGGCGACGACGATATCGAGCCGGCCGTAGCGGCGCTTGATGCGGGCGAAGAGCTTGCGCATATCGGCTTCGGTTGCGACGTCCGCGGCAACGGGCAGGGCCTGCCGGCCGAGCTCGGTAATGGTCTTGGCGACGGCCTCGATCTCTTCGGGCGTGCGCGACACGAGGATGACGTTGGCACCCGCCTGCGCGAGAGCGAGGGCGGAGGCGGCGCCGATGCCTGAGCCGGCGCCGGTGACGAGGGCGGTGCGATCGGTAAGGTCCATGGGCGATCAACAGCCCGGGCGGAGTCTGGTTCCAGTGCCTCAGACTGGCCGATAGACGCACCACAAGCGGGCCGCGCCGAGCTGGCCTTCGCCGCGAAGGGTGAAGCCGGTGCGGAGGTAGAACTGGAGGCTCTGGGGGCTGCCGGTTTCGAGGTAGACGCCGTGCGAGGCTGGATCGGCAGCGGCGTGGGCGCAGAAGCTGTCGATCAGCAGGCGACCGCCACCCTTGCCCTGCAGCGAGGGGTGGACGGCGATGACGCCGAGATAATGGTGCGGGTCGGGCGGGGCGTAGATTTCGCTGACCGCGTCATATGCAGCCAGGCGATCGGCAAGACCGGGGATAGTGGCCTCGAGCTGCTGCCAGCGCGCAGTGAGAGCAGGCGGCCAATCCGGGCGCGTCGTGTCGTAGCCCATCACGAGGCCAGCGACGTCGGTGTCATCGAGCAGCACGGAGGCGGGCACGCCGAGCTCGATTCGCGCCGTCAGCAAAAGGGTGAAGAACTCGGTGGAGGCGGTGCGGATGGTTCCTGGATCGGGGCCGAAGAAATAGGCCATCAACGGGTCGGCGGCGAAGGCCGCGACGGTTACCGCGACGGCGGGAACGATGTCTCGAATCTGCGCAGGTCTGACGTCGAGCATGGGGCACCGGTAGCGATTGCTTAGCCATAGCGGCGCTTCCCGCTCACCGCATCCCCCGCATGACGAAATCGTAACCCGCCTGCCACGCGAGCGCCCCATTTCCTACCCATATGCACAACGAACCAGTCGGGGGCGTGTGTCCCCGGCGGGATGCGGGGGGCGCTAGCGTCAAAACCCCCATCCCACCTGACAACCCAAAATCGTGCCGGAGAGTTGACCGGCCTTTATAGGATTGAAATGACACGCTCCCTCAAATGGGCGGCCGCCCTTGGTTTCGCCGCTCTCATCGCCGCTCCCGCGCTCGCCGCTCCCGCAACTCCCGTCGGCTCGTGGGAAGTGACCACGGGCGAGGCCCGTTACCAGATCACCGCCTGCGGTAAGGCTGGCCAGCTCTGCGCCAAGCTGATCTGGCTGCGCGACGACCAGAAGACCGAAGAAAACCTCGCGGTGCTCAACAAATATGTCGTGCGCGGCGCCCAGAAGGTCGACGGCAACAGCTGGTCGGGCAATTTGGTGTTCGACGGCAAGGCCTATGATGGCACCATGACCCTCAAGAGCACCAACTACATGACGCTCAAGGGCTGTTCGGGCATCCTCTGCCAGACCTACCAGCTGACGCGAATCTAGTCCGGTCTGTCCCGGCAATGTCTTGGCGCCTCGGCTTAACCGCCGGGGCGCTTTGCTTTTGACAGGCCGTCGCGGTCTGCCCTAGGGTGCTCGGGACGTTAGAACAAACTGCGCCCGGGCGCCGCCGGAAACGACCGGAGGGCGACCGCGCAGGAAGAGGTTGGCGAGTGATCGACGAAGATCGATCCGCCGCCGCAGCCGCGCCAGAGGGCGCAGCGGAAGCCGAGGCCCGGGGGGCCAGCCGGCCACCCGCCCCAAATGGGTCTTACGGCCCGCGGGGCGCTGCGGAGAGGCGGAATACCAACGCCCCGAATCCGCCCCGGCGGTCGCGCGGTCCTGTGTACGCAGCGCTCGACCTGGGTACCAATAATTGCCGCCTGCTGATCGCCCGTCCGCATGAGCGGAGTTTTCGCGTGCTCGATGGGTTCACACGCATCGTGCGACTGGGCGAGGGGCTGTCGACCACCGGGCGGCTCAGCGACGCGGCGATGGAGCGCACGATGGACGCGCTCAAGCAGTGCCGCAACAAGCTCAACGAGCACCAGCCGGCGCGCATGCGGTTGATCGCGACGGAAGCGTGCCGCTCAGCGGAGAACGGGGTCGAATTCATCGCGCGGGTAAAGCGCGAGCTGGGGCTCGATCTCGAAATCGTCGACCGGCAGACGGAAGCATCGCTGGCGGTGACCGGGTGCGCCGATCTGATCGAGGAGGAGAGCGACGGGGCGCTGATGTTCGACATCGGCGGCGGGTCGTCGGAACTGGCCTGGCTCGATTTCCGTGGCGGGCGACCGCGGCGGCAGGGCCGCATGTCCGCCTCGATCCGGTCCTGGCAGTCGCTGCCGGTGGGCGTGGTGTCGATCGCCGAGCGGTTCGGCGGCGTCGATGTGACGACCGAGACGTTCGAGGCGATGGTGGCGTATGTCGCCAACCACCTCCGCGAGTTCCGCGGGCGCGGAAAACTCAAGCAGATGATCGCCGAGCACCCGGTGCACCTGATCGGGACGTCCGGCACGGTGACGACGCTGGCAGGGCTGCATCTGGGGCTCGAGCGCTACGAGCGGCAAAAGGTCGATGGACTGTGGATGGCCAAGGCCGAAGTCGACGCCACGATGAAGGCACTGCTGGCGATGCCGTTCGACCGGCGCGTGTCGCATCCCTGCATCGGGCGGGACCGGGCGGATCTGGTGCTGCCGGGTTGCGCCATCTTCGAGGCGATCCGGCGCGAATGGCCGACCGAGCGCGTGCGGGTGGCCGATCGCGGACTGCGCGAGGGCATCCTGATCTCGCTGATGGACCAGGACCGTGGTAAGGCGCGGCCGCAAATGGCGAGACGCGGATGATCAAAACCACGGGAATGGGGGGCGGCACGGGCCGCAAATCCGACCGCGACCTCAAGGTGCGGGTGAAGACCTCAAAGGGCCGCAAGATCGGCTCGACGCTGTGGCTGCAACGGCAGCTCAACGATCCCTATGTCGCGCAGGCGAAGGCCGAGGGGCTGCGCTCGCGTGCCGCGTTCAAGCTGATCGAGCTCAACGAGCGCTACAAGCTGTTGCGCAAAGGGATGCGCGTGGTCGATCTCGGCGCGGCGCCGGGCGGCTGGAGCCTTGTCGCGGCGCCCATCGTGGGTACGACGGTCGAGAACCCGCTGATCGTGGGCATCGATTATCTCGACATGGACCCCATCGACGGCGTGGTGTTGCTCAAGAAGGACTTCAACGACCCCGATGCGCCCGAGGCGCTGATCGCGGCGTTGGGCGGGCACAAGCCGGACCTCGTGATGTCCGACATGGCGGCGCCGACGACGGGGCATCGCGCGACAGACCATCTGCGTATCATGCAACTGGTGGAACTGGCGGCTGACTTCGCCATCAACGTGCTGGCGCCCGGTGGGGCGTTCATTGCGAAAGTGTTTCAGGGTGGCACCGAGCATGAGCTGCTGCACACGCTGAAACGGCATTTTAATCAGACGCTGCACGCCAAGCCGCCGGCCTCGCGCAAGGAGAGCGCCGAGAGCTATCTCGTGGCGAAGGGATTCAAAGGCGAGTCCTAGCGCCTAAGATTGTAGCGCGACGCGATCTGTTCTGGCGTCAGCTTGCGGCTCTGCGTGATCTCGACGCCCTGCCAGTACCGCTCATAGAGGGCTGGGTCTTCGCCTTCGGCCTCGTGGCGCGCGACGATGTCGGTATAGGCGTCGCTCAGCGTTGTGCTGGTGGGGTCGAGGTTGGTGACGAGAACCAGCCCGGTTGGCCAGCAGTCGAGGATTTCCACCGAGAGGTCGGGGCGGTACTGCCGCAGGACTGGGACGATCTTCCAGACGTCGCCCGTCCACCAGCCATTGTATGGGAATGGGCTGCGCGCAGCCGAGCGCTCGCGCCTGCTCATGCCGATATGCGCGGGCAAACAGTCGTGCAGCACGATCACGGCGTTGCGGTGGGCGTGACGTTCCGTATTGATGAAGTCGCGCAGCAGGAACTCGAACAGGTGCATGCCGTCGAGGAACGCCATGTCGAGCGGCGCGCCGAGGAGCGCTGTGGGATCGCGGTGCGCGAAGAAGGCGTCGCTGGTTTCCTGAAATTGCAGGCACAGCGGCTTTTTGCCGGTCACGTCACCCTTGAGCATGAACTCGGGATCGATGGCGATCGCGGCGCAATCGGCGAGCTTGAACGTTGCGCCGGTTCGCACGCCGATCTCCAGATAGGTGCGTGGCGTGAGCCGCTCATGCAACGTGCGCAGGAAGTGGCCGTAATTGAGCCCGATGATGCTCGTGAAGTGATTGTACTGTTCGAGCATCGCGCTCTCGTCCCCGGATAGGCGTACCTCGCATACGGCGGCTTTGGCCGCTAGTGCGCGCCACCGCCACCGCCGCCATGTCCACTGAGATTGGCGCCGGCGTTCTTCGGCAGCCGCGCGAATATGATGCTCGAGACGATGCCGACCGCAGCGATGACATAGAAGCTGTAGTGGAAATCGAGCAACGTCGGGTGGCCGCCATGCGACAGGCGGAACAGCTCGAGCGCGCCACCGCCGAGTGCCACGCCAAACGCAAGCGAGAGCTGTACGCCGACCTGGCTGATGACGTTGGCCTGGCCGGCGTCTTTGTCCTCCACGTCGGCGAAGACGAAGGCGTTCGTAGCGGTCCAGAAGATCGACTGCACGAAGCCGGTGAGGACGAGGAAGAACATCATCAGCCACACCGGCGTCTCGGGGGTGTAGAGGCCCATGCCGACGACGCCGAGGACAGTCCCGGCGGTGGTGATGATCATCGCGGTGCGGAAGCCGATTCGCTGCAGCACACCCTCCGCGGCGAACTTGGCGGCGAAAGCGCCGACGGCGCTGGCGAAGGTGATGGTGCCGGTCTGGAACGCGTTGAGGCCGAAGGCGAGCTGCAGCATCAGCGGAAAGAGGAACGGCATGGCGCCGGTGCCGAGGCGGAAGAACGTGCCGCCGATCATGGTGGCGCGGAAGATCGGCAGGCGGAACAGCCGCAGATCGAGCAGCGGGTATTCGGTCCGCCGGAAGTGCCAGAGATAGACGACGGCGCAGAGCGTGCCGGCGGCGAGCGCCCCGATGCCGAAGCTGAGCGGCAACGCGGGGAGGGTGACGACCGAGATGCCGAACACCCAACCGGCGAAGGCAGTGCCGGCGAGGAAGAAGCCGGGAAAGTCCATCTTGCGCGGCGCGTTGCGATGCCAGTCGGGCAAGAAGATCGAGACGAGCACGATACCGATGAGGCCGATCGGCACGTTGATGAGGAAGATCCAGTGCCAGCTCGCATAGGTGGTGATGAAGCCACCGATGGGTGGGCCGACGATGGGGCCGATCAGACCGGGGATCGAGAGCCAGGCCATGGCGTCGACGAGCTGGTTGCGCGGCGTGGCTCGAACGAGGACCAGGCGCGCGATCGGCGTCATCATCGCGCCGCCCATGCCCTGAAGGAAGCGGGAGCCGACGAAGGTCAGCAGCGAATTCGAAAAGGCGCAGCAGACCGAGCCGAGCATGAAGACGACGATGGCGTAACGGAAGACGTTCCGCGCACCGAACTTGTCGGCCATCCAGCTCGAGATCGGTATGAAGATCGCGAGCGCCACGAGGTAGGCCGTGAGAGCGAGTTTCAGCGCCACGGGTTCGGTGCCGATGTCGCGCGCGATCTCGGCGAGCGAGGTCGCGATGACGGTTGAGTCCATGTTCTCCATGAACAGCGAGACGGCGAGGATAAGCGGAACGATACGGCTGTTCATCAGGCGACAGGATCGGACTTGACGGGGAGGGGCTTTGGCTTGTGGCCGGAGACATCAGCGCCAGCGTCGGGGGGCAAGCGCCAGAAGAAGAGAACCGTCACCGAGGCGACCGCGCCGACCACGAACCACGCGATGTGGAAGTCGGCGAGGGTGGGCGGACCGCCATGGAGGCGTGAGGTGAACTCAAGGAGGCCACCGGCAACGGCGACGCCGAGCGCGATCGAAATCTGCTGCGAGACGGCAGAGATCACGGTCGCCTGGCTCGCGTCCTTCTCGTCGACATCGGCATAGCCGAAGACGTTGACGCCGGTGAAGAAGAACGAGCGCGTGACGCCACCCATGAACAGCAGCACCAGCAGCACCCAGTGCGGCGTCGCCGGCGTGAAGAAGCCGTTGATGACGAGGAACACCGTGCCGAGCATCGCGAACGCAGTGAGCATGCGCGGGAAGCCGAAGCGCGCATAGAGCCGCTCGGCAAGCACCTTGCTGAGGATGGCGCCGAAGGCGGTGACGAAGGTGGTCATACCGGACTCGAACGGGGTCAGCCCGAAGGTGAGCTGCAGCATCAGCGGCATGAGGAACGGGAACGCGCCGATGCCGATACGAAAAAAGATGCTGCCCAAGACCGTGGTGCGAAAGAACGGGCGACGGAACAGCTTTGGATCGAGCAGCGGAAACTCGGTGCGGCGCGTGTGCCGGAGGTAGATCAGGATCGCGACCACCCCGACGCCGACGCCGACATAGCCGGTGGCCACGGGAATCGCCGGCAGGCTGATCACCGACAGCCCGAAGATGATGCCGGCGAAGGCGATCGAGGTGCAGAGGAAGCCGAAGAGGTCGATCGGCCGCGGCGTCCGAGGTTCGGATTTGGGCAGGAAGCGCGTCGCAGCGAGGATGCCGATGATCCCGATGGGCACGTTGATCCAGAAGATCCAGTGCCAGCTGAGATAGGTCGTGAGGAAACCGCCGACCGGCGGGCCCGTGAGCGGACCGATCAGCGCCGGGACCGAGAGCCACGACGTGGCGGCGACCAACTCGTTGCGCGGCGTGGCGCGGAGCAGCACGAGTCGCGCAATGGGTGTCATCATCGAGCCGCCGATACCCTGGAGGAAACGCGAGAGCACGAAGGTTTCGAGCGAGAACGAGAAGGCGCAGCAGATCGAG
>JBGAKM010000036.1:0-8942 GCA_044224395.1 Devosia sp.
TGAAGCGGTTGTAGATCGTGGTCGGCGGGCCATAGCGCTCCGGCACATCCGCCCACGGCGAGCCTGACCGGAGAACCCAGAAAATGCCGTTGAGAACACGCCGGTCATCGACCCGCGGCACCCCGCGTGGCTTGTTCGGCGGCAACGGTTGGATCGTTCTCCACTCAAACTCGGTCAGATCGTAGCGCGCCATCACCAAGGCTCCTTTCGGAACCTTGAATCACTTTTTCCAAAATTTGGGAATCGTTTATGAGTATGCGACCTAGCATTACAGTTGCCTTCTTTTGAGATGGGCGCGCCGAGCGGCGGCTTGGTGCGCTCTACGCCAGAGTGACCATGCGATAATGTGTGCGGGGTGGATCCGCTTTCGAGCGAGTCTGGTAGCGACGCGGCAGATTTCCTGGATTGACCAACGGATCAATGAGGGCGTGGTGCTGCTTTTGGCCTTGTCGCGGTCCGGCGTTGCGTTTTTTTGGGCGACGGCGGATTGGCGCGGTGTCGGATCACCGCCATCATGGCGAAGGCGAGCATCACCAGGGACACGTGCCGATGCCAGCCATGCCATGATCGGCTCTCGTTGTGATCGAGCCCGAATTCGTTCTTGGCGGTCTCAAAGCTATCCTCGATCGCCCATCGATGGCCTTCGACCGCGACCAGCGTTTTGATCGATGTTGCTGCCGGGCACCAGGTTGAGAAGAAGGCGAGATCGCCATTGGCAATATGACGGCGGATCAGCAGACCGCGCGTCCACAGACTGTCATTCGAGCCGTCGAATGGTTCGGTCTCGAGATCGGCCAATTCGAGATAGCACCAATCATGCAGCCGCGGTCCTTTGGTTCCATCCCCTGCCCACAGGCGCTTCCAGTCGGATGGGCGCCGCGTCCGGGCGATGTCTCCCGCCGTGCCGGCGACCGGGGGCCGCTTGCCCCAGGATCGGAACACATGAGCGCTGCTGACCCCGAGCACGTAGCCTTTGCCGGCGCGGCGCAGGTGCTGCTCGATGTCGCCAACGCCGTAGACGGTATCGCCGGCAACCCACTTGAACGGTACAGATGCCGCGAGCGCGCGGGCGATCATCCTCGTCGCAAGCTGTGGCTTGGTCGCAAAGCCGACATCGGCAGGCACGTACGCCGCTTCCAGGCGATCTCGATCGTCGGTCCATTGCTGCGGGAGATACAGCGCACGATCTATGAACGCATGACCGTGGCGCGAAACGTAGGCGGCGAAGACGCCGATCTGGCAGTTCGTGATCTTGCCCGCCGAACCGGTGTATTGACGCGCCACGCCGCACGAGGCCTTGCCCTGCTTGAGAAAGCCGGTCTCGTCGATCACCAGCACCGCATCGTCATCCGCCAGATGCTCGAGGACGTAGTCTCGCACGATGTCGCGCAGCGCATCGGCGTCCCAACCCCGCCGGCCCAGGATCGCCTGCTGTCGCCACGGGCCGGGGTCGCCCGCCGCCTCGGCACGCCTCCAACCGGTCTTGCGCTGCTCGTCGCCAAGCAGACCTTCCAGAAACAGACCTGCGTTCGTCGCAACACGCTCTTGCTTGAACAACGGGCGTATCCGCTTCTTGATCTCTCCAAGAGACGACGCCCACAACTTAAGCGTCTCTTCAATCGACGCCGTCCGCGCCCACGATCTTCGAATCATGGTCCCGCATTGATTCAGACATCGTCCAGACAAGCAACTGTAATGCTAGTGAAGCGCAGCACTGCCGTGTTCGTGGTACCGGGACCGGCGGCGGCGCGCCTGGTGGTGAAGCGCACGGCCATACCCGTGGTGGCGATCGGGCTGGTGCCCACGCCGGTGGCGGGGGAGCCCTATGGCAGCCTGGCGCGGCCAGGTGGCAGCGTCACCGGCTTCTCGACCATCGGCGAGGAACTGTCAGGAAAGCGCATCGAGCTGCTGCGCCGCGCGCTGCCGCGCATGACTCTGCTGGGCATCCTGCACAATGTAGCCGATCCGGCATTTCGCCACTGGGGCGAGGTGACCGAGGCGGCGGCGCGCGCCCAGGGTGTCCTTGCTCAAAAAGCGACTCGGCCATGAATCGGTGTGCCGATGAAGGCCTCGGTTGATGATGTTTGGTGATAGAAGAGCCCGCCGCTCGCTCGCGGTGAGGACTCCACACGTTTGTTCTGAGCGCGTCTGCATCCGAGCCGTTTGTTCTGAGCGCGTCTGCATCCGAGCGATCCAATGGCCGACGGCGATGGTGGCCGTCACCGCAGCGGCCTTGCAGGTTCGGTCACCGTAATCAGATCAGGCTGCGCGCCGCCCGTAGCGATGGTGCAGGCCACCGACCTGTGGGAAAGCGATGACGTTGCCGGCAGAGGGCGGCTGCACGGACCGGGGCTCGGGACAATCCTTGCCGAGCGAGAGATGTGTTCTGCTTTGGTGGTACTGTTGCAAAATCAGGGCCGAGAAGCCGGCTGTTGCCTTTTCATTGTGGGCCCGGTAGGGAAACCCGCCGCCTTCCACTCCGGATAGCCATCCTCCAGCCGCTTGATATCGTAGCCCTTGGTGCGCAACGCGGCGACGGCCTCGAACGACAGCACGCAGTAGGGGCCGCGGCAGTAGGCAACGATCTGCCTATCCTTCGGCAGTTCGGCGAGTCGCCGTTCGAGATCGGCAAACGGAATGTTGAGCGCGCCCGGCAGGTGACCGAGTGCGAACTCGTCTTCGGGCCTCACGTCGAGCAACACCACGCTGCCGTCGTCGAGCCGGTTCACAAGGGCTTCGCGCGACACAGGTTCCAGCGAGTCGAGCCTGTTGAAGTAGTCCGTAACGATACCGCGCACCTCGGCGCGGCTGTGTTCGGCATAGCGCCGCAATGCACCCAGCAGTTCGATCACGGGACCGTCGCCCAGTCGGTAGAGGATCCTCTTGCCGTCGCGGCGCGAGCGCACGAAACCGGCGCGTCGCAGTACCTGGAGGTGCTGCGAGACGTTGGCGAGAGAGAGGCCGGTGAGCTGGGCCAGACGCTCGACAGACCGCTCGCCCTGCGCCGCATGCTCCAGCAGTTCGAGCCGGTTTCCCTGGCCCAGCACGCGCGCCAGTTCGGCGAACTGTTCGAAAATCTCGGTCTTGGGGTTTGACATTCAATCAACTACTGGACTGAGTGAGTGAATCCAGTCAAGCCAGCATGCGCCTCAAAAGTAAGAGAAATTTCCCCATGGCCGGACACCCTTGGCTCAGCTCGATGCACCGGCAGGTTCTGTTGCTCGCCACGGCGCAGGCGCTGTTCCAGACCACGTCCGTCCTGGTTATGACCGTCGGCGGCCTTGCCGGCGGCCTGATCGCGCCGTCGCCGCAACTGGCGACCGCGCCCATTGCGGCAATGTTCCTCGGCACGGCGGTCGCCACGTTTCCGGCATCGCTCTGGATGGCCCGCGTCGGACGTCGTCGCGGCTTCGTCACCGGCGCCCTGCTGGGCGCGACCGGCGGCGCCTGCGCAGCCATCGGCCTGTGGCTCGGTTCGCTGGTGTTGCTCGCCCTGGGCACTTTCCTCGTCGGGACCTATCAGGCGTTCGCACAGTTCTATCGCTTTGCCGCCAGCGAAGTCGCCGACGAGACTTTCCGCTCGCGCGCGATCTCGCTGGTGCTCGCGGGCGGCATCGTGGCGGCACTGGCCGGCCCGCTGCTCGGCCGGCTCGGCGGCCCGTTGCTCACCCCCGAGTATGTCGGCTCTTTTCTCCTGCTCGCGATCGTCTCGCTGGTCGCCGCCGGCCTGCTGCTCGGCGTGCGCATCCCGAAGCCGAAGCCCGAGACCGGTGTCGCCGCAGCGGCCAGGCCGTGGCGCGCGATCGTCTCGCAACCAGCCTATCTCGTGGCGCTGTTCGGCGCGGCGACGGGATACGGCGTCATGATCCTCGCCATGACGGCGACGCCGATCGCGATGCTCCATCACGATCACGGACTCGCCGCGGCGACGACGGTCATCCAGCTGCACGTGCTGGGCATGTTCTTGCCGTCCTTTTTCACCGGTTCGCTGATCGCGCGCTTCGGCGTACTGCGCGTCATGCTGGCCGGTGTCGCGCTGCTGGCCGGGCATGTCCTCATGACGCTGACGGGGACGGAATTCGAATCCTTTGCCGGTGCGCTCGTCATGCTCGGCGTCGGCTGGAACTTCCTCTACATCGGCGGCACGACTCTGCTGACGACGACCTACGGTGCTGCCGAGAAAGGCCGTGCCCAGGCAACCAACGACATGAGCATCTTCGCCACGGGGCTGGCCTGCTCGCTCGGCGCCGCCGCACTCCTGCAGGCGTTCGGCTGGCAGATGCTCAATCTGCTGCTGCTGCTGCTGCCGTGGCTCGCGGCGGCGGCGCTGGCACTGCTCTGGCTGGGCTACCGGCGACGCCGGACCATTGCCGTGGCGCACGCCGACTGAGACGCGAGATGTCGAGCGAACCCGTCATCCGCGTGGCCTTTTTCCTCGGTGTCTTCCTCGTCGTCGCCACCTGGGAGGCGATGGCGCCGCGTCGCCGGCGGAAGCTTTCGCGTTGGACGCGCTGGCCGGCCAACCTCGGCATCGTCGCCTTAAACACCGCCCTGCTGCGCTTCCTGCTGCCGACTACGGCCGTCGCCTTCGCGATTCTGGGTGAGCAACGGGGCTGGGGCCTGCTGAACAATCTCGACTGGCCGCACTGGCTGGCCATCGCCCTGGCGATCCTCGCCCTCGATCTCGCGATCTACTTGCAGCATGTCGTGTTCCACGCTGTCCCGACCCTGTGGCGGCTGCACCGGATGCATCATGCGGATCTCGACATCGACGTCACGACGGGCACTCGCTTCCATACGGTCGAGATCGCAGCGTCGATGTTCCTCAAGCTGGCTGCCATCGCCGCGTTGGGCGCGCCGGCGGTTTCCGTGCTGGCCTTCGAAATCCTCCTCAACGCGACCTCGATGTTCAATCACGCCAACATCCGCCTGCCTGCGGGTTTCGATCGCGTGCTGAGATGGCTGGTCGTCACGCCCGACATGCACCGCGTCCACCACTCGATCGTGCCGCAGGAAACAAACAGCAATTTCGGCTTCAACGCGCCATGGTGGGATCGCCTCTTCGGCACCTATCGCGCTCAGCCGGCGGCCGGGCACGAGGGCATAGTCCCGACATGAAGTCGCTCATCATCCTCAACGATCCGCCGTACGGCACGGAGCGCAGCTATAACGGCCTGCGCCTCGCGCACGCCCTGAAGAAGAACGACACTCAGGCCGAGGTCACGGTGTTCCTGATGGCCGATGCGGTGCTCGGCGCCAAGGCCGGGCAGAAGACGCCGGACGGCTTCTACAACATCGAGCGCATGCTCCGGCGCGTCATCCTCGGCAAAGGGACGGTGCTGCTCTGCGGCACTTGCATGGACGCACGCGGCTTGGCGGAAGCTGAAATCTCCCCCGGCGCCCGGCGCAGCACGATGGACGAGCTGGCCGCCGCAGTGATCGCAGCCGACAAGGTGCCGTCTTCTGAGGGCCCTTGTGAGGGGGCGTTCATGCGCTTCGCTCGGGCTGCGCTCTCGCCAACAGTCAGCGTAGCCATCGCGACGTCGCACGGCGACGATGAAGTCTTAGGCCGAGGCTTCGAAGGCGATGGCTTCGCCGTTGGCATTGTTCGTCGTCGAAACCAGCCGCCCCTCGCGCGGACGGTAAATGCTGTCGAGCCGGCCGATGGTGTCGTCGTGGGTGACAACCACGACGGCGATCTGCTGTTCCACCGAGAGTTCGCGGAACAGGAGGCGATCCACCGTGACCGCAATCCCGTCCCGACACAAGTTGTCCTAGAGCGTATCTCGTTGTGAAAGACCCACCTCATCCTGAGGAGCACCGCGAAGCGGTGCGTCTCGAAGGATGGGAACCAGTCGTGTTGTTGCCCACCCTTCGAGACGGCTGCTTCGCAGCCCGTCCCGCAGCTGAAAGATGCGATCGAAACGATCGAATATCTTTTCATCATGCGTGACGGCGATGATGGCAGCCTCCTGCTCGACCGCGAGCTTCCGCAATAGGTCCATGACGATACCCGCGCGTTTCGAGTCGAGTGCCGCGGTCGGTTCGTCGGCAAGGATGATGCGCGGCCGATTGGCGAGCGCGCGTGCAATGGCGACCCGTTGCGCCTCGCCGCCCGAAAGTTTGGCCGGAAAGGCGTTTCTCCGGTTGCCGACCTCCAGATAGTCCAGCAGATCGACGGCCCGTTTACGTGCTTCGCCACCACCTAGGCCGGCGAGATTGAGTACGATGGCCACGTTGTCCGTGGCGTTGAGGAATGGCAGGAGGTTGTGGAACTGAAAGATGAATCCGATCTTGTCGAGCCTCAACCGTCGCAAGTCGGAGCGGAGCCACCGCTCATCGTAAACGACGTCACCGTCGAGTTCCATCCTGCCGCCCGACGGTTCGAGAATGCAGCCGATGGCATTGAGCAGGGTTGTCTTGCCGGAACCCGATGGCCCGAGGAGCGCTACGACCTGGCCGGGAAAGACGTCCAGCGATACCGCCCTGAGCGCGTCGATGCGCGTTTCACCCTCGCCGAAGTGCTTCGACACATTGCGTATCCTGACCAGCGGTTGAGGTGCCCGGGGCTCCGTCATGGCTAGCCTCCGAGCGCTGTCGCGGGATCGACGCGCAAGGCCGCGCGTACCCCGAGGCCGCTCGACAGGAGGCAGACCAGGAAAACGATGCCCGCCAGCACGAGCATGTTGTCCGCTTCGAGCACGACGCGACGAGGGAAATAATCCTTGGTGGCCGAGATCAGCGTCGCCCCGATCGCGAAGCCGATGAAACCGAGCGCGAGTGCCTGCTGCACGATCATCCCGATGATCGTGCGATCCGGCGCCCCGATGAGCTTCAGAGTCGCGATTTGTTTCAGTTTCTCCATGGTCATCGTGTAGATGATCAACGCGATGATGACCGCCGACACGACGAGCAGCAGCGATGTGAAGAGGCCGATCTGGCGGCGGGCCCGATCGACGAGCGAGCCCGTCAGAATGGCCTCCTGCCCCTCCTGCGTGATGGCCGCAAGATGCTTCCAGCGTCGAACCGATTCCGCGACGCTGTCGGGTGCCACGTTCGGCTGAACGCGCGCCACCACCGCATTGACAGTGTCCCGGACCGCCGCGCCCGTCCCGCGCGCGAGCTGCACCCGATAGGCCGGCGGAGCGAGGTCGAATTGCAGCTTCTGGGCATCGAGAAGCGTGACGTAAGCCGCCGGGTCGCCGCCGGAATTGACCTGGTGCTCCGTCAGGCCGACGACGCTGAAGGTATTGCGGCCAAGCGCAATGCGATCGCCGATCCCGAGCCCGGTGCTGCGGTCTGCAACGAGTTCATGATGGCTGCGAACGATGCCGCGTCCGGCAATGAGGCGTGGCGGACCACCGGGCCTGCCGGGCTCGTAGCCGATAACGTAGAGCCGCAGCTTCCTGGTCTGATGCTCGGCCTCGACCGTCTGGTACGTGAGGCTGCCGGCCGCAGAGACGCCACCGACGCGGGTGATGGCCTCACGCGTGTCGCCTGGGATACGGGACGCCTCGGCGAATGGCCCGCGGGTGCCTGATTCGACGACCCACAGATCGATCCCGGGGGCGCGGGCGATCGTGAGCGCATCGACCACGAGGCCGCGGTAGATGCCGATCATTGCCAGGACCACTCCGAGCAATAGGCCGAGCCCGGCGCACGTCAGAAGAAACCGGCCGAGCTTGTGGCGGACGTCGCGGTAGGCGAGGTTCACCTCCCGGCCTCCTTGACGATTCGGGCCGAACGGCCTTCGACGAACCCTGGGTCGATCGCAGCGACGACCTGCGCCGTGTCGGGCAGGCCGCCGACAACCTCGAGCCGCCCGTCCTCCGTGCGATACCGGAAGCTGAGCACGCGGCGCGCCAGCCTGCCATCCTCGACCGTCCAGGCTGTGCCCTTGGCCCCGTCGAAGCCCTGGACCGCCGCCTCCGGCACGAGCAGTGCCCGATCGAGATGGGCGACAGTGACCAGCACCTCGGCCTGCTCGCCGAGATAGAATTGCGGCGCGCACTGATCGCATTTGACGTAGACGCGCCGTTCCTCGCTGGTGCGGTCGCTCTCGACGCCGATCCGGACCACCCTGGCCTCGAAACGTTGCTGCGGCTGGGATCGCAGGCGGACGATTGCGGGCTGTCCTTCCGCAATCGGACCGGCACGGGATTCGTCGATGTAGGCGAGCACCCATACGGTCTCGGGTGCAACCAGAGAAATAATCGGGTCGCCCGCCTTGATGACGGTGCCGAGTTCCTTCAACCGCTCGACGATCATGGCGTCGAACGGCGCAGTCAATGTGTAGTGCGCGAGGAGGGCCTCCTCGATTTGCAACTGGGCCCGCGCATCGGCCAGAAGGGCCCTCGCGACTTCGACCTCGCTGAGCGTCACGGTGAGGTCTGCCTTGGCGACGTCCTCGTCGCGCTGCGATTCCTCAGCGCTTTCCTCGGACACGACGTTGCGGCCGACCAACTGCTGCTTGCGCCGGTTCGTGGCCTGCTTCTTGGCAAGCACGGCGCGCGTCTTCTCGAGGTTGGCATCCGCCTTCCTGATCCCTGCCTCGGCGCTCAGGACGATGGCCTTCGTTCGAGCGACCTTGGCCTCCTGTGCAGTGGCATGAAGACGCGCCAGAACATCGCCCTTCTTCACCCGGTCGCCATGATCGGCTTTCAATTCGACGATTGCCGCGCCGATCTCGAAGCCGATCTTCGAGACGATACGCGCTTCCACGGTGCCGAGACCGAACACACGCACGGGCACGTCTTTTTCGAGGGAAACGATCGTGACAGAAACGGGCCGGACGTCGAAATACAGAACAATCGCGCCGGCGACTGCGGCCAAACCGACCGCGACGAGAAGATAACGAAGCAAGCGTCTTGTCACACGCACCTCCTTTGTTCATTCGCCTTCAACGGCGAATGCGTGAATCCGCGTACCTGACGTTCCAGAGG
>JBGAKM010000020.1:0-54998 GCA_044224395.1 Devosia sp.
ATGGCGTCCGAAAAGGGTGACGCGCAGATCACCGGCTATCGCGACCACGGCCACATGCTGGTGATGGGCCTCGACCCCAAAGGCGTGATGGCCGAGCTCACCGGACGCCAGGGCGGCCTGTCGAAAGGCAAGGGCGGCTCGATGCACATGTTCTCGAACGAGCACCGCTTCTACGGCGGCAACGGCATCGTCGGCGCGCAGGTCTCGCTCGGCACCGGTCTCGCTTTCGCAGCGAAGTATCGCGGCGAAAAGAGCGTCTCGATCGCCTATTTCGGCGACGGCGCGGCCAATCAGGGCCAGGTCTATGAGAGCTTCAACATGGCCAAGCTCTGGAGCCTGCCGGTCCTCTACATCATCGAAAACAACCGCTACGCCATGGGCACCTCGGTCGAGCGGGCCTCGGCTCAGCAGGATTTTTCGCGCCGCGGCCTGAGCTTCGGCATCGACGGCGAGCAGGTGGACGGCATGGACGTGCGGCTCGTCCACGACGCGGCGCGCCGCGCCATCGAGCACATCCGCAATGGTGGCGGCCCGTACATCCTCGAGATGATGACCTACCGCTACCGCGGCCACTCCATGTCCGACCCGGCGAAGTATCGGTCGAAGGACGAAGTGACGACCATGCGCGCCGAGCGCGATCCGATCGAGCAGGTCAAGAACCGCATTCTGGAAAAGCGCTACGGCACCGAAGAGACCCTCAAGGCAATCGAGACCGAAGTCCGCGCCATCGTCACCGAGGCCGCCGATTTCGCGACGTCTGATGCGGAGCCGGCAGCCTCCGAGCTCTGGACGGACATCTACGCCGCTTAAGGCAGGGACAGTGACACGATGCGCATTGTCCGGATCATCGGCCTCTTGCTGCTCGCAATCATTGCGATCGGCGGTGGCTATTTCTGGTGGACCACGACGGTGAAGGATTTGCCGCAGGGGACTCTCGATAGCGATGCGAATGTGACGGTCGCTGCGACAGCCTATGGCTATGCGCTCGACCCCGTCGCCGCGCGCGATCGCCCCGGTATGGTCTTCATCGCCGGCGCCTTCGTGCCCGCGCTTGCCTACGTCCCGTTCGCGCGAGCATTGGCCGCCGAGGGACACCCCGTTCGCGTTATCGGCCTCGAAATGGGCGTCGCCCAGCTTCCCGGCCAGCAGGACGCACTCAAAGCCACCGTGACCTCGCTGGTCACCGCCGACCGCAAATGGGTCATCGCCGGCCATTCGCTCGGCTCTTACTATGCGAGCGAGTATGCCGTCGCCCATCAGGACACCGTCGGAGGCCTGTTCATGGCCGGAACGGGCAAGCCGTATGTCGATCTTTCCGGCTACGCGCACCCGGTGACCAACGGCAGCAACGACAACGTCGTCCATTCGCGCGACGACAGTGCTCGGACCTCCTTCGTTCCGCCCGACCTCGTCGACGTCACGGTCGCCGGCGGCAATCACGCTGGCTTCGGCTACTACGGCCCGCAGATCGGCGACGGCGCCGCGACCATCCCGCGTGCCGATCAGCAAGCCCAGATGGTCGCCGCTGCGCTCACGCTGCTCGCCCGCGCCGCTGCCGAGCAGACCGCGGCTTGGGCGATGCACTTTGCGGAGGCCGCATGAACATCGGTCTCATCCTGATCGGCGTTGCCGGCCTGATGGTCGTGATGTCCTGGATTGTCGCGCTCGTTTCCGCCATCCAGATCGTCAGCCTCGCGCCAAAGGGCCAGAAGCTCAGAACCTATGGCCAGTTGGGCTGGTGGCAGTTCGACAAGATCCGCGCCACCGTCGGCTCCGCCGCCGATCTGCCAATCCGCACCTATCAGCGTGCGTTCATTGCTTTTCTCACTCTCGTGATCCTGGGTGCCGTCGCCGGCGTATTCCTCGGCGGCCAGGCGCAGACCTAAGTTAGGGAAACTCACATGCCCAACATCCTGATGCCCGCGCTGTCGCCCACCATGGAGGAGGGGAAACTCTCCAAGTGGCTGGTGAAGGTCGGCGACACGGTCAAGCCCGGCGACGTGCTGGCCGAGATCGAGACCGACAAGGCGACGATGGAAGTCGAGAGTGTCGATACCGGCAAGGTCACCGAGATCCTCATTCCCGAAGGCACCGAGGGCGTAAAGGTCAACGCGCCCATCGCCGTGATCCTCGGCGAAGGCGAGACCTCACCGGCCGCAGCGCCAGTTGCCAAGACCGTCCCCGAGCCATCCGAGTCACCAGCGGTCACCGCCGAAAAGGCCGCCGACTCTGCGCCTGCGACGGCTGCTGCCCCCGCGGCCCCCAAGTTCGAAGCGGCCGCAGATCCGGACCTGCCGGCCGGCGTCGAAATGGTCGAAATGACCGTCCGCCAGGCGCTGAACGAGGCGATGGCCGAAGAGATGCGCCGCGATAAAGACGTCTTCGTTATGGGCGAAGAGGTGGCCGAGTACCAGGGCGCCTACAAAGTCACGCAGGGCCTGCTGCAGGAATTCGGCCCGCAGCGCGTCGTCGATACGCCGATCACCGAGCACGGCTTTGCCGGTATCGGCGTCGGTGCGGCCTTCGCGGGCCTGCGCCCCATCGTCGAGTTCATGACCTGGAACTTCGCCATGCAGGCGATCGACCAGATCATCAACTCGGCCGCCAAGCAGCTCTATATGTCGGGCGGGCAGGTGACGGCACCGATCGTCTTCCGTGGACCCAATGGCGCCGCGGCACGCGTCGGCGCCCAGCACAGCCAGGACTTTTCCGCCTGGTACAGCCATGTCCCCGGGCTCTACGTCGTCGCGCCATTCTCGGCCGCCGACGCCAAGGGCCTGCTCAAGGCGGCCATCCGCTCGAACACGCCGGTGGTCTTCCTCGAGAACGAAATTCTATACGGCTCGACCGGCCTCGTCCCCAAGGTCGACGACTACGTGCTGCCCATCGGCAAGGCGCGCATCGCACGTCCCGGTAAGGACGTGACGCTGGTCAGCTTCTCGATGGGCATGCGCTATGCGACGCAGGCGACGGAAAAGCTCGTCGCGGCTGGCGTCGATGTCGAACTGATCGATCTCCGCACTCTCCGCCCGATGGATTCGGCGACCGTGATCGAGTCCGTCAAGAAGACGGGCCGCCTCGTGACGGTCGAAGAGGGCTGGCCGCAGGGCGGTGTCGGCGCCGAACTCGCCGCCCGCGTGACCGCCGAGGCGTTCGACTACCTCGATGCCCCGCCCACCCGCGTCACCGGCAAGGATGTGCCCATGCCCTACGCCGCCAACCTCGAAAAGCTGGCGCTCCCCAATGTCGACGAAGTCATCGCGGCCGTGAACGCCGTGACCTACCGGAGCTGACGCGATGAACAGCAACGAGACCCAGGAAGAACTCGACCGCAAGTTTCTCGATGACGCCTATGAAGAAGCCCAGCAGGGCCTTCGCGAAGGCGGCATCCCGATCGGCTCGGTGCTCGTGCGCAATGGCGAGATCATCGGCCGCGGCCATAACCGGCGTGTGCAGAAGGGCGATCCGATCCTGCATGGCGAAATGGATGCCATCCAGAACGCCGGCCGGCAGCGCACCTACAAGGACGTCACCTGCTACACGACGCTGAGCCCCTGCATGATGTGCACGGGCACCATCATCCAGTTCGGCATCTCCCGCGTCGTCGTCGCGGAAAGCAAGAATTTCAAGGGGTTCCAGGATGTCATGACGCTCGCGGGCGTCAATGTCGTCGACTATCACGAGCCGCGCTGCGAGCACATGATGGCCGATTTCATCGAGAAGCATCCCGAACTCTGGAACGAGGACATCGGCGAATGAGCATCAATATCACCATGCCGGCGCTCTCTCCCACCATGGAAGAGGGCAAGCTCGCAAAGTGGCACGTCAAGGAAGGCGACAGCGTCTCCTCCGGTGACGTCATCGCCGAAATCGAGACCGACAAGGCCACGATGGAAGTCGAGGCCGTCGACGAGGGTAAGATCGGCAAGATCGTCGTTCCAGAGGGAACCGAAAACGTAAAGGTCAACGCGGTGATCGCCGTGCTGCTGACAGAGGGCGAGAGCGCCCCGGCTGCCGCGCCGGCCCCGGCACCGAAGGCCCAGGGATCAAACGGCCCCTCACCCGGCGCTGGCGCGCCACCCTCTTCCCAGAAGGTAGAGGGGAAGCCGACTGCCAGCCCTTCGCCAAGTGCCGTTTCGGGCACGGCTTCGGTTTCGGCACCACCTTCCCCTCGCCCCTCTGGGGAGAGGGTGGCCGCAGCGGTCGGGTGAGGGGCCGTCTGGCGGCAGAGTCTTCGCCTCGCCGCTGGCCAAGCGCCTCGCCAAAGAGGCGGGCATCGACATCGCCGCCGTTACGGGCTCAGGCCCGCACGGCCGCGTGGTGAAGTCCGACGTCGAAGCCGCCAAGTCCGGCAAGGCGCCGCTCAAGGCGCCAGCCGTGGCTCCAGCGCCGGCTGGCGGTGCCGCCATCGCTGGTGGCATGACCAAGCAGCAGGTGATGGCCCTCTATCCCGAGGGCAGCTATGAGGTCGTGCCGAACGACGGTATGCGCAAGGTCGTGGCCGCGCGCCTCACCGAAGCCAAGCAGACCATCCCGCATTTTTACCTGACGCTCGATTGCAGGATCGATGCGCTGATGGAGGCCCGCGAGCAGATCAACGCTGCGGCGCCGCTCAAGGACGGCAAGCCGACCTACAAGCTCTCCGTCAACGACTTCGTCATGAAGGCGTGGGCGCTCGCCCTGCAGAAGGTGCCCAAGGCAAACGCCACCTGGGCCGGGGACTCGATCCTCTACCACAAGGCCTCCGACGTCGCGGTTGCCGTGGCCGTGCCCGGCGGCCTCTTCACGCCTGTGGTGAAGTCCGCCGACACCAAGACACTGCGCCAGATTTCCGAAGAAGTGAAAGACCTCGCCACGCGCGCCCGCAACAAGAAGCTGGCGCCGAACGAATACCAGGGCGGCTCGTCCTCCGTGTCCAACCTCGGCATGTTCGGCATCACCAACTTCGCGGCCGTCATCAACCCGCCCCACGGCACCATCCTCGCGGTGGGCGTCGGCGAAGAACGCGTCTATGCCCATAAGGGTGAGGTCAAGGTCGGCCAGTTCATGACCGTGACGCTCAGCTGCGACCACCGTTCGGTCGACGGCGCCCTCGGCGCCGAGCTGCTGGCGGCGTTCAAGGCGCTGATCGAAACCCCGGTGATGATGCTCGCATGAAGACCATCCTCGCTTATGGCGACAGCCTGACCTTCGGCGCCAGTCCGATCCCCAACGGACCGCGTCACGCTTACGAGGATCGCTGGCCGACCGCGCTCGAAAAGGGTCTCGGCGGCAAAGCGCGCGTTATCGCCGAGGGTCTGGGCGGCCGCACGACCGCGATCGACGACTGGTGCGCTGCCGCCGACCGCAACGGCGCCCGCATCCTGCCGACGCTGCTCGAAAGTCATTCGCCGCTCGATCTCATCGTGATCATGCTCGGCACCAACGACATCAAGCCGTTCCTCGGACGCACCGCCGCGGAAGCGGGCGGGGTATGCGCCTCGTCCAGGTGATCCGCGGCCACTACGCGGCGACCAGGGGCATCGAGCCTAAGATCATCCTCGTCGCGCCGCCGGTACTCGTCGACACGGACAATATGGACATGAAGAGCCATTTCGGCGTCGATCTCCAATACATCGCGCAGTCCAAGCTCTTCGCATCCGAGTACCGGCGCCGCGCCGCCGACGAAGGCGTCGGCTTTTTCGACGCCTCGACCGTCGCCCGCACCGACCCACGCGACGGCATCCACCTCGACCAGGCAAACACGAGAGCCATCGGCGAAGGGCTTGTGCCCGTCGTCAAGAAGCTGCTCGATCTCTAGGAGGCCCCTATGGCCGACGCTTACGACGTCCTCATCATCGGCGGTGGTCCCGGCGGCTACGTCGCTGCTATCCGCGCCGCGCAGCTGGGCTTCAAGACCGCCGTCGTCGAGCGCGAGCATCTGGCCGGCATCTGTTCCAACTGGGGCTGCATCCCCACCAAGGCGCTGCTGCGCTCGGCCGAGATCTACGGCCATTTCGCGCATGCCAAGGACTACGGCCTCACCGTCGAGAAGTTTGGCGTGGACGTCGAAGGTGTCGTCAAGCGCTCGCGCGCCATCGCCGCGCAGATGAACAACGGCGTCCAGTTCCTGATGAAGAAGAACAAGGTCGACGTCATCTGGGGCGAGGCGGTGCTGACCTCCGCCACCGAGGTGAAGGTCGAGCCCACCAAGAAGAAGATCATGCAGCCGCAGGTGCCGCCGCCCAAGAATGCGCTGGGGGCAGGGACCTACAAGGCCCAAAAAATCATCCTGTCCACCGGCGCACGACCCCCCGTCCAGCCCGGCATCGAACCCGACGGCGACAGGATATGGACCTACTTCGAAGCCATGGTCCCGGCCGCGATGCCCAGATCGCTCGTCGTGATGGGCTCGGGCGCCATCGGCATGGAGTTCGCCTCCTTCTACCGCTCGATGGGCAGTGAGGTGACGATCATCGAGCTGCTCCCGCAGATCCTCCCCGTCGAAGACGCCGAGATCGCCGCCCAGGTGAAGAAGCGGTTCGAAAAGCGCGGCATCAAATTCATGACCGAGGCCAAGGTCGCCAAGGTCGAAAAGACCAAGGACGGCATCGTCGCCCATGTCGAGCTCAAGGACGGCAGCAAGCAGACCGTCGCCGGTGACCGGCTGATCTCCGCCGTCGGCGTCCAGTGCAACAGCGAGAACCTCGGCCTCGAAAAGGTCGGCGTGAAGATCGATCGCGGCGCCATCGTCGTCGACGATCACGGCCGCACCAATATCCCCGGCGTCTGGGCCATCGGCGACGTCGCCGGCCCACCTATGCTCGCCCACAAGGCCGAGCACGAGGCCGTCATCACGGTCGAAACCATCGCTGGCCTCAAGGTCCACGGCCTCGACAAGCGCAAGATTCCCGGCTGCACCTATTGCGAGCCGCAGGTCGCGAGCGTCGGTCTCACCGAAGCCAAGGCCAAGGAAGCCGGTCGTGAGATCAAGGTCGGCCGCTTTCCCTTCATCGGCAACGGCAAGGCCATCGCGCTCGGCGAGCCCGACGGCCTCGTCAAGACCATCTTCGACGCCAAGACCGGCGAGCTGCTGGGCGCCCACATGGTCGGCGCCGAAGTGACCGAGTTGATCGAGGGTTTCGTCGTCGCCATGAACCTCGAAACGACCGAGGAAGAACTCATGCACACCATCTTCCCGCATCCCACGCTCAGTGAGACAATGAAGGAAAGTGTGCTCGACGCGTATGGTCGCGCGCTGAACATCTAGGAGACGTACCGTGTCGCCGGAACTTCAATCGCTCCTCATCTTTCTGCTCACCGGCCTCGTCGCCGGCTGGATCGCCAGTCTGGTGCTGGGTGGCGGCGGGCTGCTGCGCAATCTCGTCGTCGGCGTGATCGGCGCCCTGGTCGGCGGCTACGTGCTCAAGCTGGCCAATGTGCGCCTGCCCATCGAGAACGCCTGGGTGAACGATCTGGCCACCGCCGTGATCGGCGCTCTCATCGTCATCGTCGTGGCGCGAGTCATCGCGCGATAGGGGGTTTATATGACGCCTGCACGCTGGACGTTTCTCATCATCTTCGGAGGCTGCCTGTTGCTTGGCCTCGGCATGGGCGTGGTCAATCTGATCGCGCCCGGCACCGCCAACATCACCTTCAACGATCAGCCCGCGACGGGCGTGAACGGCGTATGGGTCGCGATGATGGCCTGGGGCGTCCCCGGCCTGATCTTCGGGCTCATCATCGCCGGCATCGTCGCGCTGTTTACCCGCAAGAAGGCGGCTTGATCCAGGCGCGCTGCATTTCGATATGTGAGCCGGGTCGAACGAGAGGGCTGGAACCATGAATATGCCAGAGCGACAGCAAACTGACGGAGGTCCGGTTTTGGACAGCAACAACACCCGCGCCATCGTCATCTTCCTGGTAATCGGCTTGATCGCCGGCTGGCTGGCGAGCTGGGTCGTCGGAGGCGGCGGGCTGCTGACCTACCTGATCAGCGGTGTCATCGGCGCGTTCGTGGGCGGCTATCTGTTCAGCGCCCTCAAGGTCAATCTGCCCATCCGCAATGCGTGGCTCAGCCAGATCGTCACCGCGACGGTGGGCGCCATCATCGTGGTAATCGTTGCTCGCCTGATAGCGGGCTAAGGAGACTTAGTGGTTACGCTTCTCGAAGGCCGCGTCCGGCACCCGGAGAAGGCCCATCGGCCCGACACCGAAGTGCTGCGCAAGCCCGACTGGATCCGGGTGAAGGCGCCCGTCTCGCCCGTCTACAAAGAGACGCAGCAGATCGTGCGCGAGCATGGCCTCGTCACCGTCTGCGAGGAAGCCGGCTGCCCCAATATTGGCGAGTGCTGGTCCAAGAAGCACGCGACCATGATGATCATGGGCGAGATTTGCACGCGCGCCTGCGCGTTCTGCAACGTCGCCACAGGCATCCCGACCGCGCTTGATTCCAACGAGCCTGAGAACGTCGCGACCGCCGTCGAAAAGCTCGGCCTCAATCACGTCGTCATCACGTCGGTCGATCGCGACGATCTGCCGGACGGCGGCGCCGAGCACTTCGCCCGGGTCATTCGCGCCATCCGCAAGCGCACGCCGCAGACCACCATCGAGATCCTGACGCCCGACTTCCTGCGCAAGGATGGCGCACTCGAGGTCGTCGTCGCGGCCAAGCCGGATGTCTTCAACCACAATCTCGAGACGGTGCCCTCGAACTACCTAAAGGTCCGGCCCGGCGCGCGCTACTTCCACTCGATCCGCCTGCTGCAGCGTGTCAAGGAACTCGACCCCACGATGTTTACGAAGTCCGGCATCATGGTCGGCCTCGGCGAGGAGCGGAACGAAGTTCTGCAACTGATGGACGATCTGCGCTCGGCGGACGTCGATTTCCTCACCATCGGCCAGTACCTGCAGCCGTCCAAGAAGCATCACCCGGTGATCCGCTTCGTGGCGCCCGACGAGTTCACGTCGTACGCCACAGTCGCCAAGACGAAGGGTTTCCTGCTGGTTTCGTCGAGCCCGCTGACCCGCTCGTCACATCATGCCGGCGAAGATTTTGCGGCGCTCAAGGCCGCCCGGCTCGCTCGCCATGCCTGATCTCTTTCTCGAACGCCACGTCCCGCATCTGCCCGATCGCATGTTCGCGCTCGTCAACAGCCTCGAGGACTATCCGCGCTTCCTGCCCAATGTCAGCGGCATGGACGTGACGCGCGACCGCGGTGCCAGCGGCGACGTGCGTTTCGCCAAGATGACCATCAGCTTCGGCCCGGTCACGCAGTCCTACACCAGCCGCGTCGAGGCCGACGCAGCGGCGCGAACCATCACGGCCAAGGCGGTGGACGGCCCGTTCGCCTATCTCGACAGCAAGTGGACCTTCGAGCCGGAAGGCGAGGGCACTCGCGTCCGCTTCGACATCGACTTCAAGATCTCCAATCCGCTGCTGGCGGCCGTGGCGGAACCCGCCTTCGCCGCCAAGCAGGGCCAAATCCTGGATGCCTTCATCGCCGAAGCCGACCGACGCTTCGGCACCTGACAACAAACCATCGAGCGAGCCATGGCTGACCATCCCCTCTACTATTTCTCGGCCACTGAACTCGCCCGGATGCTCGCCTCCCGCGAAATCTCTGCGGTCGAGGTCATGCGCAGCTTCCTTGGGCGGATCGAGGAGGCCAACCCGAAACTCAACTCCATCGTCTCCCTGCTGCCCGAAAGCGAAGCCATCGTGCTCGCCGAGCAAGCCGACAAAGCGCGTGCGAGCGACGAGCCGCTCGGTGCGCTGCATGGCCTCCCGATCGCTATCAAGGACCTGAACCACGTCCGCGGCTTCAAGACATCCTTTGGCTCGCTGGCGCATCGCGACGACCCCGCCGCGGACCACGACGTAGCGATGGCGGCGAGGATCAGGGCGGCAGGCGCGTTGATCATCGGCAAGACCAACACGCCGTCCTATGGCGTCGGCACGCTCGCCTTCAACCAGGTGTTCGGCGTCACGCGCAATCCGTGGGACCTCGCGACCCATGGCGGCGGCTCCAGCGGCGGTGGCGCCGCGGTTGCCGCGGGATGCCTGCCGTTCGCCGATGGCGGCGACAGCGGCGGGTCCATCCGCTACCCGCCGTCCTTCTGCAACATCGTCGGCCTGCGCACGTCGCCGGGCCGCGTCCCGCTCGACGGCTTCGGCGACGCCTGGACGCCGCACATCGTGCTCGGCCCGATGGCTCGGTCGTCGGAAGACGCCGGCCTGCTTTTGTCCGCCATGGCCGGCGTATCCGACATCAGCGCCACCTCCATCGACCAGGACCCGTCGATCTTCCGCCGCCTCGCCGACGTCGACCTGTCGAGCCTGCGGATCGCCTGGAGCAAGGACGCAGACGGCCTTCCGGTCGCCCCCGAGGTGCGCGCGGCATATGCGGCCGCTCGCACCAGACTTGAGCAGCTTGGGTGCAGGATCGACGACGTCGAACTCGATTTGTCCGGCGCCGATCGCGCCTGGGAAGTGATCGAGATGTTCGGCTTCTTCCAGGATGCGCCGGCCGCCGCCTGGGAGCGACCCGATCTGCTGCGCCCCGACTATCTGCGCAATATCAAGCAGGGCGCCGCGACTCCACCGGAAGAACTGGCCTGGGGCATCCGCGAACGTACCGCCATCTTCAAGCGTGCCGCCGCACTGCTCCGCGACTACGATGTGTTCGTGACGCCCGCGACGCCCGTCACAGCGCCGCCCGCCGAGGTCGAGTGGGTCAGCGAGATCGACGGCCAGGTGCTCGACCGCTACTTCAAATGGCAGCGCATGGCATGCCGCCTCACCATGACCTGCCACCCGATCCTCGTGACCCCCGGCGGCTTCACCGACGCCGGGATGCCCTTCGGCCTCCAGATCGTCGGCTCCATGCGCGGCGAGCACAAACTGCTGTCGATCGGTCACGCCATCGAACGCGCCACGGGCTGGATCGACCAGCGCCCGGCCGCGATCGACGCTTAAGGCCGGGGCACACCCAGTCCGTCGAGCACCATGCCGAGCGCGGTCCTGACCGACTCCTCGCGCACCATCTGCCGTCCGAGATCGCCGAAGCGCTTCTCGAGGTGGATGGTCTTGCCCGCGTCCGCATAGGCGAAGTGCACCAGCCCAACCGGCTTGCCCTCGGTCCCACCACCGGGACCAGCAACGCCGGTGACGGCAATCGCCACCGCAGCGCCGCTCGTCCTCAGCGCACCCTCGGCCATCGCGCGCGCGACCTGCTCGGACACCGCCCCATGCGCCCGGATCAGTTCGCGGTCGACCCCGATCATCCCGGCCTTCGCTTCGTTCGCGTATGTAATGTACCCGCCGAACACCGCCGCCGACGATCCCGGCACGTCGGTGAGCGCTCCGGCGATCAACCCGCCGGTGCAGCTTTCGGCCGTCACGATCATCTGCTTGCGCCCGATCAGCGTGTGGTTGACTCGCTCCGCCAGCGCGATGATCGAGGTGTGGAACATCACTCTTCTCGCGGCAGTTCGATCGTGGCCGTGGCCATTGCCATCAGCCCTTCGCTGCGACCGGTGAAGCCCAGCCGTTCCGACGTGGTCGCCTTGATCGCGATGCGGGCAGGGGCGATGCCGCACGCATCGCCGATCACCGCCTTCATCGCCGGCGCATGCGGCACGATCTTGGGCGCTTCGCACACGATGGTGATATCGAGATTGACGACGCGACCACCGCGCTCCGTCACCAGCCCCGCCGCGTGCTCGAGAAAGATGCGTGACGCCGCGCCCTTCCACTGCGGATCGGACGGCGGGAAGTGCGTGCCGATATCGCCCTCGCCAAGCGCCCCATAGATCGCGTCGCTGAGCGCGTGCAGCGCCGCATCGGCGTCCGAGTGGCCTTTTAGCTTGGCCGTGTGTGCGATCCGCACACCACCCAGCCATACATGATCGCCGGGCTCGAACGGATGGACGTCGAAGCCGCTCCCGGTCCGTGTTTCCATCGTCTTGGCTCCCAGCAGGCGCTCGGCGCGCTCAAAGTCCTCGGGGTGGGTCAGCTTGATGTTGCGCGTCGACCCGCGCGTCAGCATCACCGGGATGCCCGCCCACTCCGCAATCGCCGCGTCGTCCGTGAACTCGGTCGGCTCCTGCGCCGCGCGCCGATGCGCATCGAGGATCAGCCGGTAGCCGAACCCCTGCGGCGTCTGCGCCGCAAACAGGGTGCGCCGATCCTCCGTGCCGTGCGCCAGCTTGCCATCCAGCGACCGCTTGATCGTATCCGTTACGGGCAAAACCGGCAGCGCAGCGCCGCCCTGGGCGGCCAGGACACCGGAAATCACCTCGTCGTCGACCAGCGGACGTGCCGCATCCTGGATCAGCACCACATCCGGCTCGTGCGCCGCCAACGCCTCCAGCCCCGCCAGCACCGATCCCTGCCGGCTCGCGGCCCCCGAGATCGGCGGCAGCAGTTTGGCATCGCTGAGCCCCAGCCCGGCATAGAGATCGCCATGCCCCGCATTGATCACGGGCAGCACCCATGTGACATCGTCGCGCTGCGTGAACGCCTTGATTGTCCTCGACAAAACAGGGATACCGCCGAGCATCCGATACTGCTTCGGGCCGCCGCCCATCCGCTCGCCGACGCCGGCAGCGACCACGATCACAGCGATGCTTCTTTGAGCAGTCATATGAACGCTCTAACCGTCGCAAACTCCCCGGACAAGCGGTGCTTTGCCCTGTTGCGTCTGAACCGAAATTGACTATTGTTCGCGCAATTCTCCAACTTGCATAAAAGTGGTGCACTCGTGCGTGACATTGCCTGCGGCTTAAGCATTGGCGGGCAGGCGATCCGCAACCAGGCGTTCCTCGCGCCCATGGCAGGCATCACCGATCGCCCCATGCGCATGCTCGCCGCCCGCTACGGCGCCGGACTCGTCGTCTCCGAGATGATCGCCAGCAATGCGCTGACCACCGGCCACCATGATATGGTGCGCAAACTGGCGCCGTCGCCCGGTCTTCCGCACATGATCCAGCTGGCCGGTTGCGAGGCTGAATGGATGTCGCGCGCGGCCAAGATCGCCGAAGATGCAGGCGCCGACATCATCGACATCAACTTTGGTTGCCCCGCCAAGCGCGTCACCAACGGCTACGCCGGCTCGGCCCTGATGCGCGTGCCAGATCTCGCGCAATCGCTGGTCGAAGCCGTCGTCGCGGCCACCGCGCTGCCGGTCACGGTCAAGATGCGCCTCGGCTGGGACGACGACAGCCTCAATGCTCCTGACATCGCCCGCCGCGCCGTCAACGCCGGCGCGCAGATGATCACCGTCCATGGCCGCACCCGCCAGCAGTTCTACAAGGGCGAGGCCCGCTGGGAGCTGGTGCGGGCAGTGGTCGAAGCGGTCCCGGTGCCCGTGGTGGTCAATGGCGACATCACCGACCTCGCGCGAGCCAGTGAGGCCCTGGAGCAGTCCGGTGCCGCTGCCGTCATGCTCGGACGCGGCGCGCAGGGCCAGCCCTGGGTCGTCGGCCAGATCGCCGCGGGTCTCGCCGGGCAGGTCGCCGCCGCGACCCCGACCGGCGCCGAACTCACCGCCATCGTCGTCGAACATTACGAAGGCGTTCTTTCGGAATACGGCACCGACGTTGGCGTCCGCGCCGCCCGCAAGCACCTCGACTGGTACCTCGAGGCCGCGAACCTCGCGATCGACAAGGCCGTCCGCAAGCAAATGCTCGAGTCGCAGACTCCCGCCGAAGTCATTGGCTTCATTGACTCAATCTTCTCCGGTCAGATGCAGGAAGCGGCATGAACGAGATCGTCGCCCCAGGCCTCAGCACCTCGGTCCTGCAGGCGCTCCCGCAGCCCGTCATCGTCATCGACGAGGACCGCAAGATCGTCTTCGTGAACTACGCTGCCGAAACCTTCTTCGGCGCCTCAGTCAGCGTCCTCAGCCGCCAGCGGCTCGACGACCTCATCGCCTTCGGCTCGCCCATCATCGGGCTCGCCCAGGCGGTCGGCGAACGCCGCGCGCCGATGACGGAGTACCGGGTGCGTGTGGGCTCCGCCCGCTTCGGCGACGCCGCCGACGACCGGATCGTCGACGTCTTCGCAAGTCCCATCTCCGACCTCGACGCCCGCGTTGCGCTGCTCTTTCAGGAGCGCACCATGGCCGACAAGATCGACCGCCAGCTGGTCAGCCGCGGCGCCGCCCGCTCCGTCACCGGTCTCGCCTCGATGCTGGCGCACGAGATCAAGAACCCGCTGTCCGGCATCCGCGGGGCTGCGCAGCTCCTCGAACAGTCGGTGACCGCCGACGAGCTCCCGCTGGCCCGCTTGGTCCGCGAGGAGGTGGACCGCATCGTCGACCTCATCGATCGCGTCGAAGTCTTCGGCGACGATCGCCCCATCGAACGCGAACCCATCAACATCCACGTCGTCCTCGACCGTGTGAAGCTGCTCGCCAAGAGCGGCGTCGCCCGCAACATTTCCTTCACCGAGGAATACGACCCGTCGCTCCCGCCCGTCCTCGGCAACCGTGATCAGCTCATCCAGGTCTTCCTCAATCTGGTGAAGAACGCCGCGGAAGCCCTTGAACGTACACCGAAAGGCGAGATCCGAATTTCCACCGCGTTCCGTCCCGGCATCCGCATCGCCGTACAGGGCGTGAGCCAGCGCATCTCGCTGCCGCTGGAGATCGTCATTGAGGACAATGGTCCCGGCATCGCTCCGGACCTGCTGCCGATCCTGTTCGATCCATTTGTGACCACCAAGGCCAACGGAAGTGGCCTGGGACTTGCATTGGTAGCGAAGATTGTCGGCGACCACGGAGGCGTGATCGACCACGACAGCCGGCCGGGCCGCACGCGCTTCCGCGTTTTGCTCCCGGTCGCCAAGGGGTTGAAGATGCCTGAAGAAGACACGGTCGCCGCGCCATGAGCCACACAGTCCTTCTCGCCGACGACGACGCAGCCATCCGCATGGTGCTCAACCAGGCGCTGACCCGGGCAGGCTACGAGGTTCGCCCGACCGGCAACCTCTCGACGATGTGGAACTGGGCGAGCCGCGGCGAGGGCGATCTGTTGATCACCGACGTCGCGATGCCCGACGGCAACGCCTTCGACATCATGCCCAAGATCAAGAAGCTGCGGCCGGACCTGCCCATCGTCGTGATGAGCGCGCAGAACACCTTCATGACGGCGATCCGCGCCAACGAGGTCGGCGCCTACGAGTACCTGCCCAAGCCGTTCGATATCACCGAAGTCCTCTCGGTCGTCGCCCGCGCGCTCGCCGACGCCAAAAAGCCCGGCAAGGCCGACCGCAAGGCCGACGAGCCGAGCGAGACGATGCCACTCGTCGGTCGCTCCGCCGCGATGCAGGACATCTACCGCGCCCTCGCGCGCCTGATGCAGACCGACCTCACGGTGATGATCACCGGCGAGAGCGGCACCGGCAAGGAACTGGTGGCACGCGCGCTCCACGATTTCGGCAAGCGCCGCAACGGACCGTTCGTGGCCATCAACATGGCCGCCATTCCGCGAGACCTGATCGAGGCTGAACTCTTCGGCCACGAGAAGGGCGCCTTCACCGGCGCGACGCAGCGCTCGTCAGGCCGCTTCGAGCAGGCCGAAGGTGGAACGCTGTTCCTCGACGAAATCGGCGACATGCCGATGGACGCACAGACGCGCCTCCTGCGCGTTCTGCAGGAAGGCGAGTACACGATGGTCGGCGGCCGCACGCCGATCAAGTCCAACGTGCGTATCGTCGCCGCGACGCACCGCGACCTTGGCCAGATGATCCGCCAGGGCCTGTTCCGCGAAGATCTCTACTATCGCTTGAACGTCGTTCCAATCCGGCTACCGCCGCTGCGCGAGCGCATCGACGACATCGCCGATCTGGTCAGCCATTTCCTTCGCGCCGCGCAGCGGGAAGGCGAGCCGGTCAAGACGATCTCACCAGACGCAATCAAGCTGATGCAGGCCTACTCATGGCCGGGCAACGTGCGCGAGCTCGAAAACCTCGTGCGTCGTCTCGGTGCGCTCTACGCCGACGAGAGCATCTCCAAGGAAATCGTCCAGGCCGAGCTCAACATCGCCGACCGCCAATCCGTGCCGACGGCAACCGGCCCGATGGACGTCTCGTCCGCCGTCGAAACTCATGTGGCGCAACTGCTCCGCGAGCACGAACCCAAGCTACCGCCGGCCGGTCTCTACCAGCGCGTCCTCGACAAGGTCGAGGCCCCGCTTATCGCCATGGTGCTGAACGCCTGCGGTGGCAACCAGATCAAGGCATCGGAGCTGCTCGGCCTCAACCGCAACACGTTGCGCAAGAAGATCCGCGCCCACTCGATCGAGATCATCAAGCACAGCCGCCGTAGCGGCTGAGGGGTTACTCTTCGACCCACGACTCGAACGTCCCATCCTTCTTGAGCCGGGCGATCATCCAGCCGTTGCGGCCCTGCCTCACTTCGAAGTCATAATCCGGCTCGATGGCGCGATAGACATCGGCGGTATTGCGGGCCGATTCTTCGGTGGCGCGAACGAGAGTGGAGGCACCGGGTTCGGAAACAAAGGCTCGGGACATCCCGTACCTTGGCCCTCAATCTCCAGCGCCGCAAGGGCGGGCGACGGGTGGTGTCACATTTCGGCAACAATTGTCTTGAAGGGTCGCCGCGATTGGGTCACCCTATCTCCACTTTGCGGCATTCCGGGAAACGGTCTGTGACATGAGCGACACAGCACTGCCCAGCGCAGTATTCCCGTCCGACGAGGAGTCTCCGCGCTCCGACCGTGTGAACACCCTCTTTACCGAGCGCGGCCGCAAGGCCCTTCGCTATCTCGGCCTGGTGATCGTCGTGCTATCGGTGCTCGTCGCTTCGGGCTCGTTCCTGATCATGACCGGCACCACCAACATCGAGCCGACGCCCGAAGTCTGGACATTCATCTGGATAGCCAACGGCCTCCTCGTCCTCCTTGTTGTCGCTCTTGTGGTGACCGAGGCGATGCTGCTGCTGCAGTCGCGCTTCCTCGGGCAGGCCGGCTCCGGGCTCCAGCTGCGCATGGTCGCGATGTTCGCCGCCGCCGCGGCGGTCCCAGCCATCATCGTCGCCGTTGTCGCCACTATCTCGCTCAACCAGGGCCTCGACCAGTGGTTCAGCGAGCGCACCAAGACCATGGTGGAAGCCTCCCGACTCGTGGCGCGCTCCTACATGCTCGAGCACGCCCAGGTGCTGCGTGACGACATCATCTGGACCGCCGGCGAGCTTGAAAAGGCGCGCACCACCTTCGAGACCGACCGCAACCAGTACCAGCGCATCCTCACCGCGCTTGCCATCACCCGATCGCTGCCTTTCGCAACGCTCGTCTCCTATGACGGCGACACGCTGATGCGCGCACAGATCAACGCGCAGAACGTCTCGCCCCAGCTACCCGATGGCCTGATGGAGCATGTGACGGAGGGCTCGCCGACGCTTATCTCGCCAGGCGACACGCAGCTCGTCGGCGCCATCGTCAAACTGCGCGGCTACAACAACACGTACCTGTTCGTGGCGCGTCCGGTGAATGCCGAAGTCCTAGAATTCATGCGGCTGACCGATGAGAACGTGACCGAGTACCGGCAGTACGAGTCCAACCGGCTCGTGTTCCAGATCACCTTCACCATCATGTATCTTGGCCTCGCCCTCGTGCTGCTTCTCGCGGCGCTGTGGGTCGGCATCGCGCTCGCCAATCGCTTCGTCGATCCGATCCGCAACCTGATGATTGCCTCGAGCCGTGTCTCGAGCGGCGATCTCGACGTGCAGGTGCCGGTGCAGCCGGGCAGGGGCGACCTCCGCGATCTCAGCAACCGCTTCAACACCATGACGCGCCAGCTCAAGACCCAGCACGTGGCGCTCGTACAGGCCAACGAGACCAACGAGAAGCGACGGCAGTTCACCGAAGCTGTGGTGGAAGGCGTGTCCGCCGGCATCATCGGCCTCGACGCCTTCGGCGCCATCACGCTGTTCAACGCCCGCGCCTCCGAAATGCTTGGCCGCGACGAACTTTCAGTGGTTGGCCAACAGCTGGGCGAAGTTGTCCCAGCGCTCGGCCAGATCGTCGATCGCGCAAAATCCTCCCGTCGCGGCCAGATAAGGCACCATGGCCGAGTCCAAGGGCTACGTGATCACCCTCGACGACATCACCGACCTGCTGTCGGCGCAGCGCACCGGCGCCTGGGCCGACGTCGCCCGCCGTATCGCGCACGAAATCAAGAACCCGCTGACGCCGATCCAGCTCTCGGCCGAACGCCTGCGCCGCCGCTACGCCAAAAAACTCGAGGATGATTTCGAGGTCTTCGACAAATCGATCAACACCATCCTGCGCCAGGTCGGCGACATCGGCCGCATGGTCGACGAGTTCTCGTCCTTCGCCCGCATGCCCGAGGCCAAGCCGGTAATGGGCGACCTCACCGACACGATCCGCAACTCGGTCTTCCTCGAAAGCGTCCGGCTTCCCGACCTGCAGATCAAGATGGAGCTGCCGGAAGAGCCGATCGTCGCCTTCTTCGATCAGCGCCTGCTCTCCCAGGTACTGACCAATCTCATCAAGAACGCAACCGAAGCGATCGAAGGGGCCGGCATCGAGGCCATCAAGGACCCGGTGATCACCGTCAACGCCCATATCGAGGGCGAGAAGGCGCGCATCTCGATCTCGGACAATGGCAAGGGCTGGCCGAAGGAGAACCGGCAGCGCCTGCTCGAGCCTTATGTGACGACGCGCGAGAAGGGGACGGGCCTTGGGCTTGCAATTGTCGCGCGGATCATCGAACAGCACGGCGGATCGGTCGATCTGATCGACGCCGAACCCGACGAGGCCGGCCGCGTCGGCGCCTGCTTCACCTTCACCCTGCCGCTCAAGTCTTTGGACGACGCGGACGAACCGTCCAACGAGAACGCCGAAGCGCCGGCTGCGTCAGAGCCGGCCGCCGAGAGCAAAGAGGAGCCGCCCGTTCTGGTGGTGGAGCAGACGTAGTATGGCGCGTGACATTCTGATTGTGGACGACGAGGACGATATCCGCGACCTCATCGCGGGCATCCTCGAAGACGAAGGATTCGAGACGCGGCAGGCACACGACGCCGATTCCGCGCTCAACGAAGTCGCTCGCCGCCGCCCCAGCCTGATCTATCTCGACATCTGGATGCAAGGCTCGCGTCTCGACGGCCTGCAACTGCTGGACGTCCTCCAGACGCAGCACCCGGACGTGCCGGTCGTCATGATCTCCGGCCACGGCAACGTCGAAACCGCCGTCTCCGCCATTCGCCGCGGCGCGTACGACTACATCGAAAAACCGTTCAAGATCGACCGACTGCTGCTGATCACCCAGCGTGCCATGGAGGCGACCCGCCTCAAGAGCGAGGTCGAGGAACTCCGCGGCCGCGCCAACACGCAGACTGGCGACATGGTCGGCGCCTCGGGCGTCCTGCAGGCAGCGAGAGGGGTGATCGAAAAGTCCGCCCCCACCAACTCGCGGATCTTCATCTCCGGCCCCTCCGGCTCCGGCAAGGGCCTCGCCGCCCGTCTCATTCACCAGCGCTCGCCCCGTGCCGAAGCCCCATTCGTCGAGATCAACTGCTCGCTCTATGCCGCCGAAGAGGTGCAGGTCGTCCTGTTCGGCCGCGAGTCCCGCGAAAAGACCGGCACCGTCCGCACCGAGGTCGGCGCTCTCGAACGCGCCCATGGCGGCACGCTCTATCTGAGCGAGGTCGCTGCGCTCCCGCAGGCGGCCCAGGCCGCACTGCTCCGGACTCTGGTGGAGAACAAATTCAATCGCGTCGGCGGCACGGTGGCCGTCCCCATCGACGTCCGCATCATCGCCGGCAGTTCGCAGAACGTCGCGCAACTGATTGAAGATCAAAGCTTCCGCTCGGACCTCTTCCACCGCCTGTCCATCGTTCCGCTGCAGCTCACCCCGCTCAAGGAACGCCGCGAGGACGTGCCGCCGCTGGTCGACCTGTTCCTCGACCAGATCGCCCGCATGCACAATCTGCGGCAGCTCTCGATTGGCCCCGACGCCATCGCCGTGCTGCAGGCGCAGGACTGGCCCGGCAACGCTCGCCAGCTCCGCAACTCGATCGAACGGCTCCTCATCCTCATCAAGGACGCGCAGCCCGAGAACGGCGTCATCACCGCCCAGATGCTCCCCTCCGACATCGGCGAAGTGCTGCCCACCGTCGGCGACACCGACGAGTCCGCCCATCTGATGAGTCTGCCCCTCCGCGAAGCCCGCGAAGTCTTCGAGCGCCAGTATCTGATGGCGCAGATCGAACGCTTCGGTGGCAACATCTCCAAGACTGCGGAGTTTGTTGGCATGGAGCGCAGCGCCTTGCACCGCAAGATCAAGTCTCTCGGCTTGTGATTTCACGTCGGCTAGGCAGGTAGAAACCGGCGTGTCATAGTGCCGCCGTGGGAAGGCGGACCAAGGCAATCGCAACCAGCGGGAAATTGAACCCCGCAGGATCGAAAGTCTTCGCGGCTATAGCGCCGCTGCAAACGACAAGAGGCCACAAATGCCCGGCGAAAAGGCACAAAATCTACAAGATGCGTTCCTCAATCATGTTCGCAAACAGAAAGTCCCGGTCACGATCTTTCTCGTGAACGGGGTCAAGTTGCAGGGTGTCATCACCTGGTTCGACAACTTCTGCTTGCTGTTGCGCCGTGACGCTCAGTCCCAGCTGGTGTACAAGCACGCGATCTCGACCATCATGCCGGGTGCTCCGATCCAGCTGTTTGATCCCGAGCACGCGGACGACTAAATAGGGTCCATGACCGATTATCTGGATGACGAGGACCGCTCAGGCGGTCCGCAGCCGTTCGTCGACACGCGCCCGGCCCCGACGCGCGTGGGCCTCATCGTGCCCGACGTGCGCGGCAAGGTTACGTCCCACAGCATCGAAGCCAGGCAGTCCGAATTCGAGGGGCTGGCGGAGGCGATCCGTGTCGAGCTGGTTTTCTCCGAGATCGTCAAGGTCCGCGAGATCAAGCCCGCGACCTTCATCGGCGGCGGCCACGTCGAGGAGATCAAGGCCAAGGTCAAAGAGGGCAAAGTCGAGCTGCTGCTGGTCGATACCGCGCTCGCCCCCGTCCAGCAGCGCAACCTCGAGACCGAAACTGGGGCAAAGGTCCTCGACCGCACGGCGCTCATCCTCGAGATTTTCGGCGAACGCGCCGCGACTCGCGAAGGCGTGCTGCAGGTCGAACTTGCGCACCTCAACTACCAAAAGAGCCGCCTGGTCCGGTCATGGACCCACCTTGAGCGTCAGCGCGGCGGCTTCGGCTTCCTCGGCGGCCCCGGCGAAACCCAGATCGAAACCGACCGGCGGCTCATCGAAGAGCGCATCAAGATGCTCGAGGAGCGCCTCGAGAAGGTCAAACGCACCCGCAGTCAACAGCGCAGCGGCCGCGAAGCTGTACAGATCCCGATCGTCGCGCTCGTCGGTTACACCAACGCCGGCAAGTCGAGCCTGTTCAACCGGCTGACCGGGGCAGGGGTATTTGCCGAAGACCTGCTGTTCGCCACGCTCGACACGACCCTCCGCAAGCTCGAGCTCCCGCATGGCCGGCAGGTGATGATCTCCGACACCGTCGGCTTCGTCTCCGAGCTGCCGACCACGCTCGTCGCCGCTTTCCGCGCCACGCTCGAAGAAGTCACCGCCGCCGACGTGATCCTCCACGTCCGCGACGTGGCCAACCCCGACAGCGCCGCCCAGGCGTCCGACGTGCTCAAGGTGCTGACCGAGCTCGGCGTCTCCTCCGACAAGACGCCCATCATCGAGGTCTGGAACAAGATCGACCTGCTCGACGACAGCCGCGAGCTGCTGCAGACGCTGCAGCCTGCCGGTCATGTCGCCGCGTCCGTTCCCGTATCGGCGCACACCGGCGAGGGCATCGACAACCTGCTCGGCGCCGTTGAAGCGACGCTAGGCGCGCAGAGCAAGACCTACCGCGTCCACGTCCCGCACACCAACGGCGCGGATGTCGGCTGGCTCTACGGCCACGCCGAGATCATCGGCAAGGACGAGCCGGACGAAGAGGGCCAGACCTATGAAGTCCGCGTCGAACCCCGCCACAAGACGACCTTTACCCAACGTTTCGCCGGTCGCATCGAGACCGCATAGTCTCGGTCGCGTTAACCTGCAATAAACCTTAATTCTAGTTCGCACGCGTCCATCTCCGGGCGGCACGCATTGACCTCTCACTGAACGAGAGGTTGCCATGAACGATACAATTGAGCCGACCGACACCGTCACCGAAGACGGGATCGCGGAGTTCCTGTCGATGGCGCGGTCCGCGAATGTGTTCTTCGAGATCGTCAACGACCGGCTGACGGTGCGGGCCGTGAACCCCAACTGGCGCATGTGGTCGCCGATCCGGTATCTGCTGGACGAGATCGGGCAGGCACGGATCGAGGCGCATGTCCGCCGACGCGATGCCAAGCCCGTGCTGCACTAGCCGGCGCGGATCAGCGGCAGCGCGAGGTCCTTGCGGAACAGGTAGAGCAGAGCGCGGATGGCGTCCCCGTCCGCTCCGGTGAGACCGGGATTGCGTTTGAGGATGTTTCGCGCGTCGTCGTGCGCGTATTCCAGCAAATGCTTGTGCACATCCGGCACGGCCAGATGATAGCCCGGCATGCCCGATTGGCGCGTCCCGAGCAGGTCGCCCTGTCCTCGCAAGTCGAGGTCGCGCTCCGCGATGACGAAGCCGTCCTCGGTGTCCTTGATGGTTTCGAGGCGTGCCTTCGCCGTTTCGGACAGCGGGTCCTTATAGAGCAGCAGGCACGCGGAGCGCTGTGACCCGCGCCCGACACGACCACGCAGCTGGTGCAGCTGCGCGAGGCCGAAGCGCTCGGCATGCTCGATGATCATGATAGTGGCATTGGGGACATCGACGCCCACTTCGATGACGGTGGTCGCGACGAGGACCTTGGTCTCGTTGCGTTGGAAGGAATCCATCACCTCCTGCTTGGCGGCAGCCGACATGCGTCCGTGCACAAGCGCCACCTGGTCGCCGAACACCTGCTTGAGCGCGGCGAAGCGGTCCTCGGCCGAAACGACGTCGAGAGTCTCGCTCTCTTCAACGAGCGGCGTAACCCAGAACGCTTGCGCACCCTCGGCGATGCGCGCGCGGAGCCGGGTGATGACACGATCGTATTCGCTGATCGGGAGTACCGCCGTGTCGACCGGCTGCCGACCGCGCGGCTTGTCGCGGAGGATGCTCACATCCATATCGCCGAAATGCGTGAGGACGAGGGTGCGCGGGATCGGTGTCGCCGTCATCACCAGCAGATCGGCATGCTTGCCCTTGTCCGTGAGCGCGAGGCGCTGCGAGACGCCGAAGCGATGCTGCTCGTCGACGACAACGAGGCCGAGATCACCGAACTCGACCGCGCCTTGAAATAGCGCGTGAGTGCCGACAACAATATCGACGGCGCGGTAGGCGATGCCCTCGAGGATCGCGCGGCGCTCCGCGGCCGGTTGCTTGCCGGTGAGCAGCGCGACTTTGAGGCCGCCTTTTTCGGCAAGCGGCTGCAATGTACGGAAGTGCTGGGCGGCGAGAAGCTCGGTAGGTGCCATCAGCGCCGATTGCGCGCCGCTCTCGGCGACCGCCGCCATCGCCATGAGCGCGACCACAGTCTTGCCCGCCCCGACGTCACCCTGCAGCAGCCGGGACATGCGCGTCGGCTTGGCGAGATCGTCGCGGATGATGTCGACGGCCAGCTGCTGGCCCCCGGTAAGCTCGAAGGGCAGGGCGGCTTTCACCCGTTCGGTGATCTCGCCGGTGAAGCTGCGCGAGATACCGCGCGCGGACACGAGCGTCGACCGGACGATGAGCAACGCCAGTTGCCCCGCGAGATACTCGTCATAGGCGAGACGCATCCGCGCTGGCCCCCACAGCTCGCTGTCGGACGGCTCCCTGGGGACGTGGACGGCGGTCATCGCGTCGTGGAACGTCGGCCAGCCGAACTGCGCCATGCGCTCGGGCACAATCCACTCGGGAAGATGGGGCAGGGTCTCGATGGTGGCGCGGACGAGCTTGGTCAGCGCCTTGGTGGTGAGGCCGTGCGTGAGCGGATAGACCGGCTCGACCAGTGGCATGGTCTCGAAGTCGGCGACGTCGACCACATAATCGGGGTGCGTCATCTGCTTCTGGCCGTTGAAGAAGCCGATGGTGCCCGAGACGAACCGCTCCTCGCCCACTGGGAGCAGTTTTTCCACCCAGCCCCCCTGCGCGCCGAAATAGACCAGCTGGATATCGCCGGACTCGTCGTGCGCAAAGACGATGTGTCGCTTGGCAGCGTTGCCGCGTGGTGGCGGCGCGACATGGCGGTCGATATGAAGCCGCAGCGTCGCGGTGTGCCCGACAAACGTGCGCGCCACGCCCTCCATCCGCCGACGGTCGACGAGACCGGTGGGCATGTGCATCAGGAGATCGAGCGCGATCGCGTCGCCCTCGCTGCCAAAGAAGCGGTTCAGCAGCGCGCCCAGTTGCGGCCCCACGCCCTTGATCGAGCGGAGCGAACGAAACAGCGGATCGAGGGCCGGTGGACGGGACAAATTCTAGAGGCCGACGGCCTTGCGCAGGGCCTCGTTCATCCGACCCTGCCAGCCTCGACCGTCGGCCTTGAACCTATCCAGCACGTCGGCATCGACGCGCAATGAAATCGCCTTCTTCGGATTGTCGGACTTTGGGCGGCCTTTGGAGATCAGCTTTTCGCCGTCATAGACGTCGGCTGTCTCGAACCACTCGTCGGTGAGTTCGGGAGCATCATCAGGATCGACCCATTCGGGTTTCGTATGTCGCTTGCTCACGCGCGTTTGCCTTTCGCATAGAAATGATCTGTCGGGTATTACCCCGCTGCGTCCAGATGACGACGACCATTCGACTTCTCAGATATCCGACGGTCATCATCCGCTTCTCACCATAGTCGAAGCGATCGTCTTCCTGCTCCACTCGAAGACCGGACAACACCAGTGGCGCGTCCATAAAGTCCAGCCCTCGTTCGCGCAGAGTCCGCTCGCGCTTCGCCGGATCGAACGTGATTTCCATATGCTCCCCCAAACATACGAAGTCAATTATTGTATATACATCAATTCAACATTGCCGCACGACATCATAAGGCGTAAGCACTCGCTCCACATCCTCCGAGACGACCCGTTCATGGCTCCCCCAAAAGACGCCGGTGAAGACGTTGCTATTCGCCGCCGCCGGTTGCGCTACCGCGCGTGGCACCGCGGGACCAAGGAAATGGACCTCGTGCTGGGGCCGTTTGCCGATGCCCATCTCGAGGGGCTCGACGCGCCGGAACTGGACCGGCTCGAGGCCCTCATGGACGAGGAGGATACGGACCTCCTCAAATGGGTGATGGGCCAGGAGCCGATCCCCGCCGACGCTGACGCCGAACTGCTCGGCACCATCATCGCCTACCGACTGAAGACCCAATGACCGAAATCACCCGCCCCACCCGAACCATCGTCAATGTGCCCGATGGCATGCAGCCCGTCGTGCTGGCACGGCTGGTCGAGGAACGCCTGAAGGCCGAACCGGACGCCAGGGTCGCAGCGGTGTTCGTGGCGCGCGACGGGCGACGGCTGCAGCGCATGGAGGATGTCCTCCGCGCAATGATGCCCGGGCACACGATTCTGACGCTGCCGGCATGGGACTGTCTGCCGTATGACCGTGTGTCGCCCAATGGCGTGACCATCGCCGCACGGATGACGACCCTGTCGGCGCTCGCGAGCGCAGAGACGAAGGGCGCAATCGTGCTGACGGCGGTCAACGCGCTGATCCAGAAGCTGCCGCCGCTCGACATGGTCGACGGCATGAGCTTCGCGGCAAAGACCGGGCAAGTGGTCGACAGCGAGAAGCTGATCACCTGGGCCTCGCTCAATGGCTATCTACGCGTGCCCACCGTGCGCGAGCAGGGCGAGTACGCGGTCCGCGGCGGGCTCATGGACCTGTTCCCCGCGAGCATGGAAACGCCGCTGCGCTTCGACTTCTTCGGCAAATCGTTGGAGACGATCCGTACCTTCGATCCTGGCACGCAGCGGACGACGGGCAGCCTCAAATCGATCGCCCTCGCACCGATGAGCGAAGTGCTGCTCAACGATGAGACGATCAAGCGCTTCCGCGCCCGCTACACCGCCACGTTCGGCGGCAATACTGTGGACGATCCGCTCTACGGCGCGATCAGCGCTGGTCAGCGCTTCCCTGGCCTCGAGCACTGGCTGGCATTCTTCTACGACCATCTCGACCGGCTGTCGGACTATGTGGGCGATGCGCCGTTCGTGTTCGACGACCAGGCGCAGGAAGCGTTCGCAACGCGCCAGGAGCAGATCAGCGACTATTACGAGGCGCGCGAACAGGCGCGGACGGACAAGAAACTGGCGACGGCTGGCGCACCCTATAACCCCGTTCCACCGACGCAACTGTACGAGATCGAGGCTCATCCGTTCGCACTGGGCGAGACTGCCGCGGTGCAGCTCTCCGCGTTCATGCATCCGGATGAGAAGCGAACCGAAGACGCCGGCGGCCGGCTCGGGCACAACTTCGCGGCAGAGCGCTCCGCGGCCGACACCAACCTGTTCGAGGCCGTGGTGGGCCACCTGAGGACCGCGAGCCAGAAGAAGCGGCACACAGTGATCGCGTGCTGGTCAGACGGCTCGCGAGACCGCATGGCGCAGTTGCTCGGCGACCACGGCCTGCGCAATCCGCGCATCGCTGAAAACTGGCAGGATGCGATCACGACCTCGCCGAACGTGTCGGCACTTGTGGTGGTGCCGCTCGAGAATGGGTTCGAAACGGACGATCTGGTCGTCCTTTCCGAGCAGGACATTCTGGGCGAACGGCTGCTTCGCCCGCAACGCCGTAAGAAGGCCTCGGACGCGTTGACCGAGGCGACGAGCCTCGCCCAGGGCGACCTGGTGGTGCACGTCGACCACGGTATCGGCCGCTTCCTCGGTCTCAAGCAGATCGAGGCGATGGGCGCGCCGCATGACTGCGTCGAAATCCAGTACGCAAACGACACCAAGCTCTATCTGCCGGTCGAGAACATCGAGCTGCTCTCCCGCTACGGCTCCGACGGTTCGGATGTCGAGCTCGACAAGCTTGGCGGCGTCGCCTGGCAGGCCAGGAAGGCCAAGCTCAAGAAGCGCATCCGCGACATGGCGGAGCAGCTGATCAAGATCGCGGCGCAGCGGCTCTTGGTGAAGGCCGACCCCATCGACATTTCGACGGGCGCCTATGACGAGTTCGCGGCGCGCTTCCCCTACGACGAGACCGAAGACCAGCTGACCGCCATCTCGGCCATCTTCAGCGACCTCACCAACGGATGCGTGATGGACCGGCTGGTGTGCGGCGACGTCGGCTTCGGCAAGACCGAGGTGGCGCTGCGCGCCGCCTATGCCGTAGCGATGTCGGGCAAGCAGGTGGCCGTGGTCGTGCCGACGACCCTGCTGAGCCGCCAGCACTTCCGCACGTTCAAGGAACGGTTCGCGGGGCTCCCGGTGAACGTGGCGCAGGCATCGCGGCTGGTGACCTCGGCGGAGCTCAAGGAGGCCAAGGAAGGCGTCGCGAGCGGCAAGATCGACATCGTCGTGGGCACGCACGCGCTGCTGTCCAAGTCGATCGAGTTCAAGAATCTCGGCCTCCTGATCATCGACGAGGAGCAGCACTTCGGCGTCGCACACAAGGAGCGGCTCAAGGAGCTGCGCGGCAACATCCACGTGCTGACGCTCACGGCGACGCCGATCCCGCGCACGCTGCAGCTGGCGCTGACCGGCGTCCGCGACCTGAGCCTCCTCGCGACGCCACCGGTGGATCGCCTGGCGATCCGCACCTTCATTTCGCCGTTCGATCCGATCTCGGTGCGAGAGGCCTTGCTGCGCGAAAAATATCGCGGCGGGCAGGCGTTCTACGTCGTGCCGCGGATCAAGGACCAGCCCGACATCGCCGAGTTCCTGCGCGAGCAGGTGCCTGAAGTCAGCTTCGTGGTCGCCAACGGACAGATGGCGGCGGGCGAACTCGACGACATCATGAACAATTTCTACGACGGCAAATTCGACGTGCTGCTGGCGACCACGATCGTCGAAAGCGGCCTCGATATCCCGAACGCCAACACGCTCGTCGTGCACCAGGCGGACCATTTCGGGCTGGCGCAGCTCTACCAGATCCGCGGGCGTATCGGGCGGTCGAAGCAGCGCGCCTATGCGCTGTTCACGGTGCCGCCGGCTCGGAAGCTGACCGACACCGCCGAGCGCCGCCTGGGCGTACTGCAGTCGCTGGAATCGCTTGGCGCGGGGTTCCAGCTGGCGAGCCACGATCTCGATATTCGCGGAGCAGGCAACCTTCTGGGAGAAGAACAGTCCGGCCACATCAAGGAAGTTGGCTTCGAACTCTACCAGGCGATGCTCGAAGAAGCCGTTGCTGCGCTCAAGGACGGCGAGGCCGACTACGAAGAGGCCGGGGAGTGGAGCCCGACGATCTCGCTGGGCATGCCGGTGATGATTCCTGAGCATTACGTGCCGGACCTGCAGGTGCGTATGCAGCTCTACCGCCAGCTCGGCGATCTCAAGGATGCCCGCGAGATCGACGCAGCAGGCGCCGAACTCATCGACCGTTTCGGCCCGTTGCCGGACGAAGTCGAGGCACTACTCAAGGTCATTCTGGTCAAGGCGCTCTGCCGCGCCGCCAATGTCGAGAAGGTGGAAGCTGGCCCTAAGGGCGCGGTCATCACTCTGCGCAACAACGAGTTCCCCAATCCCGCTGGTCTGGTGCGCATGGTGTCCGATCCGGGCATGGCGGCCAAGCTGCGGCCGGACCAGAAGATCGCATTCGCGCGCGACTGGCCCAATGCAGCGTCGCGGCTCAAGGGGGCGGCCGCAATCCTGAGCAGGATGTCGAAGCTGGCGAATCCGGAAGCCGCATAAGCCCCCTGGGCGCCCCAATTTGCCCGCTGACCGTCAAACTCGTGCCGGGAATCTCGTGCAGGTTTCGTGCATCGACAGCAGCATGAGCGATCGTGCTTGCACCGGGGCAACAGGGGCCGGGAGAAAGCTTTGGAAACCAATGCCGGCCATGTTATTGCCCGAATTCGCCCATTGAAGGGCAGCCAAATGGAAGGCGGCCGCCAGAGCCGCCCGATCGCTCGGGAACCCCAAGGAATATCGATGAATCTGAAATCGCTTCTTGCCGCCGGCGTGACACTTGCCGCGCTCGCGCTCCCGATGAGCGCCTTCGCGCAGGATACCACTCCCTCGGCACCGGCGGCCGATACGGTCGTTTCCCCATCCGGCACTGCCGGAACCCCGGCGGCGGCAACGCCGGACCAGAACTGGCTCAAGATTTGCGATCCGCTCACCGACGGCAAGCGCGCCTGCATCATGCGCCAGGTCGTCGTCACCCAGAACCAGCAGTTCCTCGGTTCCTTCCTGCTCCGTGATGATCCTGGCCAGGAAAGCCGTCTGCTCGCCGTCGCCGCGGTGCCGCTTGGCGTGCTGCTGCCGTTTGGCGTGACCTGGCAGATCGACGGCGGCAAGCCGATCCGGGTGCCCTACATGCTGTGCGACCCGCAGTCCTGCGCGACGCAGCTCGTTATCAACGAAGCCTACGTCAACAGCCTCAAGAAGGGCGGCAAGCTCACCCTGACCGCCAAGAACCGCAAGAACGAGGACCTGACGATCACCATCAATCTCGCAGGGTTCACCGCGGTCTATGATGGCGACGCGGCGCTGACCTTCGACGAGTTCTCCAAGAACGCGTCGGGCGAAGCTGCGCTCGAAAAGATCCTGCAGGATCGCGCCGAGGCCGCTCGGCAGAAGCTCGAGACGCCCGCGCCGGCGCCGTGAGGCGGATTGATCGCAGAAAGCTTGAAGGGCGCCTCACCGGGCGCCCTTTTCGTTTGCGCTAACGAACGCCCATACCGATGTCGAAGGCCGTCTTGCGCAACGGCGGGACGAGCTTCAGCGCCCACAGCCCGCCGGCGCGCACCGCCTGCGTCGGCAGAAAATCGGCCAGCAGCGAGCGGAACAGGGCGTCGACCAGCGTGCCGGTGCGCGCCAGATCCGCCGCGCGGCGACGTGCATAGTCCGCGCTGAGCTTGACGGCGAAGTCCGGAGCCGACAGGTCGGCTTCCGCAAGCGCCGCAGACAGGTCGGCCACGTCGCGGAGGCCGAGGTTGAGGCCCTGTGCGCCAATGGGCGGAAAGGCGTGCGCCGACTCGCCGACGAGCACGACGCCGTCCTTGCCGGCGATGTCGACGGTCAGCGTCGAGAGCAGAAACATATGCGCGGGCGTCAGCAGTTCGATAGTGCCGAACAGGCGCTGCGACTTCTCCCGGAACAAGGCGGCCAGCTTCTCTTTGCCGCTTTCTTGCGCGGCCTTGAGCGTGTCGCGCTCGTCGATCCACACCAGGTTGGCGCGGTTGCCGCCCGGCGGAACCAGCGTGAACGGGCCGTTCTCATAGTGGAACTCGATCGAGGTACTGCCGATCGGCCGCTCGAGCCCGAGATCGCACACCAGCGCTGCCTGCGTGAAGCCGTTCTCGCGGGCCCGAAATCCAGCACTTTCACGCACCCGCGACTTCTTGCCGTCCGCTCCAACGACGAGCTTGGCGGTCAGCGTGTCGCCATTGCCGAGCTTGAGCGTCGAGCGCTCCGGCGTGATGGCGAGGTCGTCCAGCGTCGTCTCGATGGTCAAAAGATTCGTGAGACCAGCCCGCGCCGCCTCGAAGGCCTCGGCCAGCTTCACATTGGCCGGGTCGGGGACAAGACCTGAGGTCCGCAGATAGTCCACCGACGGCAGCATCAGCGCCGAGGTGCGGCGATCCGGCGGTCCCTTTGGCACGAGATGGACGGTCCGGAGCCCCGCCTTGGCGACGGCCACTGCGGCCGCCAATCCGGCAAGGCCGCCCCCGACAACGACGGCGTCAGTCACTTGCCACCGCCAGGCGCCTGTCGCGGCCGCTCGGAATGATGAATGAGCCGCCATACGAGCCCACGAACAGCGCCAACAGGTAGATCGCAAGGTTCGACGGCCAGAACCCGATGAGCGAGATCGCCGGCCCCGGGCAAATGCCCGACATGCCCCAGCCGATGCCGAACAGCGCTGCGCCGATGACGAGCGGCCGGTCGATCTGGGTGAACTCCGGCTTGTGGAACTGGAGATCGAAAAGCGGACGCTGCCGACGGTCACCGATGCGCACGGCGATAAACATCACGATCAGGCCGCTCGCCATGACGAAGGCGAGGCTCGGGTCCCAGCCACCGGTCTGGATCGCGGTGAAGTCGAGGAAGTGCAGCACCTTCATCGGGTCGACCATCTGCGAGATGTAGAGGCCGAAGCCGAAGAGCAGGCCAGCGACAGCGGCGACGGCAAGATAGGGCAGGTTGAGGTCGTTCTTGGTCATCACACGATCCCCGTGATGGTGACGGTGAGGATCGCCACGACGAAGAACACGCCGACCGCCACGAACGAGCGCGTGCTCAGCCGCGCGAGCCCACAGATGCCGTGACCCGACGTGCAGCCATTGCCGATCTTAGTGCCAAACCCGGTGAGCAGCCCCGAGATCGCAATCCAGATCGGCGCCCCGCCGGTAAACCAGGCCGGCGGCGCTGCGAGTTGCGGATGATTTCCGAGTGCCGGAAACAGCAGCGCCGCCAGAAACGCGCCACCAACCAGAGCCGCGAGAAAGACAATTCGCCAGACCACCGTGCGCGCTGGCGGCAGCAGCTGGCCGAAAATGCCGGAGATGCCGGCAATGCGGCCATTGCCCAGCCAGAGCAAGGCAGCCGACAGCCCGATCAGGGCGCCGCCGATACTGGCCGAGACGGGAGAGAAGTTTTCCATTTGGAACTCCGAGGAACTGGCCGGGAGTCTACCACCCGCCAAAAGGCGCAACCAGCGGACGGTAAAGGCATTTGTTCCGCGCAATGAGGTCGCGGCGCAATTGCTGTGTACCGATTTTGGCTCCGCCGACACTTCCAACCAGCGGGCCCGGCACCTAGATTGCGCCCACCATCGATATGCGGGAGCTCTGAATGATCGAACTGTTGTCCGACCCAGCCGTGTGGGCCGCCTTCGCGACCCTGACGGTGATGGAGATCGTGCTCGGCATTGACAACATCGTCTTCATCTCCGTGCTGGTGTCGCGCCTGCCCAAGGAACAGGCCGACAATGCGCGCCGCCTCGGCCTCGCGCTTGCGCTGGTCTTCCGTATCGCGCTGCTGCTTGTGATCAGCTGGATCATCGGCCTCGACTCGCACCTGTTCGAACTCTTCGGCCACTCCTACTCGTGGAAGGATCTGATCCTCCTCGGCGGTGGTCTGTTCCTCATCTACAAGGCAACGCACGAGATGCATGCCGAGATCGAGGAGCCGCACGAAACCGATCTCAAGTCGCAGGCCAAGGCCGCGTTCTCGGCGATCATCGTCCAGATCATCATCATCGACATGGTGTTCTCGATCGACTCGATCATCACCGCGGTGGGCATGGCCCAGCACGTCGAGGTGATGATCGCTGCCGTGATCGCCGCGGTCGGCGTTATGTTCGTCGCCTCCGGCCCAATCGCCGGCTTTGTGGCGCGGCACCCGACCACCAAGATGCTGGCGCTGGCGTTCCTGCTGCTGATCGGCGTGTCGCTGGTCGCCGACGGAATGGGCTTCCACATCGAGAAGGGCTACATCTACGCCGCCATGGGCTTCGCGGTGCTGGTGGAGGCCGTCAACATCTTCGCCAAGCAGCGGCGTCTGTCCAAGGGCGGCGCGCAGCACGCCACAGCGGGCAGCGCGATCCGCGAAGAGGTCTCGCACTCCAGGCCCACCACGATGGCAGCAGCGCCAGCCGCCGCGTCAGCGGGTGCAGCCGCTGCGTCCACGGCCAGGGCCAAACCCAAAAGCACCGCCTCGTCGCGCTCGCAGTCCCGTCCGAAGTCCGCCCCGCGGAAAAAGTCATGAGCCGCGCTGTCGTCGTCCATGATGTCGGCGGTCCCGAGGTCCTGAAGCTCGAGGATCGCGCTGCTCTGCAGCCGGCGGCGGGACAGGTGGTGATCCGCAACGAAGCGATCGGCCTCAACTTCATCGACATCTACCAGCGGACAGGGCTGTACAAAATGCCCACGCCCTTCACTCCCGGGGGCGAGGGCGCGGGCGTCGTTACGGCCGTCGGCGACGGCGTCAGCGAGTTCAAGCCCGGCGATCGCGTGATGTACTCGGCTATGGGCGCTTATGCCGACGAGATCGCGGTGCCGGCCGACAAGGTCGTAGCGCTGCCCGCCGACATCCCCACCGACATCGCCGCAACGCTCGTCACCAAGGCGACCATCCTCGTGCACGCGGCCGCAGGCGGCGTGGGCACATTCCTGGTCCAATGGGCAAGCGCCGTCGGCGCTACCGTGATCGCGCTCGCCGGGTCGGACGACAAGCTCGCCATGGCCCGTGCGAACGGCGCGAAACACGCGTTCAATTCGCGCGAAAACGACTGGGTCGGCAAGGTGCGCGAGGCCACAGGCGGCCGCGGGGTGGACGTCGTTTACGACGGCACCGGCAAGGCGACATTCGAGCAATCGCTCGACTGCATCCGTCCGCGCGGCCTTATGGTCAGCTTCGGCAATGCCTCGGGGCCGGTCACCGGCGTGAGCCTCGGCATGCTGCAATCGCGCGGCTCGCTCTATGTGACGCGCCCCACCAGCGGCGCCTATTACGGCGACACGGAGAGCCTGCGCCGCACGATGGGCAACGTCTTCGAGGCCGTTCGGACGGGCAAGATCCGCCCCGAAATCAAGCAGCGGTTCAAGCTGTCCGAGGCGCAGGACGCACACCGGGCGCTCGAGGCGCGCGAGACGGTCGGCGCCACGGTGCTGGTTCCCTAGCCGCGGGTCACCTGCTAACGATGTCGGCATCGCGCCGCGGGCGGGCGGCGTCGATGAGTGTTTGGGGGGAGCCAATGCAGAAAGTCGTGTTTGCGGCAGGGGATACGATCCTCACGCAAGGTGAGGAAGGCCGTACGGCGTATCTGATCGTCAGCGGTAAGGTCGAAGTGACGGTCGGCAGCGGCGCCAAAGCCAAAGCGCTGGCGACGCTGCGCGGCGGCGAAGTGTTCGGTGAAATGAGCCTGCTCGAACCGGGGCCGCGTTCGGCGACCGTCAAGGCGCTCGATCGTACCGAGTGCCTGATGACGTCCTACGACGACTTCATGACCTCGATTCAGCAGGACCCCGCCAAGGCCGTCCACTTCATGCGCACCCTGGTGGCGCGCCTGCGCCAGACCAACGAAATGCTGGCCAAGCTCGACCCGCACAAGCGCGGCATCCGCGAACTGCTGGCCGACCTCCAGAAAAACACCACCCTCGGCAGCGCCGACATGGCCCGCACCGACTGGTACGAGTGGGACCGAGTGTAGCTGGCGGGCAGAGAACGACGAAACCGAGAACTATGTCTACTCCATAGCCCTCTAGAACCCGCCTATTTCAACAGTCGAGAATTTTGCCTCCGATCGCAGCCCAGATCGGGGGCATTTTCTTAGATCGACCGTTCCGACGCCCCCCACGGGAAATACGGCAATCAGGATATCGTAGCCTACGAGCTACCTCTCTTCTCACATCCTGATCCAGTCTTCACGCCCGGCCGCCGCTCCGCTCTGGCCGGGCCGGTTGCTTGGGGGCGCTGCCCCCTGGCGCGGCGCAAGGGATTGCTGGCACTCGACCGGGACGGTCTCCCCAGCCTTCCGCGCGGATGCGTGTTTCTCACTCTCGCCCATGGCTTCGATCCGCTTGTGCAGGCCGGGTGATCCCCCTCCGTCCCGGTCGCCCTTGCACCTTGCACCCCCCGGTCTCGGCGACGGCCAGGGTTGCAGCGCAGCGCTGCGCTCCAACCCAAGCCCATGAGAGGAAAGACCATGACCACGACCGCAACCAACGCCCCGACCGTCGAACACGGCACGACCGTCGAACACGGCACGACCGTCTTCATCCCACTCAACAAGCTCAAGAAGCACCCGAGGAATGCCCGCAAGACCCCGCACAGCGAGGCGTCTATCGAGGCGAAGGCCGCAAGCATCGCGGCCAAGGGCATCCTGCAAAATCTGGTGGTGGAGCCGGAAACGGATGCGGACGGCGCGCCGACCGGCTTCTATCTCGTCAGCGTCGGTGAAGGCCGCAGGCTGGCGCAGATGCTGCGCGTCAAGCGCAAGGAGATCAAGAAGACCGAAGCCATCCGCTGCGTCATCGACACGGCGAACGACGCGGCGGAAATCAGCCTTGACGAGAACGTGACCCGCGAAGACCTGCACCCTGCCGACCAGTTCGAGCGCTTCCGCGAGCTTTCGGAGGATCGCGGATGGGGTGCGGAGGAAATCGCGGCCCGGTTCGGCGTGACCCCGCATGTGGTGAAGCAGCGGATGCGGCTCGGCGCTGTCAGCCCGAAGCTGTTGCAGGTCTATCGCGACGGCGAACTGACCTTGGATCAGTTGATGGCCTTCGCCATCACCGACGATCACGCGCGGCAGGAACACGTCTATGAGAACCTGTCCTATAACCGCGACCCGTCGATCATCCGGCGCGACCTGACCAAGATGAACGTCGCGGCGACGGATCGCTGCGCGGTCTTCGTCGGCGCGCAAGCCTATACCGAGGCGGGCGGCAATATCATCCGCGATCTGTTCACCGACGATCGCGGCGGTTTCTTTGAAGACCCGGCCTTGCTGGACCGGCTTGCCGTCGAGAAGCTGGAGGGGATCGCCGCCGAGGTGCGGGAGGCCGAGGGGTGGAAGTGGACCGCCGCCTATCTGGACTTCCCCCATGCGCATGGGATGCGCCGCGCCTATCCGCATTCGGTGGAGCTTTCGGAGGAAGACGCCGCCGCCTATGACGCCGCGCAGGACGAGCTTGAGCGCCTGACGGCGGAATGGGAGGACGCCGACATTGACCTCCCGCCCGAAGTGGATACGCGGCTCGCGGAGCTTGAAGCCGAGATCGAGCGGATCGACGCCAAGCGCCATGCCTACGATCCCGATGAGATCGCGCGCGGCGGTGTGTTCGTCGTCGTCGCCCATGACGGCGAAACCCGTATCGAACGCGGCTTCATCCGCGCCGAGGACGAGGCATCGGAGCCGGAAACCGCCGAGGATGGCGAAACCGTCATCGACGGCGTGTGCGTCAATGGTGATGGCGAAATCATCGACGGCGACGAGCGGGACGGCGAAGGCGGCGATGGTTCCGCAAACGAACCGGAGCCGGAAGAAGATGCCGGGGATGACGGCAAGCCGCTGCCCGATTCCCTCATCCGCGACCTGACCGCCCATCGCACCCTTGGCCTGCGTCTCGCCCTTGGTGAGCAGCCGGATATGGCGCTTATTGCCGTCATCCACACGCTGGCGGCGCAGACCTTCTATCGCGGCGGCAGCGAGGCCCATTGCCTCGAAATTCGCCCGACCAGCAACTACCTCGCGGCCCACGCGGACGGCATCGAGGACACGGCGGCGGCGAAGATGCTGAATGACCGTCATGACGGATGGGCGGCGGACATGCCGCGCGATGTGGCGGACCTCTGGGGCTTCATCGCCGGTCTGGATCATGCGAGCCTGATGGCCTTGCTCGCGCATTGCGCCTCGCTCACCGTCAATGCGGTGAAGCTGCCGTGGGAGCAGAACAAGCGCCGCGCCCATGAAACGGCGGACAAGCTGGCGACGGCGGTGACGCTCGACATGACGGCGCATTGGACGCCGACCGTGCGAACCTATCTCGGGCGTGTCACCAAGGCCCATATCCTCGCCGCCGTGCGGGACGCCCTTGGCGACGAGGCGGCAGAGCGGATCGCAGACAAGAAGAAGATGGAGATGGCCGAAGCCGCCGAACAGCTTCTGGCCGGAACCGGCTGGCTCCCACCCGTGCTGCGCACCGAACGGCCCGCATGGCTCACCGATCAACAGGCCGCGCCGGAAGCGGGCAACGATGACCATTTCGCTATCGCGGCGGAATGAGGAATGGCCTGCTGCCGGTCTCGTGGACAGGCAGTTAAGCTAATCCCACCTTCCTTTCGAACTCAACCGGGCTGACGTAGCCGATCGTCGAGTGACGACGGACGGTGTTGTAGAAGCGCTCGATGTAGTCGAACACGTCTGCCCTGGCGTCGTCGCGCGTCCGATAGACCCTCTTGCCGATGCGCTCGGTTTTCAGCGACGAGAAGAAGCTCTCCATCGCCGCATTGTCCCAGACGTTGCCTGACCGGCTCATCGAGCAGACGACGCCGTTGTCGGCCATCAGCCGCTGGAACTGATCGCTGCTATATTGCGAACCGCGGTCGGAATGATGCAGCAGCGCGTCCGGCTTGCCGCGTCGCCAGATCGCCATCAGCAAAGCATCGGTGACGAGTTGCGCCGTCATCTCGGCCTTCATCGACCAGCCGACGACGCGGCGCGAGAACAGATCGATGACTGCCGCGACGTAGAGCCAGCCCTCGGCCGTCCAGACGTACGTGAAGTCGGCGATCCATTTGCGGTTCGGCTGATCGGCCGAGAACTGCCTGTCGAGTGCGTTCGGCGCCACGCTCAGGTTTGAACGTTCGCCTTCGTCCTTCGGCAGGCCACGACGGCGAGGCCGCGCCCGAAGCGCGTTGGCCCGCATCAGACGCTCGATCTTGTGCAGGCCGCAGGATGCGCCGTCGGCGAGCACGTCCCGCCAGACTCTTCGCGCCCCATAGGTGCGGGCGCTGGCGATGAAGCTTGTCCGAACCTTGGTCGTCAGCTCCTCGTCGACGATCGTCCGGGCGCTCGGCCCGCGATGCAGCCAGGCATGAAAGCCAGATCTCGAGACGCCCAGCGCTTCGCATAGCCATGCCACCGGCCAAACGGATCGGTGCTTCGCGATAAAGCCGAACTTCATATCGACTCCTTCGCGAAGTAGGCAGCGGCCTTTTTTAGGATGTCGCGCTCCGCCTTCAGCTTCGTCACTTCACGCCGCAGACGCTCGATCTCCAGCTGCTCCGGCTTCTGCTGCCCATGGCCGGGGAAGGCCTGCTTCGGATCAGAGCCGAACTCCTTCACCCATTTGCGCAGGACATTCTCGTGCACGTCGATATCCCGCGACGCCTGCGCGACGCTCACACTTCGTTCGCGAACCAAACGAACGGCCTCGACCTTGAACTCACGACTGAATACTCGCCTCGCCATATCCCACCTCCAGCTTCATGAAACACCTTTTCTCGGTGTCCACGAAACCGACAGCAGGCCAGAAGACAGGCCGGGACCGTGCAAACGGTTCCGGCCTTTCGCCACAAAAATCGCGGCCGCGCGGTTGCCCGCGCGGCCGGATCACCTCGACTATCGCGACGACACGGCCTGTTCAGCATCGGCAGGGCAAGCCGCGCTCCAGAGAGGAGAAGAACAATGGTTGCCGTCATGCTGATGAGCGTCGTGCTGATCGCGGGGCTTTGCGTCCTGGCCTATACGCTCGCCGTCTATGCGCTCCCGTTCATGCTCGGCCTGACCGCAGCGCAATTTGCCTATCAGACCGGCTCGGGCTTCATCGGCGCCGGTCTTGTCGGCATCGTCGCAGCCGTTGCCGCCTTCGGTATTCTGGCGTTTCTGTTCGATACGCTGCGCCCGCCGATCCTGCGCCTTCTTGTGGCGCTGGTCTTCGCCGCGCCTGCCGCTGTCGCCGGATATGCGCTTGTCCACGGCGTCACCAAGGAATCCGTACCGTCCGAAATCTGGCGGCAAATCTTCTGCATCATCGGCGGCGCGTTCGTTGGCGTCTCGGCTCTGATGAGGCTGGCAGCGCCAGTCGCGCCGCGTTCGACTTGACTATCAGTCACGCTAAAGCGGCCCGTCAGTTAATCGGATGATACCCACTTTGGTGGTGGCCCGCTCGGAAACGACCATTCGCGACCAGTTTTTTCCGTCAGCTTTTCCAGTTGTTTTTGTAGTCGACTTATCATCAGTTCATCGAGAAAAATGACCAGTGGCTCCCACTCAAGCGCACCTCCGACATGAAAACCCATGTTGAAGGTGACGTTTAGATCGAATTTACCGCCTTCGAAGCCAATGACCAAATTTCCGCTGATCGTATCGTGGCCGGCGTTGTGCGCATATCGTTTGTTGCGAAGGTCAACTATCCTGTCATGCACCGGGCGAAGCTTCGCAGGTAACGCTTTCCGGGAAACGCCGCTGCCCAAGCCGCCATCGACGAGGCGGCAGTATGTCGTAACGAATGCCAAGGTCAGCATATCGTTCTCTAGCGCCCACTCCATCGTCGCTTCAAATTTCGTGGAAACCAATCGATGCTGGATGTAACGGAGGCTTGCCATCGTGGGGAACGCATGAACCAGCCGGTTCAAGTTATTTAAGTTATCATCTACGCTCGCGAGAACCGTTTGACCCTCTTCCTTGAGGGCGTAGATATTCTTCTGCCATTCGGCAGGCAGGTATTTGATCGCCTCTTCGGGGATTGCGATGTATTCTTTCTCGTCATTCTCTTCCACATCATCATCCTTGCTTTCAGCATCTCGATTCAAATTAGCTCCATACTCGCCGTAAATCCCCGAAATTTGGATCGATGCCACGGGGCGGCGGTCATTTCGCGAGCGCCCCGGATAGGCGACGCTCCTGAAAGGCTGGCCTCAATCACAATCGCACCGACGCCAGTGAGGTGGGGCAGCGCCGCCTGCTCGATCACACGGCAGGCAGCAGAGAAGCGCAGGAAAACCCGGATCGGCGTGGCGAGCCAAGGAATTCACGCTGCATCTCGCAGGCAGTCACTCGGCAGCGCTGGACGTGATCAATGCCGCGAGGGAGCGAAAAACAGGACCGAGCGTCGATCATGCCGAACGGGGGGTGATTGCCGGGCCATGACGATGAAAATCAGGCGGCAGGGCGTCGGCCAACGAAATCCGCGTCGTTTCCGTTCTCGAGCGTCGAGGCGCAGGGACGGCCGCCATTGCCGTATTCCCCCGATTTCCTGAAGCGGCGCTCCATCCGCGATCTCGATTGGCATGGGTCTGACCGAGGACCGGCTTCGCCTCGCTCGTCTCCCGCAACGTCCATCGCCAACTTTTTTCCGCCGCCTTCGGCTTTGCATCGCGAAGCAAAAAAGCTGTCGCCGGCCGCCTTCCACTTCGTTCCAGCCCTGCGGGTGCGGGCCGATCGTCCCCGGTCTCACGACCCCCATCGAGGTCGCAATGGAGCGGCCCGACAGGAAAAGGAATACGACAATGGCGACCATCGGCACCTTCACCAAGAACGAAAACGGCGCGGGCTTCGCTGGCGCGGTCAAGACCCTGACCCTCAACGTCAAGGCCAAATTCGTCCCCTCCGAGGGCGAAAGCGATCGCGGCCCCGACTTCCGCATCTTCGCCGGCGCGACCGAGTTCGGCGCGGCCTGGAAGAAGACCGCCCGCGAGACGCAGCGCGAATACCTCTCCGTCAAGCTGGACGATCCGAGCTTCCCGGCGCCGATCTACGCCAGCCTGGTCGAAGCCGAGGACGGCAGCGGCCACAACCTCATCTGGTCCCGCCGAAACGGCGACTGAGGCCAGCCCTTCAGGAGCCCCGCTAGCCAAGCGGGGCTTCTCTATGCTCATGCCCGCCGTCGTCCTGAGCCTACGGCTTCAGGATGGTTTTGATCTTCTCCAAGTTCCAATAGGGATCGATGAAGGGACATTTGTAATTTGGCCCGAGTTGTTCTCGTTCAGCGTTGTCGAAAAAGTCTAGCGCGGCTTCGTGCAGATCCTCGGGGATAATCAAAAACGCCGGATCATCTTCATTGAATTGAAGATTGCCTGGGTGACGCCACTCCCGTTCCCACTCGAAGAAATATGACGAGCTTCCATATTGTCCCGGCTGGTCGACAAAGGGCGCGACCCGCCAAATCGGATCATCGGGCTTCCCCACGGCATCGTCGATCAGTGCCCGCATGGCCATAGCGTGCGGCGTGTCCTGATAGGCATAAAGGATCGGCCCGCCGTCGCGTGCGACGATGAACTCCTTTCGGAAAACAATTCCATATGACCCACGCTTGTCGGCTAGGCGTTTGAGCTGGTGCAGCGGCACTTCGCTGAAACAAACGCACGGTGGCGATTCCCCGTAGTTCTTGCCCATGCCGAAGCGGTTCTGTGCTTGGAGGTTTCGGCTGGCGAGGATGGAGATCGAATTGTCGTATTCGCTGCTCTTTGCCGACTTCTTCGTGAAGTGGACGACGAACGGAGACATATCTTCCCAATTTGGATGTGTCGTCCCAATCAGCTTTTTCGCCACGCATTTCTCCAAACGACTCACTGAGCGCCGCAAGCGGCGCGATTATTCTATTGAACACTAAGGGCGCTGCCCTCGCGCGGCGCAAGGGACCGCTGACGCTCGACCGGGCCGGTGTCCCCCACCTTCCTCCACGTCGTTCCTCCGTTCCGTGCAGGCCGGGCGATCCCCCTCCGGCCCGGTCGCCCTTGCACCTTCCTACCCCGGTCTCGGCGACGGCCAGGGTTGCAGCGCAGCGCTGCGCTCCAACCCAAGCCCACGGAAGGAAAGACCATGTATCACCAGCTCGCCACCCGGTTCGGCCGCAATGCTCACCAGATCAGCGGACGCGAACCGCTCGACAATGAAGCCCTGTTCCGCCACGTCCCGTCGATCTTCGCCCGCGAGGCCCATGACAGCCGTTCCGAGCGTTATGTCTATGTCCCCACCATCGACATCGTGGAGGGCTTGCGCCGGGAGGGATGGTTTCCGTTCTTCGCCGTGCAGTCGGTGCCGCGCGACGGCAGCCGCCACGGCCACGCCAAGCATATGCTGCGCCTGCGCCGGGATGGCGGGATCGGCAAGCCGGAGGCCGCCGAAGTCATCATCGTCAACAGCCATGATGGGACCAGCGCCTATCAGATGTTTGCCGGAATGCTGCGTTTCGTCTGCACCAACAGCATGATTGCAGGCGAGCGCTTCGAGGAAATCCGCGTGCCGCATAAGGGCGGCATTCAGGATCAGATTATCGAAGGTGTCTATACTGTCGCGGAGGACTTCCCGCGCCTCATCGACGCCAGCGAGGCCATGAAGGAAACGCGGCTTTCGCAGGACGAGCAGCGGGTCTTGGCCGAGGCCAGCCTTGTCGCCCGCTACGGCGAGGAGGAAAGCCCCATCCAACCGGATCAGATCATCGTGCCGCGCCGCCACGAGGATGTGGGGCAAAGCGTCTGGAGCACGTTCAACGTTATTCAGAAAACCTCATTCGCGGCGGCTTGCGCGGACGTCGCCAGACCTCGGATGGCCGCATTCGCCGCACCCAGACCCGCGCCATCAACGGCATCGACCAGAATGTCGGCCTCAATCGCGCGCTTTGGACGCTGGCCGAGGGGATGCAGCGCTTGAAGGGGAATTGACCCCAAATGCGACAGGGCCGCCGTCCCAGCGGCCTGTCTCTTCCGGCAACTACAGGGGCGGAAAAATCGCGCCGATCCGGCGGTGCGGATCGGCGGTGCGGCCATGCCCCTGAAATCATGGCCGCGCTCGCCGGGCTGCGCCCGGCTCGCAAAAAACACGCAAGCACTGTTAAGAAGAAAATAACCAAGAGATTGATCGCGTTAGCCGATCCAGTTATCTCGATAGTGCGACTACAGTTGTTTCAACCGATGCTTGAATGTCTCTATCCGGGCGTTGCTTTGCGTGTGTCCGGTATAGAGAGGTAGCGCCATGCTGAGCATCGACTGGCGTTCTCCGGCGGCATACAGATTTGCCAAGAGCATCCCCGCCGCCGGTTTCGCCTGGGAATATCTTCGCCGCGACGACGAGTATCGTAGCGAGTTTCAGGCCATCACCGCGTCGCACGAGCCGGCCCCCGAGCGGATGGAAGCCTTCGTGCAACGCTGGGGGCTGCGATTTTCCGACCGATCCTGAAACCCCTTCGGATAGGCAATCCCTGTTCTGGAGCCCGAGCCTCCAGCCGCAAGCCATATGCCTCGCTCCTGTGCAGCATTACGACGGAGAGGCGGAGCCGATCGTCACGCTGGCACATCTCGACGGCCTCGACCTGCGCCAGGCCGCTGACGGCTGGCACGGTATCTGGCAGGTCGATGGCGTTGCGCATCAATTCTGGCTGCCACAGGCGGTTCCAGATGCGGCGGCCTTCTATGGCACAGTCCTGCCAGCGGATGCCTATTACGATCTCCGCTCTCACGCCGCCCGCCGACTGGTGCGCGCGCTCAAGGGGCATCCACCGGGGCGTGACTTCCGCGCCATGCCCGAACAGCTCCGCCAGTTTCATATCCTCTCGCTGCGCGCGCTCGACGCCCGCCTGCGCAGCGAGAGCTACCGCGCCATCGCCGAAGTCCTGCTTGGGTTCAGCGGCACGAAAGAGGATTTCGAGGTCGATCCGCGCAAGAACAAGGCCCGCCGCCTGGTCGCCCACGGGATCAGGATGATGCGCGGCGGCTATAGGTTGTTGCTACACTATCCGATCAAAGCGTCAGGCAGATAAGCCCACGCCTACTTCCTGCCGCGCGCAACCATCGCGACCGCCTGTTCCAGAATGCGCCGATAGCCTGAGCCTGAGAGCCATTGCGCGCGGGCAAGATGGCTTTCCCAGCAACGGCGGCTGCGCGCTTCCTCGGCGATGGGATCGCGGTGCAGGACGATGCGGGCGACCTCCTGCCAGTCCGCGCCGTCCCGGCTGGCGTCCAGCAGACGCAGATAGGTGACGTAGTGCTGCTCGTCATAGGGCGTGACGGTGTTTCCGCTTGGCGCCTCGTCCGCTACGTCGGGATCGAGTTCGACTGCAACTCGCATAACTACTCCCCAAATCCGAGGAGGTTTCGTCTGCGGTGCGCCCCCGCAAACATCCTCTATGACTCTTGGTGATCGGGGAGTTAGTAACCGTGGTTAGACGGCCCTATGGCCTTTAGTTCGGGTGAACCTGTTGCATACGCCACAGGCTCCCCGACCATAAGGTCAAGGAGATCGGTGCCGTCACGGCCGACACCAACCGCTAACCAGGGGTTACTAAGCCCCGGAGCAGCGCGTTCCTGCTCCGTCGCAAGTCATAGCCGAACCACACGGGAATGTCTTCGCCGAATCTACCCAGTCGGCAATGACCCGCTGAATTCCCTCAGCTTATTCGTTTCGTGGCGGCCCCAACGGGGTGCCGCCAGCGCATAGGCGCAAATGCGGCACGCTACCGGCCGCCGATCCCTCGCCATGGTTCGCCACAGCCCGCCGCCACCAAGGCCGCGCGCATCAACGACGAACCAGAGGTGATCCCATGGCCAACCCATTGGCGGGCCTGCCGCCACGACTTTTGCGCACGCAGGAAGCCGCCCGCTTCCTCGGCATTTCTATCCGCACTCTTGAGAAACACCGGACCTATGGGACCGGCCCGACCTATCGCAAGATCGGCGGCCGCGTCCTCTACACCGTCCACGATCTCGAATCCTGGTCGGAGATCGGCACCCGCAAATCCACCCGCGAGACGACGGCCGGCACGGTTTTCCCCGCGCGTCCGCTGACGCCCGAAGAGCGGGGCAAGTGCTGAATGCTGCGCGACGACGATCATAGACCCGCGCAGCCGGCCGATGCGAGCGAGCGCAGCCACCTCAACCCCTTCGTGGTCGCGACCGGCGATGCCGCTCCGCGCGACCAGCGCGACTTGATGGAGCGGCCATTCTTCTCGCTGGCGAAGACGCCGCGCACCAGGCCCATTCTCTACAAGGCCGCCGATGTCGAGGTGCAGGTGCTCGCCATGCCCGAGCACGGCATGGCGACCATCTGGGACGCCGACGTGCTGATATGGGCCGCCTCGCAGATCGTGGCGGCCGAGAATGACGGCCTGCGCACCTCGCGTTTCTTCCGCTTCACGCCCTATCATCTGCTGCGCGCCATCGGGCGCCCGACCGGCAACCGTCAATATGTGCTGCTGAAGGCCGCGCTCGCGCGCCTGCAATCGACCGTCATCGCCACCACGATCCGGAACGGCCCGCATTGGCGGCGTCGGCAATTCTCGTGGATCAACGAGTGGGAAGAGATGACGACGCGCACCGGCCGCGTCGAGGGCATGGAATTCGTCCTGCCCGAATGGTTCTACAACAGCGTCGTCGACCGCTCGCTCGTTCTCACTATCGACTCGGCCTATTTCCGGCTGACGGGTGGCATTGAACGCTGGCTTTATCGTGTCGCCCGCAAGCACGCCGGCCACCAGCGCCATGGCTGGCTGTTCGAGGTCGCGCACCTCCATGTGAAGTCCGGCAGTCTCGCCCGCGTCTCCGACTTCGCGCTCGACCTGCGCCGCATCGCGGCCCGCCAGCCGCTCCCCGGCTACCGCCTCCAGATCGAGCGGGAGCACGGCCGCGAGCTGCTGCGCATCCGCCCTGAAACCCTGTCCACAGTGCCTGTGGAAACGCCTGTGAATACCATCGGCACATCAGGCGCACGCGGTATCGGCACATCGGGCGCAGCCCTATCGGCACATCAGGCGCACGGACCGCAGTTAAGCCTATGGCCCAAAACGCGGAATCCGACAGCTAACTTAGAGTCTAACAGAGAATCTAACTCTTCTTCTTTGACGCACGCGCACGCGAGGCGTGGTGCCGGTGCCGCCCGCTCCATCGCCGACGTGCTGCGCGACGTGCTCGCCGCCGATGACCGCCATGGGGGCCGGTCATGAGCGACAGAGCTTCCCATCGCGCGCACGGCCGTCCGCTGCCGGACGGGCCAGCACCGTTCACCACCCTGGTCGAGCTGACCTTCGAGAAGCGCAAGGTCGAGCACTGGATCAGGTTCGGGCGCAAGAGCTACGAACAGATCCTAGACCGTCGCCGTAGCGTCGTCGGCTTCGCGCCCGACAGCATCTTCGCCTTCGTCCGCTGGGCGGCCGGCGAGCATGGCACGATCATCTCGCGCATCGACATCGTGCGCGCCGTTCGCCGCGGCGAGCCGTTCCAGACGCTGCCTTTCGTCCGGCCTGGCGGCGACATCCTCTTGCGCCTCGACGGCTGGCCGAAGGTCCAGCGTGCGCTTGCCGCCATCGACGCGGTGGAAACGCTCGGCCTCGATCCGGCCGACGCTTCGCCCGATCATTGGCGGCACGTCCATAACCGGCTCAGCGCCGGCCTGGAGCCGAGCGCCTACACGCCCGAACGCCATGCGGCGTGGATCGGCCGGCGGAGGATCGACCCATGAGCCGCCGCCGCATCCTCGCGGTGACGCTGCTCGCCGTCATCGGCATCGCCGCCACCAGCGCGGCTGATATGCCGACAAAACTCCTCTGGAACGCCACGGCGAGCGCGCCAGTCGGCTTCTACACGATCGAGCCGGCCGACCGGATCGAAGTGCCGGAGCTGGTCGCCGTCAGGCCGCCCGAGCCGCTTGCCGGTTTCATGGTGGAGCGCGGCTATGTCGGTCGCGGCGTGCCGCTGTTGAAGCGTGTCGTCGGTCTTCCCGGCCAGCGGGTTTGCCGCACCGGCCGCGCTATCACGGTCGATGGCGTGGACATGGGCGATGCGCTCGACCGGGACCGGATCGGCCGCGCTCTGCCGGTCTGGCAGGGCTGCCGCGTCATCGCCGACGGTCAGCTCTTCCTCATGAATGGGCAAGTCCCCGACAGTCTCGACGGCCGTTACTTCGGCCCCATCCCCGCAAGCTCCGTCGTCGGCCGCGCGCTGCCGCTCTGGACCGACGAGGACGGCGACGGCCGCTTCGTCTGGCGCACCCAGACCGGGGCAATGCCGCACTGACCGCTTCCCCATTGGCGGGAGCGGTGTCCGCCGATGGCTTTCCCAACACCACCGCATGGAGGTAGTCATGCCGCAAATCGGTCAATTCCATCGCGACTCATCCGGCTTTGCCGGGGAACTCGTCACGCTCACCCTCAAGCGCGAACTCGTCATCGTTCCCGCTGAACATTCGGACGCGGAGAACGCGCCGGATTACCGCGTCCACCACATTGCGCATGACGGCCCGGAGATCGGTGCGGCGTGGAAACGCACCGGCGAGAAGGCCGGCGAATATCTCTCCGTCCTGCTCGACGATCCCGCCTTGCCGCAGCCGATCCGCGCCAACCTGTTCCGCGACGATGACGAAGGATCGTCATGGTCGCTGCATTGGACGCGCCTCAAACCACGCGAAGAGCGGGACTGAGGCCATGCGATCCCCTGTCATCATCGCGCTCAAAGCCTCTATTCCTTTGTTCGCGGGAAAGCCGTCTCATTCCTTCGTCCCGCTCGACCACAAGTCGGCCGGCGCGCGCAGCGAAGGTCAAGGGCGGCCACCGGCCGGCGCTTCGCGCGCACCCTTGACCGCAGCGAGCACGCTGGCAGGCTGGCGGTTCGGCGGAGAAAGGCAGGTACGGCGCTATGCCGTCATCCTGCTCGCTGGCGCTCTTGTGCTCGGCGCGGAACCGGCGACGACCCTGGCGCAGTCCGCGCCGGTCACGCGCGCGGTCGCAGCCGATCCGCATGGCAACCACATCGCCGAGGCGTCGCAGCGCTTCGGCATTCCCGAGCATTGGATTCGCGCCGTACTGCGCGCCGAGAGCGCGGGCGACGTGCGCGCTATCTCGTCGGCGGGCGCGATCGGGCTGATGCAGATCATGCCCGACACCTGGGCCGGCTTGCGCGTCCGCTATCGTCTCGGCCGCGATCCCTACGATCCCCGCGACAACATCCTCGCAGGCACCGCCTATCTGCGCGAGATGTGGGATCGCTACGGCAATGTCGCGGCGATGCTCGCCGCCTACAATGCCGGTCCCGGCCGCTATGACGAGCACCGCGCGACAGGCCGTCCGCTGCCGGCCGAAACGCGCGCCTATGTCGCCGCTCTCGCATCGGCGCTCGGCGGCGCAGTCGCGGCCGCGACGCCGGAGAAGCAATCCGCGCCGCCGCCCGATTGGCGCGACGCCCCGCTCTTCGTCATGCGCCCGAGCGACAGGCGGAGCGCCGATCCGGTGCAGACTATCGGCACATCAGGCGACGCTCGCCCGACCGTTCCGGTGCGCGAGCGCCGCGATGTGGAGCCGCGTGACGGCAGCATGTTCGTGGCGCGCGCCGACGATGGAAGAACGCCATGAGGATAGCGTTCCCGCGTCCGCTCGCGCTGGTTCCGGTGTGCAGTCAGGCAGGGTCGCGCCTGGCTGCATTCCCGGTCGGAAGGGCGGAAAGGTCAGAAAAGGCGGAGGGCAAGATAAAGGAAACCGGCACCACGTCGGGCCGGTTTCTGAAATTGTTGTTGTCTGCACACTGTTTAGGGGCACCGCGCGCGGCACCCCATTTTTTGACCCCGCGTGCCGCAATCTTGCGCAACGCCTTGGCGTTGCTGGGTTCTGGCCAGCACCATAGCCTGAAATCGGCCGGTTTTGCGCCGGTTTGGCTGGAGGCGCATCCATGAGCGCCGACGACGAATTCCACTTCCGTCCCAGGCCCGGCCGCGTTCGATCCGATGTGCCGAAGGCGGGCAAGGCCAAGAGCTTTCTCACCCAGGCGAAGAAGATCGCGCGTCAGCATAGCAACAGCCCGGCGAGATCGTCGGGGTTATCGTCACAGCGCTTCAAATCTTCTCCCGGCACGAAAGGCGGCAAGGTCGCACGCTCGTCCAAAGGTCCGGGCTTGAAGCGCGGACGCGGCGCGGCTTTCGTGCGCGCCCGAACCCTGGCGGGCGGCTGGCGACACAGCGCGCCAGGTCAGCGCCGCGTCGTCGTCAAAACCCGCTACGTCCAGAACGCGGGGAAGAACGGGAAATCCGCCGCCCATCTGCGCTACATCCAGCGCGACGGCACCTCGCGCGACGGCGAGCGCGGCCAGCTCTATTCCGCCACCGAGGATCGCGCCGATGGTGCGGCCTTCGTCGAGCGCGGCGCGGACGATCGCCATCAGTTCCGCTTCATCGTCTCGCCCGAGGATAGCGCGGACCTATCGGACCTCACGGCCTATACCCGCGACCTCATGAGCCAGGTCGAAACCGATCTCGGCACCCAGCTCGATTGGGTCGCCGTCAATCACCACAACACCGGCCATCCCCATGTGCATGTCATCGTGCGCGGCAAGGACGAGCTGGGCGAGAATCTGGTCATCAACGGCGACTATCTCGCCAACGGGATTCGCGAGCGGGCGAGCGAATTGACCACGCTCGAACTCGGTCCCGTCACCGAGATCGAGCAGAGCCGCAAGCTCTCGGCTGAGATCGACCAGGACCGCTTCACCCGCATCGACCGGGCCATGACCGAGGAAGCCGATGAACGCTTCCTCGACCTGCGCCATGAGCCTGCCGATCCGAAGCGCCAGTTCAATCGCGCGCTGCGCCTGCGCCGTCTCGCCAAGCTGGAGAAGATGGGCCTCGCCACCGAACATGCTCCCGGCGTCTGGGAGCTGAGCGAGCGCATGGAACCGGCGCTGCGCGGGCTGGGCGAGCGCGGCGATATCATCCGCAACATGCACAAGGCGCTGAAGGCCGACGGCCTGGAGCGCGATCCGATGACCTTCCAGATTCACGACGCTGCGCCCGAGACGCCCGTCGTCGGCCGCGTCGTCGACAAGTATCTCACCGACGAGCTGGGCGAGAACCTGACCGTCGTGGTCGACGGCATCGACGGCCGGACGCACCATATCGCCGGCATCGACCCGGCCTGTGTCGAGGATGCCCGGATCGGCAGCGTTATCGAGGTCGGCCCCGCCGATAGGGCGGGCCGTCCGTCCGACCGCACAATTGCGGCCATCGCCGAGGACGGCATCTACCGGCCGAGCCGTCACGTCGAGCAGGCGAAGTTCGAGGGCCGCGTGCCGGGCGGCGACTATGAGGGCTATGTCGATGCGCATGTCCGGCGGCTGGAGGCGCTGCGCCGTGCCGGGATCGCCGAGCGGATCGGCGCCGATCAATGGCGCATCCCCGAGGACTTCGAGACCCGTGCCGCCGCCTATGATGCGGGACGCAACCGGCAGGCCAATATCCGCGTTCTCTCCGCCGCCCGGCTGGAAAGCCAGATCGGCGCGGATGGCGCGACCTGGCTCGACCGGCGGCTTGTCTCGGCCGAGGCATCGGATCTCGTGCCCTCCGGCTTCGGCCAGCAGGTGCGCGAGGCGATGGACCGCCGTCGCGAGCATCATATCGACCGGGGCGATGCCGCCCGTCAGCCGAACGGTGGCATCGCCTATCGGCGCAATCTCCTCGCTACGCTGCGCGAGCGCGAGGTTGCCCGTGTCGGTGGCGAACTGGCCGCGAGCAAGGGCCTGCCGTTCCGCGCTGTATCGGACGGCGAGACCGTCGCCGGCAAGTTCACCGGGACCGTCCAACTATCGAGCGGCAAGTTCGCTATCGTCGAGCAGAGCCAAGAGTTCACCCTTGTCCCGTGGCGTCCGGTCATCGACCGCCGGCTTGGCCGAGAGATCATGGGCGTCGTGCAAGGCGGTTCCGTGTCGTGGCAGATGGGTAGGGCGCGAGGGCTTGGGCTATAAACAAGCATCGCCTAGCGTCCGTTACGCTCTGATTTGCAACCGCTAGGTCTCTGGCCGAACAGTTTTCAGGCTATCAGCCATCCGAATGCACGCCGCAAGAATGCCTGACCGTTTTTGATGATGGGCGTTCCATGCGCCATCAGCACCTTTTCAGCCGGCCATGCTAGAATGCGTTCGAGGGATGCGCGTGCGACACGACGATTGGTAAAGGCCATACGGAATTTCCGAGGAACCGATGGTTCCGGGCCAACCATAAGGTCCAATTTCGCTACGACCGCGCGCCAGCCGGAAAACCAGCCGGTGGGCAGTTGCTGGATCAGATCAGTGAAGATCACGGTTCCGCTCTTGCGGTGAAAAAACACCACTTCGCTCGTTATCGCGTTGCCCTCCACGACAACTTGTTCAATCTCTCCGCACCACTCCGTCACCGGCGCGTCACCGAGATCATTGTCGAAAGCTATGTCTTTGCGCTTTTCCCGCAGTCCGGGGGCGGCATAGACCCGTGCATCTGGATAGGCACGCTTCCAGTCGGCGATGAACAGATGATGCAGAGAATTGGGTGCAACGAGATAGCGGACCTCCCCAAGCGCATCGACCTCGACGCGAAGACTCTCCGTCAATGAGATAGGCGACCATACGAAAAGGTCTTTGTCGGACAGTCTTATGACAGCCATGCGGGTAGGATAATGAAATCCCATCATCGCTACGACCTCTGAACCATCGGCGGTCCATATGTTGTGACCAAATTCTTTCAGCATGGGCGATCCCACCATCGGAGAACTTTCTATTTCGATGAAGGCGGAGATTGCTCGCCGATGCCTTCGATAACGATACGGATGAGATGTCTGATGTCGTCCTCGCTGAACGGTCCGCCGGAGAGCGCCGTGAGCATGGCCTGGCCATAGATGCCGAGCAGGACGAGCGACATGAAATTGGGGTCATCATCCTTGCGAATGACGCCCTGCTGCTGGCCAAGGACGAGAATGTCTCGAACAAGCCTCTGAAAAGAAGCACGGTCGGACGGTGGTTCGAGAGACGGCCGCTCGGTAGGGGCAAGGGCGAGCCTCGCAAGCGAGGGATTGGCTAGGCACCAGCCCGCGCTGTCGAGAAAGACCCTCTCTAGAAGCTCAAGGACGTCTTCGTTTGCTTCCATGCGCACGCGATAAATCACGTCGCCGGCTTCCACGCGGGCGATAAGCCGCAGCGCGATTTCCTCTTTCGAGCTGAACAGGTTGTAGACGGTCTTGCGGGTCAACCCTGCCCGAGTCGCGATTTCCTCCATCGACGTGTTGGCAAAACCCAGCTCTCGAAATGCCTCGCCAGCAGCGTCGAGGATGAGATTTCGAGACCGTTCCGTTCGCTTCAAGATTGTCATTTCTATACTATCGTGTAAATTTACACACTTGTAAAGTCGATCACCAATCCCGATAGACGGGTTTGTCGCTCGGCTTTCGGGTCAGTGTTTTTGGAGCAGGCTCCAACCGCAAGACGGACATGACGAATGCGGCGGCGATTGCGAAAGGTTTCCGGCCATAACGAGCCGCCGACGTTGCTTGGCGGACGCATTCCCATGGTGTCCCTCATCCAGACGCTCGCCGTCGCCGAATATCTGAACTTTCGTCACGCCGCGAATGCCCTTCGCGTCAGCCAGTCGAGCGTAAGCGCGCGGATCAAGGCGCTGGAAGAAGACCTCGGCATTCCGCTCTTCGAGCGCAACACACGTGGCGTTCGGCTTACTGAGGCCGGCCGGCATTTCGTGGAGCGCGTCGCGGCCGGCGTCGATCAGCTCGACTATGCCGTAAAAACCGCCAGCCTCGCAGCATCGGGGGATTGCGGCCATCTGCGCATCGGCCTCCATGGCCTGATCCCCGGCAGCTTTCTCGATGGTCTGCTGACGCGATACCGCGCGGAACATCCCGCCATCGCTGTCGAAATGGTCGAGGGATCGGCGCGAGATGCGGTCAAGCAATTGCGCGCTCACCGGATCGACGTCGCGTTCCTGGTCGGCATGTTCGATCTGCCCGATTGCCATTCCCGGCCCATTTGGACCGAACCACTGGTCGCGGCGCTGCCATCGAACCATCGGCTCGCTGAACAATCCGGCGTCACATGGACCAATCTCGCCGGTGAGACTTTCCTTGTCCGCCACGGCGGCACGGGACCGCAGGTCCATGACCATATTGTGCTGCGCCTTGCCGGACGCTGGCCGCCGCCGGCCATCCAGCGCTTCGAGGTGGAGCGCGGCACGCTCTTGTCCATGATCGCGCAGGGTTTTGGCATCACGCTTCTTGGGGCCGCAAGCGGGCTGTTCCCGACGGGGGGTGTTGTGTTTCTGCCGATTGTCGATGAGCCGGAGCCGGTTGTATTCTCGGCCGTCTGGTTGCCGCAAAATCGCACCGCCTCGCTCCGCAACCTGCTCGCACTGGCAAACAAAATGGGCCGCTCGACTCAATCCAACTGAATGATTGCCGTTCGCTCCGAACTAAGCGCAAGGGTATCGGCACGAGGCCAATCCGTCCTATTCGCCGCCGACAGTATCCAGCAGCCCTCCGGTATCACCTTTCCTATTGCCTCTCGCGAAAACGCCCATTCTCTGATCGGCCCCGACATTTTTGCCGATTGGAGCCTGTATGCGTGGAGGCCGAATTCTCTGGGGTCAGATCGCCGTCGTCCTGACCATCGCTCTCATCATGACCTGGGCGGCGACGCAGTGGACCGCATGGCGTCTCGGCTTTCAGCCGCAGCTTGGGAACCCTTGGTTCGAGCTGGCGGGCCTCCCGATCTACTATCCGCCGGCCTTCTTCTGGTGGTGGTTTTCTTTCGACGCCTACGCTCCCGCGATCTTCACCGAGGGAAGTTTCATTGCGGCATCAGGTGGCTTCATGGCCATCGCTGCCGCCGTTACCATGTCGGTCATTCGCGCGCGCGAAGCCCGCAATGTCGCGACCTATGGTTCGGCGCGATGGGCGGAAGCGAATGAAATCCGCTCCGCCGGCCTGCTCGGTCCCGATGGCGTCGTACTCGGCCGCTATGATCGCGACTATCTGCGCCACGATGGCCCCGAGCATGTCCTATGCTTCGCGCCGACCCGCTCCGGCAAGGGCGTCGGCCTTGTCGTGCCGACGCTGCTGACTTGGCCGGGAAGCTGCATCGTTCACGACATCAAGGGTGAGAACTGGACGCTGACGGCGGGATTCCGCGCCAGGCACGGCCGCGTGCTGCTGTTCGATCCGACCAACGCGCAGTCCTCGGCCTACAATCCTCTGCTGGAAGTGCGACAGGGCGAATGGGAAGTCCGCGACGTTCAGAACATTGCGGATATTCTTGTCGATCCCGAAGGTTCGCTCGACAAGCGCAACCATTGGGAAAAGACCTCCCATTCGCTTCTTGTCGGCGCGATCCTGCATGTCCTCTACGCCGAGAAGGACAAGACTCTTGCCGGCGTCGCCAACTTCCTGTCCGATCCGCGTCGCCCGGTGGAAGCCACCCTGCGCGCGATGATGGACACGCCACATCTCGGCGTAGCCGGCGTGCATCCCGTCATCGCATCGTCGGCGCGCGAGCTACTGAACAAGTCCGACAACGAACGCTCCGGCGTGCTTTCAACCGCCATGTCGTTTCTCGGCCTTTACCGCGATCCCGTCGTCGCCCGCGTCACGGCGCGCTGCGATTGGCGCATCGCCGATCTCGTCGGCGGCCGAAAGCCCGTCAGCCTCTATCTCGTCGTGCCGCCGTCCGACATCAACCGCACCAAGCCGCTCATCCGCCTCATCCTCAACCAGATCGGCCGCCGGCTGACCGAGGAGCTGACCGCATCGAGCAAGCGCCACCGGCTGCTCCTGATGCTCGACGAGTTTCCGGCACTCGGCCGTCTCGACTTCTTTGAATCGGCGCTCGCCTTCATGGCGGGCTACGGCCTCAAGGGTTTCCTGATCGCCCAATCGCTCAACCAGATCGAGCGCGCCTATGGGCCGAACAACGCCATCCTCGACAATTGCCATGTGCGCGTCAGCTTCGCCACGAACGACGAGCGCACCGCCAAGCGCGTGTCCGATGCGCTCGGCACCGCGACCGAGCTGCGTGATTCCACCAACTATGCCGGCCACCGGCTTTCGCCCTGGCTCGGCCACCTGATGGTCTCGCGGCAGGAGACAGCGCGGCCGCTGATGACGCCCGGCGAGATCATGCAGCTCCCGCCGTCCGAAGAGATCGTCATGGTCGCCGGCACGCCGCCGATCCGCGCCACTAAGGCCCGCTATTTCGAGGACGCGCGCTTGCAGGAGCGTATCATCACGCCGCCCGAGCTGCTGGCCGCTCCCGCGAACGCCGCCGAGTGCGACGACTGGTCGGGCCGCGTCGTCGCAGCCGCAGGCCAGACGGGCGCGGTCGGCGCGGGCGAGGACGGCGGCGATCCCGCCAATGCCGGCATTCGCCGCGAGCCGGAATTGCCCGAGCATGAGGAGATCATCCCGCCGCCGTCGCCCGCGCAGGAGTTCGAGGTTCTGGACGACGAACCCGATGTCGACGCCGCCAAGGCTAACGCCATGCGCAACCGGATGCGGATGGTCGCGCGGCAAGCGTCGCTCGACCCCGGCGACGGCATCGAACTCTAAAGGACCGCGCCATGTCGAC
>JBGAKM010000037.1:0-7892 GCA_044224395.1 Devosia sp.
TGCCCGCGACTCCCGACGATTCTATCCAGCCGCGATGCGCTGCGCTCTGTTCCTGGAGCCAGCTTCGCCAGCGCGGTTGGGCGACAAGCTGCACGGGCAGCGAAGAAGAAGAGCGGTCGACGAACGGCAGCGACATGGACATGCTCACGAAACTGTAGTGCAACGGACAACATTGCCGGCCAAAGTATGGCCCTGGCAAGGAGGGCATATGGCCGACTTCACCCTGGTGATCGGCAACAAGAACTATTCGTCGTGGTCGCTGCGCGGCTGGCTGATGGCCAAGATCGCCGGCATCGACTTCGAGGAAGTCGTGATCCCGCTCGACCTGCCGACGACGCAGGCGGCGATCCGCAAGTACTCGCCATCGGGCCGCGTCCCGGTGCTGATCCATCGCGGCCTGGCGGTATGGGAGTCGCTGGCGATCGCCGAGTACCTGAACGACCTCAAGCCCGAGTCCAACCTGTGGCCGCCATCGGCGGCGGCGCGTGCTCATGCGCGCTCGCTGTCGACGGAGATGCACGCGGGCTTTGCCGACCTGCGCGCCAGCATGCCGATGAACATCCGCTCGTCCTATCCCGGGCGCGGCATGACTCCGGGGGTGCGCAACGACATCGAGCGCCTCACCTCGGCATGGCGCGATTGCCGCAAGCGCTTCTCCGGCGCCTGGCCCAAGGACGATGGCTTTCTGTTCGGCAGCTTCAGCGCGGTCGATGCCATGTTCGCACCGGTGGTGACAAGGCTACGTACCTACGCCGTGCCGGTCGATTCCGACACCGACGCCTACTGCAACGCCGTGCTCGGCTATCCGGCGATGAAGGAATGGATCGCCGCCGCCAGGAACGAGCCGTGGCTGATCGCGGAGTACGAGTTCAAGTAGAGCACGCCGCTCTTCCTACCCGTCGGCCTGGCCGCGCAGCTCGACGGTGAAGCCGACGGCGCCTTCGATGGCGATCTCGACGGTCCGCTCAGTGAAGACATGCGTCGCCCGGACAACGTCGTCGTTGCCGAGAGTCTGGGTCTCGAGCACCAGAGTCTTGCCATCGTCCCGCCAGCCGCCTCGGCAGGCACTCGGGCCGTAAAGCATACGGCCGCCGACCCGGTAGTGACCGTCGAAGCCGATCGGGCCGCCAAGACGTGCCGCCGCGATTCCGGGCGGCAGGCGCCAGGGCTCGTAGCTGTAGGACGGTTCCGGCCCGTCGAGATCGTAGGTGATCGACTTGATGTTCATGGCGTTGCCCGGGAAGCGCCAGACCTTGCCGGAAATCGCCTTGGCCAGGGCGGGCGGCGAACTGCCGGCTGGCGCAGGCGTCTCGCGCGTGGCGTCGGCGACGCGCTTGGCAAGCTCCGCTGTAGCCGCCACGTCAGCCGCAACGGACCCTTCCGACTTCACCGCCGCCGCGATGTGGCCAATCAAGGTCTCCATCCCATAGCGCGGCCGGGAGGGCGCACCGCCCAGTGGTGGGAAACGCGCCGACCCCGTGGTTGCCACGACGATATCGAGCTTGGGCATGACAATGACGAGCTGGCGATCATAGCCCACCGACATGAAGGCATCGCGACCCGGAACGACCCAGAACTGGCTGCCATAGCGCAGGTTCTTCGACCAGCTCTCGCGCATGTCGACCGATGCGCCGCGCACACCGTCGATCCACGACGATGGCAAGATCCCGATTCCTTCCCAAATGCCGCCGCGCAGGTAGAGGTAGCCGAACTTCGCCATGTCGCGGGTCAGCATGTAGAGGCCGGCGCCACCGCCCGAGATGCCCTGCGGATCGTGGCGCCAAAAGACATCCTCGATGCCAAGCGGCCCGAACAGCTTCTCCTTGGCGTAGTCGAAGGCACTCCTGCCGGTGAGCTTGGTCAGGATCGCCGACAGCAGATGGCTGTTGCCGCTGTCGTAGTAGAAAGCCGATCCAGGCTCCGTCGCCATGGGGCGATCGAGGATGTATTGTATCCAATTCGGGCTGCGCTCCATGGCGAGGAACGAGGCGGCACCGCCATTGACGCCCTCATCCCACTCCAGCCCCGATGTCATGTCGAGCAGATGGCGGATCGTGATCGCCTTCTTACGGTCGTCGAGGTTGGCGATCGTGCGGTCGGGAAAGAAGTCGAGGACCCGCCGATCGGCGCTGTCGAGCAAACCTTCCTTCATCGCGATGGCAATCAGCGAGCTGACGACCGCCTTGGTCGAGGAATTGATGCGATGCTTGAGGCCGGGACGGAATGGTGCATAGGTCACGTCGAGCACGATGCGACCACGGCGGGTGATGAGCAGGCTGTCCATGTTGTTGACAGCGCCGAACTCGACCAGGCGCGTCAGCGCCTCGGCACTCATGCCTTGCTCTTCCGGCGCGGAGGTCGCCCAGCCACGTGTCGGGAACGGCGCCTCGGCCGGCTGCGCCGAGGCACGCGACACGCCAAGCGCCAGGGTCGACAGGAGGACCGCCCTTCGCGAGAACATAAAGTGCGCCATCGTCACGGCCTCCCGAAACGCTCGCCGTCATTTTATCGTACGTCTTTCCGGGCCTCGCGTCCCACCCGCCGAGCTTCGCTCGGGCCGCGGCTCCGGCATGCCGACCTCAGGCCGGATCGAGGCCCTTAGCGCGAAAGACCGCGGCAGCCCCAGGCGTCCGCAGGAAGTCGATCAACTTCCTCGCCATGGCGGCCTTCGCACTCGAGATCTCGACGCCCGCGACGAATATCGTGACCATGTGCAGGTCGCCCGGCAAGGTGCCGAGAATCTCGATGCCGGGAACCTGCATCAGCTCGGGCGTCTGCTGGACGGCGAGATCGGCCTCGCCGGTGAGCAGAAGCGAGCCCGACAGGCCGGCAGGCGGCGGGAACTTCGTCTTCGCGTTGATTTCCGCTGCGATCCCCAGCCGCTCCAGCAGCTTTGCGAAATAGATGCCGCTCGCCCCACCTGCGGCAGGGTCGGTGTAGGAGATGGCGCGTGCCGCGCGCAGCGTCCGGATCAAGGCGTCCGGCGTCGAGATGTCCGGTCGTGGCGCGCCTGCCTTGATGGCGATGGCGGTGGCCGAGCTCGCCAAAGTCACTTCGGAGCCGGACGGCACGCGGCCGTCGCGGATCATCGTGCCCATGCCGGCGCGATTGAGGATGAGCAGGTCGGCGGTCTCGCCGCCCTGCAGGCGTTTCACCAGCACCGGCGCGGTATTCCAGGTGACGACGAGGCGACAGTCGTGCGCCGCCTCGAACCGCGGCGCCAGCGCCTCGACGGCGCCTTGAACGGCGATGGTGCTGAAGACGTCGAGCTCGGCGGTCATGGTATCTCGCAGCGGGCGTATGTGTCGATGCGTCGCTCTACGAGTCTATCTTCACGCCGGCCTTGGTGATCACCCGTTCCCACTTCTCGACCTCGGACTGGAGGAACTTCATCGTCTCGGCTGGCGTGGCGCCGACCGGGATCACGGCTTGGTCGGCCAGACGCTTGCGCAAGCTTTCGTCCTTCATCGCCTTGGCAACCTCGTCGCCCATCCGGTCGACGATCTCCTTCGGCGTGCCGGCGGGTGCCATGAACATCACCCAGCTCGAGGATTCGATCAGCGGACCGCCCGACTCGACGATGGTCGGAATGTCCTCGGCGCCCGGCACGCGCTCCTTCGACATCATGGCCAGCGCCCGCACCTTGCCGGCCTTCACCTGGCTCATGGTGCCGATCGGCACGTCGAGCAGCATCTGAATGTTGCCGGACATGAGGTCGGCCAGCGCCGGCGCCGTCCCCTTGTAGGGGACATGCACCATCTTCGTGCCGGTGACCTGCATGATCAGCTCGCTGGTGAGGTGCGCCGCCGCGCCGACGCCGGACGAGCCAAAGGAGATCTTGCCCGGATTCTGCTTGGCGTAGGCGATCAGCTCGCCGACGGTCTTCACCGGCAAATCGTTGCTCACCAAGATCATGATCGGAGCGATACCGACCAGGGACACCGGCGCGAAGCTCGTCACCGGATCGAACTTGAGCTTGCCGGCATAGAGCGTCTTGTTGGCGGCATGGGCCGCGATCACCGTCAGGAAGGTATAGCCGTCGGGGGCGGCGTTGGCGACGATCTCCGCTCCGATCAGCGAATTGGCGCCGGGCTTGTTGTCGATCACGAAGGGCTGGCCGACGGTCGTCTTCTCGAGCGTGAGCCGCGTCACCGAATCGGTGAGCCCGCCCGCCGTGTAGGGCACCACCCAGCGAATCGGCTTGGCGGGCCACGCCTGGGCCCGCAGCGATTGCGGCGCCAACACGGCAGCGGCGCCAGCCGCCAACACTGTGCGGCGGTTGATCCTGGTCATCGCCATCTCCCTTTCAAATGAGACGCCTTCTTGGGTGATCGCATAGATGATTTCAAGGGACCATAGCCCACGGCCAAGCAGATCATCGCTACCGTTGGCATTGAACCTATTCGCCGTCGAGCAAGTGCTCGTCGCCGCGCCCGAGGCCGGCATCGCCGGCAACACCCCGTTCCTCTCCGGCAACGACGATGAGCCCGAGTTCCGGCGGCCGTAGTGTTGCACAACAAGGCCGTAGACTGCGACCTATCGCACGACCGAGCACTAAAACTCCATCTCGCCCGCGAAGTGGCAGCGGCTGAAATGGCCTGGAGCGATCTCGCGCAAGGCCGGCACCTCGCTGCGGCAGCGTTCGACAGCATGGCGGCAGCGCGGGTTGAAGTAGCAGCCGGCGGGCGGCGCGGCGGGGCTCGGCACCTCGCCGCTCAGGATGCCGTCACCCGACCGCACGCGCGGGTCGGCGGCCGGCACGGCGCGCATCAGGGCGGCCGTATAGGGATGCTGGGGCCGACGGAACAGATCGTCGGTGCGGGCGAGCTCGACGAGCTGGCCGACATACATCACGGCGATGCGGTCGGAGATGTGGCGCACCACCGAGAGATCGTGAGCGACGAACAGGAAGGTGAGCTTGAGCCGCGCCTGCAGCTCGAGCAGCAGGTTCAGCACCTGGGCCTGGATCGAGACGTCGAGCGCCGACACCGGCTCGTCGGCGACGACCAGGCGCGGGTTCGTGGCGAGCGCTCGGGCGATGCCGATCCGCTGGCGCTGGCCGCCGCTGAAGGCATGCGGGAAGCGATGCATGAACTCCGGTCGCAGGCCGACGAGGCGCAACAGCTCGGCGACGCGATCGGCGCGCTCGCGGCGATTGCCCATGCCGTTCACCAGCAGCGGCTCGCCGACATTGTCGAGCAAGGTCATGCGCGGATTGAGCGAGCCGAACGGATCCTGGAAGATCATCTGGATCTCGGCACGCAACGGCAGAAGCTCGCGCGGCGGCAGGGTCGCGAGATCGACCGTGCGGCCGTCGCGCGTGCGGTAGAGGATCTGGCCGCCGGTCGGATCGATGGCGCGAAGGATGCAGCGCGAGGCCGTGGTCTTGCCGCAGCCGCTCTCGCCCACCAGGCCCAGCGTCTCGCCCTCGGCCAGCGTGAAGTCGACGCCATCCACGGCACGCACGTGGCCGACGACGCGCTGCAGGAAGCCGCGCGTGATCGGGAAGAATTTCTGCAGGCCGCGCACCTCCAGCAGCGGCGGCGATGCGGCGGCCGTCTCGCTCATTCGGAATCCACCACGTCGTGATGCAGGAAGCAGCTCGCGAGCTGGCTGGTCCCGACCGGCTGCAGGCTGGGCACGGCGCCCGCGCATTTCGTGGTGACATCGGGGCAGCGCGGATGGAACGGGCAGCCGGGCGGACGATTGAAGGGATGCGGCAGCGCCCCGCTGATCACCGGCAACGCCACGCGCGTTTCGCCGTAGAGGCCCGGGATCGAGCGCAGCAGGGCGCGCGTGTAGGGATGCTTGGGAGCATGGAAGATGTCGTCGACCGGCCCCTCCTCCATGACGCGGCCGAGATACATGACGACGACGTAGCTCGCCATCTGGGCGATCACGCCGAGGTCGTGGGTGATGAAGATGATGGCGGTGCCGTAGCGTGCCTGCAGGTCGCGCAAGAGCGCCAGCACCTGGGCCTGAGTGGTGACGTCGATCGCCGTCGTGGGCTCGTCGGCGATCAGCAGCCGCGGCTTGCACGACAGCGCCATGGCGATCATGGCGCGCTGGCGCAAGCCGCCGGAGAGCTGCCAGGAGAAGGCATCGATGCGTTGCTCCGGCATCGAGATGCCGACATCGCGGAACAGACCGACCGTGAGATCGCGCGCCTCGCGCCGCGAGAGCTTGCGGCCACCCTCCTGCCAGCGATGGCCGTGCAGCAGGATCGCCTCGACGATCTGATCGCCAACCGTGTGCACCGGGCTGAACGCGGCCATCGGCTCCTGCGGAATGAGGGCGATCTCGCCGCCCCTGATGTCCCGCATCACCGGGCCGCGCGGCGGCAGGCGGGCGAGATCGACCACCTCGGCGCTGCCTTCGTCGGCACCGTTCGGCGGCCGGCGGCGAAAATGGATCTCACCCGCGGTGATTCGGCCGGGCCGGTCGATGAGCTGCAGGATAGCGCGCATGGTGACGCTCTTGCCGCAGCCACTTTCGCCGACGACGCCCAGCACCTGGCCGGGCATGACGTCGAAGCTGGTGCCGTCGACGGCGCGCACCAGCCCCTCGTCGAGCGCGAACGAGACGCGCAGGTTGCGCACCGAGAGCAAAGGCTGGGCGTCGGCGCTCGCCATCGGCCGCTCAGTGGCTGTAGGGGTCGGCGGCATCGCGCAGGCCGTCACCCACCAGGTTGAAGGCCAGCACGGCCACGATGACGACCAGGCCGGGCGTGAGCAGCCACGGCGCCAGCGCCAGGGTCTGGATGTTCTGCGCCTCCTGCAGCAGCACGCCCCAGCTTATCGCCGGCGGTCGAATGCCGAGCCCCAGGAAGGAGAGCGAGGTCTCGTTGATGATCATCACCGGGATGGCGAGCGAGCTGGTGGCGATGATGTGGCTCATGAAAGTCGGCACCATGTGGCGCAAGATGATGCGCATGCGCGAGCAGCCGGCGAGCCGCGCCGCCAGCACGAAATCCTCCTCACGCAAGGCGAGGAATCGTCCGCGCACCTCGCGGCCGAGCGTCGTCCAGCCGACCAGCGACAGAATCACGGTGATGGCGAAGAACACCTGGATCGGCGTCCAGTCGCGCGGCAGGGCGGCCGACAGGGCGAGCCAGATCGGGATCGTCGGCACCGACTGCAAGAGCTCGATGATGCGCTGGATCACCTGATCGGTCTTGCCGCCGACATAGCCCGAGATACCGCCCAGCACGACGCCCAGGATGACACTCAGCGCCACCGCGACCAGGCCGACCGTCATTGACGTCTGCGTGCCGTGCATGATGCGCGACCACTGATCGCGGCCCAGCCGATCGGAGCCGAGCAGGAAGATGCGCTGGTTCGCATCGGCTGGCGCGATCAGATGAATGTTGGTCGGGATGAGGCCGAACAGCTTCCATGAGAAGCCGGGCGCGAAGAAGCGGATAGGCACCTTCTTCTGCGGATCGGTCGTCCATTCCATGCGCAAGGTTACCGGATTGCGCTTGCCGACGATCGCCGGCACCCAAGGGGCGATCTTGCCGTCGTCGAGCAGATGGATCGCCTGCACCGGGATGAAGGCCTGGCGCGCGTCGGTCCGCTCGGGATCCTGGGTCGAGAAGAAGTCGGGCGCGAGGACGATCAGGTAGAGCAGGATCAACAGGACACCGCTCGCCATCGCCAAGTGATGGCGACGAAACCGCCACCACACCAGCTTCCAGTTGGAGGCGACGGCGACCCTGTCCTCGGCCGCGCTGCCGGCGACATCGACGGTCATGGCAGAGCGATTCTCCTCCCCAGCGTCATCGCTGGGGAGGTGTCCGCGTCTGCGCGGACGGAGGGGCCATGATCCTCACGAATCATGATTCCATGACCCCTCCGTCGCGTATGACGCGTCACCTCCCCAACGATGACGTT
>JBGAKM010000021.1:0-50375 GCA_044224395.1 Devosia sp.
GAGCTCCTTGATCCGGCCCTCGTTGAGGCTCTGCTGCTCCTTGGCGGCGTGATACTCGGCGTTTTCGCTGAGGTCGCCATGGGCGCGGGCTTCCGAAATGGCGGCGATGATGCGCGGACGGTCCTCGGACGTGCGGACGCGATATTCCTCGCTCAGCGCAACGTGGCCGCTCGGCGTCATCGGGATCTTGTCCGGCATCTCAGTCTCCGTCTCAAAACAAAAAGTCCGCGTCTCGCCCAGCTTGGCGTTCAGCGGACTGGAAATTCAGGGGTTATGGGCGAAACTGCCCGTCCAGTGCGCCGCGGTCAAGCGGCAGGCACGGCGGGGTCCGAGATGGGACCCCGCCGCTCGAAAATCAAGCCTTAACGGCGGCCCATGCGGCATCCGCAATGGCTTCCGAGGCGCGCTTGGCGGCGACGCGGGCACGGCCCGTGGTCGCAAGGCGCAGGAAGTTGTAGGCCGGCCCGAGGATCAGCGAGTGGGCGACCGGCCAGGGGAGGTCCTTGACCTTCTTGGCCTTGAGGAACTTGGCGTAGGACGGGCCACCGGTGCCCTCGGTGAGGGCGTCCGCAACGTCGGCGAATTCCGGCGCCGTGACGGCGAGGGTGCGAATTTCGTCGGTGAAGCGGAAAAGCTCGGGGTTCTTGAGGCCCCAGGTGACGAGCCCGCCCGCGGCAGCCTTCACAAAGGCTTCGGCCGTGTCGCCGGCCGCCTGCGATTCACCCGACCAGCCGGCCATGGCGTCTTCGAGCAACGCGGTCGCCAGGGCGCCCTTGCCGTCGAAGAAGTGGTAGATGGAGCCGGTGGTGGCGCCAGACGCTTCGCGAATGTCGTTAATGGTGGTCGCAATATACCCCTTTTCGAGGAAGCAACCGAGGGCGGCTTCGAGGATTGATTCGCGACGCTCATCGCCGGTCAAACGCTTGCGGGGCTTTACTTTTTTTGCAGCGGCACGAGCCATCTGGTTCCCTTTCCTAAAAGAATTCTCTGGAATTCCCTTCCAGCATGGACGAGAGCGCTATTCTAGTGAAGCGTTTTGTTTGGGTTTTGGACAAAGAGGAAATGGCTGTGGAAGATGACAGAGTGAAGGCAGCCAGGCGGCTGTTCTCGGCAATCGAGTCTGGGAATTAGGCGACCTTACGCGCCCTCTATGCTGAGAATATGGTTCAGGTCGTGAACTCTAACCTATTGAAACTAAAAGAGGATCGTCATACAGTCGGCAAGGTGACGGTCGACTCGGAGCACGGCGAGGCGGGATTGCGCCCGCGGTGGTACGAGAGTGAGACGTGCCTGAGGTGGTCAGTGGGCCCGTAGGAGGCTGCGCCCCCGCGATAGCATGGTATGCGAAAGTGGAATTTTCCTGCGATTTCAGGGGGATCGCTTCGTCGAGCAGCACAACCACGACTGCTACGAGGACTTCCTGACGCCGCGGGCCTAGGACGGATCGTCGCGCCGAACAGAAAAGGGCGCGGCCCGCCGAGCCACGCCCCTTCCGCGATTTCGCGTCGATAGACCGGCGTCAGCCGGCCATGGACAGATTGTCCGCCGCGGACTTGCCGGTCCGCTTGTCCTTGACGATCTCGTAATTGACCTTCTGCCCCTCATCGAGGCCGTTCAGGCCCGAGCGCTGGACTGCCGAAATGTGCACAAACACATCCGCGCCGCCCTCATCCGGCTGGATGAAGCCGTAGCCCTTCTGCCCGTTGAACCATTTTACAGTGCCGGTAGCCATATAAGTCCCTCTCGCAGTCTCTGCCGTGGCGGCCCCCGCGGGCAGCTCGCCAATCGAAATGTCGGTAGTGACGTCAGCAGGCGCGTTAGGCGTCGCCAGGCACGAACAGTCGGCCGCAATATTCGACGTTACGGTTCTAGCCGGAAAAGTTAACGGACACAATATGTCGCAGCCAACACAACAACCCGCCCGAGCCTGCGCTCGGCGGAGAGAAGAAGTTGATCTCAATACGACGCGTTTGGGCTCTGGGAGGAGCCCCAAACCCTGGCGGCGGACCACTCGCGTCCGACCCCAAGGGGCAAGAGAATTTGGTCTTTACGTCAATCGTACGGCAGCGTCCAGTCAACTTCCCCTCCATCAACCACCGATTCCGTGACGCCCGCATGACCCCCATCCGCGACGACTTCCGCTCCGATACCGTGACCCGCCCCAGCGCCGGAATGCGCGACGCCATGGCCCGCGCGGAGGTGGGGGACGACGTATTCGGCGACGATCCGACGGTGCTGAAGCTCGAGGCGGCGCTGGCCGAGCGGCTGCGGAAGCCGGCAGCGGTGTTCATGACCTCGGGGACGCAGTCGAACCTTGGCGCTGATGGCGCATTGCGGGCGGGGGGACGAATACATCTGCGGGATGGATGCGCACTGCTATGCGCACGAGCAGGGCGGCGCGGCGTGGCTCGGAAGCCTGCAGCCGCAGCCACTGCCTCACCAGGCCGACGGAACGCTGGCGCTCGCCGATATCGAGGGGGCGATCAAGGCGGACGACCCGCATTTGGCGCGGACAAGGCTGCTGGCGATCGAGAACACGTTCGGCGGCCGGGTCATGCCGCAGAGCTGGATTGGGGACGCAACGGCGCTGGCACGGAAGCATGGGCTGGGCACGCATCTCGACGGGGCGCGGGTGTTCAATGCGTCGGTGGCGGGCAATATCGATGTCGCCGATATCGCCGCGCCGTTCGATACGATCTCGGTGTGCCTGAGCAAAGGGCTCGGTGCGCCGATCGGGACGGTGCTGGTGGGGGAGCCGGAGCTGATCGCCAAGGCGCGCCGGTATCGCAAGGCGCTGGGTGGCGGGTTGCGGCAGGTGGGGATCCTCGCAGCAGCCGGGCTCTATGCGCTCGAGCACAATGTCGAGCGGCTGGCGACGGATCACGCCAATGCACGGCGGCTGGCGGATGGGCTCGGCAGGATCCCGGCGCTCAGTGTGACCCGGCCGGACACCAACATCGTGTGGGTGAGAGTGGCCGCCGAGCACTCGTCCCGGTTCAGCGATTTCCTCGCGGGGGAGGGGATCGGCATCACGGGCGGCTATCCCGGCGCCGGCGGCGTGTCGCAGCAGCGGTGGGTGACGCACCTCGATGTCGATGGAGCGGCGGTGGACCGGGCGCTGGCGGCGGCCGACCGCTACTTCAGCTCGGCAGCGTGAGCTTGGCCCAGATCGGCAGATGATCGGAGGCTTCGCGCGCGAGCCGCGAGGTGTGGACGCCCGCGTCGGCGATGCCGATACTCTCGGTGACGATGATGCGATCGAGCGAGAAGACGGGCATCGAGGCGTGGAAGCTCGGGCCGCACACGGCAATGGTGTGGCCCTGCTCGAAAGCCCGCAGCACGCCGGACTTGAGGTCGGGCTCGTTGAGATCGCCCATCAGCACCGCCGGCAGGTTGCCTTCGACGGAGCGGAGCTCGGATACGATCGCCTGCGTCTGCAGCGCGCGCCATTTGCGGGTGAGGCCCAGATGCATGCCCACCACGCGGAGGCGCTGGCCGCCGCAATCGAGATCGGCAACGGCGGCGCCGCGCGGCTCGAGGTGCGGCAGGACCATCGGGCGGGCGGAGACGACGTCGATGGACTTTCGCGCGAGGATGACGTTGCCGTGGTGGCCGAGGCTTTGCGGCAGCTTCGAGAAGCGGATGGCTTTGTACCCCGTCTCGGCTTCGATCATCTCGGGGCTCAGCGCGGTGATGCGCGATCCGAACCGGCGGTCGACCTCCTGCAGGGCGATGACATCTGCGTCGATCTCGACCAGCACCTTGAGCACACGCTCGGGCCGACGCCGCCAGTCGAGGCCGACCGCCTTGCGGATATTGTAGGACGCAACTTTGAGATGCATGGGGCCAGAACGGGCGAGGCGAGAGACGAGTTGCGAGGCTAAGCGGGCGGATGGGCGGCGTCCAGCCTCAGCCCTTGGCTTTTGCCTTCAGCAGCTTAACGCGGGCTTTCACGAGCTTTGTCACCAGCGGGTAGGGGATGGGTTTGTTGTAGGGGAGTTTGACGGTGTCTTTGCTCGAGCGGAGGGGGGCGATTTCGGCTTCGAGGGCGGGCTCCTGCGGATAGATCGGGTAGAGGCCGACGTGCTTCTTCCAGCCGCCGAGATAGAAGATGTGGGCATCGCCCAGATAGAAGACGGGCATGTCGTATTTGAAGCCTTCGGTGGCGCCGGGGGCGGCCTTGTGGACCGTCTCCCGGAGCCGTTCGAGGATGTGTGCAGCGTCGGGCGGGAAGCCCGCAATGTAGCGGTCGACTTCAGCGAGCTTCCCTGACGTCATCTAGGTCTCCAGCGCGGTTCGGATGGCGATCTCGACGGGCGAGTAGTCACCATCCGGGCGGTCGAGTTCAAGCGGCTTGGCCGGCAGGAGCGGCGGCTGGGCCATGAACTTGACGTGGGTGCCGCGATGCGGCTGCGCCGCGTGCACGAGAAACGGGTGGCAGAGATAGACCGTGCCGGGCGAGCCGGTGGCGCAGGCGATGCGGTTGCTGCCGTTGTTGGCGAAGTCGCTCGCCATCATCTCGCGCATGGTGAGGCCGGGTTCGCCGGCGGGCGCGAGCAGGCGGGCCATGTCGAGATGCGAGCTGATGCGGATGCGCGTGGGCGCGTCGTTCTCGCCGACCTTCGAGAAGAGGAACAGGATCAGCAGCTGGCGGCCTTTCGAGGTGACGTTGGCGCGCCACTCGAAGAAGTCGGGATTGTCGGTGCCGAAGCTCATATCGACGTGCCAGCCGGCGTCGCCCGGATCGTCGGGCGAGGGGAAGCGGATGGGGAACGTGCCGAGGCCGCCCGGTGGCAGCCAGCGGCCCTTGCCCACGAGCTGGTCATAGGCGAGGTGGAGCAGCGGCGTGTTGGCGGCGGCGCGGAACGGGGGCTGCGCGTAGTGGCCGAGGCGGATGACCGGCCTGGTCCAGGTGGTGGGATCGTCCGGGCTCGCACCGGTGTCCTGCCAGAGGATGGCACGGCACGCGTCGGCGAGGTCCATGGAGAAGGCGTTGTCGATGCGGACGAAGCCGTCGGCGATGAAGGCGGCGACCTGAGCGTCGCTCAGCGGGTAGGTCGAATAGGGCATTGATGATCTCGCAATGAGTCAGTCCCATGCATGGGACGAGAAGGTTCGGCTTTGGCCGGAGCCACTCAGGCGAGCAGGAAGACTGCGGAGATGTAGCGCGTCATCATCATGGTTGCGGGACATTAGCGAGGGAGCGCAAGAGGTCAAGCGCGGCTTCCCGGCGGTCGGCGATTGCGATAGGGGATCGCGCCGCATGAGACCGTTGAGCCATACATCGGGTGATCTGCTTGTCGACCGTCGCGCCGAGTTCGCGGCGGCGCTCGCCGCGGCGCGGGATTTTGCGGGGGCGGCCGAGGTGATGGCGAGCGCGGTTGATCTGGCGCCGCATTGGGCGGCGGGCTGGCACATGCTCGGGGACTATCGCTCGCACGCCGGCGATACGGACGGGGCGACTGCGGCCTATCGCAAGGTGTCGGTGCTGGACACAGATGATGTGTTCGGCGCGTCGCTGGCGCTCGCGGCGCATGGCGCGGCGGAGCAGCCGGGGACCGATGTCGGCTACGTCGAAACGCTGTTCGACGAGTATGCGGGACGGTTCGAGCACGAGCTGGTGCAGGATCTCGGTTATGCGGTGCCGCATGTGCTTGGGACGCGGATCGCGGATACGCTGGATGGCAGGCGCGTCGGCCGTGCGGTGGACCTTGGCTGTGGGACGGGCCTGATGGGGGTTGAGCTGCGCGCGATGTGCGAGCGGCTGGACGGCGTCGACCTGTCGGCGCGGATGCTGGGGGAGGCGCGGCGCAAGGGGATTTACGACAGGCTCGAGCAGGCGGAGCTGGTCGCGTTTCTGCGTGACGAGAGCGGCATCGAGCTGCTGACGGCGGCCGATGTGATCATCTATTGCGGGGCGCTGGCGCCGATCCTGTCGGCGGTGTTCGCGGCGCTCGCGCCGGGTGGGCTGTTCGGCTTTTCGCTCGAGCTGCATGAGGGCACGGGCACGCTGCTGCAGCGGCGGCAGCTGCGGTATGCGCACAATGCGGGCGAGACGATCGCGGACTGTGTGGCCGCCGGGTTCGAGGTGGTGGTCGCGGAGCGGATGGCGCTCCGGCGCGAGCGTGACGTGCCGGTCGACGGGCTGCTGGTGCTGATCCGCAGGCCGGTTGGCTAGAGGTCGTCGCGCAGGGCGTCGGCGATGAAGGCCACCGGGTCGGCCATGAACTCTGCGTAGAGCTTGTAATGGCGCGTCTCGTGCAGGGCGACATCGTGGAAGCCATGCCGGTCGATTTCGAGCAGGCGGGCGCCGGGCACCGCCATCAGGATCGGGGAATGGGTGGCCATGATGACCTGTGAGGTCGCGGAGCGCTGCACGCGGTCGAGACTGCGCAGCAGCTGGAGCTGCCGGTGCGGTGAGAGAGCGCTCTCGGGCTCGTCCATGAAATAGATGCCCTGACCGGCCATGCGCTCCTCGAAGACGCGAATGAACCCTTCGCCGTGGCTCCAGGAGAGAAAGTCCGGGCCGACAGTTCCGGCCTCGCGTGCCGCGGTGTCCAAATAGCGTGCGACGGAGAAGAAGGACTCGGCCTTGAAGAACCAGCCGCGCGTGACCTTGGGCAGCCACGAGGCGAGGAGGGCGTTGCTGAGCGCCGCGCCGCTGCGGTCGATAGCCACTGAGTGATCGACTGGCCGATAGCCTTTGCCACCACCCGCCTCGTCATAGCCGCTGAGGGCGGCGAGGGCTTCGATGAGAGTGGATTTGCCGGAGCCGTTCTCGCCGACGAGGATCGTGACGGGCGTTGTGAACTCGAGTTCGAAGGCGTCGCTGAGCCAGGGCAGGTCGAGCGGGTATTCGCGCTGAGCTGGCAGCGGTTCGCGGAGGCGGAGCCGGCGCAGGAAGGGCGCGGGCAGGCGTGTGGTGTTTGACCGGCGCGACATCGGACCCCCGAAGCGTCTTGATGGAGCGCGCGGCGCGAACCGGTCAAGTCCGGAATCCGCTTACGCCTCCAGCACCGCGTCTTCGGCGGCGTAGTCGAAGGGGGCGCTGGGGTAGTGGGAGAACATGGGGAAGGTCTGCTTCCAGTTGGCGGCGTGCGATTGCATCCAGGCGAGGTAGGGGACCGTGGTTGCGGCGTAGCTGCCGGCGGGGGTGTAGCCGATGGCTGCGGCGGCGCGCATATCGACGATGATGGGGCTGGGGGTCGAGAAGGGGGTGCCGCCGACTTCGGAGTCGGGCGGGACATCGACGAACGCGCCGGTCCAGCCAAGTTGCGCGGCTATCGTCTCGCCGACCTGCCGGACGGTGGGTGGGTTCGGATCGCCGGCGTTGAGCACGCGCGTTGCCGGGGTCTCGGCAGCGGCGCGGATGAGGGCGGCGATGTTGGCGGTGGCGCTGGTGTGGAAGGTCGAGTTGCCGAAGGCGATGGGGATGCGTTGGCGGCCATCGAGCATGCGCTTGACGAACCACCATTCGCGCGGGTGTTTCGAGTTGATGCCGTGGATGGCGCAGGGGCGCAGGATGGTCACGGGACGGGTGCTGGTTTCGAGCAGCCGCTGCTCGAGCTCAACCTTGCTGGTAGAATATGATTCTGGTCCGGGCTTCACGAGGATGTGCGTCTCGGGGATCGGCACCGGATATTCGGGGAAACCTGTAGTGCCGGCTGCATCGAGGCTGCGGCCCTGCGCGTCGGAATAGACGCTGCCGGTCGAGATGACGCTGAGCTGGCCGTAGCGATCGGCGAGAGCGACTAGCTGATCCGCGTCCTTGCCTGTGAAGGCCATGGTGTCGACGAGGAGGTCGACCGTGCCGATGGCGGCGGCGAGGGCTTCGGTGTTCTGTCGCTTCACCACCGTAAGCTTAGCGCCGACCGGCACGTTCTGCGGTTCGCCGCGCCCTGTGTGCGAACAGGTGACCTGCCAGCCGTGACGCAAAAGCTCGGCCGCAGCCGCGATACCGATCTGGCCCGTACCGCCGATGATGAAGGCTGTGCGGGTCATGGTTCCTCGCTGCCCTCCGATGATTCAAGGCCAGCCCTTAGATTCCAATCCTTGCTCCGTCGCACGGAAGTGGCCAGTTTCGTACTAAGTATTGAGGGCAAGATACTGCGCCGTCTGTATAAATTGACTTCGACTGGCAAAGTTATCCCCATCCCTTGGCGCCATGAGATTATTGGAGATTAGCATTGGGGTGACGTTGCATGACCGACCACATCAAGACAGACCTGACACTCAAGATCGCAGAACTCAAAGAAGCTGTAGCCATCCTTCAGCTCAGGATAGCGATGCGCAAGTTTGATCCTAGTCAGCCGCGATGGCTAGCTGGGAACCCTTTGGGTTGGGGTGGCCGCTGGCGGGGAGAGGGGGATGCCACTCTGGTGGCCAGCAAAGATCGACCGGCAGAAGGAGCAACGATGTGAGGAGCAGTACGAATTGGACGCGCAGCTTTGCAGAATGAGCGCCAGTCGGCTGTGCTGGGAGAGCGCGATGGTTCGCAAGGGTGCTTGCCTTTCTGGCACCTACATTCCCCCACTTAGGCACTAGGAGCGTTCAAATGCCCGACCTAATGCGCCGCCTAAAGATCAACAATGCCGATGGGGTTGTTGATGTCGACGTCAAGATCACGGGGCCCGTCATCCAGCGAGGCTCATGGTTCTGTCGATTCGAAATCGGCTGGCCGGAGGGACCGAAAGTGGGTGAGGCCGGGGGAGCCGACGCGATCCAAGCGGTCTACCTGACCATGCAGGCGATCGCGCTCCATCTCTATGGCAGCAGGTACCACGAGGAGGGAACGCTCTATTGGCAGAAGCCCGGGAAAGGATATGGCTTTCCTCTTCCCAAGAATCTCGCAAGCGAACACATCGGTCACGACAAGGAGGCATTCTAGCTCTGCCGCGAGCGACCAAGGCAAGGCGATCCATGCGCTGGTCTGCGTGACATGCGACGGGCCGCTAGGCGGCTCGGAAATAATCCTGCAGCGGGCGGACGGTGATCTGGCCGCTGCGATAGCCGATGATGCCTTCGACGGCGGCGATCGCGCCGGGGATGGTGGTGTAGTAGGGGATCTTGCCCATCAGTGCGGTGCGGCGGATTTCCTTGCTGTCGCTGATCGACTTCTGGCCCTCGGTCGTGTTGATCACGAGCTGCACTTCGCCGTTCTTCATCGCATCGACGATGTGCGGTCGGCCCTCGGCCACTTTGTTGACCTTGGTGGCGGCGATGCCGTTGTCGTGGAGATAGCGGTAGGTGCCGGCGGTGGCGACGATCTTGAAGCCGGCCGCCTGCAGGTCGCGCATGGCCGAGCGGAGGAAGGGCTTGTCGTCGTCGCGCACGGAGACGAACACCGTTCCCTCGCGCGGCACTTTCATGCCGGCGCCCATCTGCGATTTGGCGAAGGCCAGCTCGTAGTCGTAGTCGAGGCCGATGACCTCGCCGGTCGACTTCATCTCGGGGCCGAGCACGGTGTCGACGCCGGGGAAGCGGTTGAACGGAAACACGGCTTCCTTGATGGCGATGTGATCGAGCTTCTTTTCGGTGAGGTTGAAGCCCGCGAGGCTCTCGCCGGCCATGATGCGCGAGGCGATCTTGGCGATCGGCTGACCGATGACTTTGGCGACGAACGGGACCGTGCGCGAGGCGCGGGGGTTCACTTCGAGGATGTAGATGACGCCGTCCTTGAGCGCGTACTGCACGTTCATCAGGCCGCCGACCTTGAGCGCGAGCGCGATCTCGGTGGTCTGACGCTTGAGCTCGGCGAGCACCTCGTCGCTGAGGTTTTGCGGCGGCAGCGAGCAGGCAGAGTCGCCCGAGTGAATGCCCGCTTCCTCGATGTGCTCCATGATGCCGCAGACGAAGACGTCCTTGCCGTCGGAGAGGCAGTCGACGTCGATCTCGGTGGCGCGGCTCAGATAGGAGTCGAACAGCAGCGGGTTGTCGGAGAGGACGGAGTTGATCTGGCCCGTCTTGTCGTTGGGGTAGCGCAGGAGGATGTCCGGCGGCACCAGCGAGGTGAGCGTGCCCTGGATGTAGTTCTCGAACTCGTTGGGCGCGCGCACGATCTGCATGGCGCGGCCGCCGAGCACGTAGGACGGGCGGATGACGAGGGGGTAGCCGAGGCGGTCGGCGACGATGCGGGCCTGCTCGAGCGAGTAGGCGATGCCGTTTTTGGGTAGCGACAGCTCGAGCTTGTTGATGAGCTTTGAGAACAGATCGCGGTCTTCGGCGAGGTCGATGCTCTCGGGCTGGGTGCCGAGGATGCGCACGCCGGCTTTCTCGACGGCCTCGGCAAGGTTGAGCGGGGTCTGGCCGCCGAACTGGACAATGACGCCGTGGAGCGTGCCGTTCGACTTCTCGCGCTCGAGGATCTCGATCACGTCTTCTTCGGTGAGCGGCTCGAAGTAAAGGCGATCGGAGGTGTCGTAGTCGGTCGAGACGGTCTCGGGATTGCAGTTGACCATGATGGTCTCGTAGCCGGCGTCGCGGAGCGCGAAGCTTGCGTGGCAGCAGCAATAGTCGAACTCGATGCCCTGGCCGATGCGGTTGGGACCACCGCCGAGGATCACGACCTTCTTGCGGTCGGACGGACGCGCTTCGTCGGCGACGCCATCGGTGAAGGGCATCTCGTAGGTCGAGTACATATAGGCGGTGGGCGAGGCGAACTCGGCGGCGCTGGTGTCGATGCGCTTGAACACCGGATGGAGGCCGAGGCTCTTGCGCAGGGCGCGGACGTCCTTGGCCTGCTTGCCGCTGAGATCGGCGAGGCGGCGATCCGAAAAGCCCATCGATTTGAGCATGCGGAGGTTGTTGGCGTCCTGCGGCAGGCCGAAATCGCGGACTTTCTTTTCGGTCTCGACGATAGCGCGGATCTGTTCGAGGAACCACATGTCGATTTTCGAGGCGTCGTAGATGTCCTCGTCGCTCATGCCGAGACGCATGGCTTCGGCGACATAGAGCAGGCGATTGGGTGTTGCGACGGCGACGGCGGCCCGAATGGCGTTCTTGTTCTCGTCTTCGTCGAGGCCGAGGCCGGGAATGCCGATCTCGTTGAGGCCGGTGAGGCCGGTTTCGAGCGAGCGCAGCGCCTTCTGCAGGCTCTCGCCGAAGGTGCGGCCGATGGCCATCGCTTCGCCGACCGATTTCATCGAGGTGGTGAGGCGATTGTCGGCACCGGGGAACTTCTCGAAGGCAAAGCGCGGGATTTTGGTGACGACGTAGTCGATAGTCGGCTCGAAGCTCGCCGGCGTCGCGCCGCCGGTGATGTCGTTTTCGAGCTCGTCGAGCGTGTAGCCGACGGCGAGGCGCGCAGCGACCTTGGCGATGGGGAAGCCGGTGGCTTTCGAGGCGAGCGCGGATGAGCGCGACACGCGCGGGTTCATTTCGATGACCACCATGCGGCCGTCGGCGGGATTGATGCCGAACTGCACGTTGGAGCCGCCGGTCTCGACACCGATCTCGCGGAGGACCGCGATCGAGGCATCGCGCATGATCTGGTATTCTTTGTCGGTCAGCGTGAGGGCCGGGGCGACGGTGATCGAGTCGCCGGTGTGGACGCCCATCGGATCGAGGTTCTCGATCGAGCAGACGATGATGCAGTTGTCCTTCTTGTCGCGGACAACCTCCATCTCGAACTCTTTCCAGCCGAGCACGCTCTCTTCGACCAGCACTTCGTTGGTCGGCGAGGCGTCGATGCCGCTCTCGCAGATGGCGATGTACTCTTCGCGGTTGTAGGCGATGCCGCCGCCGGTGCCGCCGAGGGTGAAGCTGGGGCGGATGATGCAGGGGAGGCCGATGACCTCGAGCGCCTGCAGCGCCTCGATGGTGTTGTGGGCGAGCATCGAGCGTGGGGTCGCAAGGCCGATCTTCTTCATAGCGTCGCGGAAGAGCTCGCGATCCTCGGCCTTGTCGATGGCTTCGGCATCGGCACCGATCATCTCGACGCCGAACTTTTCGAGCACGCCCATTTTGCGAAGGCTCAGCGCGCAGTTGAGCGCCGTCTGGCCGCCCATCGTGGGGAGGAGGGCGTCGGGCCGCTCCTTCTCGATGATCATGGCGACCACTTCGGGAGTGATCGGCTCCATGTAGGTGGCGTCGGCGAGATCCGGGTCCGTCATGATGGTCGCCGGATTGGAGTTCACCAGGATGATCCGGTAGCCCTCTTCCTTCAGCGCCTTACAGGCCTGGGTGCCCGAGTAGTCGAACTCGCAGGCCTGCCCGATGATGATGGGACCCGCACCGATGATGAGGATCGACTTGATATCGGTGCGTTTTGGCATGGGCTCGCTTCTTAACTCTGGTCGCGCGGAAAGACCCGGGAGAGCGGGGTTTCAGGCTGGATTCTGCAGGTTAAGGCGGCTCCATAGCGGAGACGGACGCGGAAGGGAAGGGCGGGAAAAGTTATCCAGCCTTGCCTCAGCCGCAGGGGCGTTGGAAACTGAGAGAAATGGACCTCAGGAGGCGCCAATGTGCCGCAATATCAAGCCCTTGTTCAATTTCGAGCCGCCGGCGACCAAGAATGAGATGCACGAGGCGGCGCTGCAGTTCGTGCGCAAGATTTCGGGCTACAACACGCCGTCGCAGGTGAACGAGGCGGCGTTCCACGAGGCGGTGGAGAGTATCGAGAAGACGGTCAAGACGCTGCTGAAGTCGCTCGAGACCAACGCACCCAAGAGGGACCGCGACGAAGTGGCCGCGAAAGCCCGGGAGCGGGCAAGGCTCCGCTTCCCGGAACGCTATGCGACGGCCGACTAGAGCCGGTCAGCGCGTAAAGGTGATGCGCGAGGTGGTCTTGCCACCCTTGCTTTCGACCAGCGCAAAATCGACGACCAGCGAACTGGGCGAGATGGTCATGGTCGAGGTGGCGGTGCCGGCGATGCTCTTGTTCGAGGTGCGGAACACCAGCTTGTCGCCCTTGCGGATGCCGGGGACGGTGCCGCCGGCCGAGCGCGACTCGTACTGCTTGGTCTTGTCGTTGTAAGTGATCGAGCCGGAGAAGGCCTGCTGGGCCATGTCGGGGATGTTGCAGCGGCCCTGGAACCTGGCGCTCTTTCCGCCGCCGCCGCTGATCACGATCTTGCAGTTGATGGGGCCGGAGTTGGCGCCCTTCAAATTGCCTTTGCCCGACCAGGTGTTGGTGAGCTTGGCGAGAAAGGCCTGCTCGGCAGGGCCGGCGACGGCAGCGGGGACAGCGGTGAGGGCGATCATCGCGGCGGCAACCGCCGCCAAAGTGACGTGGCGAAGCATTAGTGTTCAGTCCTTGATACGCGCCCCGATATCCCCCTAGGGGGCAATTGTGGCAAGCGAAGGGAACGGCGCTGGTAAAGCTCAAAGGTTAAGAACGCCGCTCTGCGGCTTTTCGTTTTGGCTTCACTGAGACGTGACCGCCCGATAGTTTAGCTGTGGTTTCCGGGGCATCTCGAATGATCTCGATCAACGGCTTTGACATCCCGCTCGCGGCGATCGCCGGGTTCATTTCGGCGCTGGTTGCCGCGCTCGCCGCGGCGATGGTCTGGCTGCAGTGGCAGGAGCGGCGGCTTCGTCAGGACGACGTGCTCAAGTGGGCGGTCGAGGTGATCGAGAACCTCCAGACCCTGTACCTGACGCTTTTTCTGGGCGATTCCGGCTTCACGCCGACGGAGGCGAAGCACTCGCGGGCGAGGATCGCCGTCGATACGTCGGTGCTGGTCGAGCAGGGGCGGCTCTACTTCAAGAACACGCCGCATCCGACGCATGGGGCGGATCGGTATCCGGCTTATCGCGGCTACCGCCCGATGATCCTCGACCCCATCGTCGTTGCGCACCAGATCGCCTGCCAGTGGGACGGCGCGGCCGACGAGGAGAAGGAGCGCATGGTGCTCGTGTGCGAGGACTGCGTGCGCAGCTTCGTGTCGATGGCGCAGCGCGAGGTGGGTCGCGGACGAACCGCGCATATGGCGAGCGCCATCAAGGGCGAGGGCGAGAAGCTCGAAGTGCTGCTGACAAAGGTGCGGCCGGAGCGGCTGCAGGCACTCAGGACCAATGCCCGGCTGTCGCTTTAGGTCTCGGGCTCGGTCGTAAAGAGCAGCGGGTAGCCTTCGTTGCGGGCCATGTCGGTGGCGCGCGTCGCCTTGTCCTCGGCGATCTCGCGGGTGAATACGGCGACGACGCACGAGCCTTTGGTGTGGGCCGTGATCATGACGTTGCCGGCCTCGTCCTCGCTCATGCGGAACTCGGCCTTCAGCACGCGGACGACGAAGTCGCGCGGGGTGAAATCGTCGTTGAGGAGCATGACCTTGTAGAGCGGCGGGCGCGCCACTCTGGTTGTACTGCGGGTCTTTATTCCGGTGTCGGCCATCGGTCTCTCCGATGGATCAGCTTAGCACGTCAGAGGCCGGTATTGTTGAAGTTCGCCGGCTGGGTGGGAACGGTGGTGGGTCCCTTGCCGGGCGCCATGCGCTGGGCGGCGATGGTGGGCGGCACGGAGCGGGGGAACGCCATGCCCGGCGGGACGGTGGAGGGCGTCGTCGTCGCGGTGGACGTTGGCGCGGGCTCGGCGCTTGGTTCACTCGAGGCGGCGGATGATGCCAAAGTCGACGGCTCGGACGACGGTTCATCGGCGATCGACGGCGGATTGGCGGAAACCGGCGGCAACGAGGCCTCAGCGTTCTCGAAATCGTCGGAGAGCGTCGGTACGGAGCCATCGTCGCCCGTCGAGACCGCACCAAAGCTTGCCGGCTCGCTGGAGGTTGCGGTTTCGGCGACCAGCTCGGAGGGCGAGGTGGACGGCGCCGTCGGATTGGTGGCGATGTCGCGAATGGGCTCGCCGGTGAGGATCGGCGTCAGCGTCTCTTCGGTCGATGGGAGGCGCGGCGGCTCCGAGGAGGGCTCGGACGAGCTGATGACGGACGCTTCGGCGACGGCGGCGCTCGGCTGATCGTCGGCATTGCGCGCGTTCCAGAAGATCAGGATGGCGGCGCCCGCGAGCGCCGCGTAGAGGCCGAAGCTCAGGAAGCCGGTCATCCCCATCGCGAAGCGCGAGAAGCCCGAGGGCTCGTCTTCCTCGTATTCTTCCTCGATGGGGCGGAAGGCCGGTTTGGCGCGCGGCGGCGGTGGCGGACGCTTGCGCGGATTCCACTCGTTCTCGCGCGGCTGCGGGCCGGGGCGAGCGGCGGTGTCGGACGCGAAAGCCGGCACGCCCACTTCATCGTCGCCGTCCATCATCTCGGAGGGACGGAGGCCGGTGCGTTCGGCGCGCTCGGGCGACAGGATTTCGACGTCCGAGTCCTCGTCGTCGTCTTCATCCGCCGTTTCGCCCAGGGCAGGTGCCGGACTGCGGAAATGCGCAACAATGGCGACGGCAGCAGCCAAAAGCAGCAGGGCCGGCGGGACGATGAGCACCATGTCCGGCCCGTGCCGCATGAGCAGCGCCGCGCCGGCCCAGGCCAGCGCCCCGACAATGAGCACGATGCCCCCCGCGAGGGGGGCGGCCAGCGCGAGGGCGGCGCCGAAAAAGCCGAGGTTGCCGACGATGAACAGGCCGAAATGAATCGCCTGCACCTGGCGTTCCGCCGTGACGCCCAGATCGGCAGTCGCGTCGAGACCGCCCAGCGCCAGAATCAACGAGGCGACGAGACCGGCGAGGACGCCAAGGACTAAAGCTGCAACACGCAAACGGTTCGCTCCGGCTGCACCGTGTTCTCCGCAGTCAGGCGATTAGCGGTGAATTCGGGCGCAAAATAGCAGCCAAGCCGCGGAAAACAAGGAAAAGCCCTGACATGATGAAGGCGTGCTGCGCTCTTGGCATTGTTTTGGAGCAGCCATCTAGTCGCGCCAGCTCGTGCTCAGTAGATCCGGTTCTCTGGGATATCCCAGCGATATAGCCGCTGCTCGAGCGTCGCGAGGTGCGTGGGGGTCGGGAAGGGCCGAATTTCAACAATGGCAGCCTGGCCGCGTAGAACGGCCCAGGCATTTTCCGCGGCTTCGACCGGGCGCATGGCCGCGAGGGTGCCGTTCACCCGCTCCCAACTGGCAACGGTTCCGGCTACTTCGAGATCGACGACCTGCCCCGGCTGCAGCGCAGCCAGTTGCCGCACGAGGGCGTCGTCGCCCTCGATTGCCTCGATCCTGATCCCGTCTCGATCGGTGATTCTGACTTTGCCCAAAGGTCCCACCTCCGCACGAGTAGCGTATGAGCGGGATCAGCGCACGGTCAAGCGGCGCCCCGCTTTCGCCTGAACAGCAGATCGCTGGCAGCGAGGATGGCGCCGGCGGTGATCAGGAGGCAGGCGATGAGGAGGGTGTGGCTGTAGGCGGCGTAGCCGGTGAGGACGAGAATGGCGGTCGACAGCAGCGGGGCGGAGTAGGAGGCGGCGCCGAGGACCTGGATGTCGCCGTGCTTGACCCCGATGTCCCAGACATAAAAGGCGAGGCCGACCGGGCCGAGGCCCAGCCCGACGATGGCTGCCCACTGCCAGAAATCGCTGGGCCATACCGTGGGCTCGATGGCGAAATGAACAGTGGCGGCGAGGGCGGCGGTCGCGAGGCAGAAGCCGGTGATGGCGTCGCTGGGGACGTGGGCGAAGCGGCGCGACAGGACCGAGTAGGTCGACCACGCGATGGCCGCGAACAGCGCGGCAGCGTAGCCGAAGGTGTAGGCGGGATCGAAGCTGAAGCCCTGGCCGCGGGTGACGACGAGCACCGCACCGGTCAGCGCGAGGATGCAGCCGGCGATGTGCTGCCATTTGAGGCGCTCGCCGGGCAGGAAGGCCGAGAACACGACGATCAGCAGCGGCCAGAAGTAGTTGAGGAGGCCGGCTTCCACGACGGGGGCGTTGCGGAGGGCGATGAAGTAGGCGGCGTGGTAACCGAAGAGGCCGCCGACGCCGAGGAGCCATACCGGCCAGGGCTGTCGTAGTGCTTTGGCCGCCGATGGCCGGACGATCCACAGCGCGACGCCGGCGAGGCCACCGATGCCGAAGGTGATGGCGGTGAGCTGGAACGGCGGCATGGCGCCGCTCGCTGCGGTGAAGAAGGCCAGCAGGCTCCACAACAGGACGGCGGAGAAACCGATGGCGGTGGCGGTCGATCGGGTCATGGGCGGGCTCTAGCCGATTTGTCGCGGCAAGGGAATTTGCGGTTTGGAGCGTCCAATCCTAGATTTCGGCCGTGAACCCCGACGACCTCGCCGCGCGCTTGTCAGCGCTTCGCAAGACCGGTGGCGCGCTCGACCTGCTGAAGGCCGAGCTGGCCGGCGAGAGTGCATCCTCGCTCGGCCACCATGGCCGGCAGGTGGAGGCCGCGATGAACGCGCTGCGGGCGTTCGATGCGGAGGGGAAGGGTGCGGCGGAGACTCGGGTCGAGCTGATCAAGACGGCCGCGACCGCGGTGTGGAAGTACTTCATCCAGCGCGAGATGTGCGGCATGCGCGACCATCGGTGGGTGATCAAGGACTACGGCATCACCAATGAAGTGATGTTCCGCATGGGCGCGATCGAGCGCTAGCTTACAGATAGTACTTGAAGCCCTCGTGGCTCTTGCTGAAGCCGAGCCGTTCGTAGAAGCGGTGGGCGTCGATGCGCTTCTTGTTCGAGGTGAGTTGCACCATGGCGCAGTTGTTCTCGCGGCAGCGTTCGATGGCCCAGCGCATCATCTCGCCGCCGATGCCGCGATTGCGGTGCGTTTCGGCGACATGCACGACCTCGATCTGTCCGCGCTTCATGCCGCGCCGCATGAGGCCGGGCAGGTAGCTCAACTGGAAGCAGCCGACCGGCACGCCATCCTCATCGACGACGATCATCTCTTCATTGGGGTCGGCGGTGATTTCGGCGAGGGCGTCGACGTAGTCGGCATGCATGGCGTCGGCGGGGTCGTCGCCGGTCACGACCACGCTGTCCTCGACGATGAGGGCGATGATGAAGGGGAGGTCGGCAGGCGTGGCGTTGCGATAGGTGAGCATGGGATCAGCGGGGTGAATGGGGGCAATTGCAACTTGTCATGCCACAGCGGAGAGGGCAGCGGCTACAGTGGCGGTTGCCTGAAAGAGGATGTCGACATGCCCGCTCTCGAACTCCGCCCCAACTGCGAATTGTGCGATCGCGATCTGCCGGCTCAATCGTATGAGGCGCGCATCTGCTCGAACGAATGCACGTGGTGCGCGGACTGCGCGGACACTGTGCTGATGAATGTGTGTCCCAATTGCGGGAGCGAATTGGTCCGCCGTCCGATCCGGCCGATGGAGGAGTATCGGTCGGGCGAGGGGCTGCGGCTCAATCCGCCCGGGACGACGCGGCGGCACACCAGGCACACGCGCGAGAGCATCGCGGCGCTGACGGCGATGCTCAAGGATATCCCGGCGCACAAGCGCTGAGCTCGATTGACTTCGTCCGGTGCTGGGCTAGCGTTGTGGCGAGGGGTTTTCGTGGATTTTCGACTATTATTGCTGGCGTTCGGCTCTTTCGCGGGGACGACGGAGAGCACGCTGGTGCCCGGTCTGCTGCCCGCGATCGGCAGCACGATGGGCGTCACCATCGCGCAGGCCGGCTACATGGTGGTCGTCTACTCGATCGCCTACGCGATCGCGGCGCCGATCCTGTCGAGCGCGTTCGGCGCCGCCGACCGGCGGAAGACGCTGGCGATCGCGGAGCTGATCCTTGGGATTTGTGCACTCGCCATCGCGCTGGCACCGGCCTTTCCGATGATGGTGGGCGCGCGCGGCGTACTTGCTTGCGGCGCGGTGTTGTTCACGTCGCTGGCGCAGTCGACCGCCTACGCCATCGCGCCACCGGAGCGGCGGGGCCGGTCGGTCGCGACGATGATGACAGGCGGGACGCTGGCGGTAGCGATCGGGGCGCCGGCGTTTGCGCTGGTGAGCGTCTATTTCGGCTGGCGCGTGGCCTATGGGCTGGTCGCCGGGCTGGTGCTGATCTCGGGCGTGCTGGTGTGGTTCCGATTGCCTCCGGGCATCGTCGGCGAGCGGCGGACGCTGCAGGAGCGTCTGGCGGTGCTGACCACGCGCGGCGTGCCGGTGGTGCTGACGATCAGCCTGCTGTTCGGCGTCGGCGCATTCGTGCCGAATGTGTATGTGGCGGTGATCACGACGCGGGCGATGGGAATGGTTGCGTCGAGCATTCCGCTGGCGCTGCTGGTGATGGGGTTTGGCGCGGTGGCGGGCGGACTGATCGCGGGGCAGATGATCGACCGCATCGGCGCCTATCGCACGTTCCTGCTGTTCTCGATCACTACAACGACGTTCTTGCTGACGATCCCGCTGGTGCCGATGTTGCCTGCGCCCTTCGTCGCGCCGGTATGGCTGGTGGTGCTGGCGATCCTTGGGATGGTGGGCTGGGCGCTGTTTGGGGCGCTGCTCAATATCCTCGGCGCGCTGGCGCCCGGCGAGGTGCCGCTGGTGATCTCGCTGAATTTGACGTCGGGCAGTCTCGGTGGCGCTATCGCGGCGTACCTCGGCGGGATCACCATCGAGCGGTTCGGTACGCCGAGCCTTGGGTTGCTCGGCGCGGCGTTCACCATCGCGGCGCTCGGGCTGGCGCTATTGAATCGCGGCGTTCTTCAGGCCGCGCGCTAGACGCGCTGGCCCTTGGGGCTGAGGCTCCACGCGACGAACAGCGTCACCACCGCGAGGATGCCCGGCAGCAGTGCCACCCAGTACTGGTCGCCGGCGACGAGCACGGCGGTTCCGGCCCAGAAGATCGAGCTCAGTGCTTCGGCAATTGTCGAGACACGGGACGCAACCTGGCGGCGGCGGAACATGGCGCGGCGCATCGGAACGCGGAACCAGAGCTGGATGGCGGTGGCCGAGCCCGACGACAGGACCGCGAACACGGCGGTGGTCGCGGCGAGCTCGAGCGAGGCCAGCATCATCAGAACGATGATCGGAGCGAGGACGACGAGGATGACCGTCGCGACGGCTTCGATCTTGGCCTGCAGCACGGCGGCGGCGGATACTGGGGCGGTGACGACGAGGTCGTGCGCGTCTTCGCCCGAGATCGCGAGCCAGCCAAGGCCGCCCGAGAGCTGGCCGACGGCCATGACGAGCACGGGGATGACGACGACATAGGTGCCGGCGGACTGGCCGTAGCTGATCCAGAGATAGAGCGCGGGCGGCACGAGGTAGAACACCTGCATCAGCGTCTGGCTGAGTAGCCAGGGGTCGCGGGCGAGGAGCTTCCACTCCTTGACGCGAAGCTGCTGCTTCTGACTGCGCGGGCGGAAGTCGACGGTGGTCTTGCGCTGCACCTGCCGTTGCGCACCGATGCCGGCGGCCGCGATGGCGTGGCGGCCGAAGCTCGACGAGGCGAGGGCGATGGTGCCGACGAGGGCGGCGAAGCCGACGATCGTGGTGCCGATGAGGGCGGACCAATCGCCGAAGGCGGCCTTGGCCGGCGCCCAGACGAGGCTGGTCACATCGGGCATCCAGGCGATGAAGTCGGGGTCGGCGAACAGGGCGAAGCGCGACATGTTGCCGAAGTGGAGGATCGCCACGGCCTGGATGCCGATGACGAAGCCAGCGCCGACGATTGCTGCGATGATCTGGGCGATGAAGCGGGTGCGCTTGGGGCCGCCGACGCGGAAGAGCGCGAGCGTGATGAGGACGGCGATGGCGGTGGCGAGAGCCGAAAGCGCCGCCAGTACGAGATAGGCCATCAGCCAATGCGCGCCGTCGTGGAAGACGAGGACGTTGACGATAGGGCTCGCGAGGAGGCAGGCAAGCAGCAGCGTCGTGACGGCGGTAATGCCGGTGCGGACAGCGAAGAGCTGGCGCGACGAGGCGGGCGAACTCAGGATGAGGTCAAGATCGGAGCGCGAGTAGTAGGCACGCGTTACCGACTCAAGGGCCTGGCTCAGCATCACGGTCCAGAACAGGAAGCCCGTTCCAGTCACGAGGACGAGTGTCGGTTTGTCCATGGTGACACCGGCTCGCACCCACGGACCGACGATGGCGTTGGCCATCAGGTGAAGGAGGAGCGCCGCGATGGCAAGGATGACGATGAGGACGATCCGGCGGGTCTGGTGACCGCCGGTCATCATGGCGACGCTCTCGCGCCACATCAGCCGCCATTCATGAGCGGCAAACCAGGGCATGGTGGCAGGGGCGAAGCTCATGCGACGGCAGCCACCGCCGGATCGGCGTCCATTTCCTTCTGCGCTACGAGATCGAGGAAGATTTCCTCGAGCGTGGTTTCGCGGCCAACGCGGGCGCGCAATTCGCCGAGTGTGCCTTCGGCGACGAGGTGGCCGTGGTTGATCACGCCGATCCGTTCGGCCATGCGCTCAGCGACTTCGAGGATGTGGGTGGTCATGATGACCGTGACGCCCTGGCGGACCTTTTCGAGCAGCACCTGCTTGACCTGTCGGGCCGAGCCCGCGTCGAGGCCGGTGAGGGGCTCATCGAGGATGATGAGTTTTGGGTCGTGCACGAGGGCGCCGGCGAGGGCGACCTTCTGCAGCATGCCCTTGCTGAAGCCGCCGCAACGTTCGTGCGCATGCGGAGCGAGACCGAGCCAGCCGATCAGTTCGGTGGCGCGGGCCCGCGCGAGCTTGGCGTCGACCTGCCAGAGACCGGCGACGAATTCGAGGTACTCGTAAGGGGTGAGCCGGTCATAGACCATCGGCTCGTCGGACACCCAGGCGATGATCGATTTGGCGGCCAGCGGGTCTTTCCGGGTGTCGATGCCGAACACCGAAATGGTTCCCGACTCGGGCTGTAACAGCCCTGCGACCATGCGGAGGATAGTGGTCTTGCCGGCGCCATTGGGGCCGAGGAGTGCATAGAATTCGCCGCCTTTGACCCGGATCTGCATGTCTTTGACGACCGGGCGGTCGAAGCTCTTGTTCAGCCCTGAAATCTCGAGGGCATAAGGGGAATCGGCCATGGCGCGCTCCGGGAGGGTTGCGGGTCACCCTAGTGGGTGAGCGTTGAAGGCCCATGAAACGGGAGAGTTAAGACTTCGATAGCGGGAACTTTCGCCCCGGCTCGGCCATTAGCCCGAGCGAAAGGACATGTACTGGAGACGATAAATGGCAGACCGCGAAACGATTATTGAGACCGGAGATGGTGGCGCAGCAGGGATTGTTGCGGGACTGCTGGTTGTCGCGCTGATCGTCGTCGGCTTCTTCTTCTACTTCGGCACGATGCGCCCCGGTGGCGGCGCCCAGACGTTCGATATCGACGTGCCGGCCGTGACGGTGAAGGTAACTCCCGACGGTCAGTAAAATTGCTCTGCGTGGCAAGAAGGGGCGGTCGCTGCTGCGGCCGCTCTTTTCGTTTGTGCTACTGGTTGCCGACGCGATCGACGACGCCGCCCGTGCAGCCTGCGCTGGCGTTGCGCGCCGCGTGGATGAGCGAGGCGAGGGAGGCCCCGTTCATCGCGTCGCCTTCGAGATTGATGCGCAGCTCGAAGATGAGGTCGCGGTCGCCGTCTGCTTCACAATCGAGGCGAACCTTGCGGCCGGCCCCGTCGCCAAAAGCAGCATCGAAAGCAGAGCGGATCTGGTTGCGCGAGACGTGGCGGCCGATGTTGCGTTCGAGCAGATCGCGGACGGCGGAGGCGTTCACGGCCTCGACCAGTGCCACGGCACGCTTGAAGTAGGTTTCGGCGCTGACACCGGCGCAACTGCCATGCAGCACCCATTCGTGGCGTTCGAGATTGCCTTGGGTGCCGGGCATGATGCGCTGCAGGTCGCGCCACGTTTCGTCGTTGACCTCGATGGGCGGCAGGTCGTCCCAGCGGTTGGCTTCGTCGATGTCGATGATCCGCTGCCCCACACCGCAATATTCGTCGTCCTGCGGCCAGAGGCCGTGCAAAGAGAAGTTGTCAGCGGCGTAGTCGGAGGACCGCTCGTTGCGGCACTCCCTCAGATTGGGCTTGGTCTCGCAGAAGGCGGGGTGCCAGCTGATGGTGAGCACATATTCGCCGGCATAGGCGTCAACGCTGGGTTGGCGGGGCTCGGCGGAGACGGGGATTTCTGCGGAACTTGCCGATGGAGTCGGCGCGGCGGCGATTGCCGGCTGCTGGCGGTCGTTCCACCAGAGCGCGATTGCGCCGCCGATCAGGATCAGCGCAACGAGCGCCAGCGAATAGCGAGGATTCATCGTGCGGTGAACGTGTCCGAGCCAGCGGGCTTGTCAAGTGCGGGCGAGGGAACGAGTGCCGCCGCTGCCGGTTAAGCGAGACGTGCCGCCGACGGAATCTGGCGTTTGGCGGTGCCGGGCCTTAAAGAAAGACTCACAGGAGAGCGTCGCATGGTGAAATGGCAGGGTCGGCAGGGTAGCTCGAATATCGAGGACCGGCGCGGGCAGAGCAGTGGCGGACTGGGCGGCGGGTTTGGCCGCGGCGGCGGCTTCGGCAACTCGCCATTCGGACAGGGCGGCGGGCTGCGCATTCCGACTGGCCGCTCCGGCGGCATGGGCAGCATCGTCATCATCATCATTTTCGTCGTCATCGCGATGGCGTTCGGCATCAATCCGCTGAGCATCCTGACCGGCGGCGGATCGTCGACGAACATTCCCTTCCAGCAGACGCTGCCGCCGCAGGATGCGAGCCAGGACGAGCTCGCGAATTTCGTGGGCGTGATGGTCAAGGACACCGAGGATTACTGGGGCAGCTATTTCCAGCAGCAGGGCGATGCGTACGTTGCGCCCAAGGTGGTGCTGTTCAGCGGCCAGACGGAATCGGCGTGTGGTGTCGCCGATACGTCGAGCGGTCCGTTCTACTGCCCCAACGACTCGAAGGTGTATATCGATCTTGCCTTCTACGATCAGCTGCGTCGCCAGTTCGGGGCGCCGGGCGATTTCGCGCAGGCTTATGTGATCGCGCATGAAGTGGGCCACCACGTGCAGAACCTGATCGGCGTGCTGCCCGAATTCAACCGCGCGCGGCAGACGATGAGCCAGGAGCAGGCGAACGCGGCTTCGGTGAAGGTCGAGCTGCAGGCGGACTGCTTCGCGGGGACGTGGGCCAAGGGCGAGTTCGAGAAGGGCTTCCTCGAGGACGGCGACGTCAACGAGGCGATCAACGCCGCCAACCAGATCGGCGACGATCGCCTGACCGGCGGTCGCGTGCCGTCGAGCCAGTACACGCACGGCACGTCGGCGCAGCGCATGGAGTGGTTCCGCCGCGGCTACGATACCGGCAATCCCACACAGTGCGATACGAGCAACCTCTAGTCGGGTCGTCTCCGCGCAAGAATTAGGGCGTCGTTCTAGTGAGCGGCGCCCTTTTTGTTTGCGTTGTCGGGCTTTCGACTCAAATTTGCCCTGCAATGACCTCGATTGGATCGGCAACCATCGCGGTTCCGGCAGGTTGACTGGGCGACGCTATTCCGCGTCGCGCATCACGGCGATGCGTACTAACCAGTCTTGAAGGGAATACCCTATGCATAAGTTTGCACTTGCCGCTGCGGCCGCTCTCACTGCTGTCGCGTTCGGATCGGCAGCGATGGCCCAGGAAACCGATTTTCAGAAGTACGACGGCGACAAAGACGGCTTCATCACGTGGGAAGAGGCTTTTGCCGCTTACCCCACGCTGACCGAGGTGCTGTACAACCAGACTGACGCCAATGCCGACGGTAAGCTCGATGAAGCGGAGTTCACCGCGCTGCAGGGCCTGACGGCCGGCCTCGACACGAACGCGTCTGCGACCTCGTCCAGCGCGATGTAACGTCGAGGTCTAGCGTTCAATGGGCCGCCCTTCGGGGCGGCCTTGCTTATTGCGCCGGGGACGCGTGCTCCGGCTTCAGCTCCACACCCTTTTGCGCACGGATCTGGTTCACGAAGCGCGTGAACAGGTAGTGGCTGTCGTGCGGGCCGGGCGAGGCCTCGGGGTGGTACTGCACCGAAAAGATCGGCTTGCCGTCCACCGACAGCCCGGCATTCGATCCATCGAACAGCGACACATGCGTCTGCGTGACGCCCGAAGGCAGGCTGTCGGCATCCACCGCGAAGCCGTGGTTCATCGAAGTGATCTCGACCTTGCCGGTGGTGAGGTCTTTCACCGGATGGTTCGCGCCGTGGTGGCCCTGATGCATCTTGCCGGTGGTGCCGCCGAGCGCGAGGCCGAGCAGCTGGTGGCCGAGGCAGATGCCGAAAATGGGCTTGCCGGTTTCCATGAGCGACTTGATGGTCGGGACCGCGTACTTGCCGGTTGCCGCCGGATCGCCCGGGCCATTGCTCAGGAAGATGCCGTCTGGATTGTGCGCGAGGATGTCCTTGGCGGTGGCGGTCGCGGGCACGACGGTGACGCGCGCGCCTTCCTCTGCGAGCTGGCGCAGGATGTTGCGCTTTGCGCCGTAGTCGACAGCCACGATGTGGAAGTCGGGCTTGTCCTGCGTGCCGTAGCCCTTCCCCCAGGCCCACGGGGTCTGGTCCCATTTGTAGGTCTGGGCAGTGGTCACTTCCTTGGCGAGGTCGAGGCCTTCGAGGCCAGGGAAGTTCTTGAGCTCGCTGACGATCGAGGGCTCGTGGAAGTAGCCGTCGGGAGCATGGGCGACGACGCCGTTGGGCATGCCGTTTTCGCGGATGCGTGCGGTGAGCGCCCGAGTATCGATGCCGGCGATGCCGACGATGTTGCGCTTCTTGAGCCAAGCGTCGAGCCGTTCGGCCGCGCGGTAGTTCGCCGGGTTGGTAATGTCGGCCTTGAGCACGACGCCACGGACGCCCGAGAGGGCCGCCATGTTGACGGTCTCGATGTCCTCGTCGTTGGTGCCGACGTTGCCGATATGCGGGAACGTGAAGGTGACGATCTGGCCGGCATAGGACGGGTCGGTCAGGATTTCCTGATAGCCGGTCATTGCCGTGTTGAAGCAGACCTCGCCGGCGGCGTGTCCGACAGCGCCGATGCCGCGGCCTTCGAGACGGGTGCCGTCGTCGAGGATCAAGAGCGCGGTCGCGGGCGTGGGCTGCCAGCCAGACATGGCGGGTCTCCAAACGGTTCGAGATATGGGTTGAGGGCTTCCCATAGAAGCCCCGGCCCGGTGGCGCAAGTGGCGGCGGCACCGAATACGGTCTATATGGGGCCAAATCACTGGACGTTAAGGGGAAGCAGCCATGCGCGAGGCAATCAGCGAGGGCTACAAGGCGGCCATGAAGGCCCGTGACGCGCGGCGTACCGCGACTCTGCGGGCGATCAACGCGGCCATCAAGGACAAGGACATTGCCAACCGCGGCGAGGGCAAAGGACCGCTGACCAGCGAGGAAATTCTCGTGCTGCTGCAAAAGATGGTGAAGCAGCGCGAAGAGAGTTTCACGATCTATGCCAATGCGGGCCGCAACGATCTGGCGACGACCGAGAAGGAAGAGATCGACATCCTCAATGAGTTCCTGCCCAAGGCGCTCAGCGACGCCGAGGTCGAGGACGCCATCAATGCCGCCATTGCCAAGGTCGGCGCGGCGGGCGCCAAGGACATGGGCAAGGTGATCGCCTCGCTCAAGGCCGACTATCCGGGCCGGATCGATTTCGGCAAGGCGAGCGGCAAGGTGAAGGCCGCGCTCGGCTAACGGGCGGCGAACGCTCCTATCGCGGCATGCGGCGCCAGGAGAGGACGGCGATGGCGACCGCTAGCGCCGACCCGATGACGCCTGTCCAGGGAAGCGACGTGTAGCCGTAGCCGGTGTCGATGAGCACGCCGCCGATCCAGGCACCTGCCGCGATGGCGACGTTGAAGGCGGAGGGGATGAGGCTCGCGGCGAGCAGCGGCGCGTCGCTGGTGTTGCTGAGGATGCGGGTCTGCACGGGTGAGCCGAACGCGAAGGCCAAGGCGCCCCACATCAGGACCAGTGCCGCGGTGACCCAGGGCGAACCGATGAAGGCGACGATCAGCAGATAGACAAGCACCTGCAGCGCGAGGATACCGACCAGCGAGCCCATCAGCTTCCAGTCGGCGAGGCGGCCGCCGACGAGCACGCCGATCGTGGAGCCGACGCCGAACAGGAGCAGCAGCCACGGCACGACATTGAGCGGGACGCCGGAGACATCGGTCAGCAGCGGCGAGATGTAGGTGAAGAGCGCGAACTGGCCGATGGTCTGGAGGATGATGACGATCAGCGAGGAGTAGACGGGCTCGCGGCCGAGGACTTTGATCTCCTGCAGGATGCTGCCCTGACGGCCTTCCTGGCGACCGTCCATCGGGATCAGCGTGGCGATGAGCGCGAAGGAGACGACGCCGAGTGCGGCGACGGCCCAGAAGGTCATGCGCCAGCCAAAAGTATTGCCAATCGCTGCGCCGAGCGGCACGCCGACGATGTTGGAGACGGTGAGGCCGGCGAGGACGAGCGACACGGCGAAACCGCGGCGGCTCTCGTCCACCAGCGTGCCGGACAGCACCATGGCGGTGCCGAAATAGGCGCCGTGGATAAGCGCGATGAGGACGCGGGCGACGAGGAGCGAGGTGTAGTTCGGCGCGAGGGCGCAGGCCACGTAGCCTACCGTGAAGATGCCGACATAGATGAGGAGCAGCAGTTTGCGCGGGTAGCGGCTGACGAAGGTGGCGATCACGGGGCCGCCGACGGCGACGCCGAGCGCATAGAGGCTGACGAGGAGCCCGGCGGTGGGGATCGAGATGTTGAGATCGGTGGAGACGGCGGGAAGGATGCCGGCGATCACGAACTCGGACGTGCCGATGGCGAACGCCGCGGCAAACAGGGAGAGCAGAGCGAGCATCAGGCGGCTTTTCGCGAGAGATAGAGGGACAGCGCCAACGTGCCGAGCGCGAGGCCGCTGCAAATGATACCCGTGATGGGCAACAGGTCGTAGGCAACACCAGCCGTGAGCAGTGATGCGCCGACAGCGGCACCAGCGGCGATGCCGATATTGTAGGCGGTGGACACCAGAGTCGCGGCGAGGCGCGGGGCTTCGCGTGCGCCATGGAGGATGCGGACCTGGATGGGCGTCGAAAAGCCGAAGCCGAAGGCTGACGTCAGGAACAGCATCACGGCCATGAAGGCGGCGTTGTGAACGGCGGGGAGCAGCAGGATGAAGCAGACGATCTGACCGACGACCACGACGGTCAGGGTTAGACCGCTGTTCCAGTCGGCGCCTTTGCCGCCGAGCCAGATGCCGGCCACGGCCCCGGCGCCGCCGATCAGCAGGAAGATGGGGACCATGGTCAGGGGGTCGAGGCCGGTCACCTCGGTGAGGATCGCGACCTGGAAGGTGCCGAAAGCGAGCTGGCCGACCATAATGATGGCGATGGTGAGGTAGGAGAGCCAGACGTCCTGATGCAGCAGCTGCTGTGCCTGTTTGACGAGCGGCGCGTCGGCTTCGTCCTCGCCGCTGACCTGGCGGGGCATGGCGACAAGTACGGCGAGCACCGACAGTAGCGCGAAGCCTGCGATGACCACGAAGGCGATGCGCCAGCCGAAGGCGTTGCCAATGGCGGTGCCGGCGGGGAGGCCGAGGATGTTGGCGACAGTGATGCCGCCCACCAGGAGCGACAGCGCGGAGCCGCGTCGCTCGACGGGCACCATGTGCGAGACCGCGACCGAGGCGACGCCGAAGAACACGCCGTGTCCGCAGGCGGAGATCAGGCGCGCGACGAGCAGCAGCTCATAGGTCGGCGCGATGGCGCAGAGCAGTTGGCCAAGCGCGAAGACGGCCATGACGGCGAGGATCGCGGGCTTGAGCGGGATCTTCGTCATCAGCAGCGCGAGGACGGGGCCGCCTACCGCGACGCCGGCCGCGTAGCCGGTGACCAAGAGGCCGGCCGTCGGGATGCTCACGCCGAGGTCGGTCGAGACGCCGAGCAGGATGCCCGAGATGATGAACTCGGTGGTGCCGATGCAGAAAGCGGCGAGGGAGAGGGCGAAAACGGCGATCGGCATGGGACTGGTCCGGAGGGCCGGTCCTTTGAGCACTTGGCCCCGGTTGCGGCAAGCCCTGTGGCCGAGTCCGGGCCTGGCCGGCTCGGGCGCTCATTCCAGTGACCTTCCCGCACGCGGTGGCTGAAATTGCCCGCCGTTCGACTTACATTGAGCGGGAAGTCACTGACGGAGGCGACAATGGATTTGAGAAAGCAGATGGGTCTGGTGATGGGGCTGCGCGCGCTGCTGATGCTGCTTGCCGGTCTGTATGCGGTGATCTGGCCGACGCAGGCGCTGTTCGTGCTGATCTGGGCGGGTGCGATCCTGCTGCTGGTCGACGGTGTGCTCGGGCTCTGGGCGCTGACCTTTGGCGGGCAGAAGACCGGCAATTTCTGGTTCGACGTCGTCCGCAACGTGCTGCAGGTGATCACGGGCCTGCTGGTGCTGATCTCGCCGATCCTCGGCGCGCTCGTGACGATCTGGTTCTTCGTCTATCTGTTTGCGCTGCAGTCGATCATTGTGGGTGTGATGGAAATCATGATCGTGCTGCGCGAGCGAGCGCTCTACGCCAAAATCTGGCCGGTGCTGGTGTCGGGCATCCTCTACGTGCTGTTCGGCGTGGCGCTGCTGTTCTCGCCGCTGCTCGGTGCCGTGATCATGACGATACTGGGCGGCATCCTGATGGTGCTGTTCTCGGTGCCGTTGTTCGCGCTGGCGTGGCGGATGTGGCAGGGGCCGGCAGCGAAGGCGGCCTGAGGACACCTATCTCTCAGTCGTCATCCCCGGGCTTGACCCGGGGACCCACCGGTGGCGACGCCAGCCGAAGGCGTCGTTGGGTGGCCGGGTCTTCGCCCGGCCATGACGGTGGTGGGGGTGAACAGCGGGGATAACTTCCCCGTTTACTTCCAACCGTGGCGACCTACATCTGTCTGTTGCCACCCGACACCGCCATACACGACCCATGCGCTTTTCCGATGCCTTCCTCGACGAGATCCGGCAGCGCCTGCCGATTTCGCAGGTGGTGGGCGAGCATGTCATCTGGGACAAGCGGAAGAGCCAGCCGGGGCGGGGGGACATGTGGGCCTGTTGCCCGTTCCATGGCGAAAAATCCCCGAGCTTTCATGCCGATGACCGCAAAGGCATCTACCATTGCTTCGGCTGTGGGGTGACCGGTGACCACTTCCGCTTCCTGACCGAGAAGGCGGGGATGAGCTTCCCGGAGGCGGTCGAGAAGCTTGCGGGGATGGCGGGCGTGCCGATGCCGGCGCGCGACGAGCGCGAGGAAGCGCGGCAGGACGCCCGCAAGTCGCTGTTCGATGTGATGGAGATGGCCGCGCAGTATTTCGAGGCGGCGCTGGCGCACAATATCGGCGCGCGGGCGCGGGGCTATCTGTTCGAGCGCGGGGTGAGCGCGCAGGCGCAGTCGCGCTTCCGAGTGGGCTTTGCGCCGGACAGCCGCAACGGGCTCAAGGAGCATCTGGCGGCGAACGGCGTCACGGCGCAGGAGATGGTCGACACCGGGCTGGTGGCGTCGCGCGACGACGACCCGCTGACCTACGACCGGTTCCGCAACCGCGTGATGTTCCCGATCACCGATTTCCGCGGGCGGATCGTGGCGTTCGGTGGCCGGGCGCTGTCGGCGGATGTGCCGGCCAAGTACCTCAACTCGCCCGAGACGGTGCTCTTTCAGAAGCGGCTCGTGCTTTACAACGGCATGGATGCGCGCAAGGCGGCGCGGGACGGCAAGCCGGTGGTGGTGGTCGAAGGCTATCTCGACGTGATCGCGTCGGTGATGGCGGGGTTCGAGGGGACGGTTGCGCCGATGGGGACGGCGCTGACCGAGGATCACCTGCAACTGCTGTGGCGGATGGCCGATGCGCCGATCCTCTGCTTCGATGGAGACGCTGCCGGTATCCGAGCCGCCGAGCGGGCGACAGGGCTGATCATGCCGCTGCTGACGCCGGGCAAGACCGTGAAGATCGCGACGCTGCCCGAGGGGCTCGATCCGGACGATCTCATCAAGGCACAGGGGCGGAATGCGTTCGCCGATGTGCTCGATCGGTCACGATCGCTGTCGGACGTGGTGTGGAGCCTCGAGACGGGCGGCATCGTGCCGGAGACGCCGGAGGCGCGTGCGGCGCTCGAGGCGCGGCTCAAGGAGCGGGCCAATTCAATCGGCGACCAGTCGGTGCGCCGGCACTACATGCAGGCCTTCGACGAAAAGCTGGCGGCGTTCTTCCAGCCGGTGCGTCGGCCGCAATGGGATGGGCAGCGCAACGACCGTCGTGGCGGCGCTGGCGGCAATTGGAGCCAGTATGGGCAGCAGCGCGGCACGCCGCGGCTGGTGGTGTCCGATACGCTCCGCAACTCGCGGCTGCTGAAGCCGGGGCTGGCGGCTGATCCCAGCCCGCGCGAGGCGGTGATCCTGATGAGCCTGATCAATCATCCCGCGCTGGCAGAAACCCGGCTCGAGAGCCTGGCGCACCTTGAATTCGGGTCACCGGCGGCGCGGAACCTGTTCTCGACGCTGCTCGATCTGGTGATGGCCGATCACGATATTTCCGGTGCCGATCTCAAGGCCGCGCTGGGCGGCCGCGGGTTTGGGGCCGCGATCGACAAAATGGAGGCGCTGCTCAAGGGGCAGGGGATCTGGCAGGTGGCGGCGGAAATCGCGGCGCGCGACGCGGAAACCGGCCTCACCCATGCCCTGGCCTTGCATTACAAGTCGGTTGAGCTAAATAAGGCTTTGAAAGCAGCGGAAAACGACCTCGACGTCCAATGGACCGAGGACTCCTTTAAGGTGCTGCAGGACATAAAGAATCAGATCACGACCGTCGATGGCACTGAGGCATTGATCGAGGGATTTGGTTCGCTATCTGGACGCGCGGCGCGGAGCTTCTAGACAGGGCTCGCGGCGTGCGCTTTCGCTTATGGGCGAATCAGTCTCATAAGCGGCCAGAAAACGAATCATCTGCGGGCTGCCGCAGGCCCTTTATTCACGTCTATCTGCCACCATTTGAACCGAACGGACCCTGAGCGGGTCACGGAGCAAAAAGCCAGATGGCTACGAAGGCACCCGTGAAGGCACCAGCCAAGGCTGCGAAGGCGGCCAAGGCGGCACCCAAGAGCGCCCCAAAGGCAGAGCCCAAGAAGAAGCCCGTAGCGGCCAAGAGCTCACCGAAGGCGCCTGCGAAACCAGTCAAGAATGCCGACCCTAAGGCGGCGACAAAGGGAAGGGGGAAGACTTCGGCAAAGCCAAAGGCGGCGCCGAAGCCGGCAGTGAAGGTCAAGCCGCTGGCCAAGGCAAAGCCCGAATCAAAGGTCAAGCCAGCACCAGCAGCAAAGCCTGCGCCGAAGGCGAAAGTGGAACCAAAGCCGAAGCCGGAACCTAAGGCTAAGGCGGAGCCCAAGCCAAAGGTCGTCGCGAAGGCGGCACCTGAACCAAAGGCACCGGCCAAGGCCGTTGCTTCCAAGAGCCCCGCCAAGACCCCGGCGAAAGAAACACCGGCGAAAGCCGCCTCAGCAAAGACAGACGTAAAGCCAGTGAAGACCGAGACCATCACCGAGGCGAAAGCCGCGCCGCCCATCTCCCCCAAAGCGGCCGCCAAGGCACCCGCCAAGACCGGCAAGGACGACAAGAACGCTGCCCCGGTCGACGCGGATGGCAAGCCCGTCGAGGCGCCCGACAGTCCGCTGCTCGACCTCTCCGATGCGGCTGTCAAAAAGCTCATCAAGACGGCCAAGAAGCGCGGCTACGTCACCTATGAAGAGGTGAACGCGGTTCTTCCATCCGACCAGGTTTCGCCGGACCAGATCGAAGACATCATGTCGATGTTCTCCGAGATGGGCATCAACGTCGTCGACGAGGACGAGGTCGAAGAGGCCGAGCCAGAGACGCCGGAAGAGGAATCGACCGAACTCGCCGAGCGCACCGGCACTGCCGTCGCGTCGAAGTCGAATGCGCGCGAAGGCTCGGACCGTACGGACGATCCGGTGCGCATGTATCTGCGCGAGATGGGCTCGGTGGAGCTGCTCAGCCGCGAGGGCGAAATCGCCATCGCCAAGCGCATCGAAGCCGGCCGAGAGACGATGATCGAAGGGCTCTGCGAGAGCCCGCTGACGTTCCAGGCCATCATCATCTGGCGCGACCAGCTTGCCGCAGCCGAAATTCTGCTGCGCGACATCATCGACCTCGAAGCGACCTATGCCGGCCCCGACGCCAAGCAGGCTGCTCCCGTCGTGCCGGCGGAAGAGTACAAACCCGCTGCCGCTGTTGCGGCGCCCGCCAAGACAGAGAAGGCGCCGCCGCCGCGCCGTGCTTCGTCGGGCGACGAGGATGACGACTACGTTCCCGATGAGCCGCAGGCGCCGCAGGATCCGGTCGAGGACGACGACGACGATTTCGAGAACTCGCTGTCGCTGAGCGCGATGGAAGCCGAGCTGAAGCCGCAGGTGGTCGAGACCTTCGACCGCATCGCGGATGCGTATGGCAAGATGCGCAAGCTGCAGGACAAGCATGCGGCCGATCGGTCCAAGCCCGTCACCGGCGCCGAGACGAAGAAGGTCGAGAGCTTCCGCTCCACCGTCATCACCGACGTGAAGTCGCTGTCGCTCAATGCGTCGCGTATCGAGAGCCTTGTCGAGCAGCTCTACGACATCAACAAGCGCCTCGTGCGTCTTGAGGGTCGTCTGCTGCGCCTCGGCGAAAGCTACGGCATCAAGCGCGAGGATTTCCTCGAGGCGTACTTCACGCATGAGCTGGAAGAGAACTGGGCGCACGATGTTGCGGCTCGCTCGAAGGGCTGGGCCGAGTTCACCAAGCGCGAAGCCGACACGATCAAGGAAATCCGCGGCGAGATTCATACGCTTGCGACGGAAGCCGGGCTCGATGTCACCGAGTATCGCCGCATTGTGCACAAGGTGCAGAAGGGCGAGCGTGAGGCCGCGATCGCCAAGAAGGAGATGGTCGAGGCCAACCTCCGTCTCGTGATCTCGATCGCCAAGAAGTACACGAACCGCGGCCTGCAGTTCCTGGACCTGATCCAGGAAGGCAACATCGGTTTGATGAAGGCCGTCGACAAGTTCGAGTATCGCCGCGGCTACAAGTTCTCGACCTATGCGACGTGGTGGATCCGTCAGGCCATCACCCGCTCGATCGCGGACCAGGCGCGCACGATTCGTATTCCGGTGCACATGATCGAGACGATCAACAAGATCGTCCGCACATCGCGCCAGATGCTGCACGAGATCGGTCGCGAGCCGACGCCGGAAGAGCTGAGCGAAAAGCTCCAGATGCCGCTCGACAAGGTCCGCAAGGTTTTGAAGATCGCCAAGGAGCCGATCTCGCTCGAAACGCCGATCGGCGACGAGGAGGATTCGAACCTCGGCGATTTCATTCCGGACGTGAACGCGGTGCAGCCGATTGATGCCGCGATCCAGTCGAATTTGCGCGAGACCACGACGCGCGTGCTGGCGTCGCTGACGCCGCGCGAGGAGCGCGTGCTGCGCATGCGCTTCGGCATCGGCATGAACACCGACCATACGCTCGAAGAAGTCGGCCAGCAGTTCAGCGTGACCCGCGAACGCATTCGTCAGATCGAAGCCAAGGCGCTGCGCAAGCTCAAACATCCGAGCCGCAGCCGGAAGCTTCGCAGCTTCCTCGACAACTGAGTTTTGAGCGGGCGCCCACGGGCGCCCGTTTCGTTTGGGGGAGAGGTATGCCGACGATCAGCGAGTTCTACGGCATTGAGATCAGGATGTTCATGAACGACCATCCTCCGCCGCATTTCCACGCTCGCTATGGCGAGTACCAAGCTTGCTTCTCTATCGTCGACGGTGCGATTATTGAGGGTGAGATGCGTCCCCAAGCTCGGCGACTTATTCGTGAGTGGGTTGCCCTTCATGCTGACGAGCTCGCTGCAAACTGGCAGCTTGTTTCGAAAGGCGAGCTTCCCGTTGAAGTGAGAGGACTCGATGCTAACGCAAGTGACTAGTCTAAAGGTCGTTCACCCCTATGGGCTTGAGGTGCGGTTCAACGACGGCTCCGGCGGCGTACACGACTGCGCGCCTCTGATTGAGAGGGCAGTTGGTTCAGTCATCGTTCCCCTGAAGGATCCCGATTACTTCGCTCGTGTGTACCTTGAATGGGGCGCGCCGACGTGGCCCAACTCGTACGATATGGATGCCGAATGGCTTCGCCGCGAGATGTTGGCTGCCGGCGAGTTGCATAACGTCGCCGCCGAGTAAGCCGTGGATTCCTTCCTTCGCTATGAGCACAAGGGTGAGCCGGTTGTTTCGCGGGAGGTTTTCCTCCGGCGGCTGGGGCGCAATGCGGCAGTGGCGCTGTCGATCATCGGCGTGTCGCTGATCGTCGGCATCGTCGGCTATCGCACGCTCGAAGGGATGGCGTGGATCGACGCATTCCTCGAGTCGGCGATGCTGCTGGGCGGCATGGGACCGCTGCATGAACCCGCGACAGTAGCGGGCAAGATCTTCGCCGGCGTCTATGCGATGTATGCGGGCATTCTGGTGATCGGCACCGCCGGCATCATTCTGGCACCGATCTTCCATCGCGTCCTCCACAGCCTTCACGTGCCGGACGAGGACGATGAGAAGAACGACGAGAAGTCAGCAACGAAACGGCGCTCTAGAAAGACCTAGACTCAATGCAGAACGGAGCCCTTTCGGGCCCCGCTCGTGTTGCGCCAGGCGAAGCGCTGCTTACTCGGCGATGTAGTCCTGGATGATCTTTTCGTTCTTGGCGGCTTCGAGCTTGTAGATGCGCTCGTTCTGCATCCGGTCCTCGATGCGGTATTTGACGAAGTTCACCAGCGCGAGGGTGAGCAGGAAAATACCCATGCCCCAGTAGCCTTTGGTCGACAGGTCGACCGGCGCGAGCCAGACCGACAGAGCGAGCATGCCGTATGCAGTGGCGATGCCGATGGCGTTGAACAGAACGTAGATCGAGTTGCCCTGGTTGTTCATTGGAATCTCCTCAGTGTGTGTTGGGTTTGATGATGTGACGATCAGGCGGAAGTCGTGGTCCGGAGGCGAGCGAGGACATCCTCGCCGCGCACCTTGGTCGCGGGACCGAAGCCGGCGGCAGCGAGCCGGTCCTCGGTGGTCTTGTGCGAGAGTGAATTGTCGATCTCGTCGACGATCTCGGACTGGGTGAGGGGATCGTCCTGGTCGGCGACGCGGCGGATGAGCGCCTCGGCTTCCTGCATCGCGCTGTTGCCGTTGATGGCACGATGGATGCGGGTTTGCGATTTGCGCTCTAGGTCTATGGCGCGGGCGGTGATGGCGCCCTGGCGCAGGTCGACGACACGACGGCTGGCTTTTTCGACCGAACCGCGAAGGCGGATGACCTTCTCATCGAGCCGAGCAACCGTTTCGGCGCGCACCGCCGCTTCGTTGTCCATCTCGGCGATGGCATTGGCGCCTTCGAGGGCAAGGGACTCATTGCCGGCGGTCAGCGCCTGCCGGACGCGGTCTTCGAGGCTGGCCTTGCGGGTCTGCAGCAGCTCGAGAGCTTTCTGCTCGGCGCGCTGGCGCAGGATCAGCGAGGCGAGGGCCTGCTTGGCGCTCGACACGCCAGCATCGGCTTCGCGAATCTTCTGGTTGATGAGGTCAATGGCGAAGTGGTCGGTCGCAGTCTCGACCGCCTTGGCGTTCGCGCCTTTGATCAAGGTGGACAACAAGTCGAACATTGTCTTTGCCTCCGTGGCTCCGGGATGGAGCCGTTCGACGCCGTCTTTAGTTTTGAACAGCGTTCATAAATGCGAAGATAGACATTTTCGAACGGCGTTCAAGAAAAAAATGAACGTAGTTCAAATTTTATGCTATGAGGCTGCCGAATGGAGATTTGCCGATGACGCTCGAACACTCTGCGGTGCGCGAAACGCTAATCAAAACAACGCTCAAGTTGATGGAGAAGGGGGGGCTGGAGACCGTAAGAGCGCGCAAGGTGGCCGAGCTTTCCGACGTCTCGGTGGGTACCATCTACAATTTGTTCGGCAATTTCGATGGGCTGATCCTGGCTGCCAGCGTCAAGGTCTATGGGCAGCTGCAGGCGGTCGGCCTCGCGGCGGCCAAGCGCATCGAGGCCGAACTCGAGAGCAAGGCTTTGCGCTCGGCGCGCGAGCGGGTGCTTTACCGGCTCGCCGGCCTCGCAGACACCTATGTCGATTTTGTCGCCGACAATTCGAACCGCTGGAATGCTCTGCTGGCGTTCAACCGGTCGCGCGGTTTGTCGGGGACGGCGGACAATCTGCAGCACCTGGCCGACCTCATGGACATCATCGTGCGGATGCTCGACGAGGTGCCGGTGTGGACGACGCAGCCGGAGCGGCGCGTCGCGGCGCGCGCGCTGTGGTCGGCGGTGCACGGCGTCGTGATCACCAACTTCTCGGCGAGCGAAGAGGAAGCGGCGCGCGCACGGACGTCGGCGCTTCTCAATGTGCTGCTGACGGTGATCACCGACGGCATGTTCGCAAGACCGGCCAAGGCCTGACGTTGGGGCACAAGTTCGCTTGAGGCGGCTCGCGGGCTTCCCTATGTTTGGGAACGATTGGAGTAACGCGCATGTCCTTTTGGAAGAGTCTGTTTGGCGGTGGGGGCGAGGCCAAGGAAGCGGCGCCGGCGCCCGGCGAGGAATACAAGGGCTTCACCATCCGTCCGGCGCTCAAGCCGCTTGGCAGTGAGTTCCAGCTGGCCGGCCGCATCGAGAAAGAGGTCGATGGCGAGCTCAAGGTCTATGAGTTCGTTCGCGCCGACCGGATGAGTTCGCGCGAGGATGCGGAGATGCTGGCGCTCGCCAAGGGCCGCCAGATCATCGATGAGCAGGGCGTGTCGCTGTTCAAGCAGAGCTGGCCCAAGACCAACTGACAAGCACGATCAAGCGCGCAGCTCCGAACGCTTGTATGGGTGGCCGATGGCAAAGATCGACCTCAAGGCGAGCTGTGGAGACTATTTCAGGGCACGACAGGCATTCGCGCTGATCGAGGTTCCGCGCTTCAGCTTCGTGATGGTGGACGGGCAGGGGAATCCCAACACGTCGCGGGAGTACGAGGCCGCGGTCGGTGCGATCTACGCGGTCGGCTACAGGCTCAAATTCATGTCCAAGGCGAGGGATCGCGACTACGTCGTGCCGCCGCTGCAGGGGCTGTGGTGGGCCGACGACATGGACGACTTCGTGGCGCGCCGGAAGGATCGCTGGCGCTGGACGATGATGCTGATGGTGCCGGACTGGATCACTGAATCAGACTTCGCGGACGCTGCGGATGCGGTTCGGGTGAAGAGCGGGGACGTGCCGGCGACGCTGCGTCTCGAGGCCTTCGAGGAAGGGACCGCGGTGCAGATTCTGCATGTCGGGTCCTACGACGACGAGGCGCCGACGATCGATCGCCTGCACAACGAGTTCCTGCCGGCGAACGGGCTCATTGAAACCGGCAAGCACCACGAGATTTATCTCAGCGATCCACGCCGGGTGGCGCCTGGAAAGCTCAAGACCATCCTGCGCCAACCGGCCCGCCGGGGCGCGGGGAGAACCCGCTAGCCAGATGCCCGTTACCGGAGTAAGCCCCCGGCAACGGAGTATCCACAATGGCCAAGAAGCCTACCGCGCGAAACGAGTTCGTGCTGTTCGACGTGATCTACGAGGATGGCAGCCAGCGGTCGAACCGCAAGGTGCCGGCCGAGCTGCTGGGCGGCCTCGATGGCGACGGGCCGGCGAGAGCGGAGATCGAAGCACAAGACAAGGCGATCGCCGAGAAGTCGAGAATGCCGCCGCTCGCGATCAAGTCGATCAAGCGGTCGGGCAAGTAGTCGCTAGCGCCCAAGCGCCTCGTTGAAGCCGGCGACGAGGGTGTCGGGAGACTGACGACCGTCGGTCACCAGCACGAAGCCCACGAACAGCAGGATGGCGGCGACGACGAAGGCCTCGGCGAAGCGGAAACGGCGATTTGGTTTTGGCTCTGCGGCTGGGCTGAACATCGCAAGACTCATGGCAGAAGTCTGAACAGGTGTGACTAGGATAGGGTTCTGATCGGCCTACGTGTCGTCACGTAGGCCGGATTGTGGCGACGCAATGGCGTCGATCACGAGAACGCGATCCGTCAGGCTGCCTTGAGGCTGAGCGCCTTGTTGACAGCCGGCTTGACGACAGTGCCGAGCAGCTCGATGGCCTTCATCACCTTGGCATGCGGCAGTGTACCGACGCTGAGCTGGAGGCCGAAGCGTTCGTGGCCGAACCATTCGTGCTGCATCAGAATCTTGTCGATGACCTGCTGCGGCGAGCCGACGAAGTAGGCGCCACCCGGCGTGGTGCCGGCCTCGAACTGCTGGCGCGTGGTGGGTGGCCAGCCGCGCTCCTTGCCGATCCTGCTCATAGCCGCCTGGTGTGCAGGGAAGGCGATGTCGATCGCTTCCTGCGATGTTTCGGCGATGAAGCCATGCGAAGAGATGCCGACGGGCAGCTTGCTGACGTCGTGGTTCATCTTGCGCGCAGTGTCGCGGTAGAGCTGGACCAGCGGCTGGAACTGCTGCGGGCGACCGCCGATGATAGCGATCATCAGGGGCAGGGCGAAGTAGGCCGCGCGGGCGACGGAGTTCGGCGTACCGCCGACGGCGATCCACAGCGGCAGCGGCTGCTGGATGGGCTTGGGATAAATCTCGATGCCTGGGATGGGCTTGGTGTGGTCGGAGCCCGGCCATGTGACCTTGCCGCCCTTGTTGATCTCGAGGAGCATCTGCAGCTTCTCTTCGAACAGGGCGTCGTAGTCGTTGAGGTCGTAGCCGAAGAGGGGGAAGCTCTCGATGAACGAGCCCCGCCCGGCCATGATCTCGGCGCGTCCGTTGGAGAGCAGATCGAGGGTCGAGAACTGCTGCCAGACACGAACCGGATCTTCCGAGCTCAGCACCGTGACGGCCGTCGACAGGCGAATGGTCTTCGTTCGCGCCGCTGCGGCGGCCAGGATGGTAACCGGCGAGGACGCGACGAAGTCGGGACGGTGATGTTCACCGAGGCCGTAGAAATCGAGCCCGAGTTGATCGGCGAGCTCGATCTCCTCGAGCAAATCCTTGAGGCGCTCAGCCGGCGACTGCAGGTGACCGTTGCTGAGCAGGTCGGGAGTGTTCTCGGCGAACGAGTAAAGACCGATTTCCATGGGGCAGTTCCTGAATGTAACTGACCCCTAGATAAGGAACCGCTGTGCCCCCGCAAGAGAGCACAGCCGTGTAACCTCAGACGTTGCTGGTCGAGATGTAGTCGGCCGCGCGACCGGTGCCTGCGGCAGGGGCCTGAGCGCCCGCCGCCTTGTGGATTTCGGCGACGAGACCGGGTGCGAGCCCGAGCTTGTGGGCGAGGGCGTCGAGGTAGGCACGCTCGGCAGGTGTATCGGCGGTGATGGCAACGAGCGAGGCGGCGTAGATCTCGGCGCCGTGCTCTGCGCTGTCGGCGCGCGCGACCACGGCGTTGATGTCGAGCGGACTGGAGAGCTCGTCGAAGACGAAGGCCTTTTCTTCAGCGCCGAGCGGCATGGTTTCAAGCTTCCTGAAGATCGCGTCTTTCTCGGTCGCGTCGATCTGTCCGTCGGCTTTGGTCGCGGCGATCATGGCGCGCACGAGCGTCTTGCTCAGCTCTTCATGCTGGTAGCCGGCCTGGGCCGGCGGGATGAAGCGATCCTGATCGACGGGGGCCGTGTTGCCCTGCTGCGCCTGATGGTTCTGCCAGGCCTTGTAGGCGAGGCCACCGATGGCCGCGGCTGCACCCATCTTGGCGAGACTGCCGAACCCGCCGCGACCGAGGAGGAGGCCAGCCGCGAGACCTGCGGCGCCCGTCATGGCGGTGCGCTGCGCGTTCTGGTCGGTCTTGAGGGTTGTCAGGATTTGGTCGAGGTTGAACATGGCGCGCTCCCTTGTGCTGGTTTCGAGGTAAGAACGAGAGGTCTCCCTTGCAAGGAGACCCGTCTTCGCGCGGCAGCGTGTCGCGTCACGCTAGAACGTCGGTCAAAAGAAAGACCCCGGCCAGGGCCGGGGTCTTTGACATACGCTCGGATTGAGCCGGGCGCGTAGTCGCTCTTACTGAGCGGCCGGGGCCGAGGACACCGCCGAGTCAGTCGGGGCGACCGAGATGGCCGGAGTCGATTCAACCGGAGCCGTATCGACCGGGGCAGTGGTCGTATCAGCCGGGGCCATCGGGGTGGTCGTGGTATCGGCCGGAGCCATCGGCGTCGTGGTCGTATCGGCCGGGGTGGTCACGGTCGGAGAGTTGTTGACATCAATGGTGGTCGGCTGCGAGTTCGCAGAGAAGACCAGGTAGGCAATGGCCAGCAGGGCCAGCGCAACGATGATGCCGACAAACCAGCCCGTCGAGTTGCTCTCGCGGGTGTACACGGTGCGATTGACACCATCATTGGTGTAAACGGTATCGCGATCTGGGTTAGCCACGGGGACCTCCTTTGTTTGAGAACCGTATGGCCAAAGAACGCAGGGCTTTCGGAATTGTTCCGGTTTGTGGCTGTTCTCAGCGTTGCAAGATTAGCACGCCGCAAGGTGCTGAAACTGCAAGCGAATCTCTTGCGCTGCGCGCTGCATGCAGGGCTGATATTCGTTGCATGGCGCTGTAGATCGCCGATCCAGAGCCGCCAATACCGCGAGTCGAATTTGCCGGCTTTGCGGCAACTAGGACTTCGACTGTGGAGTCTTGGACTTGTTGAGGGCCTTGGTCATCGCCGACACGCGATCGATGAACGCGAGGAACAGCGCCGAGACGACGAAGGCGATGTGGATGATGGTGTACCACATCAGTTTTTCGCCGCTGTACTTGTCGACGTTTAGGAAGATCTGCAGCAGGTGGATCGACGAGATGGCGACGATCGTCGAAGCGACCTTGATCTTGAGCGAGTTGGCGTCGATCTCGCCCAGCCAGTGGACCTTCTCTTCATCGTCGAATTTCGAGACGAAGTTTTCGTAGCCCGAGATGATGACCATGACGACGAGGCTCGCGACCAGCGCGGCGTCGATAAGACCGAGCATGTCGAGGATCGATTCCGCCTCGTCGCTCGAAAAGATGTGGGTCGCGAACTTCCAGAGCTTGGAGGCGAAGCTAACGGCATAGAGCGCGAGCGCGATCCCGAGGCCGATGTAGAAGACGACCAGAAGCCAGCGCGACGCGAGGATGACGCGTTCGATAAACAGTTCCAGCGCCTTCATGGCCAACTCCAGTTCAACTGCCAGAGCCATACCGGATTTTCCGCAACGGGCAAGCGGCCTCGCGCGCCGAATCTCTTACGGCGTGCGGCACGTCTTCCAGTCCCATGCGCGGGAAATTCCCGAGGCAAAGGCGGCGGAGGGCGACATTGATGCCTTTATTCTTGCGCAATTGGGCGAGTAGTCTGCCCAGGTTGGGGAGTTGGGGCGTTGTAATGAGTCTTAGCGAGCGGGACGCGGTGTTTGCCGCGCTTGCCGATGAACATCGTCGCTTGTTGCTGGAGCGGCTGCGACGCAACAACGGGCAAACTCTCAGTCGATTGTGCGAGGGGCTGCCGATCACCCGTCAGGCGGTGACCAAGCATCTTGTCGCGCTGGAAGAGGCGAGCCTGATCGTCACGCAGCGGCGCGGGCGCGAGAAGCTGCATTTCCTGAACCCGGTGCCCATCCATGCGGTCGCGATGCGATGGCTGCGCCAGTTCGACTCCGTGAAGCTCGAAGTGCTGGCGGCGGGTGCAGAGGCGCAAGCAAAAGGGCCGGGTTGAACCCGGCCCTTTCGTCAGCACTGATCGCGAGTCTTAGTTGCTCGCTGTTTGGTACGTCACAAGCGGCGTGATGCGCTTGAACGTAACGCGACGGTTGAGCTCTTCCGCCTCGTCGGTTTTCACCTTGAGGTAGCGCTCACCGTAGCCCTGGGTCACCAGGTTTTCCGGCGGCACGTCGTAGAAGTCCGTCAGGATGCGAGCCACGGTCGAGGCGCGCTCGTCCGACAGCTCGAGGTTGGAGAGGTCCGAACCCACGGCGTCGGTGTGGCCCTCAATGAGGAACACTTCACCCGGGTTCTTTTCGAGCAGCTTGAGGATGGCATTGGCCACCTTGCTGAGCTCGCCGACCTGGTCACGGGAGATCGTGGCCTTGCCGGTATCGAACGTCAGGTTACCGACTTCGAGACGGCGGACGCTATCGCGCAGACGGGCCGAACGCTTGACCTCGTCGATCGAGTAGATGCGACGCACCTGCTCAACCGGCGGCTGGCCGAGGAAGAGTTCGACGTCTTCTTCGTCGGCGCTGTCGGCGTCGAGGATGTACTCACGCGCCGGGATCGTCAGCCGCAGCGGCGGCAGGTCGTCACCCGGATCGAGGAAGAAGCCATCATCGTTCTCGTCGTCGAGGTTGAACGAGGCGAGGTAGATCTCGCGGTTGTCCGGGTAGATCTTGGTGCGCTTCAGCACGTCGCCATAACGGTTGTAAACCGTGATGATGCGGGTGCCGTCGGGGCGCTCGATGACTTCGCGGATGCGGCCATTGCTGAGCCGCTCGTAGTAGATCTCGTCTTCGTCGCGGTCGTAGTAGCGATCGCGCTCGCGTTCGAGATTGGTGATGTAGATGTGGATGCCGATCTTGAAGATGAAGCTCGGATTGTTGGCGGTCGGGGCCTGGACGACCTCGATCTGCTGACCATCCTCGTCGGCGGGCGGCGTCACGAAGCCACCATCCGCCTCAGCCTGGGCCTCGTCGGTGAAACCGAACGAGAAATTGCCCGCAGCTTCGCCGTCACCGGTGAGCGCCGACTGTTCCTCGGGCGGGGGCGGAGCGAGGTCCTGCTGAGCCTGCTGGTCGTCGGCCGGGGGCGCGACGGGCTGCTCGGGCGCAGGCTGCTCCTGCGACGGCTGGTCGGGAGCAGGCTGCTCCGTCGTGCCATCCGGCGCGGTTTCATCCTTCTGGCTGTCGAGGATCGGCGCTGCCTCTTCCGGGGCCACCGTTTCGGGCAGCACCTCGACGGCCTGGTCGGTGACCGGCTCGTCGGCGTTCGGCATTTCGCTGATCGGCTCCTCCGACGTCGCCGGAGTTTCGGCGGCAGGCGGCAGCGGGTTCAGCACGAGACCGAACTGCGCGAGGCAGCTGGCGGTATCGGCGAAACCTGCATTGGTGCAGATGGCATTGATGTCGGCGGACGCCTGGTCGACCTTGGCCTGCCCGTTGGCATCGCCAGCCGTCAGCTCCGCGACGCCCTGATTGTAGAGGTCGACGGACGCGGTGAGCTGGGTCAGCACGTCGGCATTGGGGTCGGCGGCCGGCTGTTCGGCAGCGGGCTGCTCCGCAGAAGGCTGCTCGGGTGCCGGCTGTTGGGCAGCAGGCTGTTCAGGAGCCGGCTGCTCAGAGGCTGGTTGTTCCGGTGCCGGCTGCTCAGGGGCAGGCTGTTCGGCCGGGGGCTGCTCGGTGGAGGGCTGCTCAGGGGCAGGCTCTTCGGCCGAGGGCGTTTCAGCCGCAGGCTGGTCGGCCGCCGGGTCTTCAGCCGGCGCCTGCTCGACGGGGGTCATGCCGGCGAGCGCAGCGATACACGAATCGAGGTCGGCAAAGCCGGCCGTGATGCAGGCCTCAGTGAGGGCCGTGCGGTTGGCATCGCTCTGGTCAGCCTGGAAGGCTGCGTATGCGGCGACGAGCGCCGGGTCGGTTGCATCCTGTGCACGCGCTACACTCAATGGCGTCAGCGCCAGGAGCGTAAGGCTGGTACCGGTCAGGAGCCAGTTACGGAAGCTCATGATGGGTTTCCTTAGTTTGGGGTCAAAGGGGTTGAGGAAGTGACGCTGTCCTGCTGATCCGAACTGAACCTCAGATGAACGTTCGGTGTGACCTTTCTCAGACGACAGTCCCCGCTCGGATGCCGCAACGTGATGCCGTCGCCCTCGGTTCCATTCGATATTTGCGCGTGCTACGGCCTTCGTTCATGCAGCAGTCATCTGAGCGCCTCGGAATCGCCACGCGAGGTCCGGGGCTTTACGAATTCACCCGCGATCTCAAACGGTTCGTGGATTCATCCGGAATACGCGAGGGATTGCTCACTGTGCTGTGCCGGCACACATCGGCGTCGCTGCTGATCCAGGAAAATGCTGACGACGATGTGAAGACCGACCTGCTCGGATTCTTTCGCCGACTGGCGCCTGAGGGCATGGACTGGATCGTGCACCGCACCGAAGGGCCCGACGACATGCCGGCTCATATCAAAGCCGCGCTGACGCAGACGTCGATCGGCATTCCAGTGTTCGATGGCGAACCTGCGCTGGGGACCTGGCAGGGCATCTACCTTTTCGAACATCGGGCGCGGCCGCACCGCCGCGAGGTTGTGCTGCACATCATTGGTGAGACATGAGCGAGCTTCTCGCATATTGGCCGTTGGTTCTGGGGCTATCGGTTACAGGCATGATTTCCGGCGTGTTCGCCGGACTGCTCGGGGTCGGCGGCGGCACGATCATCGTGCCGGCGCTGGCATTTGCGTTCGCGGCACTCGGGATCGGCGACGATGTCGCGCAGCACGTCGCGGTCGCCTCGTCGCTCGCGATCATCATTCCGACGGGCATCATGAGCTCGCGTTCGCACAACAAACGCGGCGCGGTGGATGGCGATATCCTGCGGTTGTGGGCGCCATTCGTGCTTGTGGGGTGCCTGGTGGGCGGATTGCTGGCGCGGTTTTTCACCGGCGATGCGCTGCGCATCGTGTTCGGCATCCTCGCCTTCATCATCGCGCTGAACATTGTAACGCCGTTTCAGCAACGGCTGATGGGGCATCTCAAGGGCTCGCCGCTGACGCATCGCATCGCGGCCAGCATCGTGGGCTTCTTGTCGGCGCTGATGGGGATTGGCGGCGGCTCGTTCAGCGTGCCGACCATCGCGGCGTTCGGCGAGACCATGCACAAGGCTGTGGGCACGGGCGCGGCGATCGGCGTCTTCATCGCCATCGGCGGGACGATCGGCTTCATCATCTCGGGCTGGGGCGAGACCGGCCTGCCAGCATTGAGCCTCGGCTACGTCAACCTGATCGCGCTGGTGTTTGTGGGGGGCTTTGCGGCGCTCACCGCGCCCGTAGGCGCGGCGCTGGCGCACCGGCTCGACCAGAAGACGCTGAAGTATGTGTTCGCGGTCTTCCTCGTCGTCGTCGGCATCAACATGATCTGGAAGGCGCTGGCGTAAGGGGGCAGGGCGAGCGTTCCCGCTCGCCCGCCATTTCGCGATCAGCGCGGGGCTTCGAGGTCCCAGCTGACATTGACGTCGATCGAGAAGCTCACCTGGCCGACTTCGACCGGCACCATGGCGCGATCGGCCGACACGGCTTCGGCCTTCAGCATGTAGGGCTGCGGCGGCTGGTTATAGCCGGTGAGCTCGCTGATCAGGGCGAGCGCGCCGAGCTCGACGCCTGCGGCTTCCGCGTAAAGCTCAGCCTTTTCGCGCGCGTCGGCAAAAGCGAGCTTGCGGGCTTCGTTGTAGAGTTCCTTGGGATCGTCGACCGCGAAGGTCACGCCCGAGATCTGGTTGGCGCCGACCGTCACGGCCTGATCGAGCACACCGCCGAGGGTCGCCAGATCACGTACGACGACGGTGACGCCGTTATAGACGGTGTAGCCGACGATCTTGGGCGGAAGCTGGTAGCCGTTGGCGTCGCGCGCATCCGAATAGACGTAGTTCGGGCTGACCGAGAAGCCGGAGGTCTGTATGTCCTTGCTGTCGATGCCGGCGGCCTTCAGCGTCTCGATGAGCTTGGCCATATCGGCATTGTTGGCGTCGAGGGCTTCCTTGGCGGTGGTGCCCTGCGAGGTGACGCCTGAGGTCACGTAGGCCGTGTCGGGCGTGGCCGTGATCTCGCCGTGGCCGGTGATCTGCATGGAGCCCGCGGCAAAGACGGGCGTCGACAGAGCCGTTGCGAGGGTGAGGGGGATAAGGGCGGCAAGAATTCGCATCGGTCTCTCCTTGGATAGTGCCCCGTCACTATGGCGGGGGAATGCGGTTACGATTGTGACGCTCGCCACGGCAATATCCTTGGAAAGAATCTTTGCGCCCACGAAAATTCTCAGGGCCTGCCCGGATTGCTGCACCAAAGTCGCAGGCACGTGCCTCGGTGCTTGCTGGACAGGGCGCGACCCGGTGGGTTAGGTAGCGCCGCGCGAGAGGAACTAACATGTCAGATGAGATTTTGCCGGCCGCCGGCACGCTGCTTGGCCGGGCCAAGGTGCCAGGCACTGCCCATCCGCGCATCGTCACCATTCGCAACGGCCGCGTTCTGGATATCACGAGCAAGGACGCGCCGACCGTCCGCGACATCTGCGAAATGGCCGATCCTGCGGGCTATGTGGCCGCTGCTGCGGGAACCGATGTTGGAAGCGCGGCCGAGATCGCTGACAACAGCGCGCCGAACAAGCTGTTTCCGCACAAGCCGTCGCTCCTGTCGCCGATCGATCTGCAGGCAGTGAAGGCGGCAGGCGTCACCTTCGTGGTGTCGCTGCTCGAGCGCGTGATCGAAGAGCAGGCGCGCGGCGACAAGGCGAAGGCAGATGCGCTGCGTGGCGAAATCGTCGGCCTCATCGGCACCGACCTCAGCAAGCTCGTGCCGGGCTCGGAAACAGCGATGCAGGTCAAACAGACGCTGATCTCGCGCGGCGTGTGGAGCCAGTATCTCGAAGTGGGCATTGGCCCCGATCCCGAAATCTTCACCAAGTGCCAGCCGATGTCGTCGGTGGGGCCGGGCGCCGATGTGGGCGTGCTGCCGATTTCGGAGTGGAACAATCCGGAGCCGGAAGTGGCGCTGGTCGTCACCAGCGCCGGCAAGATTATCGGCGCGACGCTCGGCAATGACGTCAACCTCCGCGACGTCGAGGGCCGTTCGGCGCTGCTGCTGGGCAAGGCCAAGGACAATAATGCGTCGGCATCACTCGGGCCGATGATCCGCCTGTTCGATGCCGGCTATTCGATCGAGGACGTGAAGCAGTCGGTGATCTCGCTCAACGTGACGGGCGAGGACGGTTTCGTGCTCGAGGGCTCGTCGTCGATGAGCCAGATTTCGCGCACGCCGGAGTCGATCGTAGCAGCGGCCACGGGGCGGCATCATCAATATCCCGATGGCTTCGTGATCTATCTGGGCACAATGTTCGCGCCGGTGAAGGACCGTGGCGGCGTCGGCAAGGGGTTCACCCACAAGCCCAACGACATCGTCACCATCTCGACGCCGCACCTCGGCGCGCTGCGCAACCGCGTGCGGCTGTCCACAGAATGCCCGCCCTGGACCTATGGCGCGAGCCACTTGATGCGCGATTTGGCGAAGGCGGGATTGTTGTGACCCCAACCACCATCGAGTTCTTGACGACATCGAGTTTTGACGAGCGACCCGCTCGAAAGGAAAAGTAGAATGGAAGACCTGCACAAGAACCTGATCGACGGCGAATGGGTCGGCGGTGAAGCTGTTCCCAATATCAATCCGTCCAATACGGACGAGGTCGTGGGACACTATGCGCGCGCCACGAGCGACGATGTGCAGCGGGCGATCGCGGCAGCGAAGGCCGCGGCTCCCGCGTGGTCGCGCTCGGGCCTGCTGGAACGTCATTCTGTCCTGAGCAAGACGTCGCAGGAAATCCTGGCGCGGCGCGAGGAGCTTGGTGCGCTGCTCAGCCGCGAGGAAGGCAAGACGCTGCCCGAGGGCATCGGCGAGGCGACGCGTGCGGGGCACATCTTCGAGTTCTTCGCGGGAGAGGCCCTGCGCCTTGCGGGCGAGACCATTCCGTCGGTGCGTCCGGGCGTTAGCGTCGAGATCACGCGGGAGGCCGTCGGTGTCGTCGGCATCATCACGCCGTGGAATTTCCCGATCGCGATCCCGGCCTGGAAGATTGCCCCGGCGCTCTGCTACGGCAATGCGATCGTGTTTAAGCCGGCCGACCTCGTGCCGGGCTGCTCGTGGGCCATCGTCGACATCCTCCATCGCGCGGGTCTGCCCAAGGGCGTGATGAACCTCGTGATGGGGAAGGGGTCGGTCGTCGGTCAGGCAATCCTCGACAGCAAGGACGTGCACGCCATCACGTTCACCGGCGGCGTGTCGACTGGCAAGCGCGTGGCCGAGGCCAGCGTCAAGGTGATGCGCAAATTCCAGCTCGAGATGGGCGGCAAGAACCCGACCATAGTGCTCGATGACGCCGACCTCAAGGTCGCGGTCGAGAGCGTCGCGCAGTCGGCGTTCTTCTCGACGGGGCAGCGCTGCACCGCGTCGTCGCGGGTGATCGTGACCGAAGGCATCCACGACAAGTTCGTCGAAGCGCTGACCGAGCGCGTGCGCAATCTCAAGGTCGGCGATGCGCTGGAGAAGGGGATCGAGATCGGACCCGTGGTCGATCCGGGCCAGCTCAAGCAGGACACCGACTATATCGAGATCGGCAAGAAGGAAGGCGCCAAGCTCGTTGCCGGCGGCGACCTGCTGAACCTCAAGACGCCGGGATACTATCTGCAGCCGGCGCTGTTCACCGAAGCGACCAACCAGATGCGCATCAGCCGCGAAGAAATCTTCGGGCCGGTGGCGTCGGTGATCCGCGTCAAGACCTACGAGGAAGCGCTGGCCACTGCCAACGACACCGAGTTTGGTCTCTCGGCCGGTATCGTCACGACCTCGTTGAAGTACGCGACGCATTTCAAGCGGAACTCTGAGGCGGGGATGGTGATGGTCAACGTGCCGACGGCGGGCGTCGACTTCCACGTGCCGTTTGGCGGCCGCAAGGGCTCGTCCTACGGTCCCAAGGAGCAGGGCAAGTACGCGGTCGAATTCTTCACGCAGGTGAAGACGGCCTACACCGCCGCGGGCTGATCAGCCCGGCAGGCAGTCATAGCCCTCGCAGGGTGGCTGCGGGGGCGGTTCCTCAGTTGGGGGCAGGGACGGCTCGGACGATTCCGAGGACTCCGATGGCTCGGAGGTCGGGAAGCAAATTTCTTCGCACGACGAGGACACTGACCATGCGCTCGGCGATGTGAACGGCCCGATCGAGACGATCGGCGCGGGAATGTCGCCGTTGTCCGGCATGTCGAATTTGCGCGCCGGGGTGCAGTAGAGCGCGTGCCTGGTTGGATCGGTGATGAGCCACGTGAGGCATTCAACGTAGTGCTGGATGTGCCCAGCAGTCTCGTCGTCGACCGCGACGGCTGTCGTCGGCATAGTGAGGAGGCCGACGATGGCGAAACCTGCCATTCCCAGGCGATAAGGCGATTTTGGCGAGAGCAAAGGCCCCTCCTCAACTGGGTCGACCTTACCGCCAATGTTCCTGAACGGCACTAGAATGGTAAAGCAAGAGTTAACGGGCGGGAATGACTCCCCGCCCGTTCACGCGTCAAACGGAGGCCGACATCGGACCGGGTCCCTGTTCGGCCGGCGCCTGCCGTCCGCTGAACTCAGTTGCCGGTGTTGCCCTTGGTCTCGACTTCGAACGCCGCGCGCATTTCGTCGGACGCTTGGGTTTCGGTGACATCGCCGGTGCGATCGAGCGACAGGGTGCTGTGGTTGCCGATTTCCTGGGTCGTGCCGAACAGATCGCGCGTGAGGGCGGCATCGACCTTGGGCGTCGGCATCGGGGAGAGG
>JBGAKM010000004.1:0-190080 GCA_044224395.1 Devosia sp.
CAGGCCGGATCGTCCCACTGCCCGACCGCGTTCCAGCTCAACACCACCGCAAACGCAAGTGCAATCATCGCAATGGCGCGGAGCAGGAATGGGAGGCGCACGACGCACAGCCACGAGATGTAGGCGGCCAACAACGCCACCGCCGGCACGTAAGGCTGCATGGGGCTGTTGAAGACCATCCGCGCGACGGCCAGATACATCGGCATCGCCACAACGGCCAGAGCGCTCAAGACGTGCCGCTTCTCCGGCAGGTTCGGCCACAGACAATAGAGCACGGGAACAATCGCCACCGGCGCGTAGGTCAACAGCACCGTGATGCTCCCGGCGACATCGCCCATCTTCAGCGCGCCATAGGTCGCGACATAGGGCAGGATGATGTTCTCGACGCCGAGGCCCGATTGCGCCACGAAGCCAACGACGCCAATCGCGACGATCACCGCCGGGATCACGGCCACCATGAGCATTGCCACGAACGCGCGCGGATCGCGGCGACCGTCCGGATCGGCGAGTGCGGCCCCGAGCGCCAGCGGCAGGATGAGCGGCGTCGTCAGCGGCCCGGCCAGCAGCAACAGCGGCATCAGCAGGCCGAGGCCGATGGTCGACTGGACGTCGCCCACCCGCTCTATCTGCCGGATCGCCGGAATGATGGCTGCGAAGGCGAAATAGAGCGGGAGGCCACGGCTCGCTGCGGTGATCGCGTAGAGGACGTGGGCGTGGCTCGCAAGGAGTAGCAGCATCGCCGCTGTGCCCACGATCGTCCAGCCCGCTGCCCGCATGCGGTCGTACAACACGCCGAAGGCCAGCCCCGCGACCACCGCGGCGGCAAACGAAAGCACAGTCTGCTGCCAGTCGATGTTCGGGATAAGGCCGACGAGTTCCATCACGATCTGTGACAGCCAGCCGCCCGTCCGCCACGCCTCGCCCGCCTCCAACGCTTCGATGTCGCGACGCACAAAGCCCGAATTGATCACGTGCCAGGCGACGAGCATCATCGCCGTCAGCGACACCAGCCATACGATGGTCGTGGCGGGGCGCAGGAACGGCTTGCGCACGATCACCGGCTCGGAGACCGCCGCGACGCTCATGAGGCCAGCCCCTTCTTGACTTCATCGAGCGTCTTCTGGGTCACGCTCGAAGTCCCGTGCTCGGTTTTCTCCCAATAGTGCGGATTGAACAGCAGCTGCCAGAACGCCTTGTAGGCCGCGATCGAGTGCAGCACCCAATAGACCGGCAACAGCACACCGACCGGCACGAGGTCGTAGTAGCGACGCTTCAATGCGGCGATCACCCCGAAATAGACGAGGAACAGATTGCCGATCAGCAGATTGAACAACGCCAGCGTGCCGAAGGGTTCGGGGAACAGCCAGCCGAAATCGAAACTGCTGGTGAACCAGACGAGCAGCGTGATGGCCCAGAGGATCGGCGCCAGCAGCATCGTGAATGGCGGCGCGCCGATGAAGAAGTGGAACGAGAAGAACCCCTTGGTGCCGATCGAGCGCCACAGCTGGATCGGGTGCCGCATATGCACGAGCCAGGTCTGCATATAGCCCTTGATCCAGCGGCTCCGCTGCTTGATCCAGCTTGGCAGAACGCCGTTCGCTTCCTCGTAGGTGGTCGAATTGATTACGCCGACGGTGTAGCCTTCCTGTGCGAGCCGCACACCGAGGTCCGCGTCCTCGGTAACGTTGTACGGGTCCCACGCACCGACTTCGCGCAGCGCGCTGAGCTTGAAGTGGTTGGACGTGCCGCCTAGCGGGATCGGCACCTTGAGCCAGTCGAGGCCCGGCAGCAGGAAGTCGAACCATTGGCTGTATTCGAGCGTGAACATGCGCGTGAGCCAGTTCTCGCTACGATTGAAGTAGTTGAGCCGTCCCTGGACGCAGGCGAGCTTGGGGTCGCCCTGCCGGAACGCGAGCACCGCCTTCTTGAGCTGGTCGGGCTCGGGCTGGTCCTCCGCGTCGTAGATCGTCACATACTCGCCGCGGCAAAACTGCAGCGCGTAGTTACAGGCTTTGGGCTTAGTCTTGGGCTGGCTCGGCGGTACCCGGACGATTTCGAACGTGCCGGGCAGCTTCAGCGACTTGGCCGCATCAATGGTTTCCTTGTCGTCCTCCTCGAGGAACAGTTTCACCTCGAGCTTGGCCGCAGGATAGTCGAGTCCCTTGAGCGCCTTGGTCAGGAGCGGGAGAACCTTGGCCTCTTTGTACATCGGCACGAGCACGGTGTAGACCGGCAGCGTCGCGTCCTCGATCGCGGCGATGTCTTCGGGCGAAATCTCCATGTCGGCCTTTCGCGACGAGCCGACAAAGGTGAGGATGAACTTGAAGACGAAGGTTACCGAGTAGATCGTCGTGAACGTCGCCATCAGTACCACGAGAGTCTGGAACGGCGCCACCACCAGGCTCAGCACCAGCGCCGCGAGCATCGCCCACAGCACCGTCTTTTGCGGCTTGGTCACGGTGAACTTCGCAGAGTGCTCGGGCTTCCACGAATAGAGCGCCTCGCGTGCGAAGAAACTGTCCCAGTTTCGGAAGAGCTTCTGCGTCTCCCACAGGATGTCGAACGGCGAGGTGATGACGAAGTCGTAGCTGTCTGCGCCAAAGCGCTCGTCGCCCCACACGAAGTGTTCGGCCGTGATCTCGGTGGTTGCGATCAGCAGCCGGCCATCGATCCGGCGCCACGGCACGATGTTGCGCTCGGCGTAGTCGGCGCGGTCCTCGACACGCGTCAGGCTTTCGTCGATCGGCTCGCGCTGGAGGTCGACGAACCGCACGCCGTAAACGTCGGCAACCGCCTTGTAGTAATCGATCGGCCGGACTTGCCCGCCGGAAATCAGCGTCCGCGCGAGCGTGCTGCCCCATTCGGCCGCCTGCCGCATCGCGATGGCAAGGCCGGTGAGCGAGATGACTTTGCGCTCGACGAGCAGCTTGGCCACCTCGAGATGCAGCCGGTCGCCCATCGTCCGCTCGCGCGGGACGCCAAGCAGTTCGGAATTGTCTCCGTCGAAGTGGCGGGCAACAGTGTGGACCATCCCGCGAGTGAAGGCGTTGTTTGTGAATAAACTGCAAACCGGGAGCCCGCGAATGCGCTGATGGCGTTCAGCGCCGGCTTGCAATCAGACCGAAGAAACCTACTTTTCGCTGGAACCGAGGGGCAAATGCCGCAGTCGCCGACGACCATCACCGACGAAATCGGCATTGCCCTGGGCAATCTGGCCGATGCGGCCACCGGCACGCTCACCCCGACGCTGCGGCTCGGCGTCACCGGCCTGAGCCGCGCCGGCAAGACCATTTTCATCACCGCGCTGGTCCACAATCTGCTGACCGGCGGCCGCCTGCCCGGTTTCGGCCCTCTCGCCGAGGGCCGCTTCATCGGCGCGAAGCTGGCGGAGTCGCCGGACGCCTCGATCCCGCGCTTTGCCTATGAGCAGCATCTCGCCGCGCTCACCGGCAAGACCCCGCACTGGCCCGAGAGCACGCGGCGGATCAGCCAGCTGCGGATCGTGCTGAAGTTTCAGTCACAGCAATGGTGGCAGGGCTGGGCCGGCCCCTCGACGCTCAATCTCGACATCGTCGATTATCCCGGCGAGTGGCTGCTCGACCTGCCGCTGCTCTCGCTGAGTTTTGCAGAATGGTCGGAGCAGGCGCTGGCGCGCGCCCGCGAGGACAACGCTCCGCCGGAGGCCAGGGCGTTCCTCGACCTGGTCGCATCGATCGACACAAGCAAGGACATGAACGAGCCGGACGCGGAACGGTTGGCGTCGTCCTTCGCGTCCTATCTACGCGCCAGCCGCGCCGACACGCATGCGCTATCGACCCTGCCGCCCGGCCGCTTCCTCATGCCGGGGGATCTCGAGGGCACGCCCGCCCTCACCTTCGCGCCCTTGCCTCCCCCCGCAGCGACCAAGCGCGACAGCCTCTACACCACGCTGGAACACCGTTTCGAGGCCTATAAGGACGTCGTGGTCCGTCCGTTCTTCCGCGACCACTTCGCCCGCCTCGACCGCCAGATCGTCCTGGTCGATACGCTGCGCGCGCTCAACGCCGGTCCCGGCGCCGTTGCCGACCTCGAGACGGCATTGACCGAAATCCTCGCCTGTTTCCGCCAGGGCGACACCAATCCGTTCGTGCGGCTGATCTCGCGCCGCATCGACCGCATCCTGTTCGCGGCAACCAAGGCGGACCACGTCCACTCGACCAGCCACGACCGCCTCGAAGCCATCCTCAACCGCCTCGTCGCCCGCGCATCGCGCCGCGCAAAGTTCGCTGGCGCAGAGACCTCCTCGGTCGCCCTCGCCGCCGTGCGCGCCACCCGGGAGGGCCGGATCAAGGACCTTGACGTCATCATCGGCACGCCGGAGGCCGGCGAGGAGCTCGATGGCACCGTCTATGACGGCAAGTCCGAGATCGCGCTCTTCCCCGGCGATCTGCCGGCGCAGCCCGAGGCCGTCTTCGACGACGCCGTCGACCTCAAATTCCTGCGCTTCCTGCCGCCGCAAAAACTCGACCGCAACGCCGAGGGCGCGAGCGTGCTGCCGCATATCCGTTTCGATCGCGCGCTCGATTTCCTGATCGGAGATTGGCTCAAATGAAGCGCCCCACCGCCGTCCCGCTCGACCCTGCGACCGCGGCCGAAATCGAAGCCCGTGCCCCGCGCGCCTTCGCGCCCAGCGACGTCGTCGACCTGCCCGCGACCGTCGACACCTTCAGCGACCCCGCGCCGGCCCCGGAAACCCTGCCGGTTGCCCCGCCGCGCGCCAACTGGCTGGTCCGCCTACTGGTGACGACCGCGAGCCTCCTCGTCTCCCTCGGCCTCGGCCTCGCGGCCGATGCGCTGATCCGCGACCTCTTTGCCACCAACACCTGGCTCGGCTGGGTCGGCCTCACCCTCCTCGGCCTGTTCGTGCTGGCGCTCGTCGCGCTGATCATCCGAGAGTTCGGCGCGGTCTGGCGGCTTCGCTCGCTCGATCACCTCAAGACGCAGAGTCTTACCGCCCTCGCCTCCGACCGCCTCAGGGACGCGCAGCCCATCGTCGGCGAACTCAAGGCCATCTACGCCCCCCGCGCCGATCTCTCGCGCGCCATGACCCTTCTCGCGGACAACGAGAAGCAGTTCTTCGACGGCAGCGAGCTGCTCAAATACACCGAGCGCACGCTGATGGCCCCGCTCGACGCCCGCGCCCGCGCGCTCACCGCGGCATCGGCGCGGCGCGTCGCGCTCGTCACGGCCGTCAGCCCGCGCGCGCTGATCGATATCGGCTTCGTCGTCTGGGAGAGCATCCGCCTCGGCGGCGCCATCGCTCGCCTCTACGGCGCCCGCCCCGGTCTCTGGAGTTCGTGGCGCCTCGTCGGCGCGATCCTCGGCCACCTCGCGGTCACCGGCGGCCTCGTCCTCACCGATGGCATCATCGAACAGCTCGTCGGCCAGGGTCTGGCCGCACGCCTCTCGCAACGGCTCGGCGAAGGCGTGGTCAATGGCCTGATGACCGTGCGCGTCGGCATCGCGGCGATGCGCGTCGTCCGGCCGCTGCCCTTCACCACCGAACCGCAGCCGATGGTGAAAGACTTCCTGCCCGAACTCGCCAATGTGCTGAAGACGAACGAGAAGTCTTAGGCTGGCTCTTTCGACGCGCTCGGCGTCAGCGTCAGCTTCAGCCCATCGAGCTCGTCGCTCAACAGGATCTGACAGCTCAGCCGCGACGTGGGCCGCTGGTCGAGCGTCGAGTAGATCAAATCTTCCTCGTCATCGCTCGCCGGCTGCAGCTTGCCGTACCAGGCCTCGTCGACCCACACGTGGCACGTGGCGCACGAACAGGCGCCGCCGCACTCGGCCTTGATGTTGAGACCCCAGTCGCGGATCACCTCCATGGCGCGCCAGCCATCGAGCCCTTCGAGCTCGTGCACTTCGCCCGCCTGGTCGGTGACAATGATCTTCAACTAGGCCACACCCAGCTTCTTCTGCAGCTTGGTCGAACTCGTCGTGTACTGGAACACCACTCTTTCGCCCGGCGACACGATTTTCTTGGCCGCCTGCGCCATCAGCGCCGCTTCGTGGAAGCCCGAGAGGATCAGCTTGAGCTTGCCCGGATAGGCGTTGATGTCGCCGATCGCGAAGATACCGGGGATCGAGGACTCGAACTTCTCGGTGTCGACCTTGATGAGATTGTCGTTGAGCTCGAGGCCCCAGTCTGCCACCGGGCCGAGCTTCATGGTGAGCCCGAAGAACGGCAGCATGCGCGTCGCATGCACGGTGGCCTCGCCCGACGCCATCGCCAGATGCACGACGTTGAGCTGCCCCGCTTCGCCTTCGAGCCGCGACACCTGGCCGAGCAGGAAGTTGATCTTCCCATCCATCACCAGCTCGCGCATGCGGTTCACCGAGGCCGGCGCCGCCTTGAACTCGTCGCGACGGTGCACCAGCGTCAGCGAGCGCACGATCGGCTGGAGATTGATCGTCCAGTCGAGCGCCGAGTCGCCGCCACCGACGATCACCACGTCCTGGTCGCGGAAATCCTCCATCTTGCGCACGGCGTAGAACACCGATTTACCTTCATAGGACTCGATGCCTTCGACCGGCGGACGCTTCGGCTGGAACGAACCGCCGCCCGCCGCCACCACCACCACCTTGCACAGGAACGTCTCATCCGCGTCCGTCGTCAGGCGGAAGCGGCCGTCTTCTTCCTTGGTCAGCGTGTTGACGATGCGCGACAGATGGAACTGCGGCCCGAATGGCGCGATCTGCTGCATCAGATTGTCGACGAGCCCCTGCCCCGTCACGATCGGAAAGCCCGGAATGTCGTAGATCGGCTTCTCGGGATAGAGTTCGGCGCACTGCCCGCCCGGCCGGTCGAGAATGTCGATCAGGTGGCATTTGATGTCGAGCAGCCCAAGCTCGAACACGGCAAACAGACCCACCGGGCCCGCGCCAATGATAACCACATCCGTTTCGATCACATTCGACATTGTATCTTCCAACTCATGCGGCCCGCCTCAGCGCCCGCCCATTATCCCAGGTGCCTTCCCTGCGAAAGCAGGGACCCAACTCTCCACGGCGCAGGCTCCTGCTTGGATCCCTGCTTGCGCAGGGAAGGCGCCGGTGGAGTGGCAAACTTATGCGCTCTCCGTCTCCGCTGCCCGGCGCAGGAACGGCCGGGTGCCCACCGGCACCTCGGTGACGCCTACCGGCTGGTAGAACAGATTGACCGTGGTCAGTTGTCCGCTCTCGAGCGCCTTACGGGTCGCCGGATGGGTCACCACGAACGCCTCGATGCCGCAGCGGCGCATCAGCGGCACCTGGTCCATCAGCACGTCACCGACGGCCCGGACCTCACCCTGATATTTGTAGCGCTCGACGATCAGCCGCGCGCTCGAGTAACCGCGTCCGTCGCCGAAGGCCGGGAAGTTGATCGCCACCGAGGCGAAGCGGCCGAGATCGGCCGCCACGTCCTCGACTTTGTCGCCCGGCGACACCAGCAGTCCGAGCGGATGCGGATTGGCCAGCACGGCGTCCCGGTGCTCAAGGAACACTTTCAGCGGCACATGCGTATAGCGGACCGTCGCCGGGTCATCGCCCTCGGCCCAGGCGCGGAACGGATCGGCGATGAAGGCACCATCCTTGAACAGGTTCTTGTCCACGCTCACCCCCGGTTTTGCGATCGCGCCGTTGAAGTCAAAATGAATGCCGCACTCTTTCTTGTTGAGCCCGCGCCACCGGCCGGCCCGCGGATCCTCGCCTTCGGCAACGATCGTCGTGCACGGCGCACAGCCGATCGACTTATAGCCCTTGGCAAAGAGCGGATGCTCCGGCAACCCATGCGTCAACTTGTAGGCGTTGACGTCGGCATCCGAAAAGTAGGCCAAAGGGTTGACCTTGATACGGTCGTCGCTGGTCAGCTCGAAATGCGGCAGCACGCCGCGCTCAGCCGTCTGGTAGCGCTTGCGCCCGGTGACCCAGCCGCCATACTGCGCGATCTCGGCGTCGAGCGGCTCGGTCTTCCTGATATGGCAGCAGGAGTCCGGGTCCGTCTCCCAGAGATCGCCATTCGGATCGAAGCGCGCGATGTCCTTGGGGTCCGGCCGCAGCCAGCGTACATTGGTCAGGCCGAGGTGCTTCTCGAGCGTCCGCACATAGTCGAGCGTCTCGGGAAAGTGCTTGCCCGTCTCGAGGAAATACACCGGCAGCGTGGGGTCGACCTGCGCCAGCATATGCAGCAGCACCGACGAGTCCGCGCCGAACGACGAAACGATCGCCACGTCGTCCTTCAACAGATCGGTGACCGCCTGGCGCAAAACCGCCACGCCGTCCATCTCATCGAACATGCCATTAAGCGCCATGATCCCCAGCGAGCGGAGCTTGTCCGGCTTCGGGGGCGCGAAGGCGAGGTTAGTTGCCACGAACGAAGGCCCCCTCATCCGGCTTCGCCACCTTCTCCCCTATAGGGAGAAGGCCGACACACGACCATCGCGGCTCTAGCCCTTCTCCCCATGGGGGAGAAGGTGCCCAACGGGCGGATGAGGGGGCCTTTGCCCACGAACCGGCGCTGGTGATCTCAAGCGCCATACAGCGCCTCCTTGAACGGCGCCTCGCCGATCCGCCGATACGCCGCAATAAACGGCTCGTCGGCGCTTTCGCGCTTCGCCAGATATGTCTCGACCAGTCGCTCGATGGCATCGGGCACATCCTCGGCAACAAAACCGTGCCCCAGAATGTCGCCGATCGCGGCCTTCTCGGTGCCGTCACCGCCGACGCTGATCTGATAGAGTTCGGTGCCCTTCTTCTCGACGCCCAGAATGCCGATGTGGCCCACATGGTGGTGACCGCAGGCATTAATGCAGCCCGAAATCTTGATCTTAAGATCGCCGATCTCGCGCTGGCGTTGCGGCGACTCGAACTTGCGCGACAGCTCCAGCGCCAGCGGGATCGATCGCGCGTTGGCGAGCGCACAAAAGTCGAGGCCCGGGCAGGTGATCATATCGGTGATCAGCCCGGCATTGCCGGTGGCGAGGCCCGCTTCCACCAGCGTGTCGTACACCTCGCGCAGGTCGCTGACCTTCACGTGCGGTAGAACAAGGTTCTGCTCATGCGTCGCACGCAGCTCGTCGAACGAGTAGTTTTCGGCAAGATCGGCAACGACGTCCATCTGGTCGGCAGAAATGTCGCCCGGCGGCCCACCGGTCGGCTTCAGCGAGATCGTCACCGACGCGTAGCCCGGCTGGCGGTGCGTATGGAGATTGCGCTCCAGCCATTCGCCATAGGCAGGATCGGCGATCTTCTCGCGCGCCACATCGACGGTTTCGTTCACCCGCTCATAGTCGGGCGACGCAAAGTACGTGGTGATGCGATCGACCTCGGCCTGCGGCAGCGTCAGCACGCCACCCTTGATCTCGGCGAACTCGGCCTCGACCTCCTCGCGGATTTTCTCGATGCCCGTCTCGTGGACGAGGATCTTGATGCGCGCCTTATACTTGTTGTCGCGGCGTCCGTAGCGATTGTAAACGCGCAGGATGCTCTCGAGGTACGCGAGCAGATGCTCGTTGGGCACGAACGCGTTGATCTGCTTGGCGATCATCGGCGTGCGGCCAAGGCCACCACCCACCCAGACCTCCCACCCAATCTCGCCCTCGGCGTTCACTGCCGCCTGGAGGCCGATGTCGTGGAAGCGGATCGCAGCGCGATCGTGCGGCCCGCCGCTCATCGCAATCTTGAACTTGCGCGGCAGGTACGAGAACTCCGGATGAAGGCTCGACCACTGGCGCAGAATCTCGGCGACCGGCCGCGGATCGATGATCTCATCGGCCGCGGCGCCAGCGAACTGGTCCGTCGTTATGTTGCGGATGCAGTTGCCGGAGGTCTGGATCGCATGCATCTCGACCGATGCGAGGTCCGCAAGGATCTCCGGAATGTCGCGCAGCTTCGGCCAGTTGAACTGGATGTTCTGCCGCGTGGTGAAATGCCCATAGTCGCGGTCGTAGGTGCGCGCGATATGCCCGAGCATGCGCATTTGCTTGCTCGACATCGTGCCGTAGGGCACCGCGATGCGCAGCATGTAGGCGTGCAGTTGCAGGTAGAGGCCGTTCATCAGCCGCAGCGGGCGGAACTGGTCTTCGTTGATCTCGCCGGCGAGACGACGGTTCACCTGATCGCGGAACTGCGCAGTACGCTCGCGAACGAACGCCGCGTCGAATTCGTCATATCGATACATGGCCGTCCTTATCGAGGTGCTGGCGATCGAACTTGGGTGCCGTCGGTCCTTCGGCGCGGATGCGCTCGCGGATGCGGTCGGGGTAAATGGTCCCATCGCGCAGCGTCACGGTTTCGATCTCGAGAGAGTTGATTCGGAGTGTCTTCTTGGTAGCGGCAATGGCCGCGTCGCGAGCTTCGGCTTCTTCCTTGAGAAAGACGCGCGCCTTCTGCAGTTCTTCCTGCCAGCTGCCGTCGCGGTCGAGATACACCGTCGCGCCGCTCATCACTTCATTGCCCGTGAGGATTTCCATCACGCTGTCCTAATCTGTCGTTCGACAAGGTCGGCCGCTTCCGCCCAGTCGCCATGGGCCACTGCTTCGCCCACGAAGATGATCGCCGGACCATCTTTCATCGCGAGGCTGTTGCTGGCGAGGTCGCCGAGGCTACCCCGATAGAATGAACGATCCCTGCGGCCCGCGTTCACGACGATGCCGATCGGCAGCGCCGCGTTCATGCCGCGCGCGATCAGCTTGCGCGCCATATCGCCTGCGACCGACTTGGCCATGTAGAGCCCGAGCGTCTGGCCCGAGAGCGACAGCGATGCCCAGTGATCGAGCTCTTCGCTGTCGGCACCATGCGCGGTCGCGACGAGAAAGCCCGGCGACACCTTGCGCAGCGTCACGGGCGTTGCCGTGTCGGCCGCCGCCGCGAGGGCCGCGGTCACGCCGGGCACGATCTGGTAGGTGATCCCTGCCTTGCGCAGAGCCTCGAGTTCTTCGCCCGCGCGCCCAAACACCATCGGGTCGCCTGACTTGAGCCGCGCCACACGCTTGCCTTCGCCGGCGAGCCGTACGAGCAGCGCGTTGATCTGCGCCTGCGTGAACGAGTGGTGACCCTTCTTCTTGCCGACTGAGATACGCTCGGCGTCGCGCCGGCCCATTTCGATGACGGCGTCCGGCACCAGTTGGTCGTGCACGATCACATCCGCCGCCTGCAGCAGACGCTGCGCCCGAAGCGTCAACAGGTCCTCAGCGCCCGGCCCGGCTCCGATCAGCCAGACCTCCCCCGTCGCGTCCGTAGCGCGCGCCGCAAGCAGAGCCTCAGGCTCTCCGATGCCCGTCATCAAATCCTCATAAAACCGCTTCGCCTGCGCCTTGCTCAGCGCCTCAGCGACGCGCTCGCGAAGCGATCCCGCGAGCCGAGCCAGGCGACCCAGTTCCGGCGCCAGCAGCGCTTCGATCCGCGCCCGCACCAGCCGCGCCAGCACCGGCGCATCGCCCTCCGTCGACACCGCGACGGTCAGCGGCGCGCGGTCGATGATCGACGGCGTATAGAAGTCGCACTCCTCCGGCACGTCCACGACGTTCACCGGAATGCCGCGGGCGCGAGCATCTGTCTTGACCCGATCGGCCAGCGGTCCGACCTCGGCGATGAACACCAGAGCCGTGTTTTCGAGCGTACCGTCGTCGTAACGGTCGCATACCTCGACGGCGAGCGTGCGCAGTTCAGCCGCAGAAATCTGGGTCGCAACAATCACGACTGAAGCAGTCGTCTTTAAAACCAGCCGCGCTTTATTGAGGGCTTCTTCTCCACCGCCGACAATGACGATGCGCTGACCCTGGACCTTGTAGCTGACGGGGAAGGTGTTCAGTTCACCCATTCTCGGCCTTTCGCGCGCCGCTATAAGCGACTTTGGGCTTTCGGTACAAGCTATTGAAATACAATAGCTTTACATTTTCCCTTACGCTGCCTCCCGATGGAATGCCGTCATCACGCGGTGCAGTCCGTTGGAATGGCCTACCCCTGCCGCGACGGTACGCGCATGATCAGTCCGTCGAGCTCGTCGCGAACCTTGATCTGGCAGCTCAGGCGGCTATTCGGCTTCACCTCGAACGCGAAGTCGAGCATGTCCTCCTCCATCATCGATGGCGGACCGACGATATCGACAAAAGCCTCATCCACGTAGGCATGGCAGGTGGCGCAGGTGCAGGCACCACCGCATTCGGCGATGATCCCGGGCACGCCGTTCATGATGGCAGTCTCCATCACCGTCGAGCCGTTTTCGGCCTCGGTGACGATTTCGTTGCCGTTGGCTTCGATGAAAGTGATCTTGGGCATGGCGCGGCATATATCCCGCGCCCGCGATGTCCCGCAAGAACGCCTTTGGAGGGGCTCCTATGCGGCCTCGGCGGCGCGGATGCGGTCGCCGATGAAGGCCGAGACCTCCTCGACGGCAAGGCTGAGATCGTCGATCCGCTCCGGATTGACCGGCGCCCCATCCCGCAGTTCGCTCTCGGCGACGCGGGCGAGTTCGGCGAGGCCGAACGCCCCGATCCCGGCGGCAGCGCCCTTGAGCGTATGGAGATTGCGCAGCAGGTCCTCGACCGTCGTGCTGACTTCGAGGCGCTCGTAATAGACGTGGCTCATCTCGTCGAACATCCGCAGCACTTCGAGCTCGAGCCCGGCATCACCCAGCGTCTGGCGGCTGAGATGATCCATGTCGATCGGACGGCGAATCTCCGGGCTCGGAGCTTCGAAACCGATGACTTTGGCCGTGTTGTCGCCACGCATTGGATGCCTCACGCACTATTCCACTGCCCAACCGGCAGTCAGTGAGACTATAGGCGGCCCGGGTGAATCGACGCTGAGACGGGTCGATGCAATCCGATCTGTCGTGTTAACCGCCTCCAAACCGCCCAAATTAACCTTTGCTTAAGTTGGCGCTCGGTTTGCCTCAAATTGAATGTATGTTGAGGAATACCCGGCGCGCGGCGGTGCGGGGTTGGGGTCAATGGCGGGGCAATTTGATTCGCTTTTTACCCAAATGTTCCGGAGTCCTGAAACAGGGACCGGTGCATTACAACTCGACCTGCCGTCTAAATCGCAGTCCGCTTTTGTGAGAGTTGTAGAGCATGGCGAAGAAATCGAGCACCCAGGAAGATCCCGCAACCCTGGCCTTCTCCGCAGTTGAGGACGCGCTCAAAGACTCTGTATTCGGTGACGGTTCTGCCCCTGCCCCAGGCGCCCGTGACGAGGCGCCGGTCCAGTCGCAATCAACCGCTGCCCCCTCGCAGCCGCCCCGCCCCGGTTCGCGCGCCGAACGCGCCCGCGTCGCCGATAAGCAGGCGGCCATGTCCGGCTCGGTCGCCAATGACGACCGCTTCCAGGGCTCGCGCATTCTCTATGGCCTGCAGTCGCGCTCGAACTCGACGCCAAGCTTCGTGGCCGTCATTGTTTCAATCGCCTGGGTCGCTGCGATCCTCACGATCGCCCTCGTCCGCAATGGCGCTCAGTTCGGGCAGCCCTCGTTCTGGGCTTCCAATGATTTCATCGGCATCGTCGCCCTCGCCGTCATCCCGGTCTTTGCGTTCTTCGCCATCGCGACGCTGATCCGTCGCGCACAGGACCTGCGCAACGCCGCCACGGCCGTGACCCATGCCGCCATCCGTCTCGCCGAACCCGAAACCACCGCGTCCGAAAAGGTCGCCTCGGTCGGTCAGGCCGTGCGCCGCGAGGTGAACGCCCTCGGCGACGGCCTCGAGCGCGCCCTGTCGCGTGCCGGCGAACTCGAAGTGATGATCCACGGCGAAGTGACCGCCCTGGAGCGCACCTACTCCGACAATGAATCCCGTATGCGCGCGCTGATCCAGGAACTGGCCAGCCAGCGCGAAGCGGTGATCACCAACACCGAGCGCGTGCGCGAAGCCATCACCGAGAGCCACACCGGCCTCGTCTTCGACCTCGACATGATCAGCCAGCGCATCGCCGGCACGATCGTTGAGTCCGGCGGCAACCTCACCAAGGCGCTCGAAACCGCGGGCAACTCGCTCAACGGCGCCTTCGGCGAACGCACCGAGTCGTTTGTGTCGCTGATCGATCAGCGCACCAGCCACCTGCTCTCCGCGCTCGATGACAGCGCCAGCCGCCTGAACCTCACGCTCGAGGATCGCGCCTCGACGATCACCGGCGCGTTCGAAGGCCGCACGACCGAACTGAGCACCGTGATCGATGGCCGCATCCAGGCCCTCACCGAAACGCTCGACGGTCGCGGCAACACGCTCGCGGAAGCCATCGAGAACCGCACGACCTCGCTGGCCAAGCTCCTCAGCCAGGGCGGCATCACCCTGCTCGACCAGCTGCGCGACCGCGGCAACGAAGTGTCGACCGCACTCGACGCCATCGGCAGCAAGATCGCGACCGACATTTCCTCGCGCACGAACGAAGCCGAGAGCCTCCTGGGCAACCTCAGCAAGAAGCTCGACGAAGCGACCTCGATCCAGATCAACGCGATGGAGAGCAAGCTCCAGACCGCGATGATCGAGTTGAGCGGCGCCCTGGACGAGACCACCGAGCGCGCTCGCGTCACGCTAATGGGCGCCGGCTCGCAAACTCTCACCCAGTTCGACACGCACCTCGACGAGATCGCGCTCATCATCGATACGCGCCTCCAGTCGCTCGACGGTGTCGTCGGCGACAAGGGCGAGAAGTTGATCGCTGCCCTCGAAAAGCACAACGCCGGCTTCACCGCTCGCGCCAACGTCCTTGAGATGGCCCTCGACGAGAAGTCTGGCCACTTCAACGACATCGTTTCGCAGCGCACCCGCGAGATGATCGAGACCCTCGGACAGCGCTCCAAGCAGATCGCCGAAGTCATCGGCAATCGTTCGCGCGAAATCTCCGATACGCTCGAGGGTCACACACAGATCCTCACCGACGCGCTCGATACCTCCACTCAGGGCCTCAGCACTGCTCTCTCGGCGCGTGCGACCGAACTGAGCGAGACCATCAACGCGCGCAGCACCGCTCTTGGCGATACGCTGGGCAGCCGCACGGCCGAGTTCAGCGATGCGATCACGGCCAAGACGGCCGAACTGAGCCAGACCATCGTCGGCCGCGCCTCCGAGCTCAGCCAGACGGTCATTGGCCGCGCCGGCGAGATCAACGAGATCCTCCAGGGCCGTACCACCCTGCTCGACACCGCGCTCACCACGCACGCGGCGCAGATTGGAACGGCGTTCGATACGCGCTTCGAGAAGCTCAACACCACCCTCGAGAGCCAGCGCGAGGCCTTTGCCGCCACGCTCGACGACCGCACGTTGCAGCTCGCGTCGACGGTTGGAACGCGGTCGTCCGAACTGTCGGAAGCCCTCAACACGCGGACCCAGCAGCTGGGCGAAGTCCTCGGCACGCACACGGCCGCAATCGCGACGGCCATCGGCGACCGCACGACGGAATTGGCCCGCACGATCGATGCGCAGGGCACCAGTGCTCGCGAAAAGATCGACGCAAGCCTCCGCACCGTCTCCGATATCATGGCCGACCGTGCGACCGCCGTGTCGACCCTCATCGCCAGCAAGGTGTCCGAGGTCAACGACAACCTCGCCCGGGGCATCGACAACGCCATCCTGCGCATCGCCGATGCAGAGAGCGGCGTGACGGCGCGCATCGAAGGCACCGCTGCCACTGTGGGTGACAGCGCCCGCCGTGCCGCCGACGTCATCGAGACTGGCGTCAACTCCGCCCGCAAGGCGATTACCGACATGGTCGACCAGCGCCTGGGCACCCTGCCCGAGGCGATTACCGCCCGCGCCGACATCACGGCCGAGCGCCTCGCTTCGCTCAACACGGCAATCAACACTGCCCTCGTGCAGTCGATGGCCGACCTCGAATCCGGTGCCGACCGTATCGAGGAGACGATCTCCAAGCGCATCGTCGCCGCGACCGGCAACATCACGCTCGATGTGGCCGAAACGGCGGACCGCATGGACGCTCATGTCCGCGCGGCCATGGAGCAAATCCAGACAGCCGCTCGCACGATCGACGAAGTCGTTTCGGTCAAGGCCGTCAACGCGACCGAAGCAATCCAGAGCCGCGTCACCGCGCTCAGCCAGTCGGTGACGCTGCAGTCCGAGAATCTCGCGGCTCTCGTGGAGCAGCGTTCGTCTCAGCTCGAGACGATGCTGCGCTCGCATGGCAACGTGCTTCAGGAAGCGCTGTCGACATCTGCCGCTCAGGCCGAGCAGCTCATGTCCGCCACCTCCGGCCGCATCCTGTCGGACGCGAACAACGCCCTCGAGCGTCTCAACCAGTCCAACACGATCCTGCAGCAGGTCCTCGAGTCCGCCAACACCAGCCTCGCTCAGCTCGAGACGAGTGTGGCCAACCAGACCGCGTCGTACTCCTCCACAGTGCAGAACGCCGCGAGCGCCACGCAGCAGGCCGGCGATCTCGTCGCGGGTCAGGTCGCTGCCCTGCAGCAGACGGTTCGCGGCATGATCGACGACTTTGCCTCGCTGATGGGCAACCTCCATCAGGAAGTGTCCGTCATCGACCAGTCGGCCGCCGCTCTCGCGCAGGCGGGCAACCAGTCGATCGACGCTCTGGAAGAGCGCCGTGCGGTCATGGACTCGCTGGCCCAGACCTTCACTGTGCGCGCTGACGAAATCGACGGACGCATGCGCACCTTCGCGCAGTCGATCGCCGAATCCGTCAACGAGACCGAGCGTCGCCTGCTCGATGCGCGTGCGCAGATGGAAGGCCTTGTCGCAGGGTCGAGCCAGCAGGTCGAACAGGTCCTCGCAACGTCCAGCCAGAACGTCGAGCAAGTCTTGTCGAGCTCCACTCAGAACCTCGAACGCGCACTCGCAACGTCGAGCCGTCAGGTCGAGGACGCCCTGGCCGCGTCAACAGTGAAGTTCAGCTCGACCCTCGCCGCGACCAACACCGAACTCCAGACCCTGCTGACCAATTCCAGCAGTCTCGTCTCCGATACCCTCACCACCTCGGTGTCGAGCATCACGGAAGCGCTTGCTGCTTCGGCTTCGGGAGTGACCGATGCACTCGCGGCGTCGGCCTCGGGTGTCACCGATCGGCTCTCGGATTTCCGCAGCGCCGCCACGACCGAGACCGAGAAGGCCTCCGACACGCTGCGCCAGACGCAGGCAACGATGATCCTCGAAATGCAGCAGGCGCTCGAAGAAGCGACCCGCCGCTTCAACGAGACCGCCGCCGCCATGCGCCAGACCGCCAAGGAAGTGGGCAGCGAACTCGAGACCACGCGTTCGGAACTCGCCCGTGGCGTGATGGAACTGCCCGAAGAGACGCGCACCAGCGCCGCCGCGATGCGTCGCGTCGTTGCCGAGCAGATCGAAGCGCTCAGCGAACTCAACGCGATCGTCCGGGCCCAGTCGGCGACGCATGATGTCAGCGAGCGCCGGGCCGCTCCGCCCTCGCCGCCGCAGCGCGAGCAACGCTCCGAACCGGCTCGCCTCGAGCCGCGCCAGGAACCAGCACCCGTCGCAGAATCCCCGCGTCAGGCCGCGCCGCTCCGTCCGTCGCAGCCGCTCCAGCAGCCCGCTCCGCGCACCGTGACCGTCGCTGAAGCTCCGCGTCTTGCACCGGCCCCGGTCGCCGAAGCTCCGCGCCCGGCTCCGGCCCCTGCGGCCAAGACCGAAGAAGTCAGCGGTGGCTGGCTGCGTGACGTCCTGCGCAATGCCAACACGCCCGCTTCGGCGCCCGCCGCGGCGCCGGCCCAGAACCTCACCAGCCTCACCGACGAGATCGCCCGCGCGATCGACCCGACGGCGCTCGGTGATGCCTGGCAGCAGTATCAGATGGGAGCACAGAACGTGTTCTCGCGCCGCATTTACACGCTGACCGGCCAGTCGACCTTCGACCAGGTGAAGCGTCGCCTGACGACCGATGCAGAGTTCGCCAAGAACGCCGCGAGCTATATGAGCGAGTTCGAGCAGCTGCTGCAGCGTGCCGCTCAGGGCGGCGATCCGGTGGGCGAAACCCGCGCGATCCTGATCTCCGATCGCGGCAAGGTTTACACCATGTTCGCACACGCGAGCGGCCGCCTCGGCTGATTGAGCTTCAGAAGACCTCCAAAGTAATTGGCCCCGCTCCGGCGGGGCCTTTCTTTCGCGCTACGCTGTGGCGGCCAGAGGCTTCGGCTGCTTGAGTTGCAGCGACAGCCAGATCAGCACGCCGCCCACGGCGGCAAATCCGGCCGCTGCGAAATAGGCGCCAGCGCCCCACAGTCCGACCAGCCATCCGAACACCACGAGGGCGATCACCGAGAAGCCCTGCTGCAGCACCTGGAAAAAGCTCTGCGCCTCGGCGGCGATGTCCTCGCTCGTCCAGTTGGCGATGAAGTGAACGCAGCCCATGAAGCCAAGCGCGAACGTCACCGAATGCAACAGCTGCAGCCCGACAAGGATGGGTACGCTGGGCGACAGTCCCATGGCAATCCATCGGATGACCGATACGACGGCCGACGCCAGGATCAGCATGCGCGCGGAATAGCGGCCGCTGAAGCGCTTGAACACGAACATCATCGCCGCTTCCGACGCCGCGCCGAGCGCGATCAGCAGTCCGATGGTGAGCTCCGGGATCCCCTGCTCCTTCCAGAGCAGTCCCTGGAACGCATTGAGGATCAGGTGTGTCGCAAACACCATCGACCAGCCGACGAGCGGCAGCAGGAACCATGGCTTCATCACTTCGACGAGCCGGCTTGCCCCCTTCGTGGCAAGCGTCTGCTCGTCCTTAGGTGCGCGGAAGTTCGGCAGACCGAGCGACACCAGTCCGCGCAGCAGGGCGAGCCCCAAAAAGAACGGCAGGAACACCGCGCCACCGAATAGAGCGACGATCTGGCCGGTGATGTAGATCACCAGCATGTACCCGACGGTTCCCATCGCGCGGATCGCGCCATAGTCGGTGCCGTTACGCCGCGTCATGCGCATCGTCGCTGCATCTGCCACGGGACCGACCGCTGTGAACGGGATGGAAGCAAGCGTCCAGACAAGCAGGATGCCCCAGAAGTCCCCGACGAAAAACAGGCCAACCGTGATGAGTCCGGATAGCACCGAACCGGTGACAATCACCTGCCGCCAGTCGCTGGCGCGATCGGCGATCCGCCCCACGATCATGTTGAGGACGAGCATCACAAAGACCGGCAACGCGTTGACGATGCCGATCTGCGTCGCGTCGAGGCCCTTGCCCGCAAACCAGATGCCGCCATAGACCGTCGCCGCGCCCGATGTCGTGAACATCGTGAAATAGTAAGCGGTCGTGCGCAGCTCTGGAGTCAGGCGTACGCCTGCCTCAGACATGACGCGGCTCCGCGTGCCGGTCATGGGCCGGCTTCAGCTGCAGCGACCACCATGCGGCAATCGCGGCGACCAGCGCCATACCTGCCGCCACGAAGTACGCGCCACCGCCCATGATGCCCACCAGCCAGCCGAACAGCACCAGCGTCACCACCGCAAAACCCTGTGTCAGCATGGACGAGAAACTCTGCGCCTCCGCCGCGATGTCTTCCTCGGCCCAGTTGGCGATGAAGTGCATGATGCCGAAATAGCTGAAGGGCAGCGTGACGGCATGCAGTGTCTGCAGCAGGAACAGCAACGGCAGCGACGGACTGAACGCCATCGCCAGCCAGCGCACGGTTCCGACGACACCGGCGATGATCAGCATCGTGCGCGCCGTCATGGTCGCGCCGATCCGGCGCCAGAAGAACATCGTGATCGCCTCACCCCCGGCGGCCACCGCGATGAGAGGCCCGACCCAGCCCTCGCCTATCCCATCGATCTTCCAGACCAACGCCCCCATCGCGCCGAGGAAGAAATGCGTCGACTGGATCAGCGCGAACGCGATGCACGGCAACAGGAACCACGGCCGCATCAGGCTCGACAGCTTCGGCCCATCCAATCGCCGCATCGGCGCAGCGACATGCTCGGGCGCCCGAAAGCGCGGCAGCTGAAACGCGAGTCCAGTGCGCAACAGCGACAGCGCAATGAACAGCGGCACGAACACGACTGCTCCGAGCCATCCGATCATCGCGCCGGTCAGCGCGGCGGTGATCGTGTAGCCGACCGTGCCCCACGCGCGCACAAAGCCGAAGTCAGTGCCGCGCCGCTCGGTCATGCGCAGCGTCGCCGCATCGAGCACCGGAACCATTGCCCCCGCCGGCGTGTAGCAGAGCGTGAAGACCAGCAGCGCGCCCCAGAATTCGTTGACGAACAGAAAGCCGAACGATGCCGCGCCGGCGATCACCGCGAGCGCCACGATCATCACCCGCCAGTCGCTCGCCCTGTCGGCCAGCCGGCCAATCAGCATGCTGGCGAGCAGCAGCACCAGCACAGGCACGGCATTTATGATGCCGATCTGGTCGGGCGAGATGCCCTTGCCGCTCAGCCAGATCGCGAAGTAGGCGGATGAGGCACCGGTCGACGCGAACACGGTGAAATGAAAGATCGAGGCGCGCAGCTCGGGCGAAAAACCCTCTGCGCGGTCCGGCAGCGTCATCTATCGGGTGCTCCCGGGCGAGAATCCGCCTGCTCGAAAATGTCGCGAAGCCTCGGGCAAGACAAGAGTATTACGGTGCGGGTGCGTCGAGGTCCGGTGTCACTTTACGGCGCCGCAGCCCCAGTCCACGTCCCGGAGCTTTCGCCTTGGGCACCGGCTGCGGCTGGATATTCCAGCGCATCAGCTCGAACTGCCCCTCATGCGTCTCGCACACAGCGGTGCAGCTCTCCACCCAATCGCCGGTGTTGATGTAGTGGATACCCAGCCGATCGTGCATGTCGGCGAAGTGGATGTGCCCGCAGATCACACCGTCGACGCCCGTGTCCCGCGCCTCGAGCGTCAGCGCTTCCTCGAACCGGCCGATCACACTCACCGCGTTCTTGACCTTGTTCTTGGCCCAGGCGCTCAGCGACCAGTACGGACGACGCAGACGGCGCCGGATCCAGTTGATGCCGATATTGACCCTAAGCGCCATGCGGTAGGCCCAGTCGCCCACATGCGCGAGCCACTTGGCATGCGCCACCACCACGTCGAACTGGTCGCCATGCATCACAAGATAAGTGCGACCCAGCGCCGTCGTATGCACCGTGCGGTCGACGAACTCGACCTCGCCAAAATACGTCCCCAGATACTCGCGCAGGAACTCGTCGTGATTGCCCGGCAGCACGACCATTCGCGTGCCGCGCTCAGCCTTCGCCAGCAGCTCTTCGACGAACTCGTTGTAGACCGGCGGCCAGTACCAAGCTTTCGCCAGCCGCCAGCCATCGAGAATGTCGCCGATCAGATAGATCGTGTCGGCATCGTGATGGCGCAGAAAATCGACCAGCTGCACGATCCGCGTCGGTCGCATGCCCAGATGCACGTCGCTGAGAAACAGCGCACGCACGTGGCGGACAGTCGGGCTGGTGTCAGTCTCAGTCATGGGGGCTCCGCCGCGGGAGCCAGACCATAATCGGTTTGGCCGCTGGACGGAACAGGCGGGCGGAAACCCTAGCGGATCCGGGCTTTCAGCGCGACGATCCGCGCATAGCTGGCCTCGATCCGCGCCCGGAACGCCGGGTCGGATTCGGCCTCGGCCACCAGCATGTCGCGCACTTTGTCCGCGAGCCCGCCGGACGGTGCCACCGTGTTCGAGAACAGCAGCACGTCCGTCCCGGCGTTCACGGCGCGGACGATCGTATCGTGGAGGTTGTAGAGCTTGCGGATTGCACCCATCTCAAGATCGTCGCTGATCACCACGCCCTTGAAGCCGAGCTGCCCGCGCAGCACGCCGTCGATCCACTCCGGCGACAGGCTCGCGGGCAGCTTGCCGCCGCCAGAACCGGCGTAGTCCGCATTATAGAGATGGCCGACCATCACCATGTCGGCGTACCCGTCGCCGAACATGATCCGGTACGGCTCGAGCTCGTTGGGCGACCAGGTCTTGGTGATATCGACAAAGCCTTCATGGCTGTCGGCTGTGCTCGACCCGTGGCCGGGGAAGTGCTTCAGCGATGTGATCAGCCCCGCCTTGTGGTGGGCCTCGATAAAGGCCTCGTCATAGGCTGCGACGGTCTCACCCGATTTCCCGAACGACCGCCCGAACTTTGCGATCACCTGATTGTTCGGGTTCACGTTGAGATCCGCCACCGGCCCGAAGTTTACGCTGAACCCGAGTTCGGCAACCTTGGCGGCCATACCTGCATAGAGGTCTTCCGCCTCAGCGGGCGAGTACGTCGAGGCGACCTTCGCCGCGTTCGGCAACTCTTCGAACCCGACCGCCTCGGTCAGCCGCTCGACCGCGCCGCCCTCCTGATCGAGCGTAATGAACGGCAGCAGTCCCGGCGAGGACGAGCGAAACAGCTCGTTCATCGCAGCCACCGCCTTCAGCGATTTCACGTTGAGCTTAAGGTACATCACCCCGCCCAGCGTTCCCGCGGCGATCTCGGCCGCAACGGCCTTCACCGATTTGTCGCCGACATCGTCGCCCTGAAAGCCCACAACGATCATCTGGCCCGCCATCTGCTCGAGCGTCTGCGCTCCGGCGGGCGCTGCAAGGGAGAGCGCCATGAGCGCGGCGAGCATCAAGCGTGGCAAGCAAATCACCTTCAGTGAGATTCGGGGGCGATGCATGTCACCCTATTGCGGCGAAATCGTAAACGCGCCATACCCCGCCTCCCTCATAAACCGGTGACCGCTATGACCGAACCGCTACGCCATTGCGGCCTCGATTTCGGCACGTCCAACACGACCCTCGCGGTCGCGCGGGGCAACGCCGCACCGCGTCTGCTGCGCCTCGAAGGCGACAAGGTGACCATCCCCTCCGTGATCTTCTTCGACTTCGAGAACAACCGCGAGGTCTTCGGCCGTGCCGCCATCGCCGACTACATCGCCGGCAATGATGGACGCATGATGCGCTCGCTGAAGTCGATCCTCGGCTCGACGCTGGCCGAGGAGAAAGTTCGCATCCAGAAGCGGACGCTCTCCTACCTCCAGATCATCGGCACCTTCGTGGCGGCCACCAAGCAGCGCGCCGAGGCGGACCTCGGCGATGAGTTCGACAGCGTCGTCGTCGGCCGCCCCGTGCACTATGTCGACGACGATCCGCTGGCCGACCGCAAAGCCCAGCAGCAGATGGAAGCGACCGTTCGCTCGAAGGGCTTCAAGCACATCGCCTTCCAGTTCGAACCGATTGCCGCCGCGCTCGACTACGAGCAGCAGGTGACGCGCGAAGAGATCGGGCTCGTCGTCGACCTTGGCGGCGGTACCTCCGACTTCTCGATCGTGCGCGTTTCTCCGCAACGCGCCCGCGCCACCGACCGTCAGGGCGATATCCTGTCGACCGCAGGCGTCCACGTCGGCGGCACCGACTTCGACCGCCACCTCTCGCTCAAGACCGTGATGCCCGAGCTCGGCTACCAGACCCCCACCGCCGACGGCAAACGCCCGCTGCCGTCTGGCCCCTATGTGGACCTCGCCACCTGGCACAGGATCAACCAACTCTACGATCCGGCGATGCTGCGGCAGTTGCGGCAGACCGAAAAGGAAGCTCGCGACCCCGAACGCGTCGACAAAATGATCTCGATCGTGACCCATCGCGAAGGCCACCGGCTGGCCGGCGATGTCGAGGACGCCAAGATCGCGCTGACCGACGCGGACAGCGTCCAACTGAGGTTTGAGGGCGAAGAGGTGACACTCCACCCGTCCATCAGGCGCACAAAGTTCGAAACGTCTATCGAGCGCGACGTTGATCGGATCGACGACAAACTCCGCGAGGTTGTCGCTGTCGCCGGGCTCACGCCCGACCGCATTGATACGATGATCCTGACCGGCGGCTCCACACGCATCCCAGCCATCCTCGCCCGGCTGCACGCGCAGTTCCCCGCAGCACGATTCGTCGATACGGATGCGTTTGGAAGTGTGGGCCTCGGCCTCGCGCTAGACGCGCAGCGGAAGTTCGCCTAGCTCGCGGCGGACATCGGCGTCGATATCTCGCCTGCGGCGAGTTTGGCGCGCATCTCGGCGGCCGTCTTGGGTCGGCCGAAGTGATATCCCTGCCCCACCTTGCAGCCCATCATCTTGAGCATCCAGGCCTGGTCGGCCGTCTCGATACCCTCGGCGATGACGATCTTGTCGAGCGCCTCGCTCAGCATCATCACCGCGCGGATGATGACACCGGCCTGCTGATCGCCCGGCAGTTTCTTGGTGAAGCTCTGGTCGATCTTGATCTTGTCGACCGGCAACCGGCCGAGATAGCCGAGCGACGAGTAGCCCGTGCCGAAATCGTCGAGCGCGATTCCAACGCCCATGTTGCGCAACTTCTGCAGCGCCTCGATCGTGGCGCGCACATTCGACACGAAGATGCCTTCGGTGATCTCGACATCGAGGCGGTGTGCCGGCAGTCCCGATTTCGCCAGCGCCTCTTTCACTTCCGCGACCACGTCGATCAGCTCGAACTGAATCGGCGAGATGTTCACTGATAGCCGCATATCGCCCGGCCACGTCGCAACCTCGCGGCACGCCGCCTCGAGGATCCAGCGACCGAGCTCGACGATTTTGCCCGTCTCTTCCGCGATCGGGATGAACCGGTCCGGCGACACCGCGCCAAGCTCGGGATGCATCCACCGCATCAGCGCCTCGACGCCAATCATCGACCCATCGTCAAGCGATGCCTGCGGCTGGAACATGAGGGAAATCTCGCCGCGCTCCATCGCCTGCTGCATCTCCGTCTCCAGCTCCTGGCGCGCGCGCAGGTTCTCGTCCATCTCCGGCGAGAACGCCGCGTAGCCCTTGCCGGCCATGGTCCGCGCTACGTTGAGCGCCATGTCTGCATGGCTCAGCAGCTGGTCCGGGTCGAAGCCCGACACGATCGAATGCGCAATCCCCACATCGGCGCCGACAATCGCGCGATGCGGCCCCAGTTGATACGGCGCCGTCAGCCGCTCCTGCATGATCTCGCAGTACTGCGTCGCCTCGCTCTGCGACAGGCCCGGATGCGCGACCGCAAACGCGTGCCCGCTGAGCCGCGCCACGGACAGCGCACCCGTCGCCCGCAGCCGGCTCACCACCTGCTTCAGCAGTATGTCGCCATGGGCATGACCGAGTGCATCGTTCACCGGCTTGAAGCGCGCGAGGTCGATCGCGAAAACCGCCAGCCCTTCCGCGCGCCCACGCTCGGTCTCGAACCTCTCGTTGATCGAGTTGCAAAGACCGGTGCGCGACAGCGACCCCGTCAGCGGGTCATGCGTCGCAAGGAACGACAAGCGCTCCTCCGCGCGACGGCGTTCGGTCACGTCCCAGAAGTTGAGACACGCCACCCGCTCATTGCCGACCACGCTGGCCGTCGCTGCAAACTGCAGCACCAGGCGATCGTCGTGCTCGCTGCCCTGGTGCAACACGGAAATGGCGAGCGGTGTTTCCTTGGCGGGCGTCGTCTGCTCGAGCACCTGCCCCACAGCGAGTTGCATGTCGCGGGGCAGGACGCGCGCGGCCTTCTGGCCGATCAGCGCCTTGCCCTCGTTGAGCAGGTCGCATGCAATCTGGCTGGCCGCGATGACCCTGCCGTTGCCGTCGATCACGACCATCCCGGTGAAACTGTCGCTGACCACCTGCGCGAGCGCAGTCCCGACCTCGGCGCGGCCACGCAGCGCACGAAGGCCAGCGCTGATCGCCGACGCTAGATTCCCCAAGCCCATACGCCGTTCCCGGCTGTAAACCGCTGGAACTATGCGCTGCACGTCCCTCTTAAGTGTTAACGGAGCAAACCTCCGTTATTCCTAGCGGTTCTGCCGGTTCTCGATCAGGTCCGACACTACCGTCGGATCTGCAAGCGTCGTGGTGTCGCCAAGCGCGCCATAATCGTTCTCGGCGATCTTGCGCAGGATGCGGCGCATGATCTTGCCCGAACGCGTCTTCGGCAGGCCCGGCGCGAACTGAATCAGGTCCGGCGAGGCAATCGCGCCGATCTCCTTGCGCACCCAGTTGCGCAGTTCGGTCTTGAGCGCATCGTCGCCCTTCTCGCCCGACATCAGCGTGACGTAGCAGTAAATGCCCTGCCCCTTGATGTCGTGCGGGTAACCGACCACGGCGGCCTCGGCGACCTTGGGGTGCGCCACCAGCGCGCTCTCGACTTCCGCCGTACCGATGCGGTGGCCCGACACGTTCAGCACGTCGTCGACGCGGCCCGTGATCCAGTAGTAGCCGTCCTCATCGCGGCGGCAGCCATCGCCGGTGAAGTAGTAGCCCTTGTACTGCGTGAAGTAGGTCTGCACGAAGCGCTCGTGGTCGCCATAGACGGTACGCATCTGCCCGGGCCATGAATCCTTGATGGCCAGCACGCCCTCTGCCTTAGTCTGCTCCTGCACCTTGCCCTCGGGCGACAGCACCACGGGCTGCACACCGAAGAACGGCACCGTCGCCGAGCCCGGCTTGGTCGCGACAGCACCCGGCAGGGGCGCGATCATGTGACCGCCCGTCTCGGTCTGCCACCACGTGTCTACGATCTCGCAGCGGTCCTTGCCGACATGCTTGCGGTACCACAGCCAGGCTTCCGGATTGATCGGTTCGCCCACCGAACCCAAGAGCCGCAGCGACGGCATCGGATGCTTGTCCGGATGCTCCGGTCCCGCGCCCATCAGCGCACGGATCGCCGTCGGCGCCGTGTGGAAGATGTTGACGTTGTGCTTTTCGACCACCTGCCAGAAGCGGTCCGGCGCCGGATAGCTCGGAATTCCCTCGAACATCAGCGTCGTCGCGCCATTCGCGAGCGGGCCATAGACGATGTAGCTGTGCCCCGTCACCCAGCCCACATCGGCCGTGCACCAATAGATTTCACCGTCGCGATAATCGAACGTGCGCTCATGCGTCAGCGACGCCCAGACGATGTAGCCGCCCGTCGTGTGCAGCACGCCCTTGGGCTTGCCCGTCGAGCCGGAGGTATAGAGGATGAACAGCGGGTCCTCGGCATTCATCGGCTCGGCCGGACAATCCGCCGGCACCGCGCGCGAAGCCTCGTGATACCAGACGTCGCGTCCCGCCGTCATTGGAACGTCGTTCCCGGTGACCTTCACCACGATCACGCGCGTAACGCCCGGTGCCTTCAGCAACGCCTCGTCAACATTGCGCTTGAGCGGGATGGTCTTGCCGCCACGGCGACCTTCGTCGGCGGTCAGCACGATCCGGCTGTCGCAGTCGTTCACCCGGCCCGCAATCGAGTCCGGCGAGAAGCCGCCAAAAATCACCGAGTGCACCGCGCCGATGCGCGCGCAGGCCAGCATGGCCACCGCGGTGTCGATGACCATGGGCATGTAAATCGTGACACGGTCGCCCTTCTTGACGCCGTTCGCCTTGAGTACATTGGCGAACCGGCCGACGCGCTCATGCAATTGCCTGTAGGTGACGCGATCGTCGGTGCCGGGCGTATCGCCTTCCCAGATGATCGCGGTCTGGTCGCCGCGCGTCGCGAGATGCCGGTCGAGGCAATTGGCGGCGATGTTGAGCACGCCGTCCTCGAACCATTTGATCGAGATGTTGGGATACTCGTAGCTCGTGTTCTTGATCTTGGTCGGCGCCTTGATCCAGTCGATGCGCTTGGCGTGCTCGGTCCAAAAGCCCGTAGGATCGCTCACCGAGCGGGCGTACATCTCGTCGTATTGCGCCTTGGTGGTGTGGGTGCGCGCCTTGGCCGCCTCGCTCGGCTCAAAGACCAGATTCTCGCTCATCGGCTCCTCCCAGAACTCTTGTAACGGCTTGTAGCCACTGCGTTTGGAGGCGGCAAGCAGACCAATTGGCAGCCCTGTTAACCGCAACCGACGCGTTAACTACGCCCGGACGGCGTGACGGCCTATTCTGCGCCCATGACCGACGCCACGCTCACCGCTGCTGCCATTCCCGAAGCCAAGGCCACGCCGCTCTTCGCGACCCGCGCTGCGACGGCCGAGGATCTCGACCTGATCCACGCCGAGCTGATGAACGTCATCGACGAGAGCCCGCACTACAACGCCGAGTTCAAGGCGTGGGAGAAAGCGCGGCTGACCAAGTCCTACCTCAAGATGCTGCAGCGCCAGGACCCCTGGCACGTGATGGCGCTGGTTTCGGAAGGCAAGGTCGGCGGTGCGCTGATCTCCGGTCCGGAATACGGCGCCATCTTCCGCTACTGGAGCTGGATATTCCCGGCTTTCCGCCAGACGCGCCTCGGCATGCACGGCATGCGCGCCTTCGACGAGCACTTCGACAACGGCCGCTTCCACAAGGCCTACACCTTCGTGCGCCCCGAAAACGAAGTCGCACTCGCCCTGCTCCGCCGCTACGGCTACGCCGAGACCTGTGTGCTCAAGAACCACATCTTCGGCCAGGACTACTGCGTGATGGAAAAGCCCTACACCAAGGTCACCGAAGGCTACGACCACGGCGTCGGCACCGGCCGCCTCGGCCGCATGATCGCAAAGCTCAACGAGCTTCTGGGCCGCTGAACGGCTACTCTGCCGCTTTTATCGCGAGGCTTGTCCGGGGGCGCAGCCGCGCCCGCAGCGAGACGTCGACGCCTGCCACCCGCAGCGTCGTGAGCCACAGAGCCCCCGACCACACCGTCATCGCGATGAGGGCCGCCACGGCGGCACCAATGAGCCCGAATAGTGGGACCAGCGCGAAGTTGGCGACGATCAGCGACGCCAGCGACACCGCCACCGCCGGCAGCGCGGCATAGGGTCGGTTGTGGATCGACAGCACCACCTGCGATGGCCCGAAGACCGAACGGACGACGAGCCCGACGCACAGGATCGCGAGCGGCACCACGCCCGCCTGGAACTCGGGGCCGAACAGCCAGAAGGCGACGGGCGAAAGGATCAGCACGACAGCCAGCAGCGCCACCGAGAGACCTGACGCAATCAGGTTGGCCTCGCCGATCTTGCGATGGAAGCCCTCCCGGTCCTTGAGCGCTTCGCTCTCGAACATATCGGGCATCGTCACCGCATAGACCGCGCCGACACCGAAGGCGACGAGCGAGAAGATGCGCGTGCAGACACCGAACACCGCGAGCTGTTCATGCGGCATGTGCCCGGCAAGCAGCAGCAGGTCGATATCGAAGAAGAAGTCCCCGGCCACGACCAGCGCGACCCATGGCACCGCAAAGTACCACCAGCGGCGAACTTCGGTTGCCGTTGAGCCATTGCCCGCGGGAATGGTATCTGCGGCGCGCCACAACATCGCGAGCTGAACGACCGCTACGATCGCGTAGCCGAGCGACAACACCCAGAGGATTATGTTGATCCCATCGCCCTGCCCGATCATCGCAACGGCCATCGCGAAACCGGCAATTGCCAGCAGCGGCCGGAACAGCGTTTCAGCGAAGAAGCCGGCGAACGGCCGCTTGAGCCCGACGAGCATCGCACCCGAGACGAACACCATCGCGGTCGAGATCGCGAGAACGGCCGCAGGCGTCCAGTGTGATGCGATCGCGCGGCCAGGCTCGCCGAACATCTGCGCGACCGGATAGCCGATCAACAGCAGCAGCACACCGGTCGCCGCGATGTGGCCATAGGCGCGCAGCATGAAGCCGCGCAGCAATCTGCCTTCGCCCTTTGCGCGATACTCGGCCGCAAAGTATGTACCGGTCGCCTCGAAGCCGAGCGGCATCACGACGGCAACGACATTCACCGTCGCCATCACGAGAATGTACTCGCCAAGCGCCTGGCTACCGAGGAAGCGCGCTATCGCCACCTGGACGAGGAAGGTAAGGCCCGCACCGAACAGACGCGCGCCGAAGATCACAGTCGACTGGCTGAGGAGACGCTGGCGAAGGCTCATTCGTTGCCGTCCGCCTCGTCGCGCTTCTGGTCTGGCTTGGCACGATCCGAGCGCCGCTTGTCGAGTTCGCGCTTGAACTTCTGCACGCTGTCGCGCGCAAAGAACGCGGAGTTGCCCGCAAAGCGCGGCCACCAATGCGACGCATAGTTCGCGACCGGCGGCACGGGCTGGATCACACCGGCCTCGCCCACCATGCCCTTCTTGAACTGGTGCAGGCCGTGGAAACCATCGGTCCCGCCCAGATCGTACCAATTGGCGCGCGTGTTGTCGCGCAGCCACCGGATGATGTGCCAGTGCATGAAGTAGCCGGCGCGCAGCGGTAGCGCCTTGTCGTTGGTCGCGCCATAGAGATAGACCGCGCGATCGCCCGCCTTGAAGATGATAGCACCCGCGATGACGTCGCCGAGGTGGCGCACGAAGAACAGTTCCGGCCGCAGCGCCTCGTTCTCGATCGCCATCAGCGCCGGCACCGTCTCGTACGCCGAGTGGTCCGCGAACTTCTTGCGATCCAGCATGCGTCCGTAGAGCGCCGAGAACTCCGGCAAGCGCGACGCCGGAGCGTGCTCGAACACGAGCCCTTCCTTCTCGGACTTCTTGAGATGGTAACGCCACTTCTGCTCAAAGCTCTTGCGCTGCTCGTCGTCGCTGAGGCGCAGATTGACGATGTAGCGATTGGGAAAGCCAAGCTCCGACCCGCGCGAAAAACCGCGATGCGTGAGGTGGTCGTATTCGGCATTGAATGGCGACAGCGACGCGCGCGGCAGCACGCTCAGCATGAGCCTGCGCTTGTCGGCATACTCGGCAACCAGCGCGTCTATCATGTCGCGATAGATGTCGAGCTTGTCGGGATGATTGGCCTTGGCCAGCATCGGACCCCATTTGGCCACCGCCAACGCGCTGAGGCGCAGCGGCAGCGGCTGGATCATCATCAGGCTGCCGCCGACGACCTCACCGCCGCGCCAGAACAGAACCGGCTCCTGCTCGACGGACGGCCAGCGGGTCTTGGCAAAAGTATAGAGCTGTTCCTGGCAGACTTCGTCGAAGCCGGCGATCGTACGATCCCACAGTTCCGGCGAGACGATCTGCGTGGTCACAGGCATATGCGGCGCAACCGATCGCGGGGCCGGACGGGACAGCGGTTCATCGAGGGCGATCGACACGCGCAACACTCCATTCGTTGCGCGCAAACTTAAGCCTCGTGGAACCTAAAATCCCTTCAGAAACAAAGTAAATGCCACCTAACCCGCAGCTAGGGTTACCAAATCAGTGCGCCGCAGGCGCCCCCTCGCTGAGGAAAGGCACGTATGGCAGATGGACCCCGAACTGCTCGAGCAAGACCGGCTCCGCGCCATGCCAAAGCATGCGGATCGACACGAAGAGGATGATGAGCAGGCCGATCCACGCGATCCAGCGATAGCGATGCAGCAGACGCGCGATGAAGCTCGCCGCGACGCCCATCAGCACTACCGAGAAGATGAGCCCGACGATGAGGACATCGAAATGGTGCTGCGCCGCACCGGCCACCGCCAGCACATTGTCGAGCGACATCGACACGTCGGCGACAACGATCTGAATGACCGCATCGCGCAGCGTCTTGCGCGGCTTCCTGGTCACGGTGCCGTTGGCATTGGCCTCGCTCTCGGTCAGCGCCTCCGTCGCCTCGGCTTCGTCCTCATGCGAGACCGAAAGCTCGCGGTACATCTTCCAGCAGACATAGAGCAGCAGGATACCGCCCGCGATCAGCACGCCACCACCGAGCGACAACAGTTGCGTCGTGATCAGCGCAAAGCAGATGCGCAGCACCGTCGCAGCAATGATGCCGATAAGGATCGCCCGGCGCCGCAGTTCGCTGGGGAGCCCCGCCGCCGCCAGGCCGATGACGACGGCATTGTCGCCCGCGAGCACCAGGTCGATGAAAATGACCTGACCGAGGGCGAAAAACCAGGACGGATCGAACACGAGGGGACCTGTTGAGTTGGCGGTGCACGCTATTTAGGGGCTGGCGACGCTCCTGAAAGCCCCAAAAAGTCGCACCCCAGCGGATTTCAACGGGAACTGAACGGCGAATTGCGCTGGGCACGCAGCACAAACCCAATCACTTCGGCCACCGCCGCATAGAGCTCGCGGGGGATCGTTTCGTCCAGCGGCACCCCGCTCAGCGCCTCCGCGAGCATCGGATTGGCCTCGATGGTCACGCCGCTCTCCCGCGCCACCTCCATGATCTTTTCGGCGACAACGCCGCGCCCTGTCGCCACCACCCTGGGCGCATTGTGCGTGTCCCTCTCGTACTCGAGGGCCACCGCGATGGCCGGTTTCTCGATCTCGTCGCTCATCTGCGGCTATCCACGACGTGGCCGGAAACCGGCTTGGGCTGTTCGGCCGGAGCACTGCGAATGCGCACCGCACCGGGCTCAAGACCTAGCGCCGCGAGCGCCGGTGTCAGCTCCGGCAACGCCGCCTCGAGATCGGCGGCCGTCTCCGGATCGGCCGCCCACAGCGCCACATTGACGGATTTGCCCAGCAGCCCGACCTCCGCCCCCACCTCACCGCCTTCGGCAAAGTTCATCGCAAACCGCATGGTCCAGCCGCGCTTCCCGTCCGACCGCTGATGCTCTCGGTCGCGGAACACCTGGAACTGCGCCATCACAAGCTGCTGGCCGAAAACGAACGGCACCTCCATCCGCAGTTCAGGCGCCGCGGCACGTGCCGGATCGGCCATGTCGGGCAAGGACGCCAACTGCATCAGCTTGACCCGCGACAGCGCCGCGTCCGCTTGGCTGTGGATCGCCCGCACCGCCTCCCGCGCCCCCTCCGGGAGCGGCGGAAGCTCCGGCGCCTCAGCGCGCGGCGGCAATCCGCGCAGCGGCGGCGCCGGTTGCTGCGTTCCGGTGACGGGCGCCGGATTGCCCCCGAGCCAAGTCGCAGCCGCTACTTTCAACGCCACCAGCGCGGATTTGATGTCCGGCGCCGGCGTGCCCCTGGCCAGCCCGGCCTCGAGATAAACGCCCGACTTCGCCAGCGCGCCCTCCAGCGTTTCAGCGGTGGGACCGACAGCCGACACCGGCACGCGTTGCGAAAGCAGCTGCATTGCGGCCCGCAGCACCGGCTCTGGTACGGCAGCCGGTCGCCCCACCAGTGCCGCAAGCGACGCCAGCAGCGGAGCAAGCGAGTTCTGCCGCCCCATCGCCTCCGGCACCATATGGGCCAGTGCCGCTGCGGGCGTCGCTGCCGCCGGTTGCCCCTGCATTTGGGCCGACCCCGTCACACTCGCCCACGGTCGGCCTGATTCAACAGCCCCGAAGGCAGGACGCGACGCCGCCTGGGCGATCAGCAGCGGGTTCGGCGCTTCGGGCTCAGGTAGAGGCGAGGCCAGTACCGTGGGCGCTGGAGTCTGAACGGCCGGCTGCGCAGCAACCGCGACAGGTCCCGCCTGCGGCGCAGTCGCGGGGTGCGCCACCACCTGCAGGGCAACATTCACCGGCGCTACCGGACCCGGTGGTGACGGTACATTCGGCGTACCAGCGACCGGCGCCGCGGAAGCCGCTGGGAGCGGGGCGGCAGCGAGAGTCGGTGCCACGTGGACGGGCTGGACCGCCACGCCAGTCTGAGGTGCCGGAGACGACGCGGCCGACGATTGCGCCTGAAGCTGCACGGACTGCGGAAGCGGAGTCGAAGCAGGCCGTGCGACCGACGCAGGAGCAACAGGCACCGGCGCTGGACCAGTCGACGCGCGTTCAGGCGCGACAACAACCGCGGTAGGTGCCCGTATCACCCTTGATTCAACGGATGCACCTGGCGCCACAACCGGTTGATGAGACTCAATGATCTGCCCGCCAGAGGCCGGTCGCGCCCCCTGAACCACATCCGCAACCGCAGGCGCCGGTGTCGCGGGCGCACCTTGCGCCGCTGGTTGTGCTGAGACTGTCTGGACCGGCAGCGCACCCTGCGTTTGAACCTGCGTCTGGGCGGCGACGACCACTTCCGGCGCAGGCCGAGGGCCAGCCGTCACAACCGCAGCAGACTGCGGGTGCTGAACCGATGGTCCCGTTTGCACAACCACTTGCCCTTGCGGCAGCACCGGCCTCGTCACAACCGCCTGCGGCGCAGCCACCGGCACCTGGGGCGTACCGACCACTGCCAGCTGCAGCACCGCCCCTGCCGATTTCACCTGCAGCTGCAGCGTCGTGCCCGCCGGCAGGCTTTGCGGCAGCTGCGCGTTGACGACCATCTCGCCGATTTTGATCGCCATCAGCCCGTCCGGCGCTTTGCCGAGCACCAGGGCCTCGAGCACCTGCCCCGGCTTGAACAGCGACGGATCGGCCGCGGCCGCGCGCGCGATAAGCGACTGAACCTGGCTTTGGACCGATGCGACCATCCCCCGACCCTGCCGGATTCGGGTTAACGCGCGTTAACTGCCGGCCGGCGGTGTGACGAGAGGTTGCGCCGGTCGGTTCTCGAACACATCGCTCCAGCGCGGATGCCCCCACAGCCAGTGCGCCGGCGCAGCGCGCAGCTCCTGCTCGTAAAACGCATTGACCCACCGCATGATCGCCACCTCGTCGTCGGCCGGACCGAAGCTCCGCGGCGCGTGGAAGGTGACGTCGAAGCGCGCCGGCCCCGGCCGCTTCATCGACATCAGCACAATTGGCGCGCCCGTCTCGCGCGCAACCCGCGCTGGAACAATATTGGTGGTTGTCTCGAGTCCAAAGAACTCGACCTTGGCGCCCTTGGCCGGCTGCTGGTCGGCGAGCATCTGCACCACCCGGCCGGCGCGCACAGTCTCGCGAACGCGCGTGAACACCCCCTCGCCCGCCGCGATCTGCTCATCCAGCCCATACGCGTAGCGTTGATGCGCGATCGCCTGGAGCACGAACGGATTGCTCGGGTGCTGCATGACCTTGGCGCCATCGAGCCCGAGATTGGCGAGCGCCACTTCGAACAGTTCCCAGTTCGCGAAGTGACCGCCGACGAAGATGATCCCCTTCCCGATCGCCCGTGCCGCGTCCACGTGCTCCGTCCCGATAAGCTTGAGCCGCGGGTTCGACACGCCGGAAAATGCCCCCAGATGGATGCTCTCGGCGACCACCTGGCCGATGTTTTCGCTCAATCCGACAACGAGCGCATCGACTTCGCTTTCGGTCAGATCGGGAAACGGCACGCGCATAGTCCGCGTCACGTCCGCGCGGTTGACCAGCCGCGCCACCACGGTTCGCCCCACGAGCGCACCGAAGCGCGACGCGACGTCGACCGGCAGCAGCCGCACCAACCCGATCACAGGCGCCAGTATCAAGGTCTGCAGCAGATACCGCCCGACCCGCCCCCGATCGCGCGCCCGCGCCATCATGCGCTCGCGCCCCGCTCGCGCGGCTGCACGCTGCTCGACAGTGAGCCGCTTGCGCGTCATTTCACGATAAGAGGGGGATTGGTGGGTGCGCACAGGATCGAACTGTGGACCCGCTGATTAAGAGTCAGCTGCTCTACCATCTGAGCTACGCACCCGGTCCGAGCGGGTGACTAACAGACGATGCCGCCCCTGTCCAGCGATGCCGAATACTTTTCTTCCTGCTATGCATTGGGGCGACGAAACCCATGAAACCAGCCAACTTCCACGATGTTTAGCAGCTTTTCACTGGACGATCCTCAGACCTGGACGGGCTTGCTTCTCCCCGTCCTCGGAGCCATCGCCGTCGTGGTCGCCGGCTTTGTGGCTGGCAAACTGGCGCAGGACACGGTGCGCCGCTGGATGCCGCGCGCCGGCGGAAGCAGCGTCACCATCGCCCCATTGGCGGGACAGGCTGTACGCTACGCCATCATCATCTTCGCGTTCATCACGGCACTCGGCTTTCTCGGCGTCCCGCAGGCATCGATTCTCACGGTTGTGGGCGCGGCGAGCCTGGCGCTCGCGCTGTCGTTGCAGAACACCCTCTCCAACGTCGCCTCGGGCATCATGCTGGCTTGGATCCGGCCGGTCGCGGTCGGCGAGTATGTGAAGGGCGATGGTGTCGAGGGCGAAGTGGTCGAAGTTGGGCTCTTCGGCACGCGCCTTCGCAGCACCACCGGGCTCTACGTCTTCACCAACAACAACAAGCTGTGGAACGGCGCGATTACCAACTACAGCCGCGAACCGCGCCGCCGCATCGACGTCACCGTGACGATCCCGGACACCGCGAGCATTACCGGCACCCGCAAGACTCTCCTCGCCGTGGCCAAGCGCGACAAACGCGTCCTCGCCGATCCGCCGACGCAGGTGCTCGTCGACAGCTTCAACAAGGACACCGTGTCCCTGTTGCTGCGGCTCTGGGTCCCGACGCCGGACTATCGCGAGGCCCTGCGCGACCTCACCGAGCACTCCAAGATCGCCGTGAACAAACAGCTGGCCGCGGGCGACGGCGGTACGGCGGAGATCACGGAGAACGCCGATCCGCACGTCGCCCAGAACGCCGCGAGCAGCGCGCCCGAGCTCAAGAGCTAGAACAACGCTCGACGTGCGGCCATGCCGCTCGAGATCGTGTGGATATCACCGGCGACCGCGGCCAGCGTGAAACCCTGCCCGATCAGGTGCTGCGCACGTTCATCGAAGAACTGGAAGCCCGAAGCCTTGCCGCTCGCGCGGATCGCGCGCCCTGCATCTTCCACCGCTGCCACCACGTCCGGGTGACGCGTGTCGCCAAGATAGCCCATGTTGGCGGCAAGGTCGTTCGCACCAATCAGCATGGCGTCGATCCCATCGATCGCGCCGAACGCCGGAATGTTTGCGACGCCCTCCGGCCCCTCGATCTGGATGATGACGCAGACATCGTCCTCATACGTCGCCAGGTAGTTCGTATCGCGTCCCCAGCGGCTCGCGCGCGTTGTGCCGGAGAAGCCTCGGATACCTTTAGGCGGATAGCGCGTAGCGGCGACAGCACGCCTTGCCTCTTCGATCGACTGCACGATCGGAAACATGAAACTCCGCACGCCACCATCGATCAGCCGTTTGATTAGGATCGGATCGACCGTCGGCACGCGCACCACGAACTCGGCGGGACCACCGTTGAGAGCGGCCAGCAAGTGCCGCTCCACGGACTCATCGTTGTGCAGCGAATGCTCGGTATCGAGCAGCACCCAGTCCCAGCCGCCTCCGGCCGCCATCTCGGTCAACGCGATCGAATTGAGGCTGAGCCAATAGCCCAGGGCGGTCTCGCCTGCCCTGAGCTTCTGCTTGAGACGGTTCGGCGGGTAAAGGGTCACCGTCAGACCGCTGCGCTTTCCATTGCGCCCTGCGCTGCGGCGCCGCGCTCGATGAGGAGGCGGTTCACGGCGTTGAGGTAGGCGCGCGCCGACGCAACCAGCGTATCCGGCTCGGCCGCGTTACCCGAGGCAATGCGACCATTGAGTTCGAGCCGAACATGCGCGCTTGCCTGCGCGTCGGTGCCGCCCGTCACGCCGTCTACCGCGTAGAGGACGAGATGCGGGTCGCTGCCGACGGCATGTTTGATCGCGTTGAAGATCGCATCGACCGAGCCCGTGCCTTCGTAGGTCACCGTCTTCTTGTCGCCGTCGATCGTGACCGTCATTTCGCAGCGATGAATACCGCCGGTCTTGGACACAACCTCCATGTCGACCAGCTTGATCCGGTCATCGACCGAACCCGCCTCGTCGTCCACCAGCGCAACGATGTCCGCATCGTAGATGTGCTTCTTGCGGTCGGCCAGATCCTTGAAGCGGACGAACGCCTCCTGGAACGCGTTGTCGCCCAGCTCGTAGCCCAGCTCGCGCAGCTTGTCCTTGAACGCGGCGCGCCCGGAGTGCTTGCCCATCACCAGCGTCGTCTCTTTGATTCCGACCGAGGCAGGCGTCATGATCTCGTAGGTCTCGGCATTCTTGAGCATACCGTCCTGGTGGATGCCGCTCTCATGCGCGAACGCGTTCTTGCCCACGATCGCTTTGTTGTACTGCACCGGGAAGTTCGCTGCTGCCGAAACGATCTTGCTCGCCCGGCTCAGATGCGTCGTCTCGATATTGGTGTGGAACGGCATTGCATCGGACCGGGTCCGCAGCGCCATCACCACTTCCTCGAGTGCCGCATTGCCGGCGCGCTCGCCCAACCCGTTGATCGTGCACTCAACTTGACGCGCACCGGCTTTCACCGCGGCCAGCGAGTTGGCCACCGCGAGGCCCAGATCGTTGTGGCAGTGCGACGAGAAGATCACCTTGTCCGCACCAGGCACCCGCTCGATGATCGAACGGAACATCGCGCCGTGCTCCTCGGGCACCGCATAGCCCACCGTGTCGGGCAGATTGATGGTCGTCGCGCCGGCCCGGATAGCCAGCTCGACGCAACGCGCCAGGAAATCGAGCGGTGTGCGCGTCGCATCCATGGCGCTCCACTCGACATTGTCGATCAGGTTGCGCGCCTGCGTCACGGTAGCGGTGATGATCTCCAGAACCTGTTCCTCGGTCTTGCGCATCTGGTGGGCCAGGTGGATCGGCGAGGTGGAGACGAACGTATGGATGCGTCCCTGCCGCGCGTGGCGCACCGCTTCGCCGGCGCGCGCGATGTCGGCGGGAATGGCGCGGGCCAACCCGGCGATAACCGCATTCTTGCTGCGGCGGGCCACCTCGGCCACCGCCTCGAAGTCGCCGTTCGAAGCGATGGGGAAGCCAGCTTCGATGATGTCGACGCCCATATCGTCGAGCGCTTCGGCGACCTGCAGCTTTTCTTCCAGCGTCATCGTCGCGCCGGGGCTCTGTTCGCCGTCGCGCAGCGTCGTGTCGAAAATATAGACGCGGTCTTTGTTGGTGTCGGTGGTGGTCATCTCAGTCTTCCTATCGCAGCGGCCGGGCGAAACGCCTTAGGGTCAAAACCCTCGCGGCCGGACAAATCTGTTGTTCGGCTCATCTTGCACTCCCCTGACCACCTGCCCGCGCTGTCGCGAGCCGCCGGTATCAGGGGCTGATAAGAAGGAGAAGCAGAAGCGCAGGAAGCAGCAGCAGGCCAGCGGCCAGCAACAGACGGTCCTGACGGGCCTTCTGCTCGGCGGCGGCAATAGCAATGGCGCGGGCGCGCTTCATCGGCTGAGTTCCAGTTCGGAGCCCATATTGAGCGAATCTGTCCGTCTTGGCAACCCTTTGGGCGGCCTCAGTTGAAGGCAAATACCGCCGACACGATCACGCCGAGGAACGCCAGCCCCGTCAGCTGCCCGAACATCTGCGACCGCCCGGCCGCCGCCATGTCGCCCTGCTTGGCTTTGCCCGCGTTCATTTCGTTGAGTCCGATGAACACGATCATCAGCGCGATGAAGCCCATTTTGGCCCAGAACCAGTTGCTGGGAATGACCCAGTCCCACTTGAGCCAGAGGACGAGGACACCCGTGATCAGCAGCGTCGCCAAGGCGTACTTGCCGACCTTGGCCACGCCCTCGACCACGCCCATCAGCTGGCCGCGCCCCTCGGGCGTCGCGGTCGCCAGCCGCGGTCCGATGATCGGCATGATCACCGAGTTGGCGCCACCGGCGATGAACGCCGCGATGTGAATGACGAAAAGGATTAGGCCCAGCACATACATCGCTTGCTCCCCGGCAACGATCGCTCCAGCGCCGCTTCCTTAGCACGCCGCGATGGCAACTTCATCCGGCGAGGATCGCGTTCTCCACTCAGTCGTAGAGATCGAGGCTTCCGTGCCCGACGACCACGGCGCTGCCGCCGATGCCTCCATGGGTCAGCGTGTCGCCCTCTTTGCGGATCTGCATGCTGATCAGACTCGCGCGCCCCATCTCGAGCCCCTGGCGCAGGCGATAATGCGTCTGTCCGTCCGGCGCGTCCGGCGCCAGTTGCCCGATCAGCGCCGCAGCGGCGGCGCCTGTCGCGGGGTCTTCGCCCAGCCCCATGCCCGGCGCGAACATGCGTGCCGCATAGTCGTTGCCCGCCTCGTCCGGCGTCTCGCAATAGACATAGACCGAGTTGTGGCCGAGCGGGAACGTCTCCATCCAGCCGCGCCGATCGAGCTTGAGATGCTTGAGCACCGTCGGTCCCTTGACCGGGACCAGGTAGAACACGACGCCTGCCGACCACACGCTCGGCTGATGCCGGCCGAAGCCGATGTCTTCGGGCTCGATGCCCAGCGCCAGCGCGATGCGCTGCTTATCGGGTGCCGTCCCCTCTGGTGTCGGCAGATGCGGCAACCCAAAGCGCGCATTGCCCGTCCGGCGATCGGTACGCTCGATCACGCAGGTGATCACGCCGATCGGCTCCTCCAGCCGAATCGCCGTCGCCTTGCTCTCGAGTCCCAGCACCACGGCGGCACCCACCGTGGGATGTCCGGCGAAGGGAAGCTCGACCTGCGGTGTGAAGATGCGGATCGCAGCCGTATGGCGCTCGGACTTCGGCTTGGTGATGAACACCGTTTCGCTCAGATTGAACTCGGCCGCGATGCGCTGCATCTGGTCGTCGTGCAAGCCGTCGGCGTGGTTCACCACGGCCAGCGGATTGCCGCTCAATCGCGCCGTCGTAAACACATCGAGGAGTGTGTAATCGAGTTTCAATCAGGCCTCCGTCGCAGCGTGCGAGTGCCGGAGCGAACCGTCACTGTCAAGCAAACGACGTTCGGCCGCCTCCCTAAAGCGGCGGAAGGGTGAGCGCTTTCTTATCGACGCCGAGGAAGTCGCAGATCGCGTTAACCGCCAGTTGATGGTCGTCGCGCTCATGCAGACCTGACACCGCCGCGGCGCCAATAATCCCGACGCCCCTGACGCGGATCGGGAATGCGCCCCCCGCGAGCGCATACTGCGTCGAATCCATCCCCCACTGCGGCTCGAGCAGGCGCGGCTTGTCGCCCCGCTCCAGCACCACACGATAGCTCGATTTGAACATCGCCTTCACCAACCCGACCTTGCGCGTCGCCCACGACCAGTTGGCCGATGTCGAGCCGGCCGTCGCGGCCCAGAACATCGTGCGGTCCCAGCTGAACACTCCGGCCACCATGCCCTTGTCGAAGGACTTGCCGTACTCGCGAATGCGGCTGCCGATGTCGTAGGCCATGTCGTCGTTGAACCGGTCGAAGACCAGTTGCGCTTCCTGTGCGGCGACGATGGCAAGATCGCTTTCGGCCGACATCATTGTCTCCCCCGATTGGTACCTCGGTCTTACCGTTGGCGGCCGACATTGTCAGCTGCCTTCCGTAGCCTATCCCTTCGCCACCTCAGCCGCGAAGGCATCGAACAGCGGCTGCCGATCCGCCGGCTGGCCGGCGAAGTTCGGCACGTCGGGGTCAATGTGCACCCAGGGCTGCGCCCGATCCGTCCAGATATTGCCCACCGGCCGCGCCCAGCTCATGTCGTCGAGCGTGCCGGGCTTCACGATGATCATGTGCCGCGCCGCGAGCGGTTCATTCCAGACCTTCGTGCCACACTGCCCGCAGCCGAGCATACGAACCGTCCGCCCGCTGTCGGCCGCCTTGTCGAAGCCCACGAGCTCGCCCGCGATCACCTGAACGTCGTCGGCACGCACGACCATCGACATCGTGTGCGTCGTGCCCGAGAAGCGCTGGCAGTCCTTGCAGTGACACGAATAGATGCCGAGCGGCGCCGCGTTGAGCCGATAGCGCACCGCCCCGCATTGGCAACCGCCCTCGACCGGAAATGCCGGCAGCTTCATCGTCTCACCTCGACATTCATTAGCTCTTCACACATTCGCACATAGAAGCGCGCGCCCGCACCCCGGGGCAACCCCTGCAATCTAACCGGAAGGCCCGCGAGATGAGCATCCTCACGTCCCTGCTTCGCCGCGCCCGGCAGCGCCGCGCCTACACCGACCTCCTTCAGATGGATGACCACATCCTGCGCGATATCGGCATCAGCCGCGGCGAGCTGCAGCAATTGTCGTCCGGCATCCGCTCGGCCGCGCCGCGGCGCCCGCGCGGATAAGCGTCCACCTCTCGCCAATCGAAACGACAGTGGCCTCTACATTGTCGGGACTCTCGTGCTCAAATGGCGCCCGGCCGGGCCAGGCTCAGTTCTTGTGGCCCAGCGCGCCCGCCTTGATCCACGGCATCATTGCCGAATAGGTATTCGCCCACTTCTCCGATCCTGCTCGCCCCTTGCCCAAGAGCCCAAATCCAGCTTAGAGGCGGAGCATGCCCAGCCTTGCCGAGCTTCGCCCCATCGTCGCCGATCTCAGCCTGCCAGAGCCGCTCGCTATCGCGCCGCTGGCCGGTGGCACAGCAGAAGTGTTCCGCATCGACCTCGCCGACGGCAGCGCGCTCGTGCTCAAGAGCTTTGCCGCAGGCCATCTCGCGCCGCACAAGGACGCCTATGCGGCGGGACTACTGGCGCATCTCGATATTCCGGTCAGCCGCTATCTACTCATCGACGAAAGCCTGAGCCGCCTACCATTCCGTTTCACGCTCACCACTTATCTCGAGGGCCGTATCGCGACCAGCTTCGCGAACCATCCGCACTATAGAGATGTGTTCCGACAGATGGGTGCCCTCGCGCACCAGTTGCATGAGATCCGCCTGCCCGCCTTTGGCAACATCCCCGCGAACGGCGGCAGTGCCCCGCATGCCAGCAACGAAGCCTATCTGTGCGAACGCGTGAACGGGGCTTTTGCCGATTTCCTCGCGCAGGGCGGTGATCCTGTTATGACCGCGTCGCTGCGCCGTATCGTCGAGCGCGAGTTCGATGCGGTGGTGCCGTATGGAGGGCAGGCGGTGTTCGCTCATAGCGACCTGCAGCCGCACAATGTGCTCGTCGCCGAACGCGACGGCGATCTCGTGCTGAGCGGCCTGATCGACTATGGCAATTTCCGCGCCGAAAGCGCGGTGATGGACCTTGCAAAGACCATCTTTTGCTCCGAGCACGATGCCCCCGGCAGTACGGCCGCCATTCTCGACGGCTACGGTCCCATCGACCACCCGCGGCCCGAACGCGCCCTGTCGTTCTACACGCTGCTGCATCGGCTCACGATGTGGTCTTGGTTGCGCCACATCGGCGTCTTCTCCACGCCAGACGCTGCCAACGACATCACCCCTGCCCTCGAGGCGACAGCGGCCGGGAGCTGAAAGCAAAGAGGAGCCCGAAGGCTCCTCTCGCGCTCGTATCTGGATAGAACTTAGTTCTTGCTCTTGTCGACCAAGGCGCCGGCTTTGATCCACGGCATCATGGCGCGCAGCTTTTCGCCGACTTCTTCGATCTGGTGTTCGTCGGCGAGGCGGCGGGTGGCCTTGAAGCGCGACGAGCCGCCCTTGTATTCCTGCATCCATTCCGACGTGAACTTGCCCGACTGGATGTCGTGCAGCACGCGCTTCATCTCGGCCTTCGTTTCCGACGTGATGATGCGCGGACCCGACACATACTCGCCCCATTCAGCGGTATTGGAAATCGAGTAGTTCATGTTGGCGATGCCGCCCTGGTAGATCAGGTCGACGATCAGCTTCACTTCGTGCAAGCACTCGAAGTACGCCATCTCGGGCGCGTAACCGGCTTCCACCAGCGTCTCGAAGCCGCCGCGGATGAGCTCGACCAGACCGCCGCAGAGAACCACCTGCTCGCCGAAAAGGTCAGTCTCGCACTCTTCGCGGAAGTTGGTCTCGATGACGCCCGAGCGGCCACCGCCAACGCCCGAGGCGTAGGCAAGCGCGATGTCATGCGCATTGCCCGACGCGTCCTGATGAACCGCGATCAGGCACGGCACGCCGCCGCCCTTGACGAACTCGCCGCGCACGGTGTGGCCCGGGCCCTTCGGCGCGATCATGATCACGTCGACGGTCTTTTTGGGCTCGATCAGATTGAAATGCACGTTGAGGCCGTGCGCGAAGGCGATCGCGGCGCCGTCGCGGATGTTGGGCTCGATGTCGCGCTTGTAGGCGTCGGCCTGCAGCTCGTCGGGAATGAGCATCATGATCACGTCGGCCCACTTGGCGGCGTCGGCAACGCTCATCGTCTTGAGGCCCGCGCCTTCGGCCTTCTGCGCCGAACCCGAACCGGGACGCAGCGCAACGACGATGTCCTTGACGCCGGAGTCCTTGAGGTTCTGCGCGTGCGCATGGCCCTGCGAGCCATAGCCGACGATCGCGACCTTCTTGGACTTGATGATGTTGAGATCGGCATCCCGATCGTAATAGACGCGCATGGTTTGTCTCCTAAGCGTTAGCGCGCACGAGGCGCCTGATTGGTTCCATAGAGGGCGAAGAATTGTTCGGTGGCCCGCTCGGCATCGGCATCGATCTCCTTTGCCGTGAGCGCGATCTTGTCACCGAGCAGCAGCCTGATCTGCACGTCGCGCAGCACCAGGCCGAAGAATGTCCGAAACGCCGTTTCAGAATTGTCGAAGCGCAGCATGCGCGCATCGCGTCCCGCCTCGAGCACCGGCTTCAGCCGCTTGCCCATGGTGAAGCGTCCATTGTCGAGCACGATCGCGCCGAGGCCGTTGTCCTCGGTCGCATGCGTGATGGCGAGGCGATTGAGCGCGACGGACGTCGTCCCCGCGATCGTCGACAGCAGGTCACGCGCGAACTGCTGGATGCTGGCGCGCAGCGACACCGGATCGAGCGTCTTGCGATCGACCACCGGCACGCGCACCTTCGCCGCCTGCCACTGCACCGTCGCCGTCAGCAGCCCGTCGCGGTCGCCGAACCATTTGTAGAGCGTTTCCTTGGAGCAGCTGGCGCGCCGCGCCACGGCCGTCATCGTCAGCCCATCCCCCGCCTCGACCAGCAGGTCGAGCGCCGCCGTCAGCACAGCCTGCTGGCGCGGCGTAAACGTATCCGAAGCTGGTCGGATGGCGACGGTCACTGACGAAAGGCTCCCACGCGCGCGGGAGTTCTGCCCCGCTTCGCGAGCACGGTGTACCGTACGTTACGGTTCGGCGTCAAGCCGCCTGCGTCAGCCCGAGAAATCGCGTCAGTTCGCCCGCTACCGCCCTGCCCGCCCGGTTGGCGCCGATGGTCGACGCGGATGGACCGTACCCCACCAGATGGATCCGTGGATCGGCGGCCACCTGCGTCGCGAGCCGCCCCGTCATCGTGATCCCACCCGCCGCGTTGCGCAGCATTAGCGGCGCGAGATGATCGAGCGACGAGCGAAAGCCCGTGCACCACAGGATCACGTCGACATCGAGCACGCGGCCATCGTCCCACCGTACACCCGTGCGGGTGATCTCGCTGAACATCGGCTGGCGTTCAAGCACGCCGCGATCGCGCATCGCCGCAATCATCGGCGTCATCCGAAGCCCGGTGACCGATACCACCGAGGTCGGCGGCAATCCCTGTCGCACACGGGCTTCGACGATCGCCACCGCCGCGCGCCCCGCCTCTTCGTTGAACGGCCCCTCGCGAAACTCCGGCGCCCGCCGCGTGACCCACGTGGTCTTCGTCACGAACGAGATCTCGTTGAGCAGCTGCAGCGCCGAAATGCCTGCGCCGACGATCAGCACATGCTTGCCTGCGAACTCGTCGGCACTCTTATAGTCCCGCGTATGGAGCTGCCGCCCTGCAAACAGCTGGTGGCCCGGATAGTCCGGGATGTACGGACTCTCCCACGTCCCCGTCGCGTTGATGATCCCGCGCGCCGAGAATGCCTCGCGGTCCGTCTCGACCCGCAGCCGATCGCCGCGCACGCAGACCACCTTCACGGTCACCGGCCGATAGACCGGCAGCTCGAATGCTTTCTCATAGGCCGCGAAGTACTGCGGCACCGCGACGGCCGCCTCCACCGTCTGCGCCGCGTCGGGCAGTGCCTCGCCGAACGCCATGCCCGGCAGATCGTGAATGCGGTTCACCGTGCTGAGCGTCAGCGACGCCCAGCGGTGCTGCCACGCGCCGCCCGGAATCGGGTTCTGGTCGAGGACCACAAAGCCACGGCCCGGCGCAACTCCGAGCCGCATGAGATGATAGGCCGACGACAGCCCCGCCCGCCCCGCACCGATCACCACGATGTCGGTCTTAATGGCGACCCGCGCGGCGTCGCTCATCTCAGCGCTTGATGGTCGGCCCTTTGGTGCCCGGCCGCTTCACCGCATCGGTCACCACTTTCGGTGGCGTCTTCACGATACGCGGCGCGCGGATCGCACCAGCGCCCGGCGCCTTCTTGGCGGCCAGCGCCTCAGTCACGATCTTGGGCGGCGCTTTCTCGAGCCGTGGCGCGCGAATCTTGCCGGTCGCCGGCTTGCGCGGCATCGCATCCACCTGCGCCAGCCATTTCACCTGCCGCGCCTCGTGCGCCGTGCCACCGCCCTCATGATTGTTGAAGGTGTAGCTCTCGATGCTCTTCGTGCCCGCATAAGCATTGTAGGCGCCATACACCGTCGATGGCGGACAGATGTCGTCCATCAAGGCGACCGAAAACAGCGCCTTGGCCTTCGCGCGCGCCGAGAAATGCACGCCGTCGAAATAGCTGAGCGTGTTGAACACGCTCTCGATCTTTGTGCGGTGCGTCACCAGATAGCGCACGATCTCGCCGTAGGGATCGCGCGTCGTCAGCCCAACCGCGCGTGGAAAATCGCACAGGAACGGCACGTCGGGCATCGCCGCATAGACCCTGGGATCGAGCCCCGCGACGGCGAGCGCAATGCCGCCGCCCTGGCTCCCACCAGCGACCGCGACCTTGTCCGGATCGATCTCCGCCCGGCTGCGCGCCGCCTCGACCGCGCGCACGGCGTCGGTGAACACGCGCCGATAGTAGTAGGTCCTGGGATCGAGAATGCCCCTGGTCATCGAGCCCGGATGCGCCGGGTCGGACCCGACCGGATCGGGCGTATCGGACACCGACCAGTTGCTCCCCTGCCCGCGCGTATCGCACACGAGCACGGCGCGCCCGGTCGACGGCCACAGCAGGTGCGTGTGCGGCAGATCGCGGCCGCCGCCGTAGCCGATGAACTTCACCACGCAGCGATCGACCGTCTGGCCCGCCGGCTTGATGTACCAGCCGCGCACGCGGTGCCCGCCAAACCCCGAGAACGTCACATCATACGTCTCGAACAGGCCGAGCCCGTTGTCATACGGCTCGAACACCGCATCCAGCTTGTGCGACCGTGCATCGCCCAGCGTCTGTGCCCAGAACGCATCGAAGTCGGCGGGCGCCTTCGAGCTGGAGCGATAGGTATCAAGTTGCGACTGCGGGAGATCGAAGAAGGGCATGAGTCCGACGCGGGTTAGGTTGGCGACGCGCCACAACGCCACTTCTGCTTTGAACCTTCAAGCTCTTTCGCGATGTTCCGCAAGAACCGCCTCGACGACCTCGAACGGATGCGCCTCGATGCCGTTGCCCGTCCCGCCACCGCCGAGTACGAGCGCCGCCTTCCACAGCGCCCAGCCGCGCGCCCGCAGCCACGTCCCGTCGTCCGCGCCGATCGCGTCGCGAAACACCTCGCGACTCTCGCCCGCAAAGAACAGCCAGGTGATCACGAGGTCACACGCCGGATCGCCCACGGCCGAACACCCGAAATCGATCACCGCACCAAGTCGCCCGTCGCGCATCAGCAGATTGCCCACCGCGATATCGCCATGCACCCACACCGGCGGCGCCGCGCGGCGCGAGGCCTTCGCCTCATCGAGCAGCGCATGCGCCGCCTTCGCATCGATGCGGCCGGCAAGAAAATCGACGCCGCGTCGCGCCTCGTCTTCGTACGCCGTCAGCGGCGGCGAACCGCGCCAGTGACAATGCGGCCCAGGCGGGGGTCCGCCCATCGTCTCCGTCGCCTGCAACGCAAAGAGAAAGGCTGCGACGTCGCGCGCCAGTTGCACCCGATCACCCGCATTGGCCGGACTGACCGGTTCGCCCTCGAGCCACTCATAGATCGACCACAGCCACGGGAACTCGTCCGTCGGCTGACCGATCCCAACCGGCACGGGCACATCGAGCGGCAGATGCGGCGCGAGCTTTGGCAGCCACGTCGCCTCCTTCTCCGCCTGCAGTGCGTAACCGACATCCGATGGCAGCCGCACCTTCATGCGATCGCCCAGATGGAACGTCCAGTTGTCCCACCCATCGAGCGCGACGGGCCGCACGGGCAACCCGGCCCATTGCGGAAACTGCCCGGCGATCAGTCGTTCGACGAGCGCAGCGTCGACCGGAAACTTGCCGGCCCTGAGTTTGTCGTCGCGGCTTACCACTCGCCCATCCACAATCGGTATCGGCGAGAGAGCGCCAGATACCAGATGGCGAGCGCCGCGCTGGCGACAATCACCGCGAGATACACGACCAGGCTAAGGCTGGGGGCAACAAATAACAGCCGGATGAAGGGAATGATCAGCACGAGGTCGTAGGCGAGAAAGCCCAACAATTGCCCCTTGGCATTCCCCCACACTGGTCGCTGCAGCCCGTAGGCGAAGTATACCGCCGAGCCGAGAAAGATCAGCCCGTAGATCACCGAGGACTCCTCATCGAGCCGCCAAGGGAACACATCGTAGTGCAATCCCAGCAGCGTGCCGACCACCAGCAGCCCCGCGGCGAAAACACCAAACGCAATCCGCACCAGGATCGGCGTTGGCCGGTCATCGGTCCAAGCGATGCGCTGCGCCGCAAAGAGCAACAGCAGCGCCACCATCGCCACAGCAAGCAGCACCATGGCAAAGGTCTGCACGCGTCCCACCGGATCGCCCCAGCTCTGCGACAGCGCGTAAGCCGCGCCACCGCCGGCTGCGACGACGAGGTTCGCCGCGCCACCCCGCAGCGCGGCAAACTCGCCCGACAGCCCAATCAAGATGTTGGGCGCGGCGATCGCGGCAAGGACAGATGCAAGGAACACCGGCGTCAGTCCGTAGCCCAGGAACGGCCAGACACGCGCGACCGCTGGCCAGCCCAGCAGAAAGCCCAGCGCCAAAACCAGCGCGGCGACGCCGGCCAGCACCAGCAACCCGCGGAAGACAAGCGCGCGCCCTTCGTCACGAGAGTTCGCGCCAAACAGGTCGAACACTACACCCCCGCCTTGGCCCATTTCGGCAACGGCAGCCCCTTGTCGCGCGCGTCATCCATCACGGTCCGGCCACCATACTCCGGCGACCGCCGCCACTCCTCGGCGACATATTCATGGAACGTCGGTCCACTTGCCGTAGCCTCAACCACACGTGCCTGATTGTCGAGCCGCTTGATCGCAGCCAACTCCTCGCTCGCGCCGAGCCGCGCCTTCACCACGGCATACTTCAGCACCTTGATGGTCTCGTCATAGACCTTGAGCGGCACCGGGAACGGTGCCCCGTCCTTACCGCCCTTGGACATCGAGAATCGAGCCGGGTCCGAGAACCGATGCGGCGCGCCATGGATCACTTCCGCCACCATGGCGAGCGAGCGCACCGTGCGCGCACCCACACCGGGCACCAGCAGCAGCTGCGAGAAATCCGTCGGCCCCTGATCCGCCGCAGCGGTGAGCGATCCGTGCAAGCGCCTGAGGATCAAATCCTTGGGCCGCACATCATGGTGCGCCGGCATCACCAGATGCGGCAGCATCGGCTCGTCGTCGTCTGCCGGAGCCGCATCGCGCCCCTCGATCCTGCCGACCTCGGCCACCAGCTTGTCCGGGCCCAGATCGCCCAGGAGATCAACCGCCAGCGTCCGCGACCGCGCAGCGCGCACGTCGGTGAGATTGACGATCGTCCCCTGCCCCTGCCCTTCGATCGCCGTGTGCGGCGCCTCGACGAAATCGCGCAGGCCCGCCGACTGCCAGTGGTAGCGTCGCGCGGTCGAGGTCTCGTCTTTCATCCCCTGCTGCACCACGACCCACTTGCCGTCATCGGCCACGATGAAGCCGTGGAGATAAAGCTCGAACCCATCCTGCACCGCGGCGCTGTCGATCTTGGCAACCAGCCGCGACGCCTGTGCCAGCGCAAGCCCATCGAACCCCACACGATCGCCGATCGCGATCAGTTCGTCCGGTGTCTTGCGCGAATGCTTGCCGCGCCCGCCGCAGACATGCAGCCCAATCTCCTTCTCCAGCGGCGTCAGCCCGCGCTTTAGCGCGCCGATCACCGATGTGGTGATGCCGGACGAGTGCCAGTCCATCCCCATCACCGCGCCGAACGACTGGAACCAGAACGGATTGGCCAGCCGGCTCAGGAACTCGTCGCGCCCATACTCGCGCACGATCGCCTCGGCGATCACCGCGCCGAGCTTCGCCATCCGGCCCGCCAGCCACTCGGGCACGCGGCCGCCATGCAGCGGCAGATCGGCAGTTCCGGCTCTTTGACTCATGGCGCCTACGCTAGCACAGAACAAACCAGAAACCCCCGCTTGACTCAACGCTCGTCGTGCTTCATAACCAAATCGTTCTATAACACTTCGGTTATGAAATGGATCCTTCGAGCCGCCTCGATGCCACCTTCATCGCTCTCGCTGACCCCACCCGGCGCGCCATCCTTGCGCGCCTCAAGCTGGGCGAAGCGTCCGTCAATGAGCTCGCTGCGCCATTCGACATCAGCCAGCCGGCCGTCAGCAAGCACCTCAAAATCCTCGAGCGCGCCGGCCTCGTCTCCCGCACCAATGTGGGCACATCGCGCCCGGTCAAGATCGAAGCCGGACCGATGCGCGAGGCAGCCGACTGGCTCGAGAAGTACCGCGAGTTCTGGGAGAAAAGCTACCAGCGCCTCGATGCTCTGCTCGAAATCCTGCAGACCCCGATCAACACCGACGAGCCGGCCAAGACCAAAAAGCAAAGGAAGGACGATGCCTAAGCCCCTTACCATCACCACCCCAGGCGATCGCAACATCGTCGTCACCCGCGAGTTCGATGCCCCGCGCGACCTCGTCTGGCTCTGCTACTCCAGGCCCGAACTCGTGCGTCGCTGGTACGGGCTTCCCGATTGGGAGATGACCGTCTGCGAAATGGATTTTCGCGTCGGCGGCAAGTGGCGTTACGTGAGCAAGTCCCCGGGCGGCTACGAGATGGGCAGCCAGGGTCTTTACACTGGCATCGAGCAGCCCGAACGCATCGCCCAGACCGAATACTACGACGACGACTGGACTAAAGGCGGCAGCGACAATGTCGTCGTCTTCACCGAGCAGGACGGCCGCACGATTTCGACCATGACGGTCACCTACTCCTCCGCCGAAGCCCGCGCTGCTGCTGTCGCTACCCCGATGGCTGACGGTATGGAGATCGGCTTCAAACGTCTCGACCAGCTTCTCGCGGAACAGCAGAGACGCTGACCGCCGTCTGGTGACCCTCGACAGATTTCGACTACCCTCCCGCGCAATGGTGCGCGCGGAGAACGGGCCAACTCGCCCTGATTAAGGAGTACCCCTGGATGACCACCACCACGATCACGCCGTTCCTTTGGCTCAACGGCACTGTCCCCGAAGCCACGAAGTTCTATACGACCGTCTTTCCCGACGCGAAGGTCGAGGTCGTCAACGACTTCATGTCGGTCTTCACCATCCAGGGGCAGCGCTTTTACGCCCTGAATGGCGGCCCGCAGTTCAAGTTCACCGAGGCCATTTCGTTCTTCATCAGCGTCGATACGCAGGAAGAGGTCGACTACTACTGGGACAACCTCATCGCCGGCGGCGGCGAACCGTCCATGTGCGGCTGGCTCAAGGACAAATACGGCCTCAGCTGGCAGGTCATCCCGCGCAAGCTTATGGAATACCAGTCCAGTCCTGACCGCGCCGCCGCCCAGCGCTCGCAGGAGGCGATGCTGAAGATGCGCAAGATCATCATCGCGGACCTGGACAAGGCTTATGCCGGAGCGTGAGCAGCAGAAGTTGAAAACTTCTGCGATTGGCGCGCAACATAGTAAAGACCGCAAATAGCGCGAAACCGCAAGCGCGGGCGAACCTCACTGCCCGCGCTTTCGACGCAGTGCGCGCCGTTTGGCCCGCATCCAACCCGCCGAAGCGGGCGCGAAATCGCATCCGCGACAAGGATCCTGTGCTAGGCTTGCGGCAGTAGCGCGCCTCACGGGAGGCGGCGCGCTTCAACAGGCACGCTCACACTCAGCTTCCGTTCACATCCGCTGGGGCAAGAGCGCGCTCACAAGTTTGGGAGCACCACATGAACATCAAGACTATCGCGGCCGCGCTCGCGCTGCCGGTCCTTCTCGCCGCATGCGCGCCGGAAGTCGAATCCACCATCTATCTCGCCGATGTCATGAAAGCCGCCGAGGGCGGTGAAGCTGTATCCGTACCGGCCGTGCTCCGCATTCCGCAGGGCGGCGAGGACGAGTGCAAGGAAGGTCTCAACGCGCTGATCGAAAAGCTGAGCGCGCTTGCGCCGACCACCGGCAAAGGCCAGTGCATCAGCAAGGACCAGCACGGCCAGGGCACGCAGCTCGCCGAGATAGAGACCTCGCTGCAGATCGTGCCGGCCGGCACGGAAGTCGAGCAGCCCAACCTGTTCGTCCTCGAAGTTGCGATGACCGACGAAGGCCGCGCCGACCTGACTTTCAAAATGCTCCAGCCGATCGACACCGTCATCAAGGCCCTGCAGGCCGAGAACCCGGCGCAGGTCGAGTTTGACCCGTCGTTCTTCCTGCTCACCCTCAACAACGACACCGCCGACAGCGTCGACATCATGGCCAACCACGTCTTCGTCGACGGCAAGCCTTCGCTGGAAACCAACGGCATGGTTTCGCTCGATCGTCGTGGCGAAGCGAAGCTGCAGTTCTCCGACGTCGCCTCGAGCTTCGTCGAACAGGGCAACTCCTACTGGTTCGCGACCGTCGGTCCGAAGTCGTAGGCGTCACGAAAACGTCCCGCCGTCCGGCCGAATAACAGTCGAGGCACTTAGTTTTGCCTTCATTGAGGGCTGACCTGCAACCGCGCGTGGCTCCCACCACGTGCGTTTCCTAAGACCGGAGTTTCGAGATGACCAGTAAAGCCGCCATCTTCGCCCTCTTGAGCCTGTGGGGCGTAGGCTCCGTTGCCACCCTGCCCGCGGTAGCGCAGGATACGACAGCGACCTCCGAGTCGACCTCGGACGCCGACGACGATCTCACCGATCGGGTCTGGGTGAAGTCGGGCGACGAATCGAGCCTCCCCGGCGTCATCAAGATTTTCCTGTCCGACGGCACACTGGTTCAGGATTCCTGCTGGGAGACCCATCGCCTGTCCGCCTGGACCAAAGATGGCGACAAGGCCGTCAGCTGGGACGAAGACGGCATGGAGATCAAGGCAGACATCGTCACCGTCAGCGCCGACGAACTCGTTCTGTCGCTCAAGCTGATTGGCGGCGACGTCGAGGAGCGCTACACGCCCGCCACCGTCCCCTACGTTTGCCCGGATATGCCCAAGGGCTGATCGCTAGACGATCACGAAGTCGCCGGCATCAAGCATCGGCGGCTTCTTGGTGAATGTCGCGAACAGGATCGGCGCAAAGTCGGCGCCCGCGCCGTCTGGATCGTAAAACAGCCGTCCTTTGCTGCTGTCGTAAATCATGTAGTCGTCGCCATCGAGACCGGCGACCGCGCCCTTCGCGGAGTAGATTTCCCAGGGATCGACGGTCGCCCCGAGGGCTCCAAAGACACCCGCGCTCAGCTCGATCTTGTCCGTTCCGCGGACAAAGTCCGCTATGGCATCGACATTGGTCGGTCCGAGAGCTTCGGTGAACCGGAAGTGATCGGCCCCGTTGCCGCCGGTCAGTTTGTCGTTGCCGAGCCCGCCGATCAGGGTATCTGCGCCATCGCCGCCATTGATGTTGTCATTGCCGCCGCGGCCATCGATGAAGTCTTCCTCGGCCGTCGCCGCCGGTACACCCGCGACCTTCTTGCTCTTGTCGAGCGTGTTGGCGCCATCGTCGCCGATCGTGGTCGACCCGGCAACGTTCCTGACCGTGATCGTCAGCTCCTGCACCGACGCGACTGCGCCCACCCCGTTGTCGATCGCTCGGATGCCGACTTTGTAGATACCGTCCTTGTTCGCATCGCGTGGCGTCTCGAAGTCCGGCGCCGGCTTGAACTGGAGCTGGTTCTTGCTGAGAACGAACAGCCCCTTGTCTTCGCCGACGAGGCTCAACGTGACCTTCTTGGAGTCCGGATCGAACACCGTCACCGACGTGACATTGAGCGTCCCTTCATTGACGGTCAGCGCGCCCCCTGATCCCGACCCGGCGCTTGTCGTGATCGTCGGCGAGTCGTTGACGTTGGTCACGTTGAACCGCAACGCCCCCGAGGTGGCAGAGGTGTCGCTTCCGCCACCGACGGTTCCGCCAACATCGCGCACCACAAATGAGATCGAAGCCAGACCGACGCCACTTGCCTCCGCGGGCGGCGTCCAAGCCAGGCTCGACAATGCCGCAACGGCCACAACCTGATTGGGCGCCACGGCATTCCCGGCCAACGTCAACGTTCCCCGGGCCGGCAGCGCCGTGATGATCAGCTCCTTGAGCGCGTTGCCGTCGGGGTCGCCATATCCAAGATCGACGCTTGAGAACACATAGGGCTGGTCCTCCAGCAGTGTAATCGTGGACCCGGTCGCCGACGGCGCGCGGTTGATCGGCAACACATCGAAGGTGATCGTCGCAGCGTCGATACTCGTGTCGACACCGCCTCCGCTCACGCCGCCCGTGTCGCGAACACGAAAGCCGAGCGTCGCAGATCCCTGCACAGCTGCACCTGCCGCAAAACTCAGGCTTGTGAGCTGGGCCACCTCGATCGCCTGACCAACCGCCACATTTGCACCGCCAAGGGTCAGTTCGCCTACGCTCGGCAGCGAGGTGACAATGATCTCGCGTAGCTCGTGTCCGTCGCTGTCACTGAAGCCGAACTCCGCGAGAGCAAATGCATGGGCAGTGTTCTCGACCATCAGCACACGGGAACCCACGGCGCTCGGCGCATCGTTAACTTCGGTCACCGTGAAAGTGATCGTTCCCGGGGTCGCATCGGTGTCGGCACCGCCGTCTGCCGTTCCACCCGTATCGCGAACGACAAAGGAGAAGGACGCAATTCCACTCCCGTTCACATTGGCCGGCGGAGTCCAGGTCAAACGATCGATATCCGCCGCTGCAATCACGGCGTTGACGCCGACAATACCGTCGCCCAGCTTAAGCAGACCCGTGCCGGGGAGCGCAGTAACGACTACTTCTTTCAGCGCGTCGCCATCACTGTCGCTGAAGCCGAAGTCCGCCAGTCCAAACACATGCGGTACATCCTCAGCCACCAGCACGGTGCTGCCTGCTCCATTCGGCGCATCGTTCACCCGCGTCACATCGAACGTTATCGTCCCGGGCGTCGGATCGGTGTCGACGCCTCCATTGGACGTTCCGCCCGTGTCGCGAACCCTGAAGCCGAACGACGCCAGGGCAGTTCCGCTCTGATTAGCCGGTGGTGCCCATGTCAGGCTTCCGATCTGGGCGACCGTGATGACGTCGTTGATGTTCACCACATCCGCGCCGAGCTTCAGCACGCCCGCCGCCGGCAGCGACGTAATCACCAGCTCCTTGAAGCCATGTCCGTCGCCATCGATGAAACCAAAGTCGCCGCTCGAGAACGTATGGCTCCCATCCTCGAGAACCACGACGCGCGAACCGGCTCCGTCTGGCGCGCTGTTTACCGGGGCCGCTACGGTCACCGCGGTCACGTTGAACGTAATCGTCCCCGGCGTCGGGTCGGTATCGACGCCTCCGTTCGCCGTGCCGCCGGTGTCACGCACGCTGAAGCTGAACGAAGCCAGGCCGTTGCCGCTCTGGTTGGCAGGAGGTGTCCAGGTGAGCGCGGAAATCTGCCCCACCGCAATGACGTCGCCGACGCTCACAGCGCCCGCACCCAACTTCAACGTCCCCGCGGATGGAAGCGAGGCAATCACCACACTCGCAAAACCGTGTCCGTCGCTGTCACTGAAGCCGAAGTCGCTCGCCGCGAAGGTGTAGGCGCCATCCTGAGATACCGAGACCGTCGACCCCGCCCCATTCGGCGCGTCGTTCACTGGCGTCACATTGAAAGTGATCGTGCCCGACGTCGGATCTGTGTCGACTCCTCCATTCGCCGTGCCCTCAGTGTCACGGACCTTGAACCCGAATGACGCCAGCGCCGCCCCGCTCTGGTTTGCCGGCGGCGCCCAGGTCACGCTGGTGATCGACCCAACCGCGATGACATCGCCGACCTGCACTATCGTCGACCCAAGCCGCAGCACCCCGACCGACGGCAGCGAGGTGATCGTCACATCCTTGAACGAGTGCCCATCGCTGTCACTGAATCCGAAGTCGCCGGCCGAGAACATATATGTCGCGTCTTCCAGTACCGACACGGTACCACCGTCTCCGTTCGGGGCGTCGTTCACCGGCGTTACATCGAACGTGATCTTGCGCGTCGTGGTGTCGGTATCGGCGCCACCGTTGGCCGTGCCGCCGTCATCGCGAACCTTGAATCCGAGCCACGCTAGTCCCGCGCCGCTCTGATTGGCCGCCGGTGACCAGACGAGGTTGCCGAGACTCGCGACGCTGATCACCTGCCCAACGGAGACGGCACCATCGCTCAGGAGCAGCGTACCGCTAGCCGGCAGCACGGTGATCACGATCGCGGCAAACTGGTGTCCGTCCGTGTCGCTGAAACCGAAATCAGTGGCCGTGAAGCTCCGCGAGCCGTCTTCGAGGACCGTCACCGTCTTGTCGGCGCCGACTGGAGCGTCGTTCACGTCGTTGATCGTCACCGACACCGTGTGTGTCGCACTCGCGCCAGAAGCATCGGTGACCGTGTAGGTGTAGCCGCCCGCTCCACTGAGACCAGGAGTCGGTGTGAACACCACGTTCGACCCCACAACCGAGACCGTGCCCTTGACCGCACTCTGTACCGACTGGAACGTCAGGGTCTCGCCTTCCGGATCAGTGTCGTTGGCGAGCAGCACGCTGACCGCCGTCACGAGATCGACGTCCTCGTTTGTCGAGAAGGCATCGACGCCACTCGTGGGCGCGTCGTTGCTCCCGACGATCTTGATCTTGAGGTCGGCTTCGTCAGACGCCGAACCATCGGTCATCCGATACGAGAAAGCGTCGTAGACAATCTGCGAACCCTTCAGGGCCTGGGCGAGGTCCTCGTCCAGCGTGTAGGACCACGTGCCGTCGGCGGCGATGCTCAGGCTGCCATAGGTGCCAGCAATTGCCGTCGCCGTGGTGACGCTCGTCCATGCGCTAGCGCCCAAACGGATGTACGAGACCGACAGACCGGTGCCGGTATCGTTGTCGAGGACATTGCCCGCTGCGCTGCCGTCGCCGACGCCTCCTGCCGCCTCGACAACGCCGTCGGCCGCGTTGTCGTCGTCCACCGCAACAAGCGGGTCGGCCGCATAGTCGGAGGCTTCGATCTCGCCGTCGTCGAAGACGAAGCGCTCCACACCGCTGACCGTCGTTGTGCCGCTCGAGCCGATGATGATGAAGTCATCGCCATCGCCATTGATCGTGTAGTCGCCGATGGCGCCGCTGAAGTAGAGGCGGTCATCGCCGCCGCCGCCGACGATCGTATCGTTACCGCCGCCGCCGAAGAACCGGTCGTCGCCTGCTCCGCCATCGAAGTGGTCGGCGTCCGCGCTACCGACGAAAGCGTCATCCCATTGGCTGCCCTCGATCCGGAAGCCGGCCGTGACCCAATCGTGGTTGCCGTAGGTGTCCCGGACGCGGCCCGTATCGATCGATGGATCGGCTTCGAGGAGCCCGGCGACGAACGTGCCGAACGTTGCGGGAAGCGCGGCTGGCAAAGTGCTGACGTCGAAGAAGTCGCCGAAGTTGACGACGATCCCTTTCGTGCCCCCGTCCGCGCCATAGTCGACAATGTCGTAGCTTCCGGGGATGCCACTTTGCGTGAACTGATCCTCGCCGTCGCCGCCTGTGAAGCGATATCCGGCCCCGCTGGCCCAGAAATAGTCCTGGCCCTCGCCGCCACGAAAGATCTCGAACCCGGCGAAGGCCAGGCTGGCGAGCAGCGGACTGCCAAAACCGGCTCCGTTGATCATCAGTGCGCCAGAGTCGACGATGACGGTGGTGATCACGCCGGGACCGAGGTCCAGCGCGAGCGTGTCCTTGCCCGCCCCGCCATCGATTGTCGCACCATCCGCAAGTGCATGGAGCGTGACAGTGTCATCTCCCCCGCCCGCGTCGATGCTGACAAAGGCGTCGAGTGCGACGAACGACGTTCCTTCGCCATTGCCGCTGACGCTGAGGACATCCCTGAGCGTCCAGATATCCGCGTCGACGCCGTCTGCCAGCTCGATGTTCGCGAGGTTGGCCACCAGCGCCGCCAGCACTTGCGCGCCGGTCGCGCCCGCCCCCAAAGCGTTCATCCCGACTGGATAATCGCCCGTCGCGTACAGCGTGATGCCGTCGCCCGACCTGATCTCGAAGCCAGACGCCTCGGCGCTGTCCGTGGGGTTGAGCGTGAAGACGATCCGAGCCACCGGACTTGCCGTGCTATCGACGAAGACGACGGTCGATCCGCTCGGCGGTAGCGCCACAAATCCCGAAATAGCTGTCAGGTCGCCGAAGGCATGCTCGACCGTTAGCGTGCCAGCCATCGCCGCCACCCCACTCAAAACAACGTTTCAAAACAGTCAAAATCAAGTGTAGCGCGACGCCCTCCCCGGACATCGCACTTCTACTGAACTACAATAAGTATGAGACCGCAAGCCCTGCGAAGATCTACTTATCTTCGGAGCGTTACTTTAGAGCGACCGTCCAGAAACAGCTATGGCCGAAGTACGGCTAGAGGAGAACCTGCGTTCCGATCTCCACGACGCGCCCGGTAGGGATGTGGAAGTACTCGGTCGCGTCCGTGGCGTTCCTCGCCAGCGCGATGAATATGCGGTCGAGCCACACGGGCAGGCCCTTGCGCGACGCCTTCAGCGAGCGCCGGCTGAGGAAGAACGACGTCGACATGATGTCGAATTTCCAGCCGAGCTTGCGCGCCAACGCGAGCGCCTTCGGAATGTTCGGTGTCTCGATGTAGCCGAAGGTGACGATGACCCGATAGAATAGGTCGTTGTAGGCATCGATGCGCACCTTCTCCTCGTCTGGTACGCGCGGGGCGTCGGCGGTCATGATGGTTAGAATGACGTTATGCTCGTGCAGGACCTTGTAGTGCTTGAGACTATGCAGCAGCGCTGTGGGCGCGCCTTCGATATCCGAGGTCAGGAACACCGCCGTACCCGGCACGATCGTCGGCTTCTTCTTGGAGAGATTCTCGACGAGGAATTGCAATGGAACCTCGTCTCGACGTGTCTTCTCGGTCAGGTGCTTCCGGCCCTGGATCCACACCGCCATGACGCCGGCGACCAAGGCGGCGACCACCACCGGCACCCAGCCACCTTGCAGGACCTTGAACGCGTTTGAGACAAAGAACGTGGTGTCGATGATGAGGAAGGGCAGCATCACCAGCGCAGCTGCCACGATGTGCCATTTCCACACGCGCCACATCACAATGCCGATCAGCGTCGCTGTGACCAGCATCACACCGCTGACCGAGATACCATACGCCGCCGACAGCGCGCTGGAGGAACCGAACACCAGGACGAGAAGAACCACGAGGATGAACAGGATCGAGTTGATCTGCGGCATGTATATCTGGCCGCTCTGCGTCTCTGACGTGTGCAGCACGGTGAGGCGCGGCAGGAAGTTGAGCGCCGTCGCCTGCTGGGCGAGGCTGTACATGCCGCTGATCACCGCCTGGCTTGCAATGACGGTAGCGGCCGTCGCCAACGCGACGAAGGGTAGTCGGAACCAGTCGGGCTGCATCGAGAAGAAGGGGTTCTCGGCACCCTCAGGCCCGTGCGAGATCACGTAGGCGCCCTGCCCAAAATAGTTGAGCAGCAAAGCGGGAAAGACCAGACCGAACCAGGCGATTACGATGGGCTTCCGTCCAAAGTGACCGAGGTCCGCATAGAGAGCCTCCGCGCCCGTTACCGCAAGGAACACCGCACCGACCACGATAAACGCGGTGTCCGGATGCCGCAGCAAGAACAGCAGCCCATTGGCCGGATTGAGCGCAAAAAGCACTTCCGGCGCCTGCATGATGTAGACGATCCCGACGATGCCCAGCGTCAGGAACCAGATTGCGGTAATCGGCCCGAATACGGTCGACACCGCGCCAGTTCCAAAGCGCTGCACGAAGAAAAGTACGCAGATGATTGCGACCGTTATTGGCACTACGAAGGGCGTGAGCGTGGGGTTGACGGTCTCTAGACCTTCTACAGCCGATAGCACCGAGATCGCTGGCGTAATGATCGCGTCGCCAAAGAACAACGCGGCCCCAAGCACGCCGATAGCCGTCAGCCAGCCCGACCGGCCGCTGAGCGTTGACCGGACTAGCGACATCAGCGAGAGCGTGCCGCCCTCGCCCTTGTTGTCGGCGCGCGTCACAATGAACACGTACTTGATTGAGACCGTGATCGTCAGAGCCCAGACGATCAGCGACAACAGGCCGAGAACGTCGGCATTGAGATCGGTCGTCTTACCATGCGCCGCGAATGCTTCGCGAAACGCATAGATCGGGCTTGTCCCGATGTCGCCATAGACGACGCCAAGGGCACCTAGCACGAGTAGGGGGAACTTGCTTTTGGCGTGGCCGGCCGTGTCGGTCGCAACGTCACCGGTCGCGAGGGCGCCGGCTGCTGTCGTCTGCGTCATATAGCCTTCGTAGCCCCTCTATGAGGCGGGCGGCTCTCTACACCCGACCAAAGTCGCATTCAATCGGTCAATCTGCTATAGATTACCAACATTTCCTGTTGCCAGAAATGCGCCGCAGCGGGGTGACGTTCCCTTCCAGCGCTTCGCCAACCGACGCGCTCCGTGAGGCGAAGGCAAACGCAAGAAGGCGGCGCCGGTGGGCGCCGCCTCCAGCCGGACAGAAGGAGAGGGTCCGGACGTTCGGTCTCAGGCGGCCTTTGCGGCGGCCTGGTCGGCCGCGCGGGCCGCCTTGGTGGCGTTGGTCCACCAGAGCAGGTTGTCGAGCAGATCCTTGGCGAACGACGCCTGGTTCGGCAGCACGTCGTCCCAAGTCTTCTGACCCATGAACACCGCGCCGAAATCGGCACCACCGATGTGGACGCCGTGACGGACGGACACCGCCTGCAGTTCGACCATGACGTTACGCAGGTGCTCGACCGCGCGGGCCCCGCCCACCGAACCATAGGCCACGTAGGCGACGGCCTTCTTGATGAAGGGCTTGTACGCCCAGTCGATCGCGTTCTTCAGCGCGCCGGGGATGGAGCGATTGTATTCAGCGGTGACGACGATATAGCCGTCGAATTCATTGAGCTTGGCCTGCCACTTGGCGGCCACTTCATTGGGGGTCGGCATCCAGAAGTCGGACGCGGGCGCGTCGAACAGCGGCAGCGGGTAATCCTTCAGGTCGACGATCTCGACGTCGAAGAAGCCCGTCTCCTTGGCCAGCTTGGCAATCCAGTTGGCCGGCTTGTCGCCGTTGCGATTGGGACGGATGCTGCCGATGATGACGGCAATCTTGGGTTTGGTCATTTTCATTGCTCCAGTAACAAACCGTAACTGGGGATGCATATGTGCCCATGCTGAGTGCGTCGCAAGCAGGCACGCATTCCTACCGAGCGAACACAGCGTTCAGTCCGGCAAGCCACTGTGAGTTAGGCACATGTGTGTGCGCTCACGGCAACCGGGCCGTTCGGCCATCAACCGTCCGCTACGAGCGGGCCAATGGAACATCGGTCAATTCGGCTGCCATGACTGTCGCCGAAATGACTACCAATCCATTTGGCGGCTTAGTTGCAGCGTTGTCACAAAGCGAACAGAATTCCGCTTCCGCGTCGCCTTGTGATTTGCCGATGCAGGTTAATCCTGATTTGCCTGTCCTCAACACAACCTTGCTCTGGGGGCACCAATGAAGTCGTCCATTCTCGCACTTGTCGCATCGTCCGCTCTTCTCGCATTCGCTGGCTCTGCCATTGCCGCTGACCTCGTCGTCGACGTTCCCGACGCCCCGATGGTCGACAGCAGTTACGATTGGGAAGGCCCGTATATCGGCGCGTTTGTCGGCTACCACTCGGCGCCCTTGATCGGCGGCGAAATCGGCTACAACTTCCTCCCCAGCGAAATGCTGCTGGTCGGCGTGAACGCCAGCGGTTTCCTCGATTCCACTGGTGACAGCGAACTCTGGCTCGACGGTCGTATTGGCGGCACCTTCGATCAGGTTGCCCTCTACGCCAGCGGCGGCCTCGGTCTTTACAATCTGTCCACGGCCCTGTGGCGCGTCGGTGTCGGCGCCGAAATCGCGGTAACCGATAGCGTGACGCTCAACGCCCAGGTCGGCGTCGACGAAGTCATCGGCGCACTGCCGACGATCCCGTACGCCAACATCGGCGTGCGCTTCCACTTCTAAGGCGAAGACCGCCGCTCAACCCTGCAGGATCGTCCGGTACTTCCGGACGGTCTCCGGGAATCCGTAGATTAATGCATCGGCCGTGAGCGCATGGCCGATGGAGCACTCCGCAAGGTACGGGACCGCAGCCTTCAGCGCCGGCAGATTGTCGAGCGTCAGATCGTGCCCGGCATTGATGCCGAGTCCTGCCCCACCCCGCCTGTAGTTCATTCCCGCCGTCCGCGCCGCTTCGGCCGTCAGCTTGAGCTTGTCGAGCTCGGCAACTGCATCGCCATGCGGATGGCCGTACGGTCCCGTAAACATCTCGACGCGATCGGCATTCACCTCGGCCGCCAACTGCGGCGATTCGGGGTCGGCGTTGATAAACAGCGACACGCGCATATCGCCCTCGTGCAGCCGCAGGATGATCTCGGCCAGCCGCGAGGCGTTGGCCGCGATGTCCCAGCCATGATCTGACGTGGACTGCGACGGATCGTCCGGCACAAGCGTCACCTGGTCCGGCCGCACCAGGTCGCAGAGCTTGAGAAACTCCTCGGTCGGATACCCCTCGATGTTGAATTCACGCTCCGGCCAGTCCTTCAGCAGTTCCGCCAGCTCGAACACGTCCGATCGGCGGATGTGCCGCTCGTCCGGCCGCGGATGCACGGTGATCCCCTCAGCGCCTGCGCCAAGGCAAAGCCGCGCGGCTCCCGCCACGCTCGGCCACGGCAGATCGCGGCGATTGCGAAGATGGGCGACGGCATTGAGGTTTACGGAAAGATCGGTCATGGCGCAGGCTTACACCGCGCGCCGCACCGATTGAAGGGCCACGTTCGCGCTAAGCCAGCACCATTAAGCGGCGCCGCCGCTCGTCCAGTAGCACCACCGCCACGCCACTCGCGACGATAAGGCCGATCCCCATCAGCGCCAGTGTGTTGGGGAATGTGCCGAAAACGAAGAGTCCCGACAGCACCGCCCACACCGAGAACAGATAATAGAACGGCGCCACGGCGCCCGTCGCTCCGTTGCGGTACGACAGGAAGATGAAGAGGTGCCCCAGGCTGAGGAACAGTCCCGACCCCGCCAGCAGCATCACGTGCCGCGGCGTCGGCATCACCCAGTCCTCGAACGTGAAGTGCACGATACCGGAACCAACCATCACCAGCAGCAGCGTCGCGTAAGCGACCACAGGCGCCGGGATGTTTGCGCTGACCTTGCGTCCCGCGATGTCACGCGCCGCCGTGCCCAGGGCGCAGATGAAGCCAAGCAGCATGTACGGCGAGAATCCCTTTAGTCCCGGTTGCGCCACGAGGAGCGCACCGGCGAAACCCAGCGTGATGAGGAACATCCGCTGCGCCCCGATCTTCTCGCGATAGATCAGCGCGACGCCGAGCAGGAGCAGCATGGGCGAGATTTGCCCGATCGCCGACAGGTCCGCGATCGGCATGTTGGCGAGCGCCACGATGAAGCACAGCACCGCCATGAACTCGAAGCTGTTACGGAGCAGCACCCATTTGTCGACAACGTAGTGCAGGTGCTTGAAATTGCCGGTCAGCACGATCAGCGGAAACATGATGAGCGACGCCATCACGCCGCGGATGAACAGCACCTGATAGGGCGGCAGTCCCGTCGTCGCGAGCTTCATCAGCACGTCGTTGGTCGAGAACACGCCCGTGGCAATCACCATGAAGGCGATGCCGCGCAGATTCGATGTCGAAGTCGTCATAAGGCCTTACCACTCGCGCGGCATGCCTAGCGTGTCGCTCCGGCGCCGGTCAACTCCGGCCGGCGCCGGTCTGGATCACATCCCGTCGGCCCCGCGCGAGATCGCGGCAAGCCCCGTGCGGACAACCTCGACCAGCCCGAGCGGCACCATGATCGCGATGAAGCTATCGATCTTGCTCGGCTTGCCGGTAATCTCGAACACGAAGCTCTCGGTCGTCGCATCGACGATCTGCGCACGATACGCATCGGCCAAACGCAGCGCCTCGGCGCGCGGTTCGCCGGTGCTCGCAACCTTCACCAGCGCCAGCTCGCGCTCCAGCGCTTTGCCTTCGGCCGTGAGGTCATGCACCTTGTGCACCGGCACGAGCCGCTCCAACTGCAACTTGATCTGCGCCAGCACCTTGGCCGTCGCCACAGTCACCACGGTGATCCGCGACAGCCCCTTCTCGTGCTCGGTCTCTGAGACCGTGAGCGAGTCGATGTTGTAGCCGCGCGCAGCGAACAGGCCGACGATACGGGCGAGAATGCCCGGCTCGTTGTCGACCAGCACGCTCAGCGTGTGACGCTCTGGCGTCTGCGTTTCAGGCGCGAGGAAGTAGGCCGAGCCCGTCGGCTGCAGCGGAGTATGAGCGTTCATCAGACGAGCTCCCGTCCCTTGGCATCGATCACCGATCCGATGTCGTCGACGAAATCGGGCAGGATCATCTCGTTGTGCGGCTTGCCCGACGGGATCATCGGCAGGCAGTTCTCATGCTTCTCGACAAGGCAGTCGAAGAGAACCGGACCGTCATAGTCGAGCATCTCCTGGATCGCCGCATCGAGTTTCTTGGGATCGTCGCACTTGATGCCCTTGGCGCCATACGCCTCCGCGAGCTTCACGAAATCCGGCAGCGACTCCGAATAGGAGTGCGCATAGCGGCTGCCATGCAGCAGGTCCTGCCACTGACGGACCATCCCCATGCGTTCGTTGTTGAGGATGAAAATCTTGATCGGCAGCCGATACTGCACGGCCGTCGAGAGCTCCTGCATCGTCATCTGCACGCTCGCTTCGCCGGCGATATCGATCACCAGCGCATCGGGGTGCGCCACCTGCACGCCGACCGCCGCCGGCAGGCCGTAGCCCATCGTGCCCAGGCCGCCGGAGGTCATCCAGTGGTTCGGCTTGTCGAAGTGGAAGTGCTGCGCCGCCCACATCTGGTGCTGGCCGACCTCGGTGGTGATGTAAACGTCCTGCCGGCCCTTCGTCGCCGCATAGAGGCGCTGCACCGCATGCTGCGGCTTGATCGTGGTGTCCGAGTTCTTGAACGCCAGCGACTTGCGCTTGCGCCACTCGTCGATCTGCGACCACCACGGCGCAATCGCCTCCGTGCGCGGCTCATTGGTCTTCGACCGCCACACGCGCACCATCTCGTCGAGCACGAGCCCGCAATCGCCGACGATCGGCAGATTGACGCGCACGTTCTTGTTGATCGACGACGGATCGATATCCACGTGGATCTTGGTCGAGCCAGGCGAGAACGCATCGATGCGGCCGGTGATGCGGTCATCGAAACGCGCGCCGATGTTGATCATCAGGTCGCAATCGTGCATCGCCATGTTGGCTTCGTAGGTGCCGTGCATGCCCAACATGCCCAACCACTGCGGATCGGACCCGGGGAAAGAGCCCAGCCCCATCAGCGTCGACGTCACCGGAAAGCCGGTCAGTTCGGCTAGTTCGCGCAGCCGCTCGCTTGCCTGCAGGCCCGAATTGATCACGCCGCCTCCGGTGTAGAACACCGGTCGCTGCGCGCGCAGCATCAGGTCGACGGCCTGCTCGATAGCAGCCGAGTCCCCAGCTGTCGCGGGGTGATAGCTCTTGTGCCGCTTGGTCGCGATCTCGTCAGGACCGTAGTAGGTGCCCATCGCGAACTGCACGTCCTTGGGGATATCGACCAGCACCGGACCCGGCCGGCCCGTGCTCGCGATGTAGAAGGCCTCATGCATGATACGCGGCAGGTCGGCGACGTTCTTGACCAAGTAGTTGTGCTTGGTGCACGAGCGCGTGATGCCGACCGTGTCGCACTCCTGGAACGCGTCCGAGCCGATCAGCGGCGTCGGCACCTGCGCCGTGATGCAGACGAGCGGGATCGAGTCCATCAGCGCGTCGGTGAGCCCGGTCACCGCATTGGTCGCGCCCGGACCCGACGTCACCAGCACCACGCCGACCTTGCCGGTCGAGCGCGCATAGCCCTCGGCCATGTGCGTTGCGCCCTGCTCGTGCCGCACGAGGATGTGCTGCACCTTATCCTGCTGGAACATCGCATCGTAGATCGGCAGCGCGGCGCCACCGGGATATCCGAAGATGTGGGTGACACCCTGGTCGTTCAGGGCCTCGATCACCATCTCCGCGCCCGTCATCTGCTGGGCCATTTCAGTCTCTCCTCACTCGCCGCGCTCGGCGGACATCTGGGCAATAAAAAAGGCCCCGTCAGGGACCTGTTTGCGCGCATCAGCTTTCCCGCGGGGTGTTATCCCACGTGGCCGATGCGCCCCCTTACTACGAGAATGTTCCGCACGAACGTGCTCCGCTTCAAAGTGGGCCGGACGATATGCCCGGCACGGGAAAGCTGTCAAGCTGCTTGTGAGCGCTTGCTAGAGTGCCCGCGTGGGTTCAACTTCCACTCATGCAGATCGACGTCGACATCCACCCCGGAACGCCCAACGTGGCGGCGCTCTTTCCCTACATGCCCGAGCATTGGCGCGACATGAGCCAGATGCGGGGCATCGTCGACCTGCCTTCGTCGAACTATCCGGACACCACCCCGCTCGCGGCGCGCGCCGACTGGCGCCCCGACAACGGCCGCCCTGGCTCCGATGCAGCCACGGTGGCGCGGCAGTGTCTTGAGCCTTTCGGCAGCTCGATCGGCATTCTGAACCCGCTCTTTCCGGTCCAGACCTTCTATTCCGACGACCTCGGCGATGCCTTTGCCACGGCCCTTAATAACTGGACGCGCGGCGAATTTCTCGACCGGGATTTGCGACTTCGGGGGTCGATTGTCGTCAACCTAGAGAACATTGAGATGGCGGTCGCGGAAATCGACCGGTGCGCAGCGGATAAGCGGTTCGTTCAGGTGATGGTCCTCGCGGGGACTGCGCGACCGCTCGGTCGGCGGTCCTACTGGCCTATCTACGAAGCTTGCGTCCGCCACGGGCTAAGCCTGGGCATCCATGCCGGCCAGGAGTTCCGCAACGCGCCCACGGCGCTTGGCTGGCCGAGCTTCTATCTCGAGGATTACGTCGCCAACGCCCAGTCCTTCCAGTACCAGCTTACGAGCCTCTTCTGCGAAGGCGTCTTCAACCGCTACCCCACACTCAAGGTTGTGATGCTCGAAAGCGGCTGGACCTGGGTGCCTGCCCTCCTCTGGCGTATCGCGAAATACTGGGGCGGCCTTCGCTTCGAAGTTCCGTGGACCGACCGCTCGCCCGAAGAGATCGTCCGCGACCAGGTCCGTTTTTCGCTGACGCCCATCGACGGCCCCGACACCGACCAGCTGCGCCGCGTCATCGACCACTTGGGCTCCGACCAGGTGATCCTGTTCTCGACCGACTACCCGCACAATCAGTTCGACGGCATCGACGTGTTCCCCGCGGCCTTCGACGCCGCCTTGCGCAAGATCATCTCGGACGACGCGCCGCGTGCCGCCTACCCGCGCCTGGGGAACCTGACATGAACGCTCCGACCGGCATCTGGGACGGCGACATTCACCCTTACCTTCGCTCGACAGCGGATCTCGAGCCCTGGCTGTCCAGACAGTGGATCGAGCACCAGCGCGAATACGGCGCGGCGCGCCAGACGCCACTCGTCGGCGGCTCCGCCTACCACAAGAGCCAGCCCTACGCGGGTCGCCGCGACGCCTACCCTCCCGAGGGCGGCGTGCAAGGCTCGAGCGTCTCGTTCCTCAAGGAGCAGTTGCTCGACGCGCACAACATCGGCTGGGGCATCCTCAATCCGCTGGTCGCCTCCCAAGGGGTGCGCAACCTCGATCATAGTGCCGCGCTCTGCCGGGCCATCAATCACTGGCAGGCCGAGATCTGGGTCGACGCCGAACCGCGCCTCCGCGCCTCGATCGTCGTGCCCTACGAAGACCCCGACGCCTCCGCCTCAGAAATCCGCCGCTGGGCCGGTGACAAGCGCTTCGCGCAGGTCCTGCTCCTCTCCAGAACGTCGTTCCTCCCAGGCAACCGCCGCTACTGGCCGATCTACGAAGCTGCCGCCGAGGTGGATATCCCGATCGGCATCCACGCCTTCGGCAACTCCGGCTGGCCCGTGTCGAGCTCCGGCTGGCCCAGCTTCTACATGGAAGAAATGATCGGCCACGCCCAGTCCAGCCAGGCCGGCCTGACCAGCCTCGTGATCGAGGGCGTCTTCGAGCGCTGGCCAGCCCTCAAGCTCGTGCTCGTCGAGTCTGGCTTCACCTGGGCGCCCTCGCTGATGTGGCGCCTCGACAAGCACTGGAAGACGCTCAAGACCGAAGTCCCGCACCTGACGCTGGCGCCGAGCGAGTACATCAAGCGCAACGTCTGGTGGACCAGCCAGCCGATGGACGAGCCCGAGAACCGCCGCTACCTCGCCGACATTTTCGCCTGGATCGGTTGGGATAGAATCATGTTCTCATCCGACTATCCACACTGGGATTTCGACGATCCCAGCCGCGTCATCCTTTTCCCCGCGACCGACGAACAGAAGCACGCCTTCTTCACCGGCAACGCGCAGACGGTTTACGGCTCTCGCTGATGGCCCGCCACGTCGTCGCCGCCACGAGTGATTTTCCGCCCGGAACACGCCGCCTGATCACCGTCAATGATCGGGCCGTCGTCGTCTTCAATGTGAAGGGCGAATATTTCGGCCTCTACAACAAATGCCCGCACAACGGCGGCAGTCTCGCCGAAGGCATCCTCACCGGCCTGCTGCAATCGTCGGAGCCCGGCAACTACACCTACTCGCGCCAGGGCGAAATCATTCGCTGCCCGTGGCACGGCTGGGAGTTCGACATCCGCTCGGGCCAATCCTTCTGCCGCGTGATCCGCGCCAAGGCACGTCCCCTCCCCGTGAAGGTCGAGCACGGCAGCGACATCGTCGCCGGGCCGTTCAAAGCGGAGACCGTCGCGGTCCGCGTCGAGGACGACTACGTGGTCGTCGAGGCGTAAGGTCGTTCGATACCGGAGTGTTCCCCGACCTAGATGCCTTCCCAGCGAAAGCTGGGATCCAACTCACACGCTGCACAAGCGGACAAATGGACCCAAGCTGGGGAGGTCTGGTGGGTTGCACCAATGCCAGTTCGCGCCGAACTAGAAGACCGCGAGGTATTTCAGCAGCGAAACGATCCCGATCACGATCACGACGATCTGAAGGATCTGCTTGATCCGCGCTTCGATCGGCAGGCGCTGCACCAGCCAGAGGATAAGAACGACGACGAGAAAGGTGATGAGAATACTGACGAGGGTGGCCATTGGCCTCTCCTTATGACGCTCGGCCCTTTTCGAGCCGCTTGCCAGAACGGACACGCATGCAAATGGTTGCCGCACCACGCGTCCGGCGCTATTGGCGCCACGTCATGACCGATCTCGTATTCGACAGCGATGGCTCCGTGATCGCCCGCGACGGCGACGTGAACGACTTCATCAGCGCCGGCTGGGAAGCTGGCGCTGATCGCCTGGTCATTCCGACGAGCCGGCTGTCGCCAGACTTCTTCAAGCTCTCGACCGGCCTCGCCGGCGCGGTGCTGCAAAAGTGCACCAACTACAGTTTCCGCGTCGCCATCGTCGGCGATATCGCCAAGTACACGGCCAAATCCGGCCCTCTCCGCGATTTCGTCTACGAGTCCAACAAGCGCGGAGACGTCCGCTTCGTCACGTCTTTGGCCGAACTCTAGGCAAACCACCAGCCATCGGCTAAACCCCGGCCAGCGAGTGGACTACCATCATGAACGAATATCAGCCGGCGCTGGGATCGAGCGCTGCGGCACCATTGTCGTCGCATAGCTGGGGAGCGGAGTTCCGCGCCCTGTTCATGCTCGCCTGGCCGCTGATCATCGCGCAGCTTGCCCGCAGCGCCCTCTTCACCACCGACGTCATCGTCCTCGGCTGGCTCGGCGCGCAGTTCGTCGCTGCCGGCGCGCTCGCCAATGCGCTCTTCGTTTGTGTCCTCTTGTTCGGCGTGGGCACTGTCGGTGCCGTCGCGCCCATGGCAGCGCAGGCCATCGGTGCAAAGGATTTACGCACGGTGCGTCGTACCGTCCGCTCGGGCTTATGGCTCGCCATTGTCCTCGCGGTCGTCTTGTTCCCGCTCGCCTGGAACATCGGTCCGATCTACACTTGGATGGGCCAAGACCCCGAGCTCGTCGCGCTCGCTGGCATCTTCATCCACGCCGCGATCTGGTCGCTGCTCCCACAGTTCATGTTCGTCGCTCTTCAGTCGTTCCTCAATGCGCATGGCGCGACGCGCGCGGTGCTGCTGATCAGTGTCGCGGGCGTAGCGGTGAACCTGGTCGCCAACTACGTGCTCGTGTTCGGCCATTGGGGCTTTCCTGCCCTCGGCATCATGGGCTCGGGCCTTGCAACCTCGGTGGTCAACTTCGCCATGCTGGTGATCGCCATCGCCTATATCCAGACGCACAAGCGCTTCCGCCGCTATCACATCTGGCACAAGTTCTTCGACATCGACTGGCCGCGCATGTGGGCACTGGTCAAGATCGGCGCTCCCATCGGCACGATGCTGCTCGCGGAAGTCGCGCTCTTCACCACCGCCTCGCTGCTGCAGGGATGGCTGGGTGAAGCCGAGCTCGCCGCGCACTCCGTCTCGCTGACGATTGCCTCGCTCGCCTTCATGGTGCCACTCGGCATCAGCCATGCGACCACCGTCCGCGTCGGCATCGCCCTCGGCGAAAAGAACAAGGAAGGCATCCGCAAGGCCGGCTGGGCCGCGATGGTCCTCACCATCGGCTTCATGTCGTCGACGGCGATCGTCTTCTTCGCCTTCCCGCACCAGATCGTCGGGCTGTTCCTCAATTCCGGCGTCGCCGAGAACCAGGCGCCGCTCGCCCTCGCGGCCAGCTTCCTTATCGTGGCCGGTCTGTTCCAGTTGTTCGACGGCGCGCAGGTCACAATGGGCGCGGCGCTGCGCGGCATGAGCGACACCAACATGCCGCTCATCATCGCGCTCGTCGGCTACTGGGCAGTGGGCTTCCCCGTCGCCTGGTGGCTCGGCCTGCATACCGAACTGCGCGGCGTCGGCGTGTGGTTCGGCCTGATGGCCGGCCTCGCTGCAGTCGCCTCGGTGCTCACCATCCGCTGGACCATGCGCGAACGGTTAGGTCTGACCGATCGCGAGCCGAGCTAATCCCGAGCAGCGCCATCCACCGACCCCTCCCCTGCGAAAGCTGGGACCAACTTTCAGCTCGAGCCTGAGGCAAGTTGGACCCCAGCTTTCGCTGGGGAGGCGCAGTGTAAGGTCGCTCGCTCGGACGCCGCAGCTACGATTCCACCCAATCCCAATCCGCCATGCGGCCGCGGAACCAGGTCCGTTGGCGCTTGGCGTATTGCCGCGTCGCGGTGACCGCGCGCTCGATCATCTCCTCGCGCGTCGAACGGGCGGCGAGCCAGTCGCCGATCTCGCGCACGCCTATCGCCTTCATGACGGGCAACGACGGATCGAGCCGTCGCGCAAGGAACGCCTCGACCTCCTCGACCGCACCTTGATCGAGCATCAGCGCGAAGCGCCGCGCGATCCGCTCGCGCAACACGTCGCGCGCGGGGTTCAGCACGATCTGCTCGAGCGTCCATCCCTTGAGCAGCGGCTGCACCGTCTCGTCCTGATACGTCGCCAGCGACCGCCCCGTCGCCTTCAGCACGGCGAGCGCCCGGATCACTCGTTGCGGATCGTTGCCCTTGAGCCGATGCAGCATCGCCGGATCGCGCGCCGCGATCAGCTTCGTTCGCCCCTCCCGATCGAGCCCATGCACCTCTGCCTCGGCCCATGCCACGGCGCTCGACGGAATCTCAGGAACATCGGCGAAGCCTTTGATCAGACTCTCGAAATAGAGCCCCGTCCCGCCCGCAAAGATCAGCGGACCCTTGGCCTCCGCGATGATACGTCCGGTCGCCCGCGCCCAGTCTCCTGTCGAGAACCGCACCGCCGGATCGACCGTGCCGTAGAGCAGATGGGGTGCCCGCGCGAGGTCGTCGTCGCCCGGCCGTGCTGTGATCAGCCTCAGCCCGTCATAGACCTGCAACGCGTCCGTGTTGACGATCGTGCCGGCGAGTTCCCGCGCCCGCTGAAGCGCCAGCGCCGACTTGCCGCTGGCAGTCGGACCCGCTATCAGAACCGCTCTTTTTTGAGCCACGAGAACGCCTTGTCGGTCATTTGCCTCATCGCCAATCCCGCCGAGCCGGCGCTCGACCTTGCGCTGCTGCAGCGCGTGCAGGGCGAAATCGGTGGCGAGATCAACTGGCTCACCCAGCGCATCGCCGCTGAAATAATCAAGCCGAAACATGCCGAGCCCGTCGCCGCGACCCGCGCGCTCGTCGCCGGCAAGCCGGTCGATGTCGCGCTCGTGCCGCTCGCCAACCGGCGCAAGAAGCTGCTCATCGCCGACATGGACTCCACCATGATCGACCAGGAGTGCATCGATGAGCTCGCCGACGCCGTGGGCATCAAGGCCGAAGTCGCGGCGATCACGGCGCGCGCCATGAATGGCGAGCTCGACTTCGAATCCGCCTTAAGAACGCGAGTCAAACTGCTGAAAGGACTCAAGCTTTCGCGCATGGAAGAAGTCCGTCGCGAACGCATCACTTTCGCCGCAGGCGGCCGCGCGCTCGTCCAGACCATGAAGACGCACGGCGCGTTCACCTCCCTCGTCTCGGGCGGCTTCACCTATTTCGCCGACTACATCGGCAAGCGCATCGGCTTCGACGAAGCCATGGCCAATATCCTCGAGGTCGACGGCGACGCGCTCGACGGCACCGTCCGCTCGCCCATCCTCGGGCGTGAAGCCAAACTCAGCCGCCTCCAAACGCTCGCCGCCTATCACAACATTCCACTCGCCGCGACGCTCGCGGTCGGCGACGGGGCCAACGACCTCGATATGATCAAGGCGGCCGGCCTCGGCGTTGCGCTGCATGCCAAGCCCGTCGTCGCCGCCGAAGCGCAGGTCAGGATCGACCACGGCGACCTCACCGCCCTGCTCTATCTCCAGGGCTACACCGATGAGGAGTTCGTTCGGTGAGACTCGAAACCGAACGCCTGATCATGCGCGACTGGGAGCCCCGCGATCGCGATGCCTATGCCGCCATCGTCATGGATCCGCATGTGCGTCGCTTCTACTTCGACACGCCATCGCGCGACGACGTCGAGGCGATGCTCGACCGCTTCATCGAATTCACCAAACGCGACGGCTTCGGTCTCCTTGCGGTGGAACGCAAATCCGACGGGGCCCTGCTCGGCGACGTTGGCATCATCCCGGTCGGCATGCCGGTTCGCGGCAATCCGCCCGTCGAGATCGGCTGGCTGCTCGGCCAACAATACTGGGGCCAGGGCTACGCGCCGGAAGCCGCGCAGGCCTGGATCGACTACGCTTTCGACGTGCTGAAGTTCGACGAAGTCGTCGCCTGGACCACCGAGACAAATCTCCCAAGCCAGCGCGTCATGCAAAAGCTCGGCATGCGCACTAGCCCGGAAGACAACTTCATCCACCCCAAGAGCCCGCCCGGCCACCCGCTCGGGCCGCACGTGCTCTATCGGATCAGCCGGCCGTAATCGCTACTGAATGAGCTTCACCGCCACGAACCGGCTGGTTCCGGCCGGGTCCGTGACCTTGAACAGCACTGCCGGGCGGCCCGCTTCCTTGGCCGCGTCGACCTTCTCGGTGAGTTCGGCGACGGTTGTCACCTTCTGCTGGTTGACCTCTGAGATCACGAGCCCGCTCAGCAGGCCCTGACGCTCCGCGTCCGATCCGCCGACCACCTCGGTGATCACCAAGCCTTCGGCACCCGAGCCGATCGCGAACGCCTCGCGCGCCTTTTGGTCGATCGGCCCGACATCGAGCCCGAGCAACTCTTTCAGTCCGGGCGCAACGCCAGCGGGCGGCTCGCCGCTCGGTTCGGGCGGCGGCACCTCGGCTTCGCGCGCGGCGGCGATGATCTGCTCGCCCTCTTCGAGACGGCCGAGCGTCACGTCGAGGGTCATCTCCGCACCGTTGCGCAGCACCTTCACCTTGACCGTCTGGCCCACCGCCGTCTCGGCAACGAAGCGTGGCAGGTCGCGCATCCGCACGATCTGGCGGCCGTTGAAATCGAGGATGATGTCGCCCTCGAGCACGACCCCATCGGCCGGTCCGGTCTTGGTGACATCGACAACCATCGCGCCGTAATTGTTGGGCCGGCCCAGGCTCGCTGCCATCTCGGCGCTCACATCCTGGATGCCGACGCCCAGCCAGCCGCGGCGCGTCTCGCCGAACTCGGCAAGCTGCATCACCACCGGCCGCGCCAGGTTCACCGGCACCGCAAAGCCGATGCCCAGCGACGAGCCGCCGCGCGCGATGATCGCCGTGTTAATGCCCACCACCTTGCCGTCCATATCGAACAGCGGGCCGCCGGAATTGCCCTGATTGATCGCCGCATCCGTCTGGATGAAATCGTCGTACGGACCCGCCTGGATATCGCGGTTGCGCGCGGACACGATGCCGAGCGACACCGAGCCGCCGAGGCCGAACGGATTGCCGATCGCCATCACCCAGTCGCCGACTTCGGCGGTGTCGCTGTCGCCAAACTCGACGAACGGCAGTTGATGGTCCGCATCGACCTTCAACACCGCGAGGTCCGCCTTGGTATCGGCGCCGACCAACTTCGCTTCGAGTCGCGTGCCGTCGGTCAGGAACACCAAAATCTCGTCCGCGCCCTCGACCACGTGGTTGTTCGTCACCACCAGCCCGTCAGCAGAAATGATGAAGCCCGAGCCGAGGCTTCGCGCCTCCTGCATGGCTTCGGGGCCCTGCCCCTCGTTCGGATTAAGGTCGTCGAACATCTCGTTGAGCGGCGAACCTTCGGGCGCCTCGGGGAACGGCACACCGCCCCCGCTCACCATGCGGCTCGTCCCGATATTGACCACCGCCGGCGACAATTGCGCGGCGAGCGGCGCCACCGATTCCGGTCCCTTGGCCAGCACTGCGCCCGGCAGGCTGAAAGCCAGCATCGCGCCGACAACCAGCGCTGCTGCAAAGCCCGTTCTCATAATGTCGTCCTCACCCCGTTCGTGGCCTCAACAGTTTAGCAACTCCACGCCGGGCGCAAGCAGTGCACCCGCACGAAAAGTTGAGGCCGGCGACTTGATCGTCGCCGGCCCCTCTATGTCTGGTGTTTCTGGCGGCAGCGAGGCCGCTACTGGGCCACAGCTGGCTCCGAAGACGACGCTGTGTCGGCCGGAGCGCTCGGCGTCGTTTCAACGGGCGCCGACTGCGTTGTAACGGCCGGAGTATCCACCGCGACTGGCGAGCCGCTCATATCCGTCTCGACGGCCACGTCAGGAGTCTCCGGCACCGTCAGCTGGCTCGACGGCAAGGGTTCGATGCCGTTCGGCGCGGCGGGGGCCGGTGCCTGACCATTCTGCGCGTCGGCGCGGAAGTAGTTAAAGAACTCGCTGTCGGGCGACAGCAGCATCGTCGTGCCCGACGAACCGAGCGCCGTCCGGTAGGCCTGCATGGAGCGGTAGAACTCGAAGAACTCCGGGTCCTGGCCGAAGGCTTGCGCGAAGATGCTGTTGCGCGTCGCGTCGCCCTCGCCTCGCAGGATTTCGCTGTCGCGACGGGCCGCCGCGACGATTTCCACCGCCTGGCGATCGGCGATAGCGCGAAGCGATTGAGCCGCTTCCTGACCGCGTGCCCGAAGGAACGCGGCTTCGGCCAGACGCTCGGCCTTCATCAGTTCGAACGTCTGCTGCGACACGTCCTGTGTCAGGTCCGTGCGGAGGATACGCACGTCGACGATCTGAATACCAAGTTCGGCGACGTTCTGTACGATAAGGTCACGCGCCTCGCGCATCATCGCCGCACGTTCGCCCGAGAGCGCCGCGTCGAACTCGCGCAGACCATAGACCTGGCGCAGCGCTGCGACGAACAGCGAACCGATGCGGTTCTCGGCTACGTCGAGATCGCCGAGCGCCTGCTGACGGAACAGCCGCGGATTGTTGATGCGATAGGTGAGGAACGCATCGACTTCGTAGAACTTACCGCCGCGCACCTGCACTGTCATATTCGCCACGTCGTAGCGCAGCAGACGATCTTCGATGATCTGCACCGAGTCGACGACGTTGGTGGGCAGCTTGAAGTAGAGGCCGGGCTCGGTCTTGACGTCGGTGATCTGGCCGAAGCGCAGCACGATCGCCTGCTCGCGCTCGTTCACGACATAGATCGACGAGATCAGCACATAGATGGCGGCAACAACAACGACGCCAAGGATGACGAGTCTGTTCATGGCTCAGTTCCCCGTCGCGGTCGTGTTGGAGTTGGCGCCCGACTGGAGCGCCGGCAACGGCAGATAAGGCACCACGCCGGAACCGCTCGTGCCTGGCTCGACGATGACCTTCTCGGATTGTCCGAGCACCTGCTCCATCGTTTCGAGGAACAGCCGCTTGCGCGTCACTTCAGGCGCGCGCGCGTACTCGTTGTAAATCGACACGAAACGCGAGGCCTCGCCTTCCGCCTCCTGTACGACACGGCTCTTGTACGCAGCCGCGTCTTCGCGGATCTGCGCAGCCTGACCGCGCGAGTTACCGAGCAGCGTATTGGCGTACTGCCGGGCTTCTTCCTGGAAGCGGGTTTCGTCCTGCTCGGCGCGCTGCACCTCTTCGAACGCGTCTGCCACTTCCGTCGGCGGCGCGGCCTGTTCGAGGTTCACATCGTTGATCGCCACGCCCGTGCCGTAACTGTCGAGAATTTCCTGCGTGATGCGCTGCACATCCACACGGATACCCGCCTGGTCGTTGCGGAACGCATCCTGCGCCGGACGGCGGCCGATGACTTCGCGCATCGCGCTTTCGGCCGCGCTGCGGACCATGTCTTCGGGATCGCGGACGTTGAACAGGAAGTCGACCGGATTGCTCACCGACCACTGCACCGAGAACCGGATGTCCACGATGTTCTGGTCGCTCGAGAGCATCAGCCCTTCATTGCTGCCGTTGCGGGTCGAGGACGCACCGATGCTCGTCTGGCGGAGCGCGATGGATGCGCGCTCGACGTCTTCGATCGGCCACCAATGGAAATGCAGGCCCGGCTGGCTCAACTCCGGCTTGGGCTTACCGAACTGCAGTTCGACGCCGACTTCACCTTCGTTGATCGTGTAGATCGAGTTGAACAGCCAGAAAACGACGAGGACGGCCACGCCGCCGGCAATTGCCCAGCGTCCGCCCGGAAAACCACCCGCACCCTGGAACCGGTCGCGGCCATTCTTCAGAATGTCCTCGAGACTTGGGGTACCGCCGCGGCGCGGACCATTGCCGCCGCCTCCACCACCCGGTGCCTGACCCCACGGACCGCCGCCATTATTGTTGCGGCCGCCGCCCCCCGTATTGTTGTCCCAGGGCATTTAGTGCCTTTCAGCTGATTTCGCAGTCGGATGTATATAGGGGCCCCATCTGGGCCGATCAACGGCGCGCCAAGGGGTTGCGCCGATAAACTCTGACGCGGAATGACGCAGTATCGTCGGGGTGCGGCGCCACATTTATCTCCCCGCCCGGCTTCCATTGTTCGAAGTCGATCGGCGGGAAAAACGTGTCCCCTTCGGGCTTCAAACCAACCACCGACAGGTACATCCGGTCCGCAATCGGCATCGCCTGGCGGTAAATCTCCGCGCCGCCGCCGATCATCACCTCGTTCGCGCGGTCGGCTTTGGCGATCTCCTGCGCGTGGTCGAGCGCTGCCTCGAGGCTCGAGATCACAATCACGCCATCGGGCTGATAGCCCTCCTGCCGCGTGACGACGATGTTGGTCCGCCCCGGCAGCGGACGGCCGATGCTCTCGAAGGTCTTCCGCCCCATGATAATCGGCTTGCCCATCGTCATGCGCCGGAAATGCGCGAAGTCGCCGGGCAAGCGCCAAGGGATACGGTTCCCGCTGCCGATCACACCATTCTCGGCGACCGCGGCGATCAGGGCGACGGCCACCATCACGACGCCCCGAGCTTATCGAGCGCGGCGCCGCTCACCCGGCAGCGCCGCCAATCGTCGAGGAAGACGGCGCCCTGGCTGATGTAGAAGTCGATCGACGGCTGGTTCCAGTCGAGCACGTTCCACTCGTACCGGCCGAGCCCTTCGCGGACGCAGCGCTGCGCCAGATCGGCGAGCAGCGCCTTGCCCACGCCGTAGCCACGCATGTCGGGATTGACGAAGAGGTCCTCGAGCCAGATGCCGTGCCGGCCCTGGAAGGTCGAGAACGTGTAGTACCAGAGCGCGAAACCAGCGGGCTTTCCGTCGACCTCGGCGAGTTGGCAGAACACTTTCGGCGACGATCCGAACAGCTCGCGCTCAATGTCGGCGATTGTTGCGACAGCCTCGTGCGCGAGCCGCTCGTACTCGGCGAGCGCCCGTATGAAGTCGAGGATCGCAGGTGCATCGCCACGCACCGCATCGCGGATTGTGAGCCCCATCAGCCCCCGGCGCCCTCCGGCTCAATACGATCGAGGATCAGGATGTCGAGCTCGTGGTCGTAGGGCGGATACCAGTCCTTCGCCTTCATCTGGAACGTCGTCGGGCCGACCTTCTTGACGTCGCCATCCCAGCAGAATGAAACGAGGTTCTTCTCGTCGCCCTTGTCGATCGTCAGCGTGAAATCCTCGATCGGCCCGGCCCAGTTGTTGCCGGTCGACCAGATATAGCTGATCCACTGTTCGTAGAACGGCGCCGCGTAGTATTCCTCCGCGGACGGTAGGGTCTTCTTCACCGTTTTGATGAAGCTGTCGTCGGTGCAGTACTTCTTCTTGTACTCGGCGCCGCGGTCGCCGTACTCGTCCGGCGGCGCGAGGAATGTCACGGCCACGGTGCCGCCCACACTGGGCGTGTAGCTGTGGACGACCTTGGCCGTCTCGCCCGGCTCGAAATGCGCTTCCCAGCTATAGGTTGATTTCAGCGTCCACACCGGCTCGTAATACGTCGTCCAGTTGTCGTTGCCGTCGCCGTATTCCATCGGAATGATCAGCCCGAGATGGAGCAGCTTCTGGATCGAGTCCGGATCGAGCTCCTGGATCATCTTGCGCGTGGCTTCGCCAAACGGTCGCAGCGGGATCCCCATTTCTTCCAGGACCGCCGACTGGTCGAGGTTGAACGCATAGGCCTGCTGATGGAGCGTCGCTTCGACCGGCTTGCCGTTGAATGTCGTCTCGAACCCGAACAGATTGTCCGAGTCCGGATCCGGCACCGCCACCATGAAGTCACCGCTGCCTTCGATGTCGGGCATCGGAAACGCCACCAGCACATCCAGCGCCTTGTCGGTGACGTTCTCGAACGCGTAGGTGACCTTCACCTGCGTTGGCGAGACGAACAGATCCTCCGACTTCATCTTGAGCTGGTCGGTGGTGATGAACACCAGCCCGCCCGTGCCCAGTTCCGCCGTCGTGTCATTGGCGACGGCAGGAACGGTGCCCAGCAGAACGGCAGCGAGCAGGAAAAGGCGCATGTCTGGTCCCCAAACGGCAAGGCGGCGATGCTAGGCACCGCCGCCTGAACGTGAATTGAATGCTACCATGCCGTCACGACGAATCCAGCCTAGACGGCGATGGGTGCCTTGATGAGCGGATGCGGGTCGTATCCGGTCAGCATGAAATCCTCGTACTCGAACGCAAACAGCGAGGTTTGCTGCGGGTTGAGTGTCATGCGCGGCAGCGGCCTGGGGACGCGGCGCAACTGTTCCTGCGCCTGTTCGACGTGATTTGAGTAAAGATGCACATCGCCGAACGAGTGTACGAACTCGCCCGGCTCCAGCCCCGTCACCTGTGCCACCATCATCGTCAGCAGCGCATAGGACGCGATGTTGAACGGCACGCCGAGGAAGACATCGGCGCTCCGCTGATAGAGCTGGCAACTGAGCCGGCCCTTCGCCACGTAGAACTGGAACAGGCAGTGGCACGGCGGCAGCGCCATCTCGTCCACCTCGGCCGGGTTCCAGGCGCTGACGATATGGCGCCGCGACTCCGGCTTGGTCGTGATCGACTGCACGACGCCCGCAATCTGGTCGATCGCCCCGCCCTTGCCGTCCGGCCAACTGCGCCACTGCGAGCCATATACCGGCCCGAGTTCGCCGTCGGCATCGGCCCACTCGTCCCAGATGCTCACGCCCCGCTCCTGCAGCCAGCGTACATTGGTCTCGCCGCGCAGGAACCAGAGCAGCTCGTAGATGATCGATTTGAGGTGCACCTTCTTGGTCGTCAGCAGCGGGAACCCCGCGCCCAGATCGAACCGCATCTGGTGCCCAAAAATCGAGCGCGTGCCCGTCCCCGTCCGGTCGCCGCGATCGACGCCCGTTTCCATGATCAGCCGCAGCAGGTCGAGATACTGGTCCTCGGGATGCCGCGCCCGCACTGCGTCGAGCCTCATGGCAGCTACTGACATTTCCCGGCACTCCGTTCCGCGACCCTCTTAGCAGGCAACTGGGCCCGGTCGCCGCGCATTCAACCAACGACTCACAAGGAGTTTTCGATGACCGTGGATTACCTCAAGCCCAAGGGAATGCACCAGAACCCGGCCTTCACCCAGGCCCTTATCGTTCCCGGCGGCTCGCGGCTGCTGCTGATCGGCGGCCAGAACTCGGTCGACAAGGACGGCAAGCTGGTCGACGGCGATCTCGGCGTCCAGACCGCCAAAGCCCTCGAAAACCTGAAGCTCTGCCTGGACGCAGCCGGCGCCGGTATCGACGACCTCGTCAAAGTCACCATCTACATCGCCGGCGACCTCGACATCATGCCCGGCTTCCAATCCTGGCAAAAATCCGCCGGCCAACCGACCAACCCGCCGATCGTGACGGTGCTCAAGGTCCTGGCATTGGGCCGCCCCGGCGTACTGGTCGAAATCGAGGCGACAGCGGTGCTGCCATCCTGAGCGGGGTGTGATAAACTCGGACCATGAGCAAAGGTATCTCCCCCCACATCCGCAATGGTCGATTTGTGGTTGGCATCGCGAGCGCGGAAAAATTCAGCGCTGTCGAGGGTCAAGTCCGCAACGCCCGTACCGATCGCATCTTGTCCGAGTCGGCCGCGCGCGCCGAAACACCCGATCAACTGCGTGCCAGGATCCGTGCAGAGTTCGTACGATCGAAGTAATTGTACGAGTCCAGTCAGGATCCGCTCTGCTATCCCGACAGTGCCGTCCTTCGGAACAAGGCCGGTATCACCGATCAGAATGAACTCGACGATTTCGAGTTCACTTCTTTCCTCAGCCGGGCGCGCGACCCCCTGCCCATTGGCAATCTCGACTATTGGCACTATCGCGCCATCCACCGCCATCTCTTCCAGGACGTTTACGACTGGGCTGGTGAACCACGCACCATCCGTATCGCCAAAGGCGGCAACTGGTTCTGCTATCCGGAAAATCTCGACCGCCACATGTCGGCGACATTCGATTGGCTGTACGCCCACGACAACCTCGTCGGCCTTGAGGCGGATGCCTTCGCCAGGTCGGCTGCCTACTTCCTCTCCGAACTCAACGCCGGTCATCCCTTCCGAGAAGGCAACGGTCGAACGCAGCTTGTCTTTCTGAAGGCGCTCGTCGTTAACGCTGGTCGCTCCTTCAATGACGATGCCCTCGACCCTGAACGCACCCTCGAGGCCATGATCGCCAGCTTCTCCGGCAACTTGGCTACCCTTGAGGCCTTGATCGCCGACATCATCGCCTGATTTGCATCCCTCGCCTCGCGTCCCTATATTGGGGCTGCCGGCAACGGCTATGGCGATAAATGGCTATCGTAATAAACCCATTGGACCCGGGGGCAGTACCCGGCGCCTCCACCATCTCCGCCCCGCTCAGCAGAGCGGAGCCACTGGGGGCGAAATAGGATCGACAAGGGCGTAAAGGGTGTGTTTTCGCTCGGCATGGTACCACCGTCATCGGGCCATCCTAATAGTTGCCAACGACAACTATGCTAAGGTTGCTCTCGCTGCGTAATGCGGCGCTGGTAGCCTGAAATCAAAGCCCTCCAGGCTTAGCGGTTTGGAGGCGGGGTCCGCAGGCACCTGGCAACAGAAGCCTGCATCTCTCCTTCAACTTTCCCCGCTTTGTCCTTGATCTGACGCCCCCCGGCGGCTGATATGGCCCGCAACGGATTCACGGCGGCGACATGGCTCAAGATCACATTCGATACGACATCCTCACTCAGGAAGCCCTGCGCGGCGTCGTACGAAAGGTACTGGCCGAAGTCGCCAAGACCGGCCTGCCCGGCGAGCATCATTTCTTCATCTCGTTCATCACAAAGGCGCCCGGCGTCCGCATCAGCCAGCGCCTGCTCGAGCAGTATCCCGTCGACATGACCATCGTGCTCCAGAACCAGTTCTGGGACCTCAAGGTCGGCGAGTCGGGCTTCGAGGTCGGCCTCAGCTTCGACGACAAGCCCGAAACGTTGGTTATCCCCTTCACCTCAATCAAGGGCTTCTTCGACCCGTCGGTGCAGTTCGGCCTCCAGCTGACCGGCGCTGCCGCGCTCCCGACCGAAGACGACACCGCCGAGGCCGGCGAGCAGGCTCAGATCGCTCCGGCAGCATCCGCTCCCGCTGCCAACGAAGCGCCGGGCGAGAAGGTCGTGAGCCTCGACGCCTTCCGCAAGAAATAAGCGCGGATGCAAAAGCGGTCGCTGACCATCGCTGGCCACCGCACCTCGATCGCGCTTGAACCCGAGTTCTGGGACGGCCTCGAAGCTCTCGCGACACGTCGCGGCCTGCGTCTCAGTGCGCTGATCGAAGAGATCGACGCAACGCGCGCCGGCCCCAACCTCTCATCGACCCTGCGTGTCGCCGTTCTGCGGAACGTTCAGGATCGGCTAGAGCCCTAGATCGACCGGACTTGGCGTAGGCGCCGGCCTCGGCTGGGCGGACTCGGCAGCCTTCTTCGCTGCGGCGTCTTCGGCGGCCTTCTTGGCGGCTTCCTCTTCGGCCCTCTTCTTTGCCTCTTCCTCGGCCTTCTGCCGCGCCGTTTCTTCCTCGGCGGCTTTCTTGGCCGCTTCGACCGCGGCCTGCTCGGCCGCGACGCGCGCTCGTTCCGCGGCGACTTCCTGCTGACGCTTCTCGTCCTCGAGCCGCAACTGTTCGAGGCGCGCGAGTTCGATCTCGCTCGCCTTGATCTTCATACCGTCGACGAGCGACGCAACATCGTAGCGCGCGACCGGCGCCCACACCGGCCCGGTCACCACGGCCGCGACTTCCGCCGTCGCCGGATCGACCATGCTCTCGGGATTGCTCAGCACCGTCGGCGACATCGCGTAGCGCGCGTCGAGCGTCAGGTCAGCGAGCATCAGGTTGCCGCCACCGAAGATGCGCGCCCCACTCCCCGCGATCGCGAGGTTGGGGCTGCGCAGCGTACCGCCGGCGATGGTGAAACTGCCGGTGAACATGTTCGACGCAAAAGGGCCCTTGGCGAGCTGCTCGTTCACCGCCGCCGTCAGCGCTTCCGGCTCCATGTCGACGATGCCCGTGAGCGTCCCCAGATTGTTGAATGCCTGCGGATCGAACCGCGCCGCGGAGAACTTGCTGATGGTGTAGCTGCCCGTGCCCGTCATGGCGCGCACCGCATCGGCCATTGTCTCGCCCGTCCCATCAAACGCGGCGGACGCCGTGAGCTTGCCGTCGAGTCCCGCAGCAATCGCGCCTGGCGCCACAAGATCGAGCGGTACGTTGTCCAGCGTCAGTCGACCGGTGAACTGCTTGGCCGGCAGCGCCGGATTGCTGCAACATACGCTCGCATCCAGCGTCAGCGAGCCATCGCCCGCTTTGCCCTTGAGATCGCGGATGCCGATCTTGGTCGCGTCCCAATCGATCGCAAACGTCGCATCCGTCAGCAGCGGCTTGCCGCCCGCCGTCACATCCGCGACCTCGACATCGACACGCCCCGTACTCGAACGCGCGCCGCTGCCGATGTCGATCGGCCCCTCAGGCCACACGCCCGTCCCGATCGTGCCTGACGCACCGGCGAGCACCGGCAGGAATGCCATCGCATCGAGGCTTGCCAGCTTCAGCGATCCGCTGAACACGCCGCGCCCATCGCGCCGCGTCATCTCGATCTCGCCCGTCGCGCCGCCAAGCTCGACTTCGCTGAGCTTGATGCTCTCGAGGCCAGTGAACGTCACACGCGCCTTGCCGCTGACCGCTGGCATATAGATGCCGTCGCCCCCCGCGATCCCCGCGAGCACCTTGGGATCGCTGATCGCCACATCGACAGTTCCGCCGCCGCTGATCTTGGTGAAGTCGCCGGCTACGACGTTGCCGTCGAACCCGATGTGATCCTCGCCCCCCTCGAGCCGCGCATGCACCTCGTAACTGTTGGACGGCACACCTTCGACCGTGGCCGACAGATGGAGCGGCGTTCTATCGTCGAGGATCGGTACATTGCCGAGGCCAAGCTGCGCCGTCATCAGGCTCGGGCTCTCGGAGGTCACGTCGATGGTCGCCGCAATCGCCGCCGTCAGCGCTTTGGCGATACCGCCCGACAATTGCGCCACGATCTTGGTGTCGGCCGTTCCGAGGCGACCCGTGGCATTGAGTGTTTGCCCGCCCTGCCCGGTCGGCGGATCGAGCTGCACATCGAACGTCGCCGGCAGCGAGCGATGGAGAAACTCCGCGATGGCAGGCGGCGTCCCCACATTGGCCAGCAGCGACGTCAGGATCGGCGCGCCGTCCGAAATCTTGAGCGTGCCGTTGCCCGACAGCTCCGGCTTGGCCAGTGTGCCGAACGCCGTCAGTCGCGCATCGATCGTCGCGCCACCGAGGTCGCCCGCTTCGAGCTTGGACACTTCGAGCACGCCGCCATCCCAATTCGCCGTCGCCGCGAGGTCGCTGCCCGTCAGTCCGAACAGCACAGCCTTGCTCGCGCTCACATCGATGCTGCCCTTGGGGAACGTCGCTCCGAAACTGCCACTGCCGGCGACATCGGGCAGCAGCGCAGCGACCGCGTCGCTCTCCTCTTGCCCCAGCGTTGTGAAATGCACGCCGAGCTTCAGCGTACGCGGCGCCTTGAAGCCGATCGCCGCATCGAACCCTTGGTTGATGCCCGCAACGATGATCGTGCCGGACGACAGGGTCAGGGTATCGCTCGACAGCGCCACATCGGCCTTCAGCGACCCCGGCATGTTGAACAGCGGATTGCCCGGCGGTGGCTTCCGCCACAGCGCTGCGAGGCGATCAAGCTGTTTGCTCTCGACGGTCACTCCACCGGCAAGGATCGGGTGCCCGTCGACAACGCTGAGATTGCCCGTCAGCCCCACCTTGGTGCCGCCCGGCAGCGACGCGCCGAAACTGTCGATGGTCCACGAATGTGTGTCAGTCGACGCATCGAGCCGCAGATCGCGCAGCGACACGCCGCGGAGGTTCAGCTCGGTGATGTCGAGGCCGATCGTCCCAGGCAGGTTCGGAATCAGCGGTAGCGGCGTCTCGCCCAGCAACCGCACCAGTTCGTACGGCGGATCGGTCAGCTCCTTGGTCGCATCGCGGGGCGGCAGCGAAATCACGCCGCCCGACACCACCGCATTGAACTTCGTCTCCGCACCGACACTCAACTCCGCCGCACCGAGCAGCCGCGTCGCCGCGCGGTTCTCATCGGGCAGCAGTGTGTAGCTCGACAACAGCACGCGATCGGAGATCGCCTCGACCTTCCCCTCGAGCACCAAGTCACCACGCCCGGCATCCGTAGCTTCGCCCTCCACGGGACGCGGTGGAGGCCGGCGATAGGTGAGATCGCCAGTGAACTTCGGTGCTGCGCCCGGCTGCAGCGCACCATTGGCCTCGAGCGTAAAACTGCGATCTTCCGGCTGGAGGTAGAGGCTCAGCGTCGTCGCCCCAGTGTCATCGATCCGGCCCGTCGACACGCGCATGGCGTAGGCGGCGCTGTCGAGCGTGCCGGTGCCTTGGAAGCTGAACGGCCCCTTGATCGATTCCAGCCGCAGCGACCCGCTGATCCCGTCGGCGACATAGGTCGCACCGGACCGCGCGTCCGCCAGCTGAAGCCGCCCGCCGACCAGCTCGGCATTGGCGATCGAAACGTTGGACTGCTCGGCTTCGGGCGCCAGCGTGAAGCCGGCATCGACCTTGCCCGTCGCGTCGATCGCAACCGTGACCACCGGCTTTTCGAGCTCGAGCCGCGTCACGCGGTAGCGATCCGACAGGAAGTCGAACAGCGAGAACTCTGCCTCGACCCGCTCGATCTCGATCGCGGGTGCCTCGGCCGGTCCGACACGAACCTTCGTGAACGACAGCTGCGGCTGCGGCAGCAGTGTCAGCGAGATATCGCCGGTAATCTCGACACCGGTTCCGAAGGCCTGCGTCGCCATCGCCTCGAGCCGCGGGCGGTAGTCGCTCCACTGGATGAACCGGGGAATCACGAAAGCCCCGCCGATGGCGAGGATCACGATGAACCCGATCACGACAAACAGGCGATTGAGCACTGGCCCGGCAATTCCCCAAACAGGGGCGGAGTTTAGGCAACCCACTCCCCAACGTCACCCCTCGCCATGCCCCGCGTCCACGGCGGAATTAGGACACGGGGACGGCCACGCGAGGACAGCGCCCTGGGAATCAGAGGGGGACGGGCCATCACAGCCCGTCCCCACCAGCCCGATGCATGCAGGCTTTTGGCTTTACTCGACCTTGAAGGTCCACAGATGCGTCTCGCCCGAGCTGTCCTTCACGCCGTCATTGTCGGTGATCAGGTAAGCCGTGCCGTCCGAGTCGATGGCGAGGCTCTCGACCTTGTCGAGGACATAGCTGTTGAACGATTTGAGGTCGGGGATCAGGTCGCGGACCAGTTCCTTGCTCACGGTCGGGAGTTCGGCGTCGAGCGGCGACGCGACCAGCTGGTTGAGCGCCACGCGGTAGATGGCCTTCAGCCCGGCCTTGTCGCCGATCTGGTTGTCGCGCTCGATGAAGTACGCATAGTCGCCGTGGACGGTGATCTCGCTGAGGCCGACCCAGCCGCCTTCCGGCGCCGCGTCGAGCGGGTAGCGCACCGCGCCCCATTCCTTGCTGTCGGTGTTGTAGGCGAGGAGCTTCCACCGACCCCTTTCGTCATCGGCCCATTCGCGCTGCACCGCCACCCAGAGCGTATCGCCAACCTTGGCCACGCCTTCCGAACCGAAGCGGGTCTGGCCGGCCAGGACCGACACCGGGAACGACACTTCCTCGGTGATCCTGCCCTCGCCGTCGACATGGATCAGCGCATGCGGCACCAGCTTGGCGGCGTCGCCCTCATTGGCGAGCCAGAACCCACCCTTGCCGTCCTGCGTGATGCCTTCGAGATCCAGCTTCTGCGCGGCATCGCCGCCGCGGGTGACGACGGTCTTGGCGGTGATCAGCGCCGGCTTCTGCGTCGCATCGATCGTGTAGATGGCCGGCGCCGCATACAGCACGCTGTCGCTGACCGCATAGAGCGTGCCCGGCTTGTCCGCGTCGGCCACGGCACCCGAGATGGCGGCCCAGCCGATCGGGTGGCCGTCGGCATCGAGGTCCGAGACCAACGTCGGGTACGTCGCTTCGCCCTCGGCAAGCTCGTACACCATCACATGCGAGCCCACCCCGCCGTCCTTGCGAAGATCGACTTCGTTCGCGGTGGCCAGCAGGTTGCGCGACGGAACGGCAACGAGGCCCTCCGGCGAAATGCCCGACGGCACCGACTGCAGGAATTCCGGCGCGGCGCCCGTGTCCTTGTAGATCGCGATCAGCGACGAGCGTTCCTCGGCGATGAAGATGTACTGGCTGTCGCCGAAGGTCGCGACTTCGAGGCCTTCCGGCTCGACGCCCTTCTTGTTGCGGAAGTCCGGGTAGTGGCCCATGCGCGCCGCGTTCACATCGAGCGCGTTGCCCGAGTCGAACGCCACCGAACCGTCGCGGTTGAAGATGGTGAAGCCGCGCGAGCCACCGTTCCAATCGCCCTCATTGGCCACCACGATGCGGTTGGCATCGAGCCACTTCACCGCGTCGGGTTCGCGCGGCACGGGCTTCTTGTCGTCGCTGAAATCGATCTTGCCGTCGTTCTTGGTGTCCACGCCGGCCACACCCGTCTCGCCGGCCGAGAAACCGCCGGTCACGGCGCCGGTCTTGCCGTCGATGATGGCGATCCAGTTGTTCTCCTGCATCGTGAGCGCGATCTCATCGTTCGCATTGAACGACACAAACTCCGGCTCGGCATCTTCCCCGGCGATGTCGGCGACGCCCGTCATGTCGACGGTCTTGAGCGTCTTGGCCACAGCATCGAAAATCACCACGAAGCCTGACGGAGCCTGCGGCAGGTTGCCGTCGTTCACGTCCTCGTCGCGCTCGTTTTCGATCGCGATCGCGATCAGCGTGCCCGCGTCGTTATGCGCCACCGAATCCGGCTGGCCGCCGAGGTCATAGGTCGCCTCGATCGTCTTGCTGGCGAGGTCGATCACCACCAGCCTGCCCGACGGATTGGTGAAGCTCTCGGACGTGTTGACGCCCGCATACACCTTGCCGCCGATCTCGGTGACCGAAGTCGGCTCGCCGTCGATCTTCACGTACCCGGCGGCCTTCGGCGCCTTGGGGTCGGTGATATCGATGAAGCCGATCCCGCCGCCGGGGCTGTCCGAATAGATCAGCGTCATGCCGTCTTCCGTCGCTGTGATGATCTCCGACGACGTCGCCTCCGCGTCGGGATGGTTCAGCACAACCGGAAAGCTCGCGATGCGGTTGAACGACTCGGCACCGATCGCCGAGCTGGCGAGAAGCCCGGCGGTGATAGCCAGGAGAACGGATTTGACGTGCATAGGGAGCGCCCCGGAAGGTTGATTTGGACGCGGGTCGGATAGGGCCGACGCATTGCCCCCAAGTGACGGCGGGATGACAGCCCTGTGACAGTCCCCTTTCCTATACTTCCGCCCCCCATCTCCCTATATTCGCGCCGAGAACAAAAAGAGATTCGTCAAGCTCGCGCTGCTGCCGGTTTCGGGCCGGCACCGCTGCGAAAAGGAAGTCATGGTACCCGCCGAGCCAGCCCGGTCCGCCCCCATCACCAGCCAGTTCGGCCGACCGGCCGGCGATTACTTGCGCGGCCTCAACGAGGAACAGCGCGACGCTGTGCTGACGACGGAAGGTCCGCTGCTGGTCCTCGCCGGCGCCGGTACCGGCAAGACACGCGTGCTGACGACCCGCATCGCGCACATCCTGACAACAGGTCGCGCTCGCGGCGCCGAAATCCTCTCGGTCACCTTCACCAACAAAGCCGCCCGCGAGATGAAGGAGCGCATCGGCAAGCTCGTCGGCTCCACCGTCGAGGGTATGCCCTGGCTCGGCACGTTCCATTCGATCGGCGCACGCATCCTCCGCCGCCACGCCGAGCTCGTCGGCCTCAAATCCGATTTCACCATCCTCGATACCGACGACCAGATCCGGCTCATCAAGCAACTGCTCGAGGCCGAGAACATCGACGAGAAGCGCTGGCCGGCCCGGGCCTTCGCCGGCATGATGGACAACTGGAAGAACCGTGGGCTGCTGCCCAAGGACATCTCGCAGGCCGAAGCATCGAGCTACGCCAATGGCCGCGGCAAGCAGCTTTATGCCGACTATCAGGCCCGTCTCAAATCGCTGAACGCCGTCGACTTCGGCGATCTGCTGCTCGAGAACATCCGCCTCTTCCGCGAACAGCCCGACGTCCTCGCCGAGTATCATCGCCGCTTCCGATACATCCTCGTCGACGAGTATCAGGACAGCAACGTCGCGCAGTACCTCTGGCTACGCCTCCTCGCGCAGGGGAGGCCGGCGAACGAAGCGAACGTCTGCGTCGTCGGCGACGACGACCAGTCGATCTACGGCTGGCGCGGCGCCGAGGTCGACAACATCCTCCGTTTCGAGAAGGATTTTCCGGGCGCAAAAGTCATCAAGCTGGAACGTAACTATCGCTCGACCTCCAACATCCTCCGCACCGCCTCGCACCTCATCGCCCACAACGAGTCTCGGATGGGCAAGACGCTCCAGACCGACGTCGGCGAAGAAGGCGACAAGGTTGGGGTCACCCAGGTATGGGACAGCGAAGAGGAAGCGCGCCAGATTGGCGAGGAGATCGAACAGCTGCAGCGCAAGGGCGCCAACCTCAACGACGTCGCCATCCTCGTGCGCGCTGCTTATCAGATGCGCGAGTTCGAAGAGCGTTTCATCACGCTGGGCCTCAACTATCGCGTCATCGGCGGCCCGCGCTTCTACGAACGCCTCGAGATCCGCGATGCCCTCGCCTATCTGCGGCTCGTCTTCAACCAGGCGGACGACCTCGCCTTCGAGCGCATCGTCAACACGCCTAAACGTGGCATCGGCGACAGCACCGTCCGCCAGCTCTATGAAACCGCCCGCGCCACCGATCGCGCCCTCTTTGCCGCAACGCGTCTCCTGATCGAGACCGAAGATTTGAAGCCCAAGCAGCGCACGGTGCTGCGCGACCTCATCGGCCAATTCGACAACTGGTCGGACCTCGCGCGCACCATGCCGCACGCCGAGCTGGCCCAGCAGATTCTCGACGATTCCGGCTACACCGCGATGTGGCAGAACGACAAATCGCCCGACAGCCCAGGCCGCCTCGAAAACCTCAAGGAGCTCATCAACTCGATGAGCGAGTTCGAGACGCTCGGCGGCTTCCTCGAACACATCAGCCTCGTCATGGACCGCGACACCGGTGAGGCCGACGACGCCGTCTCTATAATGACGCTCCACTCGGCGAAGGGCCTCGAATTCGACACCGTCTTCCTCCCCGGCTGGGAAGAGGGCCTGTTCCCCTCGCAGCGCACCATGGACGAGCTTGGCCGCGCCGGCCTCGAGGAAGAACGACGCCTCGCCTATGTCGGTATCACCCGTGCCCGCAAACGCGCCCGCATCTCCATGGCTCAGAACCGCCGCACCCACGGCCTCTGGCAGTCCGCCATCCCGTCGCGCTTCGTCGACGAACTCCCCGCGGAGGCCGTCGACGTCAAGGACACCGGCTCCGGCTATGGAGGCTACAATTACGGCGGCCGCTCATCGTCGCGCTTCTCGATGGCCGATCCGTTCGACAGCGTCTACGAGACCCCCGGCTGGCAGCGCGCCCGCGCCCAGTCCAAGGACCGCAAGGGCCCCGGCCCCCTCACCATCGACGGCGACCTCGTCGCCCGCTCCACCGACGACGGCCGCGGCTCGAAATACTCAGTGGGCGAACGCGTGTTCCACCTCAAATTCGGCTACGGCCGCATTGAGTCCATCGAAGGCAACAAGCTCAGCATCGACTTCGAGAAAGCCGGAAAGAAGAAGGTGCTCGATAGCTTCGTGAGTAGGGGGCAGTGAGTGTCTGAGCTAGATGATTTCCTTGAGGAGTTTGACGAGCTTTCTTCCGCTGTCCGCTACTCGCAGTACGACTATGTGCCGCAGCACCTTCGACGGTGGTTTGGTTCCTTCGATGACGCGCCTGAACCGACCCGAGGACGTCTTGAATGGTTGGAGAAGCTTGTTAGCTGGGATGCCACCTCGCCGACTGCCTTTTCGGGCCTGAAAGGCAGCTTTGTCGGTTCTGGAACCATCGAGTGGCCGGACAAGCGTGAGGATCGCCTTTCACTCCACTTGCAGCTCTTGAGGCGTATCGCGATTGGTGAGATCGACGCCTTCAATTTCGCGCATGACTATTTCTACGTTGACAGCAATAACATCAATGACTTGGTTCAGGAGTTTCTGGGCCAAGTATTTGATCCATTCGTGTCGGAGTTGCGTCGATACTTGCGTAAGAACGCCGATATCGCAGTTTTGGCATCGCCTGGCTTGTCGGTAGAGTCTGATAGGTTAGTCCAAATCAATCACAACTCATCTGCTTACAACGACGCACTCGATGGGTTAGAGCGGCTTCGGGAGGCCCTGGTAGAGTCAAATTCTATCGATACCGATACCAAGGAGCGCGTCACCGCAGAGCTGTCGGCGGGAAGTGCATTACTAAAGCCTCGCATGGCACGAGAGGTTGCCCTAAAGACAGTCTTGCTTACAGTTTTGACTTGGCTGTCTCTGGAGTTTGCCAGCACGGCTGTAGGTCAACTCGCTCAAGTAATAATCGACCAGCTGAAACAAGTCATAGAATTCCTCATCTGAGCAGTTGCGCGGCGTCCGCATGGGCATCTTTGCTAGTTCGAACTTGCAATGCACGCGGCACAGACCATGCATGGATTAGTCGCACAAACGTGCAAGTTGCTGGGGAGCGATCCTGTGCTCTCGACGTCCTTCGAAGTGCATGACACCGTGCAGACGGGCCTGCCCTTCCGGGCCCTGCATGGACTTATCGCCAGCTTTCATGTTCTCGACATCAAGCTCGTTCTTGCCAGAGGTATTGGCATGGACCAGCGCACGTACCTTCGCGGCCGAGCGGTTCCCGAACGCCGCTTGAGTTCCAAGCACAGCAGACGGATGTGGAAGTTTGCCGAAATCCTTGCGCTCGCGACCGACGTCCTAGGCACGCAGGACGCTGCGGAGCATTGGCTTTGCGAGCCCGCCTTAACTCTCGATCAGCGCAGACCGATCGATCTCCTGACGACGCCTATGGGCATAGAGGTCGTCGAAACGTTCCTGAGGCGCATCGACCACGGTGTATATGTCTAGCCGATACTGAGAGTTGGGTGGGCGGCTATGGCGATGCACTGAGAGCGCCAGCGGCCATCAGGCATGTCGTCGAAACATTGCTGGGTGAGAAGGAGGAGAGTCACCGGAGTTTGGGAATGCGGGTGACTCTCCCCCGATACGGCGCAGGGAGAGGGAGGAGCCTGAGCCGGAACTTTAGTCCGCGAACACCACGTCGCCGTCGGTGGCACGTGCGGTGGGCAGGAAATACGAGGTTCGGAAGTCGTCGACATAGGCGACGTTCGTGGGCGCCGCCGCGTCCACCAGCGGCACCAATTGCGCATCGCTGACGAGGCCGAGTTTGCGCAGCAGGGCGATCCGCAGCGCCTCGGCGGTCTCGACGTTGAGGCCCAGCTTGATCCCCGCCTCACGCGCCCCGCATCCGCCCGCCAGCAGTCGCGCCAGCGTCAGTTCGCGGTAGTCCAGCTGGCGCAGTTTGGGGAAGCGATCACGTTCGCGCTGGTAGTCGAGGGCAATATCGAACATCGACATGCGACGAAGCCAAATCCAATAAAGTACCGATGCAAGAATCATAGCGATTCCCGGGACTTCGCGGTATTGGCACAAGTTCCACTGGCGAAACTGACATCGTCAGAATTGACTATGCGATTTATGCCAATGTCATATTTGCCATCGTTATTTTTCACGATAAGACCGTAGGCACGCTGCCTGCGATTTGAATGTTTTGATCGTTTGGAGAGGTGCTCCACAATGCTGGAGCTGGTCGAGAGGAGCCTGCAGACCATTCGGGCCGCGCGTACCGACGCGGACGCGGCCGCTGTTCTTGCTGGCATCAGCGCGGCGCTCGGTTTCCGCAGCGGTTACATCGTCGAATACGCACCGGAATTGCTGACGGTGCGCCACATCATCGACTCGAGCCCGGACCGCGAAGGCTGGTGGCAGACCTATCTGGCCAGCGCCAGTCGCAGTTCGCCCGACCGTATCCGCGAGCAACTCGGCCGCGGGGAGATCTTCAGCTACGATCAGGCCCAGTATCTGCAGCCCAACGACCCGCTGCTGGTGTTGGCACGTCGCAACGACATGGTGCAAGTCACCGTCGTCCCGGTCAATTACGACAGCGAGCCGGTCGGCGTGGCCGGCTTCTCGGGCAATCCGACGCTCTCAACCACGCAGCAAGCGGCGCTGCAGCTGCTCGTCTATGCGCTGTTCGCGCATGTCCGCACCTACAAGGCCATCGGCATCACGCCAGCGTCCGAGCCGCTGACCCCGCGCGAGAAGGAGGTCATCGCCCTCTCCGCCGACGGCTTCACCTCCGAAGACATCGCCGAACGCCTCGGCATGTCGGCGCGCACGGTCAATCAGCACGTCGACAACGTCGCGCGCAAGCTCGGCACCAAGAACCGCGCCCATACCGTGGCCGAAGTCATCCGCCGCAGCATGCTCTAGGCGAACTTCGCCGCGATCTCGTCGAAGAAGCCATCGGCGAGCGCCTCGAACTGCTTGCGGTCGACGACGATCTTCTGGCCGATCGCGATGCCGGTGATCGATTTGGCCGGGTCGTATTTGATCGTATTGTCCTTGGCCATCACGCCGTCATTCTCGAGCAGCGACGCCGCCAGCATCCGCACTTCGTTGAGCGGGTTGCCGTCCTTGCCCTCTTTGCCGCGCAGCCGGTGCATGAAGTAGTGGTCGAGCGCCAGCACCATCGAGTTGAAGAACTCCGGCGCAAACGCCTCCACTTCCTTGCCGCCCTTCCTGGCCACCGCGTCGTAGAGCTTGAGCTGCTTCTCCGCCCGCGTCCGGCAGCTCATGATGAAATCGATGGAATAGCTGGCGCGACCAAGCATTCTGCGTCTCCTGTCCTCGTGAGCCTACCTCACGGGACAAGTGTCGCGCGAGGGGGAGCGATTTCGACCGCTACCCCTGTGGCGTCGCGACTTCCTTCTCCGGCGCGGCCTTGCCCAGCTGCCGCTCGCGGTAGATCACGAAGAGCGCCGACCCCACCACGATCAGCCCGCCCACCAGCACATGCCAGGTCGGCATGTCCTTGAACACGAAGAACCCGATCGCAATCGAAAAGATCAGCGACGTGTATTCGAACGGCGCCACCACGCTCATATCCGCATGGCGATAGCTCTCGGTCAGCAGGATCTGCGCGATCCCACCGCAGATTCCCGCCGTGATCAGGTAGCCCAGCTGCAGCGGCGACGGCATCACCCAGCCGAACGGTAGTGTACAGAGCGCGATCGCCGTCGACGACAGCGAGAAGTAGAACACGATCGTTGCCGACTGCTCAGTGTGGACGAGCTTTCGCACCTGCACCATGGCGATAGCGGCGAACAGGCACGCCAGCATCGCCGACCCCACGCCGATCGCCGCCTTCTGGTCCACCCCCGACGACAGCAGCGTCAGCCGGGGCCAGCTGATGATGATCACGCCCACCAGCCCGAGGATCACCGCGCTCCAGCGGTAGAGCCGCACCGTCTCGTCGAGAAACAGCGCACTGATCACCACGATGATGAGCGGCGTCGCATAGTTGAGCGTCGTCGCCTCGGCGAACGGCAGCTGCGTCAACGCATAAAAGCCGAACATCATGCCGCCAGTCCCCGCGAGACCGCGCGCCAGGTGCCGCAGGGGATACTTGGTCTTAACCCCGGTCACCAATTGCCCGCGCCAGGCGAGAAACGTCACCACGGGAATGATCGCGAAGAACGACCGAAAGAACGCCAGCTCGCCCGCGGGTACGCCCTCGGCGGCCTTCAGCAGCGCCGCCATCGCCAGAAACACCACGACCGATGCGATCTTGAACGCGATTCCAGTCAGGGTACGGTTGGATGGGGCAGCGGTTGCCAATGGCAAAGTCTCGATGGGCACACCGTCCCTACGCCTCGCGCCTGGGCCGGGCAAGGGGCGTTCATGCCGGGAATCGCCGTGTTGACTTCCCTGCCCTCCCCGGCAACAACCGCGGCATGACCATGAGCCAGATTTCGACCCCGCTCAGCCGGGACCAGGCGTACCTCCTCGTCGACGCCGTGATGGAGGAAGGCGACCTCGCACTCACCGCCTCGGCGCACGAAGACACCGCCACCGGCGAATGGGTGTTCGAAGCCACCTGCGAAATGCTGCCCGACCTCCTCGCCTTCGAGGATTTGGCGCGCGCCACGCTGGGTGGCGACGTCGATTTCACCATCACCCCCATCGACCCAAAGGTAAATTGGGTCGCCAAATCGCTCGAGGGCCTGCAGCCCGTCACCGCCGGCGGCTTCTACGTCTATGGTAGCCATAGCGACGCCGCCGTACCGACAGCGGGCGCCATTCCGCTCCGCATCGAAGCCGCGCAGGCCTTCGGCACCGGCCATCACGAGACCACCACCGGGTGCCTCGAAGCCATCGACCTGACGCTGAAGCGCGGCAAACCCCGCAAAATGCTCGACGTCGGGACCGGCACTGGCGTCCTCGCCATCGCTCTCGCCAAGCGCACGCGCCTGCCGGTCGTCGCCAGCGATATCGACCCGATTGCCACCCGAACCACCATCGAGAACGCCCGCGACAACGGCGTCGGCACCCTGATCCGCGCGGTCACCGCCCCCGGGCTCGATCACATGACCATCGCGCGAGGTGCGCCCTACGATCTGATCGCCGCCAACATCCTCGCCGGCCCCCTCGCAGCGATTGCTCCCGCCATGGGCCGCGCGGCAGCACCGGGTGCGACCATCATCCTGTCAGGTCTGCTCGCCACCCAGGCCGCCTGGGTGGCCAATGCCTACCGCCAGCAGCGCATGGTCCTGCGCCAGAAGCTGATCCGCAGCGACTGGGCGACGTTGATCCTCGACAAGCGCTGAAAAACAAAATCCCCGGACGAGAGCCGGGGATTTGCGAACCGCTTGCATGGTGCGGAGGTCAACTGGAGCTGCGCCCGAAGAGCGCAGACAGCTTAGTTCGGGCGCTTGGTGATCGCGCCGATGAGCTGGAATTCGTTGTTCCGGACCACCTGACGCGTTGCTTCGCGGTTGCGCGCGCTGATCACGCCGTCGAGGGCCTTGCGGAAATCGGTGTTGGTCGCGTTCATGTCATTACTCGTGAGTCTGGCCCGCTTTCGCGGACGATCGATAAATAGGCACCTCGCACCACCCCGGAAAGGCGGCATCCAGCAACCCAGCCATGCCAATGCCGCAACCCGGCTTAACAGGGAATGAACCATGCCAAACAACGGCTTCGGCCCGGCCGTCTTTCAGAAATTCGCGACCAAGACGTCGCCCGCCACCGTCGCCGGCCGCGTGAAATCCCTGCGCGCCGCGATGGCTGACGCCGGCCTCGATGGCTTCCTCATCCCGCGTGCCGACGCCCACCGGGGCGAGTCCGTTCCGGACAGCGAAGCACGCCTCGCTTACATCACAAGTTTCAACGGCTCCGCCGGCATCGCCGTGGTCGGCCCCAAAAGGGCGGGCCTGTTCGTCGACAGCCGCTATACACTCCAGGCACCGCTCGAAACCGACACCAAGGTGGTCACCGTCTTCGAGGCCGCCCAGGGTGGCGTCGATCCGCGCATCGCCGACTTCATCCCCAAGGGCGGCAAGCTTGGCTACGACCCCTGGCTCCACACCCCCGGCGAGATCAAGGATCTGACCGACAAGCTCGCCGGCAAGGCCACCCTCGTCCCGTCCGCCAACCTCGTCGACCAGATCTGGACCGATCGGCCCGGCGCACCCATCTCGCCCGTCGAATTCCTCGGCCACAACCGCGCCGGCAAGACCGCCAAGGACAAGCTCGCGGATCTGCGCAAGACGCTCGCCGACGAGAACGCCGATGTCGTCGTGCTGACGCTGCCCGAGTCCATTAACTGGCTCTTCAACATGCGCGCTCGCGACGTACCGAACTTCCCCGTGATGCTCGGCTTTGCGCTGGTGCCGCAGAAGGGCCAACCCACCCTGTTCGTCAACAAGGACAAGATCACGCCTGACCTCCGCAAGGGGCTGAGCGGCGTCGCCAAGGTCGCCGACGTGTCCTCGCTGATGAGCGAGCTCCGCAAGCTCGGCGCCGCCGACAAGCGCGTCTGGATCGACCCGGCCACCGCGCCGCTCGCGCTCGTCTCCGCGGTCAATGGCGTCAGCGATGCGGTGATAATCGAGAAGCGCGACCCGGTGCTCGCCCCCAAGGCGAAGAAGAATGACGCCGAGATCGGCGGCATGAAGGAAGCGCACAAGCTCGACGGCATCGCGCTCGCCAAATTCCTCCACTGGTTCGACCGCGAAGCCCCCAAGGGCAAGCTGACCGAGATCGGCATCGTCGAAGCCCTCGAGCACTTTCGGCGTGAGGAAGAGACCTGCATCGACGCGAGCTTCGACACGATCTCGGGCGCCGGTCCCAATGGCGCCATTGTGCACTACCGCGTCAACGAGGAGTCCAACCGCACCCTCAAGGCCGGCGAGATCATGCTGCTCGATTCCGGCGCCCAGTACCTGAGCGGCACGACCGACATCACGCGCACCCTGTTCACCGGCAAGGCCACGGCCGAACAGAAGGACCGCTTCACCCGCGTCCTCAAGGGCATGATGGCGCTCTCGATGCAGAAGTTCCCGCGCGGCACCTCGGGCGCTCAGCTCGACGTCCTCGCCCGCCAGTTTCTCTGGCAGGACGGCGTCACCTACAACCATGGCACGGGCCACGGCGTCGGCGCCTTCCTCGGTGTACACGAAGGCCCCATCGGCTTCTCGCCGCGCTACCCCACGCCGCTCGAGGCGGGCCAGATCATTTCGAACGAGCCGGGCTACTACAAGACCGGCGCCTATGGCATCCGCATCGAGAACCTCGTTCTGGTCATCGAAAGCGCGCTTGGCGACGGCAAATATCTCGAGCTCGAAACGCTCACCCTCGCGCCGATCGACCTTCGCCTGGTCGACGAAAAGCTCCTCCTTCCGCACGAGAAGGACTGGCTCAACACCTACCACAAGCGCGTGTTCAAGGAGATCGGCCCGAGCCTCAAGCCGCACGTGAAAGCTTGGCTTAAGGAGGCGACGCGCCCTATTTGATCGCGAAGGGGTCGTACTGCAGCAGCCAGCTCAGCAGCCAGTTCTCGCCGGAGCCGAGCGACGCGATGTCGTCGACCTTCCAGCCGTCGGCTTCTTTCAGCAGCGACAGCGACATCAGGCTGATCTCGCCGAAATTGCCGAACGACACGGTCACGATCGCGCGCTCAGCATTCCCCACCGGCGTTCCGACCGAGAGGTCGCGCAACAGGGCCTGCTGCGCGCCGATGAACGGATTGAAGTCGAGCACCGGCGCCGGCGTGTCGCCCGAGGCCGCCGCGTTCGCCGCAACCAGCCCCTTCAGCCGCTCCGAATAGAACTGCGCCGGGTCCTGCTGCTGCGCCGTTCCCAGCGTCGTGTACGGCGCATAGATCGCATCGACCAGCGCCTTGGGGTCGTCGTAGGCGAAAGCCGGCAGCGCAAAGAGCGCCAAGAGCACCACGATCAATCCGCGCATTGTCCCACCCCGTGTCGTCATCGGGCAGAGCTAGTGCGCGGTTGCGGCGCAATCGTGGCTAGTTGAACCAGAAGGCATACCCCAGATCAGAGGCTTCAGCATGTCTCCTCCAAGCTACTGCTTGACGAGATCAAGCCATCCGTCTTCGTCCAAAACAAGGATGCCGAGATCGGTCGCTGCCTTGAGCTTCGACCCCGCCCCCGGACCCGCCACGAGGATATCGGTGTTCTTCGACACGCTGCCCGCCACCTTGGCGCCAAGCCGCTCAGCCATCGCCTTGGCCTCGCCGCGCGTCATCTTCTCGAGCGTGCCGGTGAACACCACCGTCTTGCCCGCGACCTGCGAGTTGGCCGACACCGTCACCACGTACGGTTTCGGCGTCACCTCGCTGAGGAGATCGTCGAACACCGCCACATTGCGCGTGTTGGCGAAAAAGTCCGTAACGGCCTTGGTCGCCGTCTCGCCGATTCCGTTAATCGACGGAAACTCGCCGCTCGTGCCCGCCGCGCGGAATGCCTCCACCGTCGCGAACGTCTTCGCAAACAGCGCCGCCGTGTTCTCGCCGATGTGTCGGATGCCCAGCGACAGGATGAAGCGATCGAGTTCCGGTTCTCGCCGCGCGTTGATGCTGGCAAAGAGTTTGTCGAGCCCCTCATAGGTTCGCTCCTCGGCGGACAGCACCTTCTTGCGCTTAGTCCCGCTCGCCTCTTCGCGCTGCCGCGCCTGATCCTCGCGCCGATCGTGCAGCGCCTTCTGCACGCCCTCGCGATTGCGCTCGAGCTTGAAGATATCGGCCGACGTCTTGAGCAGGCCCTTGTCGAAGAACAGCTCGATGTTCTCGGCACCCAGCCCCTCGATATCCATCGCGCCGCGCGACACGAAATGCTTGAGGTGCTCCACCGCCTGCGCCGAACAGATCAGCTCGCCAGTGCATCGCCGCCGCGCGTCCTCCTTGCCCGTCTTCTCGTTGACCTCGCGCACCGCCGGCGACCCGCACACCGGACACACATCCGGAAACACATACGGCTTCGCATCCCTGGGGCGCTTGTCGAGGATCACCTTGACGATCTGCGGGATCACGTCGCCGGCGCGCTGGATAACGACCGTGTCACCAACCATGATTTCCGCTCCATCGCGGATCGGCTCGCCGAAGGAATCGAAGCCCTTGATGTAGTCCTCATTGTGCAGCGTCACATTGACCACCGTCACGCCGCCGACACTCACCGGATCGAGTCGGCCGACCGGCGCCAGCGTACCCGTGCGCCCCACCTGGATATCGATCTGTCGCAGCACGGTCGTTGCCTGCTCGGCCGGGAATTTGTGCGCCACGGCCCAGCGCGGCTCGCCGCTCGAAAACCCCCAGCGGCGCTGCAGATCGAGCCGGTCGAGCTTGTACACGACGCCGTCGATATCGTAGCCCAGCGACGAACGCTGCGCCTCGATTGCGCGATATTGTGCGAGCAAGTCCTCGATTGTCGTCGCGTGGATCATCAGCGGGCTCACCTTGAAGCCCCACTGCGCAAACTTCTGCACCGCCTCGTACTGCGTCGGCGCCGGCTCGCTGCTCGCAGCCCCCCACGCATAAGCAAAGAAGCGCAGATTGCGGCTCGCGGTGACCTTGGGGTCCTTCTGCCGCAGCGATCCCGCCGCCGTATTGCGCGGGTTCACATACTCCTGCCCGCCCACCGCGGCCGAGCGCGCCTTCAGCGCCTGAAAGTCCGCGTAAGTCATATAGACCTCGCCGCGAATCTCGATCACCTCCGGCCAGCCCTTGCCCTTGAGCTTGTGCGGGATGTCGGCGATCGTCCGCAAATTCTCGGTAATGTCTTCGCCCACGCTGCCGTCGCCGCGCGTCGCCCCACGCACAAGAACGCCGTTCTCGTAGCGGATCGATGCCGAGAGCCCGTCAATCTTGGGCTCTGCCGTAAAGCTCAGCTCCAGATCCTTGTCGCGCTCGAAGAAGCGCTTGCCGCGGTCGACGAAGTCGATCACGTCCTGATCGGTGTAGGCCTTGCCGAGGCTCAGCATCGGCACCTCGTGCTTCACCTTGGTGAAGCCCTCGACCGGCGCGCCCGCGACTTTCTCGCTCAAACTGTCGGCGCGCTTCAGCTCGGGAAACGCGATCTCCAGCGCCTGGTAGCGCCGCTTCATCGCGTCGTAGGCTGCATCCGTGATCTCGGGTGCGTCGTTCTCGAAGTAGAGCCGATCCGCTTCGCTCAGCAGGCCATGCAGCCGGTCGATCTCTGCGCGGGCCTCGTCCTCCGAGTAGCCCTCGATCTCGCGCTCCGCACCACTCATGTCACATCCGACAGCAACTTGCCCGCGGCTGCGCGGGCTTCCTCCGTAATCTGCGCACCGGCGAGCATCCGCGCAACCTCCTCGCGCCGCCCGTCCCCATCGAGAGGCCGCACATTGGTGCGCACGAGCGTGCCCTTGGCGAGCGCCTGCTTCTCTATGAACAGATGCGTCGCCGCGCGTGCCGCCACCTGCGGCGCGTGCGTCACCGTCAGCACCTGCACCTTCTCGGACAGCCGTTTCAACCTGCGCCCGATCGCGTCGGCCACGGCGCCGCCGACACCCGTATCGATCTCATCGAAAATCAGCACCGGGGCCGAGCCGCGATCGGCCAGCACAACTTTCAGCGCCAGCAGGAAACGGCTGAGTTCACCGCCCGACGCCACCTTCAGCAGCGGCCCGGGCAACGTCCCCGGATTAGTTTGCACATGAAACGCGATCTGGTCGAACCCAGTCGCCAGCACGCGCGTCTCGTCCACCTGCTGATCGACGATGAACTTCGCGGCGCCAAGCTTTAGGTCCGGAAGCTCCGCCTCCACCGCCTTGCTCAGCGCCTTCGACGCCTTGCCGCGCCCGGCGCTCAGCTTGCGCGCGGCCTTGCGATACGCCTCGCGCGCGACGGCCGCATCCGCCTCCAGCTTCGCCAGCGTCGCCTCGCCACTCTGCAGCGCCGCGATCTCGGCGCGATACTTGGCCAGCACTTCGCTCAGTTCGTCGGCCGACACGTGATGCTTGCGCGCCGCGCCGCGCAGCGCGAACAGCCGCCCCTCCACCTGCTCCAGCTCGGCCGGATCAAACGCCATCTCGCGCTTCAGCGTTTCGATCGCCTCGGCCGTGTGGTCGAGCGCGTTGAGCGCCGCATCGAGGCTGTCGATCAGCGGCTGGAACACCGTCCCACCATTGTCCACCTTCCGCATCAGCCGCCGCATCAGGCCGGCAAGCGCGGGAGCCGGCGCTGAGGGCCCGCTCAGCATGTCGTCGGCCTCGCGCACTTCATCGGCCGATTTCTCGAGCTGCATCAGACGAGCTCGCCGCTCGGCGAGCGACATCTCCTCGCCAACCTCCGGCGCGAGTTCCGTAAGCTCTTCGACCACGTGCCGGGCATAGTCTTCGCGCGCGGCCGCCTCGGTAATCAGCGCCCGTTGCTCGGCCACCGCCGCATCGGCCGCGACCAGCGCCGCGTGGGCCTGCCGCGTATCGGCGACCTCGCGCTCCAACCCGCCGAACGCATCAAGCAGCGCGCGGTGCGTCGCCGCATCGACAAGCGCGCGATCGTCGTGCTGGCCATGGATCTCGACCAGCGTGGCCCCGATCGCCTGCATCAGCCCGACGCCAACCGGCTGGTCGTTGATGAACGCACGGGTCCGGCCATCGGTGTACTGCACGCGCCGCAGGATCAGGTCGGCATCGTCGGCGATTTCGTTCTCGCGCAGCATCACGCGCGCCGGATGGTCCGTCGCCAGCTGCAGAACGGCGACGACCTGGCCGCTCTCGGCACCGTTACGAACCAGCGAGACATCGCCGCGTCCGCCCAGCGCCAAACCGAGCGCGTCGAGCAGGATCGACTTGCCCGCCCCCGTCTCGCCGGTCAGCGCCGTGAGGCCGTGATCGAGGCCGATATCGAGCTGATCGATCAGAACGATATTGCGGACGGACAGCGCGCTCAGCACTGGCAGTTGCTCCCCAACAATGGGCGTGCCGGCGACGTCGCGTCAGCCGTGAACAAAGTAGCAACCGCGAGCGGTTTTGGCTAGCCCTGGAGCGAGTTTGCCAGCGGGCTCGCCGTGTTGATCTTCGGCTCGAGCCCCACCTTGTGCAGCAGGTCCAGCGACTCCTTGTACCAGGAGCTCGACGGATAGTTGTGCCCAAGCACTGCCGCCGCCGTCTGCGCTTCATTGGTGAGGCCGAGCGCGAGGTTCGACTCGGTCAGGCGGAACAGCGCCTCTTCGATGTGGGTCGAGGTCTGGTACTTGTCGACCACGACGCGGAAGCGGTTGATCGCCGCCGTGTACTGCCCGTTGCCGGCATAGTACCGGCCCACCGACATCTCCTTGCCGGCGAGCTGGTCGACGGCAATCACCATCTTCTCGCGCGCATCCTTGGCGTACTCGCTGTCCGGATAGTTACGGATCAGAAGCGTGTAGGTCGCGATCGAATCCTGCGAGAGCTGCTGGTCGCGCGTGATGTCCTTGATCTGCGCGAAGTAGGACGTGCCCTTGAGGAACAGCACATAGGCCATCTCGGGCGAAGACGGGAAGAGCGCCATGTAGCGGTCGGCCGCCAGAATCGCGTCCTCGAACTTGCCGATGCGGTAGTTGGCGTAAACTTCCATCAGCTTCGCCTTCTCGTTGAACTCCGAGTAGGGATGCTGGCGTTCGAGCTTCTTGAGGGTCTCGATAGCCCCGTTGTAGTACTGCTTGTCCATATCCGCGAGGGCGGTCTGATAGAGGGTCTCCGCCGGAACGATTTCCTCATCCTTGATCTTGGCCGGCCCGAACATCGAGCACGCCGAGATCGTCACGGCGACCGCAATCACTGCTGCGAGTCGCGCAATGCGGCCCGTTGCGGCCATCAAACCCAAATCACTCACGAAATGCCCCGCCCTGTGGTTGCAGCATCTTAGCACCGGCGAGCGGCGTAAACACCAATTCTATCAAAACTGTGGCTCGGTCAGCCCACAGACCGCAGATAAGGCCGAACTTCGACGCCATCGGGCATCTCGTTGAGCGCATCGGAGCCGAGCGGCAAGTCCTCTGCGTAAACGATCTCGTAGTTCTGCTGGCTCGCGAACAGGCCCTGGAGCACGAGGGCGTTGAGCCCGTGCCCACCCTTGTAGGAGCGGAACCGGCCATAGATCGGTAGCCCGCAAAGCGCGAGATCGCCGACCGCATCCAGCAGCTTGTGGCGCACGAACTCGTCGTCGTAACGCAGCCCGCCGGGATTGAGGATACGGTCTTCGTGGACCGTGATCGAATTGTCGAGCGACGAGCCAAGCGCATAGCCCGCCTGGCGGAGAATCTTGGCGTCGCGCACGAAGCCGAAGGTGCGAGCCTTCGCCACGTCGCTCGCATACTTCCGGGGCGTCCAGTCGAAGATCATCCGCTGCCGGCCGATGACCTTGCTGTCGAAGTCGATCTCGAGGTCGAAGACGCGCCCATTGTAGGGCTCAAGCGCCGCGGAAGCGTCGTTGTTACGCACCAGGACCTGGCGCATCACCTTGATGTAGCGGCGGGACTTGCCCTGAATCTCGAGGCCAATTCTCAAAATCTCGTCGACGAAGGGCTCGGCGCTGCCATCGATGATGGGGCATTCCGGGCCGTTCACCGTGATCAGCGCGTTGTCGACGCCGAGGCCGCTCAGCGCCGAGATGACGTGCTCCACCGTTGCGATGGACACGCTGTCGCCAAGGTCGATCGTCGTGCAGAGGGTCGTACGGACCACGCGCGCGAAATGCACCGCGACTGGCCCGACGATCGAGCCGTTCTCGAACTTGCGCTGGATACGGTAACCGCTGTCGACCGGAGCGGGCTCAATCGTGAGCGTAACAGGCTGCGCGGAATGAACGCCAAAGCCACTAAATTCAAGCACACCGCCAACGGTGCGCTGCCGCGCAGACAGGTTCTGCATGAAAAATCGAACTCCAACCCAAGCGATTACTCTTTAACCAAAAAGAAACCGGCGCGATAGCGCGCCGGTCCCTAACATAGGGGGTATGTCTTTATTGCTAGCCGTGCTTGCGAAGGAAGGACGGGATTTCGATGTGCTCTTTCTGCGGCAGCTGACGACCATGCGGATCGAGCTTACCGGCGGCCCCTTCACTGGACTGCGAAAGTCCCGGATTCCGGTGGTGTCCGGTCTCGATGGCACTGCGCGCAGCGGCATCTTCGGAGGCGGTGTGATGCGTCTCGTCGAGGCTCTGCTGATGCTGCGGACGAAGGCCGAGACCGACATTTGAAGCCAGCCGCTTGAACAAAGCGCGGGCATTTCGCGGCTCTGCTTCATGACGTTCTTCGGCCACCAGTGGCTTCCGAGCAACAGCGGGAAGCTCCTCGGTGCGCGGCATGCGCTGACGGCCCTCGGGACGCTCCGCATGCGACGGCACATAGACGCTGGGAATCGGCAGCTCGGGCACGCGAATCGGCTCATCCACCGGGTCGAGCGCGGTCGAGGGGATGTACGGCTCAACCGTCACACCATCGTCCGTCTCATAGGTCCCGTAGGCCGGCTGGGTGATCGCCTCGGCCACGGCCTGGCGCATCTCCACTTCGACCTGATGGGTCTGGGCGACCAGCGGTTGCTGCTGCGCGACCGGCTCGGGCGCAAACTGGCGAGGCTTCACCGCCAGGGGCGCACGCGACGCGTTCGCCTTCATCGGCTCGAGCGCCTGCACCATCGTAGCGTCGGTGCCCGTCGCGACGACCGCGACGCGAATCGTGCCGGTCATTTCCGGATCGTAGGTCGCGCCCAGGATGATGTTGGCATCCGGATCGACTTCCTCGCGGATACGGCTGGCCGCTTCGTCGACTTCGTAGAGGGTCAGGTCCGGTCCACCGGTGATCGATATCAGCAGACCGCGGGCGCCCTGCATCGACACGTCGTCGAGCAGCGGGTTGGCAATCGCGGCTTCCGCGGCGTGACGCGCACGGTCTTCGCCCGATGCCTCGCCGGTGCCCATCATCGCCTTGCCCATGCCGCGCATCACGGCGCGCACGTCGGCGAAGTCGAGGTTGATCAGGCCCTCTTTCACCATCAGGTCGGTGATGCAGGAAACGCCCGAATAGAGCACCTGGTCGGCCATCTTGAAGGCGTCCGCGAACGTCGTCTTCTCGTTGGCGACGCGGAACAGGTTCTGGTTCGGGATCACGATCAGCGTATCGACGTGGCGATGCAGTTCGTCGATGCCGTCCTCGGCGAGCCGCGCACGGCGGTTGCCTTCGAAGGTGAATGGCTTGGTCACGACACCCACGGTGAGGATGCCCTGCTCACGCGCCGCCCGCGCGATGACAGGCGCAGCGCCCGTACCGGTGCCGCCACCCATGCCCGCGGTGATGAACACCATGTGCGAGCCGCTGAGGTGGTCGTTGATTTCGTCGAAGCTCTCTTCAGCCGCAGCGCGACCCACTTCGGGGTGCGAACCGGCGCCGAGACCTTCGGTCACGGACACGCCGAGCTGAATGATCCGCTGCGCCTTGGCGAGCGCCAGGGCCTGCGCGTCGGTGTTGGCGCAGACGAAGTCTACCCCGTCCAACCCCGAGGAAATCATGTTGTTCACGGCGTTGCCGCCAGCGCCGCCGACACCGAAGACGGTGATCCGAGGCTTCAATTCTTGAATGTCGGGGATGGTGAGGTTGATGGTCATGGCGGCCCCAATGGGATGCGGTATGGCGTGGAGCCTAGTCGCCAATTCGTTAACCGCCCCCTAACAATTCGAACTGATCCGTTAACACCCGTCGCAAATTGCGAAGGCGGAACAGGACGAAGTTACGGGTGATTCACCTTAAAGCAGAACGTTAGAAGCTGGCCCGAAGCCAGCTGCCCATGCGTGCAAAATACCCATCCGTGCCGGTGAGTTTCGCAGCCGTCCGAGGCTCCGCAAACTCTTGCGCGCAGACCTGCGGATAAATCAGCATTCCCGCGATCGTGGCGAAGGCGGCACCGCGTGCCATTTCGGGAAGCCCGGCGATTCCCATCGGCCGTCCGTTGCGGACGTTGCGGGCCAGAACGCGGCGCGCAACCTCAGGCAAACCGGTCAGTTCGGACCCGCCGCCCGTCATCACGAAGCGGCGGCCACAAACGTCCATCATTCCCGTCGCCTGCATGCGGTCGCGGATGGCCGTTAAGATTTCCTCGACGCGCGGGCGGAGGATTCGGGTCAGGTGCGACCGTGGGATCATGCCCGGCGCTTCGTCGGCCCCTGCCCCAACCGGCACGATCGAGATCATCTCGCGCTCGTCCGCCTGGCCGGGCAGCACGCTGCCATAGACCGTCTTCAGGCGCTCGGCATCGGCAACCGACACCGAGAGCTGCCGTGCGATATCGAGGGTCAGATGATGGCCGCCAATCGCCAGAGCATCGCAGTAAACCGGATGACCGTCGGCAAACACCGACACCGTCGTCGTCGCGCCGCCGAAGTCGATGCAGGCAACGCCTAGATGCGCCTCGTCATCGACGAGCGTCGCGAGCCCGGAGGCATACGGCGTGGCCACCAGCGCCTCGACCATCAGGTGGCAACGGTTGAGCACCAGCTCGATGTTGCGCATCGCCAGCGTCTCGGCACTGATCACGGCGACGTCGACCGAGAGCTTCTCGCCCACGAGACCGCGCGGATCCTTCACACCCTTCTGGCCGTCGATCGCGTAGCCGATCGGCAGCGCATGCACGATCGACCGCTCGGGCCGCACGCTGCGCGAATTCACCGACCGTAGCACGCGCTGGATGTCCGACTTCTCGACCTCCTGCCCGCCGAGATCCACGGTGGCCGAGAACGTCTCGGAGCCGAGCCGGCCTGCCGTCACATTGACGACGACCGACTGGACCGTGATTCCGGCCGCCCGCTCGGCGACACCGACAACCGTACGGATCGCCTGCTCGGCCTGGTCGAGATCGGTGATCACACCGCTCTTGATGCCGGTCGACGGACCATAGCCAAAGCCGATGACTTCGGCGACATGCGTACGCCCCTTGAGCGCCTTGCCCTCGGGCCGCGGCGTCAGCCGCGCGATAACGCAGCAGACCTTGGTCGAGCCGATGTCGAGCACCGAAACAAGCGAGGGGCGGCCAGGCTGCACGGGCTTCAGGCGGGCAGTCATCGAGTCGGTGATCATCTTGGCTTTGCCTCGGCCGCGCGTTCTGCGGGCGTTTCGTATTCTGCGTCGCCGGCTGCTGCCGGTTTCTTCTTCTTGATCTTGGCGGCATCGTCGCGCGCCTTGGTCGCAAGCTCACCCAGTTGCAGCGACACCATGCCCTGGACACGCATGTCGATGACCGTCACATCGCGGTCGAGCAACTGGTCGGTCGTCTGGTACATGTCGAGCTGCTGCAGCGCCTGCGCAACGCCATTCTCAGGCAACTGCACGCGGAGACCGCTGTAGAAGATCAGGTCCCAGCGGCGGTCGCCGATGCGGCTCAGCGCGGCGAGCTCGCGTGTGATCGCGGGGTAGCGGTCGAGCGTGCGGACCATGACGATCGCGTCGTCCGCAGCGCCCTCGCCCACGACAAGCGGTAGTTCGCGGAAGCTGCCATCGTCGCGCGCGACCGGCTGGCCGAACTCGTCCACGATGTAGGTCGCGTCGCCGATCCGCCACCGCGCCATCGGCTCTTTCTCTTCGATCGTAACGATCAGCTCGCCCGGATATTTCTTGCGGATCGCCGCGGACTTCACCGACGGGATCGCCTCGATCCGCGCCAGCGCCGCATCGGCGTCGAAGGTCACCGTCGAGGTGCCGGGACTAAGTCCGAGAGCGGTGAGGATCGTCGCCTCGCTCGTCAGCGACTGGCCCGTGATGTTGATCTTGTCGATACCAAAGCCGGCGCGCGCAAACTCGCCCTGCGCGATGCCGTAAAGGTTCATCACACCGGCGCCGATCGCCTCGCGCGCTTCATAGGCCGCGACGATCGCGACCAGCGCGATGCCGGCAGCGGCGGCTTGCAGCATCAGCTTGCGATGCAGAATCCAGGCATGGCTGAAGTTCACGCGCGCGCGGCGCGAGATGTCGGCGATCGGAACAGGCAGCTGACGGGGATCGACGAGCTGGGCATCGGCGAAGCCCTTTGCGCCTACCTGTTGCAACTCGCGTCCTCCACCATCCAGGTGACCAGCTCCTCGAAGCTGTGACCCGCATAGCGGGCCTGCTCGGGAGCCAATGAAGTCTCGGTCATTCCTGGCTGGGTGTTGATCTCGAGGCAGACGAGTTCGCCGTCCTCACCTGCCCGATCGTTGTAGCGGAAGTCAGTCCGCGTCACGCCCCGGCACCCAAGCGCAGCATGCGCCTTAAGCGCCATCTTCTGCACTTTGTCGTAAATTTTCGGTTGAATCTGCGCCGGGAGAATGTGGCTGGAGCCGCCTTTCGCGTACTTCGCCTCGAAATTGTAGAAGCTGAGGTCCGTGATGATCTCGGTCACCCCGAGCGCGACGTCGCCCATCACGGCGCAGGTCAGGTCGCGTCCGGGCACGTAACGCTCCACCATCACCATCTCGCCCGCATTCCAGTCCTCGCGCAGGATCTCCTGTGGCGGGTGGCTCTGCTCCGCTTTCACGATGAACACGCCGACGCTCGAGCCGTCCGCGATCGGCTTGACGACATAAGGCGGCGCCATCACGTGCTGGCGTGCGACGTCGGCGCGGTCCACGACCGTGTGGTCCGTGACGGGAATGCCGAGCGACTTGAACATGATCTTGGCCAGATGCTTGTTCATCGCCAGCGCCGATGCGAGCACGCCCGAGTGCGTGTACGGAATCTGCAGGAACTCGAGCACGCCCTGGATCGTGCCGTCCTCGCCAAACTTGCCATGCAGCGCGTTGAACGCCACATCCGGCTTCAACTCCCGCAGCCGCTCCGCAATGTCGTAGCCGACATCGACCTCGGTGACCTCGAAGCCGGCGTTGCGCAAAGCCTGCGCACATTGCTGGCCTGAGCTCAGCGAAACAGACCGCTCATTCGAGATTCCGCCCTTGAGGACGGCCACATGCTTGCTCATCAAACCTGCCCTGTGAACGGCTCGCCGTCCATGAATTCACGCACTTCGCGACCCGGAACGAAATGGCCGATCCGCCGGACCTCCCAGCGCAACTCGATGCCGTGCGTGTCGCGCACCTTCTGCCGGATGGTCTCGCCGACCGTCTCGACCTCGAAGGCGTCCGCTTCACCCACATTGATGAGAAAGTTGGAGTGCATCTCCGACATCTGCGCGCGGCCGAAGGTGAAACCACGACCGCCGGCTTCGTCGATCAGCTTCCAGCTGGAATGGCCTTCTGGATTCTTAAACGTCGACCCTGCGGTCTTGGCGCGCGTCGGCTGCGTGCTCTCGCGACGCTCGGTGACGGTCCGCATCTCTTCGAGGATCTTGGCAGCCTCGCCCGGGAAACCCTGATAGGTCGCCGAGACGAACACCGCCCCGCGCGGGCCGTTCGACTTGCGGTAGCGATAGCCCATATCGGCGTTGGTCAGCGTGATGATCTCGCCATCGCGCGTCACCGCGCGCAGCTCCACCATCCGGTCCATTGTTTCGGTCTTGTAGCAGCCCGCATTCATGTAGAGCGCGCCGCCGATGCCGCCCGGAATGCCGCGATAGAACCACAGCCCGTCGATGCCGGCTTCCGCCGCAGCGGTGGCCACCTTCACGTCCGGCACCGCCGTCCCGACGCGCACGCGGTGCCCATCGAGAATCTCGATCTCGCCAAACCCCTTGGCCGGAAGCCGGATCACGACACCGTCGAGTCCACCGTCGCGGATCAGCAGGTTGGAGCCAAGGCCGATGACCGTGACCTTGATCTCACGCGGCAGGTTCTTGAGAAAGAACGCAAGATCCGCCTCGTCGACCGGCCGGAAAAACAGTTGCGCGGGTCCACCCACGCGCAGCGTCGTCATCTCGCCAAGCGGCTGGTTCGGGATCAGCTGACCGCGGACCTCGCTGATCCAGGGCTGCAGCGTCGGCAGCAGATCGGGCCACTGAGTCATGCCAGCTCCGGCTCCTTGCCGATCAATGCACCGACTTCGCCCGGCAAAGCCGCGGCCCACTGTGTGATGTTGCCTGCGCCGAGGCAGACGACGTAGTCGCCCTCCTGCGCCCGGCTCGCAATCAGCGGCGCCAGCGCCTCGGGCCGGTCGATGACCCGCGCATCGCGATGCCCCCGCGCCCGAATGCGCGTCACCAGCTCATCGTGCGTCACGCCCTCGATCGGCTGCTCGCCCGCCGCATAGACCGGCGCGACGATGACCGTATCGGCATCGTTGAAGCAGGTCGCGAACTGATCGAACAGATCATGCAATCGCGAGTAGCGGTGCGGCTGCACGACCGCGATCACATCGCGCTGCGTCGACTGCCGCGCCGCCTTCAGCACCGCCGCGATCTCCACCGGGTGATGCCCGTAATCGTCGATGACGGTGATGCCACCAACTGTGCCCGTTTTGGTGAACCGGCGCTTCACGCCCGAGAACCCGAGCAGACCCTTGCGGATCGCCTCCGCGGGAACCTTGAGCTGATCAGCCACCGCAATGGCGGCCGTCGCGTTGAGCGCATTGTGCTCGCCCGGCATCGGCAGCGTCAGCCCCTCGATGCGCAGATGCGTCATGCGAATGCGATCGCGGATCTCTACGGCGAAGTGGCTCTGTCCGTCCTTGATGTCGAGATCGACCAGCCGCACATCCGCCTGCGGATTGCGGCCATAGGTGATCACGCGACGATCGCGGATTTCGCCCACCATCGATTGCACCACCGGATGGTCCGTGCACATCACCGCGAAACCATAGAACGGCACGTTCTCGATGAAGTTGAGGAACGCCGCCTTCACGTGGTCGAAGTCGTGATAGTGGTCGAGGTGCTCGGGATCGATGTTGGTGACGATCGCGACGTCCGCCGGCAACTTCACGAACGTGCCGTCGCTCTCATCGGCCTCGACCACCATCCACTCGCCCTGCCCGAGCCGAGCATTGGTGCCGTAAGCGTTGATGATGCCGCCATTGATCACCGTCGGGTCCACGCCGCCCGCATCGAGCAATGTCGCGACGAGCGTCGTGGTCGTGGTCTTGCCGTGCGTACCCGCGATTGCAATGGCGTTCTTGAAGCGCATGATCTCGGCGAGCATCTCCGCGCGCCGCACCACCGGCAGCCCGCGCGACCTGGCCGCCGCTAGCTCCGGATTGCCCTTCTTGATCGCGGAAGAAATGACGACGACCGCCGCGTCTTTGAGGTTCTCTGCCCGCTGGCCGATCTCCACCTCGATGCCCATCGCGCGCAGGCGCTGCACGTTCGGATTCTCGGCACTGTCCGAGCCGCGCACCTTGTAGCCCTGGTCGTGCAGGATTTCGGCGATACCGCTCATGCCGATGCCGCCGATGCCGACAAAATGCACGGGGCCGATATTGCGCGGCATCTTCATATGGTCTTCCCCCTGCCCGCGCCCTCGACGAGGTCGGCGAGACGTTCGACTGCGTTTGGTTGTCCGAGCGACTTGGCCGCCGCCGCCGCGGCCGTGAGCGTCGCCGGATCACTGAAAAGTGAGGCTAAGCGATTGGCCAGCGAAGGTGGCGAAATGGTGGCTTGCTCCACGATCCAGCCTGCTTTCGCCGCATCGATCGACAGCGCATTGTTCTTCTGGTCTGCATCCAGCGCCCCAGGCAGCGGCACGAGGATCGACGGCCGCCCCAGCACCGTGAGTTCGGCGATGGTCGTCGCACCAGCGCGGGCAATCACCAGATGTGCCTTCGCCATCCGCTCGGGCAGATCGGCAAAGAACGGCTGCAGGTCGACATTGGCCTTCATCTGCCGATACGCCTCGGCGACGCGATCCATATCCTCAGGCCGGCACTGCTGCTCGATGTGGAGCCGCTGACGCAACGCCTCGGGTAGCGCCGCAATCGCCGGCGGCACGAAGTCCGAAAACGCACGCGCCCCTTGGCTTCCGCCGGTAACGACCAGCCGCAGCGGCCCACCTTCATCGATCGCCGGATATAGCACCGACGCTGTCGCCAGCACACGGTCACGCACCGGATTGCCCGTCAGCAGCGACTTGTCCGCGAAGCGCTCCGCATGCTGCGTCCGCGCAAAGCTCAGCGCGATCCCCGTCGCCCGGCTCGCCAACGCGCGATTGGCGCGCCCCATCACCGCATTCTGCTCATGCAGGATGCCCGGAATGCCCAGCATGCGCGCCGCAAAGAACGACGGCACCACCGGATACCCACCGAAGCCCACGACAGCAGCAGGCTTGATCTTCGCGAGCTTGCCGCGCGCCACCCCGACGCCACCCATGATCTTGAACGCAGCGCCTGCGAACTTGATCGGGTTGCGCACCGACGGCGTCGCGGACGGAATGATGTGCGTCTCGCGCGCCGGAAACTGCTGGCCATAGTTCGCGACCCGATGATCCGTCATCAGATGGATCTCGTGACCGCGCCGGCCCAGCTCCTGGGCCAGCGCCATCGCCGGGAAGAGGTGCCCTCCCGTGCCTCCCGCCATCAGAACGAAGATGCTCATTCGGCGGGGACGATCGCAGCCGAGCCACGATAGGCGGGAATGCCGGTGGCCATGCGCTCTTCGGGACGCGTGCGCGTCAGCGCCAGCATCAGCCCCATCGCGAACGCGATGGCCAGCGTCGACGTACCGCCATAGCTCACGAACGGCAGCGTCATGCCCTTGGGTGGAATGAGGTTCAAGTTCACCGAAAGGTTGATCGCACACTGCAGCGCAAACTGGATCGCCAGCGTCGACACCGCGAGCCGCGCGAACAGCGATTGCTGCTGCTGCGCCGCCGCCAGCGCCTTGAGCACGATGAACGTGATCAGCGCCACAAGGCAGAGACAGAACAGAATGCCAAACTCCCCGGCCGCCGCCGAAAACACATAGTCGGCATGCGCGTCGGGGATCACTTTCTTGGCCAGCGATTCACCCGGACCGCGTCCGAACCAGCCGCCCTCGAGCAGCGAGTTCAGCGCCTTGTCGACCTGGTATGTGTTGCCGCCGCCCTCGGGATTGAGGAACGCGTCGATGCGCTTGGAGAAGTGCGGGAACAGATAATACGCACCGAACAGCAAGCCCACGCCCGCGCCCGCGAGCCCAAAGATCAGGAACCACGAGATCCCCGACAGGAACAGCAGCGCCGCCCAGGTCGCAAGGATCAGCGCCGTCTGCCCGATGTCCGGCTGCAGCAGCAGCCCGCCGACGATCGCCAGCATCACACCCGTGCCCATCGACCGCGCGAGCACGCCGCGCCCCTGCATCGCCTCCGAGAACAGCCACGCCCCGATCACCGCGAACGCCGGCTTCACGAACTCGCTCGGCTGCACCGTATTGCCTGCGAACGATACCCAGCGCCGCGCGCCTTTCACCTCGACACCCAGCTTTAGGGTGAGCCAAAGCAAAACGATGCTGCCGATCAGGACGACGATCGCCACGAACCTCGCCTGGCGGTGCGTCAGGAACGACACGCCCAGCAGCACCGGAATGGCAAGCAGGTCGAACACCGCATGGCGGATGATGAAGTGCCACGGGCTGAGGCCGAGGCGCTCCGCCACGGGCGGGCTCGCCGCAAAGCTCAGCAGCATGCCCGCCGCCATCAGCAGGATCAGCGCCGACAGCAACTGCTTGTCGATCGTCCACCACCACTCGGCGATGGGAGTCTTGCGATCGCGTGCAAACATGTTCTCGGCCGCCCGGCCCGGCGGCTCCCTAACGCAAACTGAAGCCGCATCCTAACGCGGCCTTGGTTAGCAAGGTGTGAGCGGAGTCGCGATTTGCGAGTCTAGCGCAGCTTCAGCGAGCTGAGCCCGATCAGCGCCAGGACGAACGAGATGATCCAGAACCGGATCACCACCTGGCTCTCCGTCCAGCCCATCATCTCGAAGTGATGGTGGATCGGCGCCATCTTGAACACGCGCTTGCCCGTGAGCTTGAACGACAGGACCTGGACGATCACCGACACCGTCTCGAGCACGAACAGGCCGCCGATGATCGCCAGCACCAGCTCATGCTTGGTCGCCACGGCGATCGTGCCGAGCGCGCCGCCCAGCGCCAGCGAACCGGTGTCGCCCATGAAAATCTGCGCCGGCGGCGCGTTGAACCACAAAAAGCCGAGACCCGCGCCGATCAGGGCGCCACAGACGACCGAAAGCTCGGCCGTGCCGGGCACATTGTTGATCAGGAGATAATCCGAGAACGTCGCGGACCCCACGAGATAGGCGATTAGCCCGAAGCACGCCGCCGCCACCATCACCGGCACGATCGCCAGGCCATCAAGGCCATCGGTGAAATTCACCGAGTTGCCCGCACCCACGATAATGAATGCCGCGAAGATGTAGAACGCATAGGACAGCGGAACGCCCGACCCCTTGATGAAGGGGAACATCAGCTGGTTGGCGATCGCCGGATCGGTCACCGAGGCGATCACATAGCCCGCGATCAGCGCGATCAGCGCCTCGATCAGCAGGCGCTGCACACCGCTGAAGCCCTTGTGGGACATCTTGGTGACCTTGAGGTAGTCGTCGTAGAGCCCGATCGCGCCGAAGCCGATCGTCACGAACAGCACCGCCCAGACATAGACGTTGCTGAGGTTGGACCACAGCAGGATCGAGATCACCGCGCCGGCAAGGATCATCAGGCCGCCCATGGTGGGCGTGCCCTTCTTGGTCAGCAGGTGACCGGCGGGCCCGTCCTCACGGATCGGCTGGCCCTTGCCCTGCCGGACGCGCAGGCCCGCTATCATGCCCGGGCCGAACAGGAAGACGAAGAACAGGGCCGTAACGACGGCACCGGCAGTTCTGAAGGTGATGTAACGGAAGACGTTGAACGCCTGCAGGCTGTCGCCCAGCTGGCCGAGGAAATACAGCATACGTAGCGGCTCTCCGTCCCTTAGGCGGTCGCCGAAAACCTCTGCTTGATCTGTTCGACCAGCGACGCGAGGCGGACGCCTTTGGACCCTTTGACCATAACAGCGTCGCCATGCGCAAGGCTCGACAGGATCGCTTCCATAACGTCGTCGATGCGCCAGCCGCGCCCCGCCACAAGGCCCTCGTCGAGGTCATCGGCGAGCGCTTCGATCGCTCGACCGACGAGGAAAACATGAGTTGCGCCAGTACCTAGCACCGCGTTTTTGAGAGACTGATGCAGGGCCGGTCCTTGCTCGCCCAGCTCCAGCATGTCGCCCAGCACCAGAACCTTCTTGCCGCCCGGCGGCGGCAGGACGGCGAACACCTCCATCGCCGCCGTCATCGACGCGACGTTGGCGTTGTAGCTCTCGTCCACCAGCAGCAGCGGTTTGTTCGGGGGCCCGAGCCGCAGGGTCTGCCCCCGTCCCTCCGGCGCGCCGAACTCGGCCAGCGCGCGCAACGCCGTGTCGCGATCGACGCCCGCCACCTGCGACACCACGAGCGCCGCTGCCGCATTGGCCACCATATGGCGCCCGCGGACCTGCAGGTTCAGGTCGAACGTCTCGCTGTCGCTCGTCACCCTCGCGAACGTCCGCGGACCGATGACCTCGGGCGCCGAGATCGCGTAGTTCGAATCCGCGTCATAGCCATAGGTCAGGATTTTGCCGATCCCCAGTTCGCGGGCGCGGGCAAACAGAATGTGCAGATAGTCGTGGTCGGCGTTGAGGACCGCGATGCCGCCCTCTTCCAGCCCCTCGAAAATCTCCGCCTTGGCGCGCGCGATCGAGCTGATCGAGTCGAAGAATTCGAGATGCGCCGCCGCCACCGTCGTCACCACCGCAACATGCGGGCGAACCATCTGCGTCAGCGGCGTGATCTCGCCGGCATGGTTCATGCCGATCTCGAACACACCAAACTGTGCCTCGCGCGGCATCCGCGCCAGCATCAGCGGCACGCCCCAATGGTTGTTGAACGACTTAATCGAGTAGTGCGTGCGACCCGCCGCACCCAGCACCGTGCGGATCGCCTCCTTCGTCGTCGTCTTGCCGGCACTCCCCGTGACCGCAACGATCAGCGCCCGGCTCCGCGCCCGCGCTGCACGTCCCAGAGCGCGCAACCCTTCGAGCGGATCGGCAACGACGATCACCTTCTGCGTCGGATGCGCCCGGAACCACTCCTCCGACACCAGCGCCGCCGACGCACCCGCTGCCAGCGCCGCTTCGACATAGTCGTGCCCGTCGAGCTTGTCGCCTTTGATCGCGACGAACAGCGCCTCGGGCGCGATCTCCCGCGAGTCGATCGACACGGACGACAGCGGACCATCGGATAGACCTTCGGGCCGTCCTCCGGTTGCGGCGACGGCTTCGGCGACAGTCCAGAGCGGTTGCATCAGAGGTCCTTCAACGTCTCCAGCACCACCTCGTGATCCGAGAAATGGTGCTTGGTGGTGCCGACGATCTGATAGTCCTCGTGGCCCTTGCCTGCAATCAGGAGCACATCGCCCGGCCTCAGCGCCTTCACGGCGCTCTCGATAGCCTTGCGGCGATCAGCGATTTCTCTGGCGCCCGTCATGGCGCCCATGATCTCGCCGCGGATCGCCGTCGCATCCTCGGTGCGTGGATTGTCGTCGGTGACGATCACCGAGTCCGCAAGCCGACCAGCGATCTCGCCCATCATGGGCCGCTTGCCCTTATCGCGGTCGCCGCCCGCACCGAACACGACACTGAGGGTTTTGCGCGCGTAAGGCCGAAGCGACGTCAGCGCCGTTTCCAGCGCCACAGGCTTATGCGCGTAGTCGACAAAGATTGCCGCGCCATTGTGCTCGGCCACCAGCTCGAGCCGTCCGCGCGCACCCTTGAGCTTGCCCAGCGACTCGATCGCGCCCTTCTTCGGCGCCCCCGTCGCCATCGCGAGCCCGAGCGCCACCACCGCATTGCTCGCCTGGAACGCCCCGGTCAGCGGCAGATGGAACTCTTCGGGCTCGCCAATGAGGTGCCCCTTCACCCGCTGCCCGTAACCCTCGTTGACCACGGACTCGATCTCGAACCACGCGCCCTGTCGACCAACCGTCATCAGCGTCGCACCCGCACCAAGGGCGGCAAACATGAAGGGCTCGTGCTCGGCGTCGTCGACATTGACGATCGCCGCTCCGCCATCGGCGATGAGATCGGTGAACAGCCGGACCTTCGCGTCTCGGTACTCCGCCATGTCGGCATGATAGTCGAGATGATCGCGGCTGAGATTGGTGAACGCCACCGCGTTGAACTTCACGCCATCGACCCTGCGCTGATCGAGCCCCTGGCTCGATGCCTCCATCGCGACATGATCGATGCCCTGCTCGCGCAGCCGGCCCAGATCGCGATGCAGCGACAGCGCGTCGGGCGTCGTCAGCTCGCCCGGCGTCAGCCCCTTCGCCGTCTCGATGCCGACCGTACCGACGCTGGCCGCATTGATCCCGCACGCCGTCCATATCTGCCGCACGAACGACACGATCGACGATTTGCCGTTCGTGCCCGTAACGCCCACGATGGTATCAGGCTGCGGCGCAAACTGCCTTGCCGCGGCGCGCGCATAGGCCGCGCGAACGTCGCTCACGACCACCACGGGCATCCCCGGATCGGCGCTCGGTTCGCGATCGGTGACCATCACCATGGCACCATTCGCCTTCGCCTGTGCGGCGAACGCATCGCCATGCGTCCGCAGCCCCGGGGTGGCGAAAAACGCATCGCCGGGCCGGATGGCCCGGCTGTCCGCGTTGACCCCCTCGATCATCAGCCGTGGCGGCGTCGAGCCCGCGCCCTTCAGCAGGTCGGAGAGTGCGAATGACACGGACGGCTCTTCCTCGATGACGGCGCTACCGGAGTTCGGCGGGCACTAGCTGCCGGTCCAGCATATCGTTGAAATCGGGGCTGATTCCAAGCATCGGCGCGATCCGCTGCACGATACGGCCGGTCGCCTCGCCCGCATTCCAGCCCGCCGTATGGCCCGACTGCGCATTCTCGTTCTGCGGCTCGTCGACCAGGATCACCATCGCGTACTTCGGATTATCCAGCGGAAAGGCCGAGGCGAACACCGCCAGCGTCTTGGACGAGTCGTAGCGGCCCTTGACCACCTTCTCGGCCGTACCTGTCTTGCCGCCGGCGCGATAGCCCGCGGCGAACTTGTTCATGCGCGTTCCCGACCCTTCAAGGGCATTCAGGCGCATCAGATAGCGGATCTTTTCCGACGTCTCGGGCGAGATCACATTGATGTAGCTCTTGCGGGCTTCCTCGACCGACCGCTTGTAGAGCGTCGGCACCGGCATGTTGCCGTTGTTGACGAAGCCGGCAACCGCACGGACCATGTGCAGTGGCGATATCGACAGGCCGTGCCCGAAGCTCGCCGTTGCCGCCACGATCTCCGAGAACTTCTCCGGCACCTTCGGCTGCCGACGCTCGGGCAGTTCGATCGGCGCCGGCTTGTCGAAGCCCACCTTGCTCAGGAATGCCCGGAACTCATCCTTGCCCAGCTGCTGCATCGTCTGCATCGTCTTGATGGTGCCGATGTTGGACGAGTACTTGTAGATTTCGGGCACCGTCAGCACACGGTGCTTGCCGTGGAAATCATCGATGGTGAACCGGCCGAAGCGCACGCCGAAGCGCGCATCGAAGCTGTCGGTGATCTTGACCTTGCCGCTGTCGAGCGCAGCCGCCATCGTTACGGTCTTGAACGTCGAGCCGAGCTCGTAGATGCCTGAAGTGACGCGGTTGAACACGTCCTTCTCAAGGGCTGTCACCGGATAGTTCGGATCGAAGTCGGGCAACGAGACGAGGCTGAGTATCTCGCCCGTCTTGATGTCCATCATCACGCCCGCGGCGGCGATCGCCTTGTAGCGCGTCATGGCATCGGCGAGCACATCGTGCACCACATGCTGGACGCGCAGATCGATCGACAGATTGACCGGCTCGAGCTCGTTGCCGCGCGCAAGGCCGATGGACTGGAGGAGCGCGACGCCCTCGTCGTCCATATCCTTTTCCATGCCCGCGATGCCCTGGTTGTCGATATTGACTGCACCGAGGATATGCGAGGACTCCGTGCCACCCGGATAGAAGCGCTTGCTCTCGGTGACGAAGTCGAGCCCGGGGATACCGAGCTGCATGATCCGCTCCTGGATCGCAGGCGTCAGCTCGCGCTTGATCCACACGAAGCCCTTGTCGCCCGTCAGGCGCTGGCGCAGCCAGTCGATGTTGATATCGGGCAGCACCGAATGGATCCCCTGTGCCGCCTCTTCGACATCGATGATCCTGCGCGGCTCCGCAAAGAGCGACGGCACGCGGATGTCGACGGCAAGCTCAAGCCCGTTGCGGTCAAGGATCGCCGGACGCGACGCCGTGATCAGGTCGCGCGTCTGGCCCTCGATCGTTGTGTCCTGCTCGACCAGGCCGAGTTGCACCAGGCGACCGGCAACGGCGCCGAAGATCAGCACCAGCGCGGCGATCACCCAACGGATGCGCGCCTTGGTGAGGCTGCGGCGCTTTTTGCGCGAGCCATCGAGCGCAATGGGCGAACCACCTTCGGTAACAGCGGCCATCACTGAGCCTCCGTGATAAGCTGCTGGATCGGGTCGACGCCGGAGTCGAGCGCTTCGAACAGCGAGTCGAGGGCGGCGTCATCGGGCGCCTTCATGCGCATCGGCAGCGTATCGAAGCGACCGAACTGCTCCTGCGCCAGCGTCTGGAGGTTCAGCTCTGCGACATGGCGCGTCACGATCGGCGCCACATTGGCCGGCTGGTTGAGGAACGCCCAGTCCGCCTTGAGCAGCGACAGGTCCGCCTGTTGCCGCTCGATCTGGCGTTGGATCGAAGTCTTCTCGGTCGCGGTCTCTTCGACCGAGTATTTGAGCGCATAGACGCCTACCAGCGCGAAGATGCTGGTGACCACGAGAATGATGTTGATGGTGCGGATCATGCCGCCCCCTTGAAACGCGGAACGCCGAGACCGGCAAAACTGATGGGACGGCCGGATGCCGAAGAGCGGCGACCGCTGCGAAGGATCGCCGAGCGCGCACGCGGATTGCGCCCGACTTCGGCGTCGCCCGGCTTCACGGCCTTCGGCACATCGACCCAGCGATGCTCCTCGACAACGGCTTGCGGCAGATGGCGCGACTGCGCAGGGCCGCCCTTGTCGGGATCGAAGAAGCGCTTGACGATCCGGTCTTCGAGCGAGTGGAACGTCACGACGGCGAGACGCCCGCCGACTTCGAGCAGCCGCTCGCTGGCGAACAGCCCCTCGACCAGCTGACCGAACTCGTCGTTCACCGCAATGCGCAGCGCCTGGAAACTGCGGGTTGCCGGATGCGTATCGCCCGGCTTGCGGCCAATCGCTTTCTCGATCAATCGCGCCAGCTCGGCGGTCGTCGCGATCGGTTGAGTGGCCCGTGCAGCGACAATCGAGTGCGCGATACGGCGGGATTTGCGCTCTTCGCCATAGGCAAACAGCAAATCGGCAAGGTCGGACTCGTCGAGCCCGTTGACGAGGTCGGCGGCCGTTTCGCCCTCCCCAGCCATGCGCATATCGAGCGGCCCGTCCCGCATGAACGAGAAGCCGCGCTCGGCCTCATCGAGCTGCATCGACGACACGCCAATGTCGAGAACCACGCCATCGACCGGCCGGGCGACCAGTTGATCCAGTTCTGCAAAGGCACCGGCTACGAATCTGAAACGACTCGGGAAATCGGCTGCGAGAGCATCGGCGAACGGGCGCACATTCGGATCGCGATCGATCGCGGTGACGGACGCACCGGCTTCGAGCAGCGCCCGCGAATAGCCGCCGGCCCCGAACGTTCCGTCGACGATGTGGGCATCGGGCAGCGGCGCCAGTGCCTCGAGCACTTCGGCCAAGAGCACCGGCACATGCGGCGCATTCTGCTCGCTCGCGACCGGCTTGGGCATTCCCCGCAACAACTCCCACCCGGTCCACGCGGGACCGGTACGCAATGATCCGTTAGCTTTGATCCAGCCCGGTTGAGATTCCATTAAGCAAACGCGGCCGGGAGGTAACGCCAGTTGACCTGTAAGCCGGGTTCTGTAGGGCCGGCGTCTCCGCCGACGTGATGGCCATTCCTCTAGGTGCCGCATTGCTGCGGCCCTCAAGCAACCAACCCGGATGACAGGCCTCGAAAACCGGCTGGGTTTCCCCGCGTCATCCCTATTTGGTCTTGCTCCCGGTGGGGTTTGCAATGCCGGTTCCGTCGCCGGACCCGCGGTGCGCTCTTACCGCACCCTTTCACCCTTACCCATCAAGATGGGCGGTCTGCTCTCTGTTGCACTTTCCCTGGGGTCGCCCCCGGCGGCTGTTAGCCGTCACCGTATTTCGATGGAGCCCGGACTTTCCTCGCCAAACTGTCTTGCGACGGAACTGGCGCGGCCACCCGGTCAACTGGCGGGGGCTATGTGCGGGCGAAAGCCGCCCGCGTCAAGCGGCGGCCTTGGGCGGCGGCAGCTTGATGATCGTGTTGTAGGCCTGGTTGATGGCCTGCATACGGGCGGTAGCGACATCGATCAGCTCTTCCGGCACGCCCTTGGCGATCAGCCGATCCGGGTGATGCTCGGCCACCAGCAACCGATAGACGCGCTTCACCTCGTCGCGGTCTGCCCCCGGCATGAGCCCGAGCACCACGTAAGGGTCGATCCCCTGGTCGAGATAGACATGCTGGCTCGCAATCTGTTCGAACCGCGCATCGTCGAAGCCGAAGATGTCGCTGACCGACTTGAGATATTCGAGCTCCGCTTCGTGCACCATGCCGTCCGCCGACGCGATGAAGAACAGGCTGTCGAGGACGTGTTCGAGCGTATCGGGCTCACGGGCGAAGAGCCGGCTGATCTTTTTCGCGTAAGCCTCGTACCCCGCGACGTCCTGCTTGGCGAGATCGAACACACGATCGACCTTGGTCTCGATCAGCGGCGGAATCTCCACGGTCCGTTTGAACGCCCGCGTCTCGGACGCCGTGGCGATGCCGTCGGCGACCGCCATCTTGGCCGAGAGCGCAATCAGCGCGAGCGTAAACGCGGCGTCCTTGCCGCCGGGGAGCCAGTTGTCGGGGTCGAGCACGTTTGCGAGCGAGCCGGCGACGCCGGTCCGCTCGGACGGTGATCCCACGATGTCAGCAAGACGCTGCCAGACTGATGGCATGGTCCCCGCTCCAATTCGCGGCGGACCATAGTCGGGCCGCTCTGGTAGGTCAAAACCGCGTGAAACTGTCCGGGCCTTCTTCCTCGAGCATACGCAGGATTCGCTCGCGCCGCGTCTCCCGTGTTGTCCGGTCACTGTTGGGACCGTCGCTCAGATAGAACCCATCGGGGTCGTAGTTGCCATCGCGCTCGGTGACGGTCGCCGTGCTGCGCGGCTGGTCGCCCCCTTCGAGGATACCGCGACGCTCCAGATACTGGCGCAACGTCAGTTCATCCCAGTTCGCCGAATCGTCGACCATCGGCGATGGCTGTGCCGGTGTCGGCTCCTGGATGGAGCCCGTGAGCGTGCGCTCGTCGACGATGAGCGGAGTCGGCTCGGTCGGCGCGGGGGTCGACGCGACCGCCGGTGTCGGCTGCGTCGCCGCGGGTGTCCTCGTCATCTCTGGCATCGCCGGAGCCGGCGCGGCCTTGGGTCGCGCCCAGGACGGGAACGGGGTCGGCGCGGTGACCGGTTCGGGCAACGAGGCAACCTGCGTTGGCTTGGTCGTCGCAGCAGGCTCGCTGCCGTCCTTGATGTAGTCGGGCAGCGGCTTGCCCGAACTCAGCAGCTTGTCGACCGGATCGGACGCCGGCGGCTTGCTGCCCGCCGGCACGATCGTCACGCCATTCTTGGTCTTGATGGTGGTGACCGCCGGGGTCACGGGTTCGATATCGGACGTGAGCACCGTCGCCGCATCGGCCTTGCCACCACCGCCGAGGCGACCGGTCAGATAGTCCGCCGAAGGGACAGCCAGAACCAGCGCGAGGCCCGTCCACGCGAGGCCCCAGGTGACTTTCGAATTGAGTTTCATGTGCTGCTACTTCCGCTCACTCGACGCCCCGCGCCCATCTGCGCTTGGAGGCGAAAAACATGGCCATACTGTGAATGTGGCCAGCGGACCGCAGTCTCGATGAACGTCAATGAACCCCGGCTGAACAGCCGCGCCTCAATCCGGCCTTACTCCCAGGAGGCGAGCCAGCGCGAGCACGAGGTTGGAGCGGTTGAGCGTGAAGAAATGGAACTCCGTGATGCCCGCATCCACAAGCTCCAGCACCTGCTCGGCCGCCACCGCCGACGCGACGAGCGCATGTGTCTCGGGATCGTCATCGAGCCCGGCAAAGCGCTCCGCCAGCCACGACGGAATCGACGCGCCGCTCTTCGCCGCGAACCCCGAGATCTGCTTGAACGAGTGGATCGGCTGAATACCGGGCACGATCGGGTTGGTAATCCCCGCCTTCTGCGCCCGCTCGACAAAGCGGAAATAGTCGCCGTTCTCGAAGAACATCTGCGTGATCGCCCGCGTCGCCCCGAGGTCGAACTTGCGCTTGAGGTTATCGATCTCGACGTCCCAGCTCGGCGCCTGCGGATGCTTCTCGGGATAGGCCGACACCGAGATATCGAAGTCGCCGATCTTGCGGATGCCCTCGACCAGTTCCGCGGCCGACTTGTAGCCCTCGGGATGCGCCACGAACGGCTTGCCCACACCTTCCGGCGGATCGCCACGCACCGCGACGATGCGGCTGATCCCCGCCTCCTTGTACCCCCGCACCACCGCATCGACTTCGGCCTTCGACGCCCCGACGCAGGTCAGGTGCGCCGCCGCGTTGACGCCTGTGGTCGACTGGATCTGGCTCACCATGCGCAGCGTGCGCTCGCGCGTCGTGCCGCCCGCGCCATACGTGACCGAGACGAAGCGCGGATGCAGCGGCGCGAGCTTTGTGACGGAGTCCCAGAACCGCTCCTCCATCGCATCGGTCTTGGGCGGAAAGAACTCGAACGACACCTGGTGCGGCGGCCGGCTGTCTCCGAACTGGCGGCTGGCGCGATTTTCGCTCGGAACGTTCATTTGGAATCCTGTTCGTCTTTGAGGCGCCAGAGACAGACGGTGAGCCCGCCACTGGCTGTCGGTGGAAAGGCTTGCAGTGTGGTGACGCTGAGGCCCGCTGCCCTCGCCCAGCCTGCCATCTGGCCTTCGGAAAGCCCGAGGCGTCGATGCGCGTGCTCGGCCCGCAGGAACTCGAGCTCATGCGGCGCGAAGTCGACGATCAGCATCTCGCCCCCCGGCTTCAGCGCGCGGCGCCCCTGCGCCACGACGCGGCCGGGGTCGTCGAAATAATGCAGCACCTGGTGGATCACGATGAGATCGGCGCGGCCGGCGGTCCCATCGAGATCGGCGATATCGCCCAGCCGCACCTGCGCGTGCCCGATATTGGCCGCGCTCAGTTTCGCCCGTGCGATCGCAATCATCTCGCGGCTCGCATCGATGCCGATCGCCCGGCGATAATGGTGCTCGAGCAGTTCAAGCATCCGGCCCGTACCCGTACCGAGGTCGATCAGCAGATCGACCACCCTGCCCGCGAGCGCGGCGACGATCGCGCTCTCCACCGCCTCCTCGGGCACATGCAGGCGCCGGAACTCGTCCCACCGCTCGGCAACCTTGGCGAAATACGCCGCGGCCTGTGCCTGCTGCGCCGTACGGAGTGCGTCGAGCCGAGTCCGGTCGCTCGCCCGATCCGCATCGTCGTCATCGAGCCGCGCCACCAGCCACCGGCCCAGTTCGGCCGCGGCGTCAGTCTCGGCCAGCCGGTAATAGGCCCAGGCGCCCTCGGCGTTGCGGGTCACCAGCCCCGCATCGGCCAGCAGCTTCAGGTGGCGCGACACACGCGGCTGGCTTTGGCCGAGAATTTCGGTCAAATCCTTCACCGAGTGCTCGCCCTCGGCGAGCAGCGCCAACAGGCGCAACCGGGTCGATTCCCCCGCCGCCTTCAGCGCCCCCACCAATGTCGCCGCATCCGCCAAATCGGCCTCCAATCATATAAAGATATCTTTATATCCCCTGCGTTGCAAAGGCTTTTGAGCATTGAGGTCGCGTGTTTGCGTCCGGTGTGCGACCACCCCCGGCGCCTTCCCTGCGAAAGCAGGGACCCAAGCGTCACCAAGCGCGGGCCGTAAGTTGGATCCCAGCTTTCGCTGGGAAGGCACCGCGGATTGGGCGGCTACGAGCGTAACCACCAAAACAAAACCGGCGACCGAAGCCGCCGGAGGAGTTGGAGGTACAGAGGGTCAGACAGGTCAGGCGACGACGCGTTCGTTGCCGGCGGGTTTGCGGCGGAACGCATGGCTGCGCCAGAGTTCGAATATCCCCGAGGCCTCTTCGCGGGTCAGGGCCTCGTAGCGCTTGCGGACGTTGCGCTTGTCGTCGTCCGTGGGCAGGTCGCGCCACGGCATCGTCGCCACGAGCGCTTCGAACAGATCGGGCTTGAGGCCCAGGGCGCGCAGGGCGACGGTCGTGGCCACATAATCCTGCATGGCGAGCCATTTGACGAACACTTCCGGCGACACGTCGAGCAGCACCGTGAGCGCCGCCGCCGAATGGTGGCCATAACCAAAGCGGGCGAAGCGGATCAGCGCACGCTCATCGAGCTGGCGACGATCGCTGAGCGCCTTCACCTGATTGTACGCTACCTTCCATTCCTGCGCGGAGAAGCCGGCGCGATTGCGCATGCGGTTGTAAACGACCTGGTTGACCTTGTCGGCGGTCACCGGATCGAGCGGTCGCGAACGGGCGCCGAGCGTATCGAGTACCTTTTGGCCGGCGACACCAATCTCGCTCCGCAGCGTATTCCAGTCGATGTCGCCGCGGCCGCGTAGGTCTGTGGCGAGCTGCATATCGCCCGAGGCACGCGCAACGAGCTTGTGCAGCGTCGCCTTGCCAAGTTCGGCTTGGCCATTCTGCACCAGTTTGTTGACCGACTGCGCCCCGCCATGTTCGACGATGGCGTCACCGACGCGCTCTGGAACAACGTTCCGTCCGGCGATGGCGACACGATGCGCCTCCGACTGCTTGGAGGCAATCTCGATGAGGTCGTCATCGCTGAGCACATTGGAAAATTCGAGTAGTGGCGCCGCAACGGCAATCTCGTCATTGGCGAGCTTGCTGACCACATTGCCCGGCGCGCGATCGAGCGGCGCCAGAAGCTTGGCCACGTGGCTGCGCGCCTCGACCTCGACGAGTTCGGCCAACTGGCAGAGCACCTCGTCATATTGCGCGACCTGTTCGTCGTCGCAACGATCGGACACGTAGGAGTAGAGCTGCGCCATGTTGCGGAACAACTGGTCGCGCTCGAGGATATTGGCGTCCCCATTGAGAACGCGGAAGGTCGAAAACGCCTTCTGGGTACCCTCGTGCAATTCTTCAGACATTCGATCCCCCGGCTCCTGCCGCTGTGACCTCAGAGTGCACGTGGCGAAAGTGCGGCGGCTGAAAGGCTGGACCGGGAATTGAATCAAATTGCATCGACTCCCGAAAGCATCAGGCCCGCCCCCGGCAAGGGAAGCGGGCCTGATCGGCATAAAGCGTTTACCGCGGATCAGCGCAGGTCGAACCGATCGAGGTCCATCACCTTTGTCCAGGCCTTGGCGAAGTCGCGCACGAACTTCTCCTTGGCGTCGGCCGAACCATAGACTTCGGCAAGCGCACGCAGCTGCGAGTGCGAGCCGAAGATGAGGTCGGCACGCGTAGCCGTCCACTTGGCTGCGCCTGATTTGCGGTCGCGGCCCTCGAACACGCCGTCCTTGCCATCGACCGCGGTCCATTTGGTCGACATATCGAGCAGGTTGACGAAGAAGTCGTTGGTCAGCTTGCCCTTCTGCGTCGTCAGGACGCCGTGCTCCGGCTTACCCACTTCGAGCGCACGCAGGCCACCGACCAGCACCGTCATCTCCGGTGCGGACAGCGAGAGCAGCTGCGCACGATCGACCAAATGCTCTTCGACCGACATGACCGGGTCGCGTACATAGTTGCGGAAGCCATCGGCGCGCGGTTCGAGCCAGGAGAATGACTCGATCTCGGTGTCTTCCTGCGAGGCGTCTGCGCGACCCGACGAAAACCCGACCGCCACGTCGACGCCTGCATCCTTGGCGGCCTTCTCGATGGCGGCGGTGCCTGCGAGGACCACGAGATCGGCGATCGAGACCGGCTTGCCGAACTCGGACTTGATCCGCTCAAGCGTCGCAAGGATCTTGGCCAGCTCGGCGGGACGGTTGACCGCCCAATCCTTCTGCGGCGCCAGACGAATGCGGCCGCCATTAGCCCCGCCGCGCTTATCGGACTCGCGGAAGGTCGAGGCAGCTGCCCAAGCCGCCGAAGCGAGCTCGGAGACGCTATGACCCGACGCGAGGATCTTCGCCTTGAGCGACGCCACATCCGCATCGCTGAGCTGCGCACCACCCGCCGGGATCGGATCCTGCCAGATCAGCGGCTCCTTGGGCACAAGCTTGCCGCGATACAGCTGGAACGGCCCCATGTCGCGATGCGTGAGCTTGTACCAGGCCATCGCGAACGCCTTCGCGAACTTCTCGGGATCGGCGAGGAAGCCGCGCGAGATTTTCTCATAGGCAGGGTCGAAGCGCAGCGACAGGTCCGTCGTCAGCATCGTTGGAACGCGCTTCTTGGTCTTGTCGAACGGATCGGGCTGATCCGCCGGCGCATTCTTTGCTCGCCACTGCTTGGCGCCGGCCGGGCTCTCGGTCAGCTCCCACTCGTACTTGAACAGGTTCTCGAAAAAGCCCATCGACCATTTGGTCGGCGTCGAGGTCCAGGTGACTTCAAGGCCCGAGGTGATGGCGTGTCCCGCCATGCCGGACTCAAAGCTCGAGGCCCAGCCGAGGCCCTGCGCCTCGATCGGCGCAGCTTCCGGCTCCATGCCCACATGCGTCGCCGCACCGGCGCCATGCGTCTTGCCGAAAGAGTGGCCGCCCGCGATCAGCGCAACCGTCTCTTCGTCGTTCATCGCCATACGGCGGAAGGTTTCGCGAATATCTCGCGCAGCCTTCACCGGATCGGGGACGCCATTGGGTCCCTCCGGGTTCACATAGATCAGGCCCATCTGCACGGCGCCGAGATTGCCGGCCAACTGGCGGTCGCCACTGTAGCGCTTGTCGCCGAGCCAGGTGTCTTCCGCACCCCAGTTGACCTGCTGCTCCGGCTCCCAGGTGTCGGCGCGGCCGCCACCAAACCCATAGGTCTTGAAGCCCATGGATTCGAGCGCGACGTTGCCCGTGAGGATCAACAGGTCCGCCCACGAAATCTTGCGGCCATACTTCTGCTTGATCGGCCACAGCAGCCGGCGCGCCTTGTCGAGGTTGCCGTTGTCCGGCCACGAGTTCAGCGGCGCAAAGCGCTGCTGGCCACGCCCGCCGCCGCCCCTGCCATCGCCCACGCGATAGGTGCCCGCTGAGTGCCACGCCATGCGGATGAAGAACGGACCATAATGCCCGTAGTCGGCCGGCCACCAATCCTGGCTGTCCGTCATCAACGCCTTGAGGTCGGCGATCACGGCGTCGAGATCGAGCGACTCGAACTCTTTCACATAGTCGAAGCCCTGCCCGTTCGGATCGGACTCCGCCGTATTCTGGTGCAACACCGAAATGTTGAGCTGGTTGGGCCACCAGTCGCGATTGGATCGCCCCCGCGAATGGGGCGCGGGGTTCAGCACATCGGTTGGGGCTTTTTCAGTAGTGAGTTCTGCCATGTTGATATCCCTGAGTCTGGCTTTGAACGACGGTATCGCCCGTCGCGATCGATAACGCCAATTGATTGCTCTACTACCTGTGATAATCTCTGATTATGACAGTTCCAACGCTCCGTCAGTTGACATACGCCGCAGCCGTCGCCCGAGCCGGGCATTTCGGCCGAGCCGCCGAGGCCTGCGCCGTCACGCAGCCGGCGCTGAGCCAGCAGATCCAGGCGCTCGAGGCGTTGTGCGGCGCGCCGCTGTTCGACCGGCTACCGGCGGGCGTGAAAGTGACGCCGTTCGGCGCAGAGTTCATTGATCTGGCGCAATCCGTGCTCGACAGTGCCGACCGGGTGACGGCGCTCATCGAGACGCGGACGGGCCGGCCGAACCGCGCACTGCGCTTCGGCATCATCCCCACGGTAGCCCCTTACCTGCTCCCCGACATGTTCCCGGCGCTGACCGCTGAGCTGCCGGACATCCGTTTCGCAATCTCCGAGAACCGCACCGAAGCCCTGTTCGACGCGCTCGCGGACGGCGCACTCGACCTCGCGCTGATTGCGACAGAGCCACGCGCCGGCGGACCGAAGCTGACGATGGCCCCGCTCTTTCAGGACGACTTCGTCCTCGCAACGCCCGTCGCGAACGATCGCACGGCCGAGCCGGTCCAACTCGCCACAGTCGACGCCTCGCGCATGTTGCTCCTCGACGAGGGCCACTGCTTCCGCGATCAGGCGCTGGCGGCGTGCGGCCTGAGCGCGGACCGCACCAAGACCTTCGCCGCCACATCCTTGTCGACGATCGTCGAGTTCGTCGCCAACGGTCAGGGCGTAACGCTCCTGCCCGAGATCGCGCTCAAAAAAGAAACCGCCGGCGACCGCATCCGCGTGCACCGTCTCGCCTCCCCCGGCGCCGGCCGCATGCTGTCGCTGGTTTGGCGCCAGGCAACGCCCTACGCGGATTTGTTCGAGGAGATCGCGGACGTGATCCGCAGCAGTCACGCGGTGTAGAGCGCCTGCTCCCAGATGCGGACTTTCACGAGGTCGCCGACGCGCACCTCCCCCTCCCGCTCCACCCAGCCCAGTAGGCCGCGCTTGTACTTCGCCGCCTTCACGAAACCGAACTCGAGATCGGGCCGGCCGGGCACATGCGCGGCAATCGCCGCACCCGACTTCTTGCACGGACCATTGTCGCCGTCGATGCGCACCGTGGCGCCCGAAGGGAACATCAGCATCGTCCGCGGCGGCAGCTGGCTCAGCGCTGGAACGCCGCTCAACAGCAGATTGCCACCGATCCATTCAGCCTTGAGCTCCGCGATGTTCATCGCCGCCGCCACCTCGGCATTCTCCTCCACCGACAGGATCGACAGCTGCCGCTCGTTCCGCATCGGCGTGCCGCGCGGATACCACGGCTCCCGCGGTCCGCTCTCGCGATAGAGCCCGGCATGCCGGTCGCCGACGATCCCCTCATAGGTCAGCCTGAGCACATCCAGCGCTTCGGACACAAACGTGCCGTGCGGCGCCCAGTAGACACCCTCGACCCGTGCCTCGATATTCCTCGCCGCCAGCCGCTCGGCCATCAGCCCATCGCCCTCGATCGCCGCGCGAAGGAATCGGCGGTGTAGATCGCGAGTGAAAGCCAGATCAGCCCGAAGCTCAACAGCCGAACCGGGTTGATCGGCTCGCCGAACAGCGTGATCGCCAGCAGGAACGCGATCGACGGGCTCAGATACTGCAGCATGCCGATGGTGGTCAGCCGCAACCGCCGCACCGCGTAGGTGAACATCAGCAGCGGCGTCGCCGTCGCCGGCCCCGTCAGCAGCAGCAGCGTCAGATGATAGGGATCGGCATGCAGCCCTACGCCGCCATCGCGCACGAACGTATAGATCAGGTACCCCACCGCAAACGGCACCAGCACCAGCGTCTCGACAAACAGCCCCGACGCCGACCCGACCTTGGCCGTCTTGCGGAAGTACCCGTAAAACCCAAACGTCAGCGCGAGGCTCACCGCGATCCACGGGAACCGCCCGATGCCCACTGCCTGCACCAGGATCGCGATGGTCGCGACGATGATCGCGGCCCACTGCCAGCGGTTCTGCCGCTCGCCCAAGAACATCATGCCGATCGCAACATTGACCAGCGGATTGATGAAATAGCCGAAGCTCGCCTCGAGCAACTGGTTCTGCTCGACCGCCCACACGAAGATCAGCCAGTTCGCCGCCAGCAGCACCGAGGAGATCACCATCGAGCGCAGCGTCTGCGGATCGCGCAGCGCATCGCCCACCTCGCCCATCCGGCTCCGTGCCATCAGGATCGCGCCGACGACGACCAGCGAACAGATCGTCCGGTCGGCCACGATCGTCACCGAGCCGACATCCTGCAGCGCATGGAACAGCAGCGGCAGGAAGCCCCACAGCAGATAGCAGAACAGCCCGACGAGCAGCCCCGTTTGCGCATCGCGAGCCGATGCCTTGTCGTCGATTGTGGTTTCGGGAGTGGTCACTCAATCAAGCCGCGAGCGCGGTCCTCAAAGACGGCTTCTAGCAAGCCGGAGACGCCGTCTGCCAATCATTCTTTTTGATTGCTGCGTCACGTTCGCTGATGGGCCAACCAATCGCGGGGCCACGCGTTAATCCCTCGCATAAGAGGAGATTCTGCCATGAAAGCCAAAGTCACCTGGATCGTGATCGCCGATGGAAACCAGGCGAAGGTGTTCGAGCATGACGGGCCGGGCAAGGGCCTGAAGCCGCTCAAGGACCTCAACTTCGAGCAGGAGCCGCTGCGCGCTCAGGACATCATGGCCGACAAGCCGGGCCGCAGCTTCACCTCCGCCGGTCCAGGCTCGCGCTCGAGCATCGAGCCGTCATCCGATCCCGTCGCGGTGCGCGAGCGCAAGTTCGTCGAAAAGCTCGCCGACGTGCTCCATGAGAAGCAGCAGGAGGGCAAGTTCGACCGTCTGGTGATCGCGGCGGCGCCCACCGCCCTCGGCGACATCCGCCCCGCCCTCAGCGATCAGGTCAAAGACACCATCCTCGCCGAGATGCCCAAGGACCTGACCAACATCCCCATGCCCAAGCTGGCCGAACACTTCGGCGGACTGATCGCGGTGTAGCCACCGCCGTCCACAGTCCCAAAAAACAGCGCGGGCGGCCCCAGCCGCCCGCGCGTCTCATTCGCTCAACACGGATCAACCGCCCATCTTGGCCGTGCCGGCAAAGACGCCGGCGCGGAACGCCGCGGCCGTCGCGTCGGTCTGCAGGCTGTACGAGAGAATCTGCAGCGAGCCATAGCCCGGCGCCGAATAGTAGAAATTCTGGAACAGGATCGGGTTGCCGTTGTTCGGGATAGTGTACTCGAGCACGTTGAACGGCTTGCCGTCGATACTGATGATGCGCTCGCCGACCGTCTTGATGTCGGCAGCGGTAGCGCCCGAACCCTTGATCGCGTTCTGGATGATGGCCTCGCGGAACTGCGCCGCGGGGATCACTTCCTTTTCCGTGATCAGCATAAGGCCGAAATTCTGGTCGGCGGTGAGGTAGGAGAATTCCTGCGCCCCGGTGCCGTCGATCTTCTGCCACTCGCTGTCCACGCAACCGGTGAGCGCGATCGTCTTGGACGAGATTTCGGTGCAGGCGGCGAAGGCCGGTACGGCCGTCAGCAGCGCGAGGGTTGCGCCTGCGATGAGAGTCTTGAGCATGTGAGTCCCCATGGAGTTTTGCCCCTGCCCTGTAGCAGGGCATGGCGATCTGTCGCGCGCAAGTAGGAAACTGCCGCCCGGCGGAATTTTGACCGTGCTGCGGGGGTTTACGGCTCGCGGGTGGCGATTTCCGGGCCGCTCAGCCGGTAACAGAGGCGAGAAACTCCAGCAGCAGCCGGCCAAACAAATCCGGTCGCTCCAGATTGGGGAGGTGCGCGGTTCCCTCGATGACCGTGGCGAAGGCATTCGGGAAATCGTCGCTCAGCCCATCGTGGCGCGTCAGGATGTAGTTGAAATCGAGATCGCCGGCGACCAGAAGCGTCGGCGCGCCAATTTCGCCGATACGGTCGCGTGCCGACGGGCGCTTGATCTCCTGCGTCAGCACCGGCTGCTTGGTGAGCGCCTTGCGGTTCATGTCCAGGAACAGCTCGCGCACTGCTCCGCCCACGCGACCGCTCGACGTACGCGGACCATCGAGCCACGCATGTGCGTCCACCTTGTTCTGGTAGTCGGGATCGCCGCGCTCCTCGGCGTCGTCGAGCACCGCTTCCATCTGCTTGTCCGTCTCGGACAAGTGATAGTCGCCACCCGTCACGGACGTCCCCGACAGCACCAGCCCGACGGTGCGGCCGGGATGCTTCAGGGCAAAGTCGATGGCGAGCCCGCCGCCCATCGAGCACCCCACCAATACTGCGGCGTGGATGCCGAAATGCGCCAGCACCGCTTCGAGGTCGTCGAGATGACTGAAGGCCTCGTCCGGCGACACGGCATCGCCTAACCCGCGACGCGTATAGGCCAGCGCGCGAAAGCCTTCTCGCGCCACGGACTCCACCTCCGCCGCCCACATCCGGTGATCGCACACGCCGGCATGGAGAAACACGACAGGGATCCCGTCCGCCGGCCCGTCGCTGATCGCGGGCAGCGACGCCGCGCCGACACCGATGGTGGTCTCGTTCATGGTCTCCTTGCCCGCACCGTTTTGCGAACGACGTACTTGTTCTTGCTGATCTGCAGGTCGACCGCAAAGCCCGCCGTCTCGAACATCTCGAGCGTACCGGCATGAAGGGAGGATCTTGTCCCTTGACGTTAATAGATCAGCTTTTCCTGATACTTCGCCTCATCGTTCAGAAAGTCCTGTATCTGGCCCAATATTTCCCCCGGTCTTTTCAATAATAAGTAGTGCTATAAAAAGCATCGAGGCCGCATTCACTCCACCGTACATGACTGCAAGCCCAACTATCCCAACGAAGCCAGCCGCTACCACGCTTCCGCCGATACTAGTTTCCGAAAAAAAGCCGCCCCATAGGATCAGCACGAATATGCCAATGCAGGCAATAATTCCGATTGCCCAAATTGTCTGTGTCCCGGGGGGCACGGTCTTAGCCCTCCAAGTTGGTCTTTCTCCCCGCAGGACAAGTGGCACCAGCGGGCCTAGCAGCGACATCAGGAAGAGGGCTAGTTGGGCGCAGTAAGTCAAGACGAAGGTGCTCGCTGCTTCGGCGCCGCTATGCGCCGATATCAGGCGGTACCCGTCATCAATAGGACCAGGGACATCAACGTGATTCAGGAACCCCCACGCTTCCCCTCGAAAGTCGAAGGCTGCAAAGATTGAACTAACCGCCAACGCCACAACCGCAGGCCCTAGAATGACGATTCGACCAAGGGATTGGAGATAAGGGTCGACGAGACCGTTACGTTGATTGCCGCTTCCCAGCACGCGTGTCCTCCTCGGTCCGAATGTCGCAACAGCCTTGGGGGAGTTGCCGCGTAGAAACAAACCTGCGACTGAAGGACCTCCGCCTCAATCAGCACCAGTTGCCGCCTCTGCAACATCGTAGCTATGGAGGAACCTCGACCTCAATTCATTTTTCACTCCGAGGGTCCCTACTTCAACTACCAAGTATGCGAGCCGCTCTCACAAAAATAGCCTATCTTCTCCAAAGTAGAACGTCGCCCGCTGCAGACTGCCAGCTCGTCTCACGCCCGCAATGCAAGCCGCGATTACATCCATTCACAGAAAGGACACCTAGGCTTGGCTGCTGGAAGCCCCATCTACCCTTAGCCGACCTCCTCTCGAGGCCATGCAATTGCTACCCCGAACAGGAATTTCGCCGCCGTTGACTCGCGACCGAGGGCCCACTGGTTGCCGCTCGTGGCAACGGTCGACGCTTCCATTGTGGGTTTGCGTGCTCGCCTCAAACAACGCGATTAACCGTGTAGAGCAAGTATGCATCGCGCGCCCGGTGTGCGGCGGTCGAGTGCAGGCAAGCATTGGCCACCTTCCCGGTCTCGATAGGGAGCCCTCGACTTCCTCCCCAAACCAAGCAATGTAGGCGACACCATCTTGCCGTGCACGTCCTCGGGGTAAGCTTCGACTACGCCGACGCCGTGCTTTGCAATCTCGCCCAGCGCGCCCTTCAGCGCTGCTGCGGCCACCCCCTGCTTGCGATGGTGCCCGTCGACGAAGAAGCAGGTGATGCGCCATGGCGAAGGCTCGCCGACAAGTGTGGCGTTGTAGTTCTTCCTGTTCTTGATCTCCGGCAGTTCCGCAGGCGAGCCGAACTGGCACCAGCCGATGCACGCCTCGCCTTCATACACCAGAGCGGCATGCGCCCGGCCCTCGCTGACGAGTTGGCGCTTCTAGGCGCGACGCTGCTCATAAGGGCGGCCGAACGACGAACGGTCGTGAAACCCCATGCACCAGCAGCCGCCGAACACGCCGTTATGGGCTTCGACGAGCGCTTCGAAGGCGGGCCACTTCTCGGACGTGATCGGCAGGATCGTGTAGGCCATAGGCTGCATCTTTCCGGACACCGCGCAACTGAGTCGCGCGTGACAATTGCCCACGCTTTTGGCAGAGCGGGTGCAATCCCTACCGAAAGACTGACCATGAAGATCGGCGGCCTCCTCCTCTGCTTCGCCGGCATGACCCTGCTGTGTACGATGGATGCCGTGGCCAAGGCCCTCGGCGCCCACCTCAACACGTTCCAGCTGGGTTGCGTCCGCTACGGCGGAGCCGCAATCTGGATGGTGCTCTACATCGCCGCGCGGCGCCTGCCCTGGCCTAAGCGCAGCAACTGGCGCCGGCATCTGGCGCGGGCGCTGCTGATGGTGGTCACGGCTTGCCTGTTCTTCTACGGCGTTACCCACCTGCCGCTCGCCATCGCCACGGCCCTTGCCATGAGCGCGCCGGTTTACGTGTCGCTGTTCGGCATCGTGTTCTTCAAGGAGCGGCCTTCGCCACTGCTGTGGGTCGCTATTGGGCTGGGGATCGCCGGCTCGGCGATCATCGTCTTCGGCGGTCCGCTCACGAGCGGCGCTGCTGGAGACATCAGCGGCTGGATAGCGGGCCTCCTCGCGCCCATCACCTATGCAGGAGCGATCGTGCTGCTCAAGCATCACTCCGACATCGAAAGCGCCGAGGCTTTGACGCTCAGCACCGCTGCCATCGCAGCACTCGTGCTGCTGCCGGCGGCGGTACCAGGCTTCGTGCTGCCGCCAATGAGCGCATGGTGGCTGATGCCACTCGTCGGCTTCCTCGGTGCCGCCGGCTTTGTGCTCCTGACGAACGGTCTGCGCACCACGCCAGCCTCGACCTTCGCGATCGTCGACTATACTGGACTTCTCTGGGCCGCCCTGTTCGGCTTCATCTTCTTCCACGAAGTGCCGGGCGTGCGGTTCTGGATCGGCGGTGCTCTGATCGTGTCGGCCTGCATCGTGGTCATGCGCAGCACCAGCCAGGCAGCCAAGGCGCCCGAGACTCAGACGCCGGCGGCATCGGCGTAGCCGCCGAACGCTCCTATATGGATCGTTGTTCTACCTAGAGATCAGCCCCACCACTTCGCGGGCGAGCAGCTCGGCACCACCCGGCGCAAACCCGGCCGGGAGCCCGTAGTAGCGGTGCGCCTCGGCGACTTCGTAGCCGCCCCGCGAAAAGTCTTCGCGCGCCGGAATGTAGCCGGGGTTGCCGTCTGCGAGACTGAGGACGAACGGCGTCAATGGAGACGAAGCCGCCGCTCGGATGTCGAGGGCGGTCGAGGCGAAGATTTCGCCGGGGACAAAAAGCAATGGAAGTCCGCCCCAGCGGAAGGCAGTCACTCGACCACGCCACGGCGTAAGCGGCTCGCGTGCAGTGGTAACGGCCCAATTCGCCCAGTGACGGTAGAGCGTCGCCCAGGCCGGCGCAGTCGCGCGGTCAGCCATGGCCGACCATTCGGCGGCCAGTGCGTCGAGATCGCCGCTCTCCGTGCGCGCCAGCGACAGTTCGACCGCTTTGCTCCGGGCGGTGGTCGCGCCGTCGAGCGGTGTCACCGACGCGGCGAGGACCGACTGCGCAAGTCTTGTGCCGAGACGCTCGGCCTCTGCGTAAGTACGATCCGGCGGCGTGTCGGTGCTGATCGAAGACTCGGGCGAGTGACCGGTGCTCACATCGCCTGAACAACCCGGCAGGAACAGCGCCACGGCGCCAGGATGTGCGGCCTCGACAACGCGTCGCGCATAGTACGGGAAATCGGCGGTATAGAGTCGGTTGCCGGCGCCGAGTACGACGGGATGGCACCCATGCGCGAAGGCGATCGCGATGACGCCGCCGTCGAGCCCCTCGATGCGGAGCGTTGGGACTGTCGGATCGATCGGCCCGCCCTCGCGCCGCCGGTTGAACGCGATTCCAGGATTGACCCCGTTGCCCGCGGCAAGCCGCGCCGGCCGCCGTGCCTCTGCCGCGAGACGAATGGCCTCGACGCACCCATCGGCGAGCTGGCGGAGAAATGCAGGATCGGCACTGCCCCCGCCCCTGCCCACCATCGGCATCGGTCCGCCATGCGTGTGGGTCGCGAGGACGACGACGTGGTCGTCCGCAAAACCGGAGCGTGACCGCATCTGCGCGCACGTGCTCTCATCGACCCCCAGCACATCGACCACGACGACCGCCGTATCGCCGACCACGAGCGCCCGCGCCGTCAGGGGATCGTGGACGCCGGTCGCCGGCTCCGTCCGCGCCGCATAGCCACACATCATCAACCCCGCCGGCGGCGTGATATCGACGACGGCAGCGCCGTCAAGAAGAGGAATGCTCATATCGGGCAGGCTTTGTCGGCCCTGCTCGCGATGTCAACGGTACCACTTGGCCCAAAACGGCCCCACAGGCGCTGGCCGCGCACCGGCCCGCGCGCTAGCATCGACGCATGACAAGCCCATCCGACTTCAAGTTCACCTGGCCCGAAGAGCGCATCGACCACTACACCGCCTATCGCGTCCCCGCGCCCCTCGCCATCGACGGACGGCTCGACAAGCCCAGCTGGACCGCGGCGCCTCGCTCGCCGCGCTTCGTCGACCTGATCAGCGGCGAGCCAACCATCCATGACACGCGCTCGGCCGTCCTGTGGGACGACGATTATCTCTATATCGGCTTCTGGATCGAGGAGCCGTTCATCGAGGCAGCGCTCACCGAGCGCGACGCGCTGATCTGGACCGAGAACGACGTCGAAGTCTTCGTCGCCGGTCAGGACGCCTATTACGAGCTCGAGATCAACGCGCTCGGCACCCTCTACGAGGCCCTCTTCGTCTGGGAGGACGTCTACGACAAAGCTGGCTTCAGCCAGCAGCCGGGCCTCGCGCGCGACGCCGATGGCGTAAAACCCTGGAACGGCGTCGGCCTCGCCAACCATCCCCGCGGCCCCCGCCTCGGCTTCTTCAAATGGGACCTGCCCGGGTTGAAGTCCGGCGTCGCCGTCGACGGCACCCTCAACGACAACACCGATCGCGACCGTGGCTGGACCGCCGAATTTGCACTCCCGTGGTCGGGTCTCTCAACGGTCGCCAAGAGCGACGGCCGCGCCCTGCCGCCCCGCAACGGCGACACCTGGCGCATGAACTTCTCCCGCTTCAACACCTACAAGGAATCCCCGCCCGCCAAGGATTCGAGCGGCTGGGCCTGGGGCCCGCACGGCATCTGGGATTCCCACATCCCCGAACTGTTCCCCTACATCCACTTCTCGACCGACATCGTCGGAAGCAAATAGCGACGCTCAGCTCTCCAGAACCAGCTCCCGCAGCGCGCGCTCCACATCGTCCGCCATATAGGGCTTCATCAGCACGGGATACGCGCGCCACTCGTCCGGCAGGCCCTCGCGCCCGTAGCCGGTCGCAAACACGATACGGATACCGCGACCGCGCAGTTGTTCCGCAATCGGGAACACCGGCACCCCGCCCAGATTGACGTCGAGGATCGCCACGTCGATCTCTGGTGCCGCCGCCAAAAGCTCCTGCGCCTGCTGCAAACGCATCGCAGGCCCGACGATGATGCAGCCCAGTTCGGTCAGCGTATCCTCGAGATTGAAGAGCACCAGGCTCTCATCCTCCACCACCAGCACGTTCAATCCATTGAGCTTGGAGTCGCTATGCATCAGCATGGACCGTCCTCTGATAGGCCGATGATGGGATGGTGAGTGTCGCGCTGAAGCCGCTGGGTTCGTAGCGCGCATCGAGCGTACCGCCCAACTCGCCACTCACAACCGTATTGAGCATGCGCGTACCGAACCCCCGCCGCTCGGGTTGGCGCGCCGGCGGACCACCGGACTCCGCCCAGTCCACCACGAGGCTCCCCTGCGGATCCTCGCGCCAACTCACCGCCAGCCGGCCCGCCGGTGTCGACAGCGCGCCGTGTTTTGCCGCGTTCGTCGCAAGCTCGTGGAACAGCAGCGCCAGCGCGATGGTCGCCTTGGAGTTTAGCATCAGCTGCGCCCCCGCGACGTCGATCTGGCCCGCATCATAGGCATCGAGTTCCTGGCGGACGAGCTGGCCGATCTCCGTGTCGTCCCAGCTACGCTCGCTCAGCATCGAGTGTGCCTTGCTCAGCGCAACGATGCGCGCCTCGAACGCCTTGCGCGCCGCCGCCGTATCGGCGGTGCTGCGCAGCGTCTGCGCCGCGATCGACTGTACAGTCGCTAGCGCATTCTTCACGCGGTGATTGAGTTCGTCGATCAAGAGGCGCTGGCGCTGCTGCGCCCGGAACGACTCCGTGCGGTCCATCCCCTGGACGAACACGCCGGTAATGGTGCCGTCTGCTCTGCGGATCGGGTCATAGGAGAAATCGAGGAACGTCTCGCGTGGCGGCTTGCCGGGCTCGTTTTCGAGCACCACGCGTGCGCCCTCCGCAGAGTGCGTCTTGCCTTCCCTGAACACGAGATCGAGCAGGTCGACAAAGCCCTGCTCCGCCACTTCGGGCAGCGCCTCGCGGATCGGTCGGCCCACAACCTGCCGCCCGCCGATCAGCCGCTGATAGGCATCCGAGGTGAAGGTGAAAATATGCTCCGGCCCGCTCATCACGGCAAAGAAGCCCGGCGCCTGCTGGAACAGCCGGCGGAAATCGGCCGCCGCCGACTCGGCCTCCCGCGTGCGCTCGATGAGGCTGGTGGTGGCGCCCAGCGAGGTGAAGGGCAGCGTCGCCTGCTCGCGCAGCCGCGCAAACTCGGTGACGTCAACCGTGTTCTGGAGGATGAGGGCGACGTTCCCCTCAGCATCGAGGATCGGCGTGTGGACGGCCGTCCAATAGCCTTCATAGACAGTGCCGTCGGCCAGTTCGATCGGATAGGGCAAATAAGCCAGTGTATCCGGCTCACCTGTCGCGAGGACCTTTTCGAACGACGCACGAAGCCGCTCGCCACGCGCACCGGGTGCCGGGAACGCCTCCATCACATGGACGCCCCGCAATTGGTCCATCGTCCGTTCGGTGACTTTCAGATAGGCAGGGTTGGCGGCGACGTAGCGCAGCTCGTTGTCGAGCAGCATGTACGGGCTCGGCAGGGCCTCGAACACATGCGCAAAGTCGATAGAAGCCATTAAACTTACGCCCCAAGCCGGCCCACAGGATAACCGGCGAGCGGACTCAAATGCGTGAGCCGGATTTTGGTTCCGCGGAGCGATGAAAGTTTCGCTACCGGAACAGCCACCGCAGCGTCTGCGGGAAAATCGCCGCGCCGTGCCGAAGATCGTGGGCACCCTGCCCGTACTCGAAGCGGTAGTCGTAGCCCTTGAACCGCAACGCCATCGCCATGTCGAAATTGGCGACGGTCCAGCTGCCACTGGCGTTGTCGAGATCGCCCACCGCGCCCTGGAGAAACACGCGGATGGGCTTCGTACCATTCTTGCGGACGCGGGAGACATAGGCATTGCCGCCGCGAATATCCGTGAAGCTGCCCACATGGCTGACGACGCGCCCAAACGAATCCGGCCGCTCCCAGGCGAGATTGAACGCACAGATGCCACCCGAGCTCATGCCCACGCTGGCGCGACGCTTCGGGTCCGTCGATATGGCGTATTCGGCCGTGACCAGCGGCAGCAGCTCGTCATGGATCAGGCGTGCATAGGCGTCGGTCAGCGAGTCATATTCGAATGAGCGATTGCCGCGCGAGTTCGGCGGCTGGTCGGGCAAATCGCCGGGCTCGACAAAAAGGCCGATGGTCGGGGGAATGTCGCCGCGCGCGATGAGATTGTCGAACACCGCCGGCGCGTTGAACCCGTCGCCCAGATAGAAGCGCGCATCCTGGAACACGACGAGGTTTGCGGCGTGGGCGACGTCGTATTGCGCGGGGACGTAGAGCATCCAGTCGCGCGACGTGTTCGGGAAAGCCCCGGTTGCGTCCGACGCGTAACGGAACGACGTGAGCGTGCCGCGCGGGACGTTGTGCTGCAGGCGAGACTCCGGACCGAGCGGAGGAGACTCGGTTGCGCACGCTGCAGCGAAAGCGGCCTCGTCGGCGGGAGCGGCGAGCGATGTCGGTGGGTTGGAGATGTCGAGGGTGACGAGGGGCATCTGTGGAAACTCTGCGTCTGAGACCAAACTGACTGGGCCGCGACAGACTCTACAGCAAGACTCGGATAACAATCGAACAACAGCATATTGTTCTCTATTTGTTCTTGTGCCATGCTGGCGCTCATGGGGTTCGGGACATGAACGTACATTTCAGCGAGACCGGCGCCAGTCTTCTGGCGACTGCGGGCAAGGAACGCTTCCGGACAATTCTCGCTGATCCGCCGTGGCGCTTTACCAACCGCACCGGAAAGGTCGCACCCGAACATCGTCGCCTCTCGCGCTACGGCACGATGTCGACCGACGAGATTTGCGCGCTGCCGGTGTCCAACGTCACCCAGTCGACGTCCCACCTCTACCTCTGGATCCCAAACGCGATGTTGCCGGACGGCCTGAGGGTAATGGAAGCATGGGGCTTCCAGTATAAGGCCAACATCGTTTGGCATAAGGTCCGTAAAGACGGCGGATCGGACGGCCGTGGAGTTGGGTTCTACTTCCGCAATGTGACAGAACTCCTGCTGTTTGGCGTCCGAGGCAAGAACGCTCGCACCGAAGCTCCCGGTCGCAGCCAGGTCAACTACATGTCGTCTCGCAAGCGCGAGCATTCGCGTAAGCCGGATGAGCAGTACGATCTGATCGAGGACTGCTCAAAGGGACCGTATCTGGAGTTGTTCGCCCGCGGCACGCGCCCCGGCTGGACCTACTGGGGCAATCAGGCGAACGAAGACTACCGCCCGACTTGGGAGACGTACGCCTACAACTCGGCGGCTGAATGAGCGGCGCGCCACGCGGCTAGATCAGAGATGCAAGCAGGCGTCATGCCGACGGCTAGGACCGGACACCCTCCGTTGCGGCCCGCGTTAAGTCGATAAATAAGCTTGCCCCACCACGTGGTGCTGGCGCCATACTTCGGTGCCAGAGGTACGGGCTTTCCATCCTTGGTGGCAATAGTGCCGTCCTTCCTAAGCGCTGTTCCAAGCTCGTGAAAGATCGGGGTCAAGCTTGTGTCTCTGGTTACGATTACCGCTACGTCGATCGCGCCAGCCCTCGTAAACGCATCGAAGGCATACAGGTCGCGGTCAAACGTTTGGTCCTTTGAGTTCCACTCAAAGTCAAACGCGACACGCCCTTTCACAAAATCGATCTTGTGACCGTCAAAGTAGTTCGGACGTTCAAACTTTTCCGACTCCCGTTGGTACTTCGGCTTTCCACTCTTGGTGTAGCCCGAGAGAACCTTCCAGCCACGAGTAATAACTAGGCTCCCCTGAATGGTCGTCTCGTGCCAAGCCCGGGGCCGCAAGATTGCCGAGATCGCCTTAGGAATCTCTGACTCATTTCCCCCCGGTCTCCTGATCATATCGGTAGTGATCTCGAAGTCGCGCAACGCTTGCATGATCTCCTGAAACTCATCAGGAAAACCATGGGCCAACACCGAAACCGCTCGCCCGTAGCTGGCGAACGTGTACTTCTTCAGTAGATCGTCCGGAATGGTTGAACCAACCAACGACTTTGGATCTGCACGGTCATTAGTCTCCGTTTGGACAACGTCGGCTTCGACGCCCAGATCATCCTCTTCCTGAGGTTCGTCGTCTGCCATTACGGTCCTACCGCTCCAGCGGCTTATACGTCGCCCGCTTCGGGTTCACGCTGTCCGGTCCCAGCCGCTTGATCTTGTCGGCTTCGTAGTCCGCGAAATTCCCCTCGAACCACTCGAAGTGGCTGTCGCCCTCATAGGCCAGCATGTGTGTCGCCAGCCGGTCGAGGAACATGCGGTCGTGGCTGATGATCACGGCGCAGCCGGCGAATTCTTCCAGCGCCTCTTCCAGCGCCGCCAGCGTTTCGGTGTCGAGGTCGTTGGTCGGCTCGTCGAGCAGCAGCACGTTGGCGCCCGACTTCAGCATCTTGGCGAGGTGCACGCGGTTGCGCTGGCCGCCTGAGAGGTTGCCGACCTTCTGCTGCTGGTCGGCGCCCTTGAAGTTGAACGCCGACGTGTAGGCGCGCGAATTCATTTCGCGCTTACCCAGCATCAAGAGCTCGTTGCCGCCCGAGATTTCTTCCCACACGGTCTTGTTGGGCGCGAGCGTGTCGCGGCTCTGGTCGACATAGCCCAGGTGCACCGCGTCGGCGATGGTGATCGAGCCACTGTCGGGCTTCTCCTGCCCGGTGAGCATACGGAAGAGCGTCGTTTTACCCACGCCGTTCGGGCCGATCACGCCGACGATGCCGCCAGGCGGCAGCTTGAAGGTAAGATTGTCGATCAGCAGGCGATCGCCATATGACTTGCTGATGCCCTCGATGTCGATGACGTTGTGGCCGAGCCGCTCGCCGGGCGGAATGATGATCTGCGCCGTGGTCGACTGCGTGCGCGCCTCGTTGACCTTGACGAGCTCGTCATACGCACGGATACGCGCCTTGGACTTGGCCATGCGCGCCTGCGGGCTCTGCCCCATCCATTCGCGCTCGCGCTCGAGCACTTTGGCGCGCGCCGCGTCTTCGGACTGCTCCTGCTGGAAGCGCTTTGCCTTGGCGCTGAGATACGCCGAGTAGTTGCCCTCGTAGGGAATACCCTTGCCACGGTCGAGCTCGAGGATCCAGCCGGTGACGTTGTCGAGGAAGTAGCGGTCGTGGGTGATGATCAGCACGGCGCCGGGGAACTCGCGCAGGTGCTTTTCGAGCCACGCCGTGGTCTCGGCGTCGAGGTGGTTGGTCGGCTCGTCGAGCAGGATCAGGTCGGGCTTGCTCAGCAGCAGCGCACAGAGCGCCACGCGACGCTTCTCGCCGCCCGAGAGATTGTCGATCGAGGCATCGCCCGGCGGGCAGCCGAGCGCTTCCATCGCGACGCCGACCTGCGCCTCGAGGTCCCACAGATTCTCCGCGTCGATCCGGTCCTGGAGCTTGGTCGCCTCCTCCGCCGTCTCGTCGGAGTAGTTCATCATCAGCTCGTTGTAGCGGTCGAGGACGTCCTTCTTTTCCTTGACGCCCGTCATCACGTTGCCCAGCACATTGAGCGCCGGATCGAGCTGCGGCTCCTGCGGCAGGTAGCCGACCTTGGCGCCGTCGGCGAGCCAGGCTTCGCCGGTGAAGTCGCTGTCGATGCCCGCCATGATGCGCAGCAGCGTCGATTTACCCGAGCCGTTGGGGCCGAGCACGCCGATCTTGGCGTCCGGATAGAAGCTCAGATGGATGTTATCGAGCACCTTCTTGCCGCCGGCATAGGCCTTCGACATTCCGTGCATGTGGTAGATGAACTGGCGCGCCATCGAGCAGATATCCCGCAACTGAGCTGATTTTGGCGCCTATGTAGGGGATGCCGCCCCACGGGGCAACTATCGGTCGTCAAAGGCGACGGCTAGCCAGTTCAAATCAGATCGGGCAGACAGAAAAAACGCCCCGCCTCCCGCCACTTAGGACCCTACCTTGCCGTCGCCTTTCACCCGCAAATTCCGCCAACTCCTCCCCGCCCAGCGCTCCGAACTGACGATCATCAACGCCGACGGCACCGGACGCGATGTGATCTTCGTCGCCGACGAGATCATCGAAGCGCCCAACTGGCATCCGAGCGGCGACTATCTCGTGTTCAACGCCGGCGGCGAGCTCTGGCGGATCAACGTCGACGGCACGGGTCTCGCCAAGATCGAGACGGGCACTGTGCGCGACGTCAACAACGACCACGTAATCTCGCCCGACGGCCGGACGATCTACATGAGCAACTCGGGCGACTGGGCGCTCTACGCGGTAGGCATCGAAGGTGGCACGCCGCGGCGCGTATCGAACCCGCACGAGAACTACCTGCACTTCCTCCATGGCATCTCGCCGGACGGAAAGACGCTGAGCTACGTGGCGATCGAAGGCACCGAAGGTCACCGTCGCATCAACATGTTCACAATCCCGGCGGCAGGCGGACCGGACACGCGGCTCAGCGACGTGAGCTACCCCAACGACGGCCCCGAATATTCTCCTGACGGCAAGTGGATCTACTTCAATGCCGAGCGCAATGCGACGCAGGCGGGTCACGCCCAGTGCTACCGCATGCGCCCCGACGGCATCGGCATCGAGCAGCTGACTCACGACGATCGAGTCAACTGGTTCCCGCACGCCTCGCCCGACGGCACGCACTACGTCTACATCAGTTACCCACCGGGCACGCTCGGCCATCCCGCCGATAAGGACGTCAGGCTCATGCTGATGCCGCCCGACGGCAGCTGGCACAAGGAGATCGTCGCCCTGTTCGGCGGCCAGGGCACCATCAACGTCAACAGCTGGGCACCCGACAGCAAGCGCTTCGCCTACGTCGCGTATCCGGTCATGAACTAAGTCAGGGCGTTTCGATGATCGCGCCGCGACGTCGGCGTTCGCTGTAGGCGACGAAGGCGCCGGCGATCACGATCAGCACGGCGCCGAAATAGACATAGGCCGCGGGGACTTCGTGCCAGAAGGCGTAGCCGAACACGAAGGCCCAGACGAGCGCGGAGTACTCGACTGTACCGAGGACGCCGGCGGGGACGCTGCGGGCGGCGTGGACCAGGAGAAACTGGCCCAGACCGCCGAGGAGTGCGACCGTTGCGACGACCGTCAGCGTGCGAAGGTCCATCGGCTGCCAGGTGAACGCCACGACGACGCTCATCACCACCACGTTGAAGCTGTTGAGCCCGAAGATCTGGGCGAGCGCGGAGTCCGTCTTGGGAATCGAGCGCATGACGATCATCGCGATGGCCCACAGCAACGCCGCGCCGAGCACCAGCGCCTCGGGCAGCGCGATCGAGAGCCCAATCGGATTGCAGGCAACGAAGACGCCAGCGAAGCCGATTATAGCGGCGCTGACGCGCGGCAGGGTGAGCCGCTCGCGCAGGAAGATGACCGCGAGAACGAGCGTGATGATCGGCGCGACGTAATACAGCGTGGTCATCGTCGCGAGCTGCATATGCGCGCCCATCGAGTAGTACATACACCAGGCGCCCAGCGTCAGCACGGCACGCAGCAGGATCAGATGCTTACCTGAGGAACGGCGCAGATCGCGGACCACGCTGCCGCGGCTCACGGCGATGCAGCCGAGCACGATCACGAGGCTGCGCACGAAGATGATCTGCGTGACGGGCAGTCCGGTGATGATCCCCTTCACCAGCGCATCGTGAAACGCGAACAGCGAATACGCGGACGCGCCGATGACAATGCCGCGCAGCGAGGCGCTGTCGTGAAGAGGTGTCGGAGAGATCAATTGAGACTCGAAGCTTCGTCGCACGCCGAGCAGAACCACACCGCCCCGCCCGGGACAAGGCGCTGATCGCCCAGAGATAACCCGAAGAGGATCATTTTTGCAGGCATCATGTCGTACTTTCCACGCCGGCGAGATGACGCAGGCGGCGCTGGCCGAAAGGGTGGGCGTGACCCGGCAGACTATCGTCGCCATCGAACAAGGACGCTACTCGCGTCTCTCGAAGTCGCTTTCCGGATCGCCCGCGTCTTCGGCGTACCACTCGAAACGGCGTTCCAGTACGAAGACTAGGCGGGAGCGTGGCGGTCAGCGACCTCGTTCATCAGCCACTCGGTAAGCGGCGCGAGGTCGCGCCACGCGTTGATGGTGATGCCCGCAAAGTCCGGCGTAAGGATCGCCTCCGACGGCACACGCAGATGACCCCAGAGCGACTCGTATTTGAGGTACTCGGCGCGCGGATGATCCTTGCTGTACTCCTTGGGCACGCTCTTCCGGCTGGGGTAGCCCACCTGATAGCGGCCGAGCGCGTCGATCCTTGCAACCGTGTCGACCAGCGCCTGCCCTGAGCGCTCGCGATCGACAGCTTCGCGATAGCGGAACAAGGCCGGCGGCAGGATGTGCATCATGCCGGTGGCGACGAAGGTGAACTCGGGCTCTATGCGGAGAAAATGGCCCGGCAGGTCAAAACCCTTCTTGTCGCCGTGCCAGAACCACAGATCGATCTGCTCCTTGTAGAGCCGCTTGTCCTTGCTGAAGCGCGTGTCGCGGTTGGGCCGCTGCAGCGACGCCCCGATCTTTGCCTCGAAGTTGACAGCGGGGGCGAAGGTCCTGAGCTGCGGCCCGACAGTGTCGACGAATGCCTTCGACGCTTCCACCGACGCGTCGTAGAGCGACCGGTGCGCGGCGAACCAGTCTTTGCTGTTGTTCGCATTGAGACCGGCGAGAAACGCCAGCGTCTCGGGTGGGAACCCGGTGAAGGCCGCCATCACCCGCCTGCGGACACTTCGTTGAGCAGCCATTGCCCGATGGGCCACATTGCGGCGTAGTGCTTGGCACAGATGTCGACCACCTTCGGCTTCGTCGCGGTCTCGACCGGCAACGTCGTGTGGACGTAGAGCCCTTCGTAGAGCAGATAGTCGCGGCGGTCGGCATCGGCGTCGAAGCCGCGAGGCATCAGCTTGCGTGCCTTGCCACCGATCTCGTACTTGCCTTTGAGCGCCGCGACGGCCGAGAGCAGCGCCTTCCCCGAGCGCGGATGGATGATCGACTGGCGGAACGAATCCAGCGCCTCGCCCTGCAGCATGTAGATGCCGACGCCCAGTTGCAGATGCGTCGGTGTGAGCTCGAACCAGAAGCCGGGCACGTCCCACTGCCGCTTGTCGCCGTGCCAGAACCACAGGCCGAGGTGTTCCTTGTAGGGCCGCTTGTCCTTGCTGAAGCGAATGTCGCGATTGATGCGGCTCATCGAGCCGTTGACCTTGGCCTCGTACTGCACGTCCGGCGCAATCGCCTTGAGCTTTGGCCCGATGGCCTCGACGAAGGCCCGCGCGGGCGCAACATAACCAGCTTCGTAGAGCGGCCGATTCGCATCGAACCACGCCTTCTCGTTGTGCGCCTGGATGCCGTTGAGGAAGGCGAGCGTTTCGGGCGGGAAGCCGACAAAGGTCACGATACGATCCAGACGGGAACGGATTTGAAGGCGGGAGTCTTGCTGCGCGGATCGACGGAGGTACCGCACAGCACATTGGCTTCGGGATAATAGGCGAGCGCCGAGCCGCGCGGAAGATCGAAGCTCGTCGCGACACCGTCCATCTGCCCATGAGCTGACGCAAGCGTGACCCGATCGCCATCGCTCAGGCCCGCGCCGCTCATATCGTCGCGGTTGAGGAAGATCGCGTCGCGCGGTGCCTTGTGGCGATAGGTGTCGTGCTCTTCATAGATAATGGTGTTGAACTGGCCTTCGGAGCGCACGGTCGCAAGCGTAAGCTTCTGCCGGTCCAGCTGCGGGATCGGCGTGACGACGAAATGCGCCCGGCCGTCCGGCGTGCCGAAGTTTGGCGCGTGCAGCACGCGGTTCTTGATGTGGAACTCGAGCTTGGCGACGTCGATATCGGCAAGTTGCTCGAGGCCGGGCACGACCGCGGCGATGACCTTACGGACTTCGTGGTGTTCCTTGAACTTGGCGAAGGGGATCGGCGAGTTCGGCAGCAGGCGCGTGGCGATGTCGCAGAGGATCACCGTCTCGGGCCGCACGTTATCGAGCCGCTCGATGCCGCCATCGCTGAGCCGCACGAAGTTGAACATCGACTCCTGCGTGGTGGGCGACCACTCCTCGTCGCGCGCCGTGACCGGCAGGATCATCGCCTCGCCCTCCCCCAGCCCGTGCACATGGCCGCGGTTCATGGTGGTGGTGAGGAACAGCTTGAAGCCGATGGCCTCCATGGCGCGCGTCGCGAACTCGGTGTCCGGCGTCGCTCCCCAAAGGTTGCCGCCCATGACGATCGCGGCGTCGATCCTGCCGTCGGCGGCGGCCTGCAAACCGGCCATCGTGTCGAAGCCCTTCTCGCGGGGCAGCGTGATGCCGAAGGCGCGCTCCATCGCGGCATTCACCTCGGCCGAAACGATGGGTTTGACGCCGATGGTGCCGATACCCTGCACGTTCGAGTGACCACGAAGCGGCAGCAGCCCCGCGAAGGGTCGCCCGATCATGCCGCGCAGCAGCGCGAGATTGGCGATGGCTTCGACATTGGCGGTGCCGTGAAGATGGTGCGTCATCCCCATGCCCCAGGCAAAAACGACGTTCTTGCGCCGGGCATAGATGGCTGCGACACGCACGATGTCGTCGCGCGGCACGCCGCACGCGTCGACGATTTGGTCCCAGCTCAGAGCGTCGAGGTCGGCCTTGAACGCATCGAAGCCTTGGGCGTGGGCCGCGAGGAACGTCGGGTCCTCCGCGCCGAGCTCGAGCACAGCCTTCGCCAGCCCCTTGAACAGCGCGATGTCGGAGCCGATGCACGGCTGCAGCCAGTCCGACGCGATCTCGTCGCCGCCGCGGAGCAGCGAGCCCGGGCTCTTGGGCACGGCGAACTTCACCAGCCCCGGCTCCCTGGCCGGATTGATGACAATCACGTCGCCACCGTTGTCGCGGCAGTGCTTCAGCATATGGATGAAGCGCGGATGGTTCGACGCGGGGTTCGCGCCGATCACGAAGATCAGGTCGGCGCCCGTGAGATCGTTGAGCTCGACCGTCGCGGTACCCTTGCCGATGGTAGTGGCGAGACCTTCGCTCGTCGCCTGATGGCAGTAGTAGGAGCAGTTGTTGACATTGTTGGTGCCCCAGGCCCGCGCCAACAGCTGGAACACGAAGCCGGCCTCGTTCGACGAGCGGCCGGACGAGTAGAAGAAGGTTTTGTTCGGATCGAGCGGTTTGAGCCGATCGGCGATGGTCTCCATCGCCCAGTCCCAGCTCACCGGCCGCCATTTCGTGCTGCGCGGCCCCTTGTAGAGCGGCGTGTTGAGCCGGCCGAGCTTTTCCATCTGCCGGCCGCTGAGCCGCGACAACTCGTCGATCGTGTGGTCGAAGGTGTCGTGCGCGATGCCGGGCTGGATGTCGGTCGACTGCGCCTGCACGGACTTGTTGCAGATCGAGGGAAACTCGCCCAGCTCGTTGGTCATGCCACCCATCTGGCCGCCCATGCCATAGGCGCAGGCCTTGCAGGTGTTTTTCGCCGTGAGCGCCTTGGCCGATTTGCCGACGCCCATCCTGACGATCGTTTCGGCAGCATAGAGCAGCTTTTTGGGGCCACCGCCCACCACGCGCGGGCGCTTCTCATCGATGGGCATCGAGTCCTCCTCGACGCGACTCTAGCGCCTCGGGCGGAAGGCGCAAGAAGAGGCGCGGATCGGGGGCAATCCGCGCCTCAGTGACGTCTACGGGAGTCTGTCAAATGGGGGAGTGCGGCCCCTAGATCACGTAGACGGTAAGGACCGCGCCATTGTGGTCGGCCGCGATCACGTCGCCGGGCGCAAAGCCCTTCGACTGCAGCCCGGCGCGAACCTTGGCCTGGGCGGCGAGGAACGCCTGGAGCCGCGCCACATTGGCGCTGGCGCCGACCGCAGCGGCCACGTCGCCGATCTCCCGATCGCAGAGGTCGACCTCGACGATCTTCAGCGACTGGGCGCTGGCCCAGCTGTTGAACGTCGCGCGGTTGTAAGTGTGGCGCTTGATCAACTCGTCGAGCTGCGCCGAGCTGAGCGTCAGGCACGAAGCCGAGGCCGCCGCGATATCGGTGGAGCCGGAGTTCGAGCCGCCGCTGCCACCGCTGCCGGGGGCCATTCCACCGCTGCCGCCATTGCCACCGCCGTTCGCGCCGCCGTTGTTGCCGGAGCCGTTGCTACCGTTGCCGCCAGCGCCACCATTACCGCCGCTGCCGCCACCGTTACCGCCAGCACCACCGTTACCGGCACCGTCGCCGCCGGTGGTCACGGTCACTGTCGCGAGATTGTCGCCGCCGACCGTCGCGTTGGCATCGGTGTTCGGCAGCAGACGCGTGCCGGCAACGCCGTCAGTGCCCGTTCCCACGTTGACATCCACCACCGGAGCGCCGCCGCCACCGAGGTTGACGTCGGCGTCGACCGTGGTGCCGAGCAGATTGAGAGCGACGAGGTTCTCGGTGTCGTCGCCGAGATCGAGCAGGCCGTTGCCGATGCCACCGGTCGAGCTGGTATCGAGCAGATCGGCGTTGGCGATGTCGATATCAATCAGGGCATCCACGTCCTGGTTGCCGCTGAGATCCAGTAGCGGACCGTCGCTCAGGCCCAGGCTGTCGAGGTCGATAAGTTCGCTGTCGCCCAGATCGAGCAGGCCATTGTCGCCACCTATGGTGACGTCGGCAATCACGCCGCCTTCGCCGCCCAGGTCGAGCAGATCGCCGTCACCACCGAGGTCGAGCAGACTGCCCTGCCCGCCCAGGTCGAGGACGCGGCCGCCGGTACGCCCGCTGCCGAGGTCGATGTCGATGAGGCCGCCGTCGGTGCTGCTCCCGCTATTGTTGCTGCCTAGAACGGAGTTCAGGTTAACCTCGACCGCTGCGCCTGAACTTGCATTATCGTTGGCTGGCGCGCTGCCGAGCACGCTACCGGTATCGACGCTCACAGTGGCATCGCTGGTGTTGGTGGCGCCCAGATCGACGAGCGGACCGTTGCTGCCGACATTGAGCGAGAGCGCGTGGGCAGGCAGTCCTGAAACAGCTGTCGTCAACAACGCAATCGCCGAAATTTTGAGATACTTCCTCACTTGCTTCTCCTCTATTGGAGTCGCTCGCGCTGTCACTAGAAGACTTAAAGACTCGAGCGACGCTGCCCCAATAACAGTCGACGCGACGTCTTCGTTTCCGCTCCTTCGTGCGTGTGGTTTTGGAAGACTGAAAGGGGATGGTGCAATTGCAACCATCCCCTCCAGGGCTCAGAGCATGAACAGGATCGGCTGCCCGTCCTTGCCGATATCGATCGCGATGACGCGGTTGAGATCGGTCAGGTTGAGGGCCTGCCGCTGCTCGCGGCTGCCGCAGTTGGCGAGCAGCTGACGCAGCGTGTAGATATCCTGCGAGTAGGAGGCGAGCACCTTCTGCAGCGCACCCCACTCCTTCTGCGGGACCCAGCCCGCCACCTCGGCGACGCCGAAGCTGTTAAGGCACACGGCGCGACCGTTCGAGATGCGTAGATAGTCGCGCTCGGCGAGGATGCGGAGCAGTGCCTTCAGGCGGCTCGATATGCCGGACGGAATGGTGAAGCCGCCGCTGCCACCCCCACCGTTCGAGTAGTATTTGATGATGTTGGTGGTGCCGCCGTTATTGCCGCCACCTGCACCCCCATTGCCGCCCGCACCGCCATTGCCGCCATTACCGCCGGCGCCACCAGATCCGCCATTGCCGCCGGAGCCACCATTCCCACCCTTGCTGCCGCCACCATCGATGTCGAGGATGCCGCCCAGGTTCGGAAGGTTGACGGTCACGCCGCCATTGTTGCCCAGAAGGTTGAGCGGATTGGTGCTGATGGTGCCGCCATTTCCGCCGAGCACGTCGACGCCGATCGACGTCCCGCCGCCGGTCGCGGGCGCGATGTTCACTTCGGCAAGTCCTTGGACACCGATCGAACCGCGGGTGCCGAGGTCGACGGGAAGTGTAACGCCGTTTCTACCGACGACCGGCAGACTACCGCCACCATTATTGCCACCCAGCACGTCGCCAACGACCGGGACCGACCCGTTGTCGTTCGTACCCGGAAGGTTGACGGCGACACCTTCCGATCCGAGCAGGCCGATCTTGGTGCCGCCGTTGCTGCTGCTGTCGATCGAGATGATCGAGTTCGAATTGCCTGTGCTGGAGCCTGTCGTGACCAGACCACCGAGCAGCGAGGCACCGAACGCGTTGAAGGGAATGAGCGACGTCGCCAGGAGGCTTGCCGCAACCAGTCTCGGTACAGATTTCATTTCTCACGTCTCCCATGCGTCTGCCTCCTTTGGGCAGCGCTTATGGGCGAGCAGAAAACGCCGCGGGGCTTAATGACAAGTCAACTCGAACAGCATTCTGGTCGAGCGGGAAACCGAGCGTTTCTCGGGCTCTACGTGAAATGTGCAAGAGATGGCCTGACGCTTCCGGGGAACTACTGACCCCCAAAAAGGGAAGGCGCGGGACCGAAGTCCCGCGCCCCTTCGGCTTCATCTACGAGGGAGCGTCAGCCCTCGTAAACGTGCACCGAACCGTCGGCACTCACGTCGATCGCAATGACCGACGCTGCGTCGATTCCTTCAGAGTCGAGCCAGGCCTTGAGGTTGGCGTTCGCGTTGATCGCCGCGTTCAGGTCGTTGTGCTCGTCTGCATTGGCCTGGAGGGCCGCATCGATCTGGGCCTGACCGTCGGCGTCGAAGACGTCATCTACATTCACGACGGTGGTGCTGGCCCCATCGACCCAGGCGCTAAAGCTCGAGTCGTCGTAGCTGCTGTCGGCGATAAGCTTCAGCAGCAGATCGAGACGCGTATTGGCATCGAGACTGTCGTCGGCGGCTGAGCCGGTGATCCCGATCGAGCCGGTGGCGGCGGTGTCGACGCCGAGGTCGCCATCATTGCCACCGTCGACGGTGACGCCACCATCCAGCGATCCGCCGACGGAAACGCTGGCGCCATCGCCATCGTCATTCTGGGCGCTCGCATTCACGCCAAGCCCAAGATCGACGCCGGCATTCGCATTGTCGCTATCGCTCGACACGTTCACGCCCACGCCGCCATTGGCGCCAGCGTTCAGGTCGAGAGCAGTGGAGGGGGTTGCCGCAAGAGCAGCAAGCAGAGCGGCAATCGAAATCGCAGCTGTCGCTTTCATTGTTTTTCTCCGTCTTTTTGTTGATCGACGCTTTGAGAGAGAACCATCCACATGGGGTTCGTCGGCTAAACGGAGCGCGTTGGGAAAGGTTGCTGATTCCTGTTCCAGGGCATGGGCACAAAGCAAAAGCCCCGCGTCCTTGCGGACACGGGGCCGAGGCGTCGGTGCAAACAACCTCTGCCGGAAGCGAACTTCCGGTCCCTAATCTGTAGCCCAATCGCGGCCTCAAATCATGCCCTGACGACGGCTTTGCTCAGGAGACCCCGCCCTGCCTAAATGTTAAGCAGGGGTTAAGGCGCCTGCCCAGAGAACCGGCACCCGAACGCGGCATTGTATGCAGTGGGGCGGGCTCCGGACCGCCCCCTTACTCAGAAACAGATGATAATTCAGCACGTTACCAAGTGGTGTCGTCCACTGGCACGGCCTTTGCAAATTCCTCCGCGGTGCAAACAACCAACTGTCGGAGGCATAATTGACAGGAGTAAGCCGCATCGCGGCCGGTCTGGGACTGGCTGCTGCGATGACGATGGGCGCGTTCTCGCCCGTCCTCGCTCAGGATACCATCAAGGTGGGTGTGCTCCACTCGCTGTCGGGCACGATGGCGATCTCGGAGACGACCCTCAAAGACACGATGCTCTATCTCATCGATGAGCAGAACAAGAAGGGCGGTCTCCTCGGCAAGCAGCTCGAGCCCGTCGTCGTCGACCCCGCGTCCGACTGGCCGCTGTTTGCCGAAAAGGCTCGCGAGCTGATCTCGGTGGACGGCGTTGCCGCCGTCTTCGGCTGCTGGACGTCCGTGTCGCGCAAGTCCGTGCTGCCGGTGTTCAAGGAGCTCAACAACATCCTCTTCTACCCCGTGCAGTACGAGGGCGAAGAGTCCGAAAAGAACGTGATCTACACCGGCGCCGCGCCGAACCAGCAGGCGATCCCGGCCGTCGACTACTTGATGAGCGAAGAAGGCGGCAGCGTGAAGCGCTGGGTCCTCGAAGCCACCGACTACGTCTATCCGCGCACGACCAACAAGATCCTCGAGCAGTACCTCATGGACAAGGGCGTGCCCCCGGAAGACATCAAGATCAACTACACGCCGTTCGGCTTCTCCGACTGGCAGACCGAAGTTGCCGCCATCAAGGAATTCGGTTCGGCCGGCAAGAAGACCGCCGTGGTCTCGACCATCAACGGCGACGCTAACGTGCCGTTCTACAAGGAACTCGCCAACCAGGGCATCTCGGCCGAAGACATCCCGGTCGTTGCGTTCTCGGTGGGTGAAGAAGAACTGGCCGGCATGGATACGACCAACCTCGTTGGTCACCTCGCCGCCTGGAACTACTTCCAGTCCGTCGATACGCCGGAGAACGCCGCCTTCATCGAGGGCTGGCACAAGTTCATCGGCAACGACAAGCGCACCACCAACGATCCGATGGAAGCGGCCTATATCGGCTTCAACCTGTGGGTGAAGGCGGTCGAGAAGGCCGGCACCACCGATACCGACGCCGTCCTCAAGGCGATTGTCGGGCTCGAAGTGCCGAACCTCACCGGCGGTATGGCCAAGCTCCTGCCCAACCACCATCTGACCAAGCCGGTTCTCATCGGCGAAATCCAGGACGACGGCCAGTTCGACGTCGTGTGGCAGACCGAAGGCACCGTTCCGGGCGACGCCTGGTCGGATGTGCTGCCGGAAGACAAGGGCATCGAGGCCGACTGGACCGATCCGCTCACCGGTTGCGGCCACTTCGACACCGCCAAGAACGAGTGCACCACGGCTCCGGCCCCGTAACTCGACCATCGATCTTCGCGAGGGCGGACAACCGCCCTCGCCTCCACCCGACAACCGAGCGAGCACGATGGCCACCCGTCTCCTGAGACTGATTGCTTTCCTGACCGCTGCCCTGTTTCTCGCCGTCCCCCAGGTCCACGCGCAGACGACACTGACGGCCAGCCTCGTCGATGCCCTTGGCCAGGGCGGCTTCCCCGAACGCGAGGCGGCAATGAACGCCCTCGTCGCGACCGGCGACCAGCGCGTCCTGCCCATCCTCCAGGCCCTCGCCGACGGCAACCTATATACGCGCGACTCCGATCAGAAGGTCGTTCTGGCGGCAAAGGTCGGCAGCGACTTTGCGCTCACCGATCCCGTCGATGGCACCGATCTTGGCACCGTGGCCAAGGGCGATATCGAAAAGATCAAGGTCAACAACGGCCTCCGCGCGAAAATTCGCACGGCGATCGGCGCGATGACGCTGCTCAGCGACGACCGCGCGACGCGCCTGTCCGCCGCCCAAAGCGTGCTCAAGAACGCCGACCCCGCAATGCTCGAGCTGCTCGATCAGGCGCTGACGCAGGAGACCGACGCCGAGATCAAGGCGGTAATGCAGCTCGCGCGTTCGGTCATCGTCCTCAAGACCGACGCCAGCGTCGACGAGAAACGCGCCGCTGTCGATGCCATCGTGGCGCAAGGGACGCGGCAGGCGCAGACGATCCTCAAGACTTTCCTCGACACCGCGCCCGACGAGCTCAAGCCCATCGTGCAATCGGGCATCGACGCCATCGGTCACACGCTCGCGGCGTGGGATATCGGCCAGAACGTCTGGTACGGCGTGTCGCTCGGCTCGGTCCTGTTGCTTGCCGCCATCGGCCTTGCCATCACCTTCGGCGTGATGGGCGTCATCAACATGGCGCATGGCGAGATGGTGATGTTGGGCGCCTACTCCACCTATGTGGTGCAGGACATCATCCGGCTGAACTTTCCCGGCCTGATGGACCAGTCGATCCTGATCGCCATCCCCGTCGCCTTCCTCATCAGCGGCGCGGTGGGCATCGCGATCGAACGCGGCATCATCCGCTGGCTCTATGGCCGGCCGCTCGAGACGCTGCTCGCGACCTGGGGCCTGTCGCTCATTCTGCAGCAGGCGGTGCGCACGATATTCGGCGCCAACAACAAGCTGGTGTCGGCGCCCAGCTGGATGTCGGGCGCCTTCGATCTGGGCGGTCTCACCATCACGTGGAGCCGGCTCTGGATCGTCGTTTTCGCCATCGCCGTGTTCATCGTCCTGCAGCTTGTGCTCAACCGCACGGCGCTCGGCCTCCAGATGCGGGCCGTGACGCAGAACCGCCGCATGGCCTCGGCGATGGGCATCCGCACGCCGTTCGTCGATGCGATGACCTTCGGGCTCGGCTCCGGCATTGCGGGCATGGCCGGCGTTGCGCTCAGCCAGATCGACAACGTCTCGCCCAACCTCGGCCAGGGCTACATCATCGACAGTTTCATGGTGGTGGTGTTCGGCGGGGTCGGCAACCTCTGGGGCACGCTTGTGGGCGCGATGAGTCTGGGGATCGCGAACAAGTTCCTCGAGCCCTACACCGGCGCGGTCCTCGCCAAGATCTTCATTCTGGTGCTGATCATCCTCTTCATCCAGCGCCGGCCGCGCGGCCTGTTCGCGCTCAAGGGCCGGGCCATCGAACAATGACTTTGACGCGCGGGGGCGCCTCTTGATCACGCAACTTCTGTTCCGCGCGCTCGATCGCAAGGCGATGTGGATCGTCCTCGCCCTGCTGGTGGTCGCGCTGCTGATCCCGGCGTCCAACCTGCTGCTGCCCGACGGGCATCCGCTGAAGGTGCCGACCTATGCGGTATCGCTGTTCGGCAAGTATCTCACCTACGCCATGCTCGCTCTCGCGCTCGACCTCGTGTGGGGCTATTGCGGCATTCTCTCGCTCGGCCACGCGGCGTTCTTCGCGCTCGGCGGCTACGCGATGGGCATGTACCTAATGCGGCAGATCGGCGCGCGCGGCGTCTATGGCAACCCGCTGCTGCCCGACTTCATGGTGTTCCTCAACTACAAGGAGCTGCCGTGGTTCTGGTACGGCTTCGACCAGTGGTGGTTCGCCTTCCTGATGGTCCTCGTCGTTCCGGGGCTCCTCGCCTTCGTGTTCGGCTGGTTCGCCTTCCGCAGCCGCGTCACCGGCGTCTATCTCTCCATCATCACCCAGGCGATGACCTTCGCCCTGCTGCTTGCCTTCTTCCGCAACGATTTCGGCTTCGGCGGCAACAACGGCATGACCGACTTCAAGGACATCCTCGGCGTCAGCATCCAGGCGCCGACGACCCGCGCCGCGCTGTTCTCGGCGTCGGCGATCGCACTGGCGCTCGCGGTGCTCATCTGCTCGGCGATCGTCAACTCCAAGCTCGGCATGGTGATGGTCGCCGTGCGTGACGCCGAGAGCCGCACACGCTTCCTCGGCTGGCGGCCAGAGAACGTGAAGCTCTTTGCCTTCGTCGTGTCGGCACTGATCGCCGCCGTCGCCGGGGCGCTATTCGTGCCGCAGGTCGGGATCATCAATCCGGGCGAGTTCGCGCCCGAAAACTCTATCGAGGCCGTCATCTGGGTCGCCGTCGGTGGACGCGGAACCATCGTCGGCCCGATCGTCGGCGCACTGCTGGTCAATGCGGGCAAGACGGTCTTCACCGGCATGCTGCCCGAATACTGGCTGTTCGCCCTCGGCGCGCTGTTCGTCATCGTCACGCTGTTCCTGCCGCGCGGCATCGTCGGGCTCATCACGGGCCCCGCGGTGCGCCGCAGCAAGACCGCGAGCGCCGCGGACGAAGCCGGCATTTCGCCCGCGACCATGCACAAGCCGGAGCCCGCGGAATGACCGACAAGTCGGGAACGATGCTCTACCTGAACGGCGTGTCGGTGTCGTTCGACGGCTTCAAGGCGCTCAACAACCTGTCGATCATCGTCCATCCCAACGAGATGCTGGCGATCATCGGTCCGAACGGCGCGGGCAAGACGACGATGATGGACATCATCACCGGCAAGACCCGCCCGAATGACGGCGAGGTCTATTTCGACGGCCGCACCGACCTCACCAAGCTCGACGAAGCCGCGATCGCCAATCTCGGCATCGGCCGCAAGTTCCAGAAGCCGACCGTGTTCGAGAACCACACCGTGTGGGACAATCTCGTGCTGTCGCTGAAAGGCCCGCGCAGCGTGTTCGACGCCCTGCGCTACGTCGCGGCCAACGACGACATTGCGCGCATCGAAGGCATTCTCGAAACCATCCGCCTCGGCGCGCGCAAGGGCGACCTCGCATCCGGGTTGAGCCATGGCCAGAAGCAGTGGCTCGAGATCGGCATGCTGCTGGCGCAGGACCCAAAACTCCTGCTCGTCGACGAACCGGTGGCGGGCATGACCGACGCCGAGACCGTCGAGACGGCAAAGCTGCTCAAGGACATCGCCCGGACCCGCTCGGTGGTGGTGGTCGAGCACGACATGAGCTTCGTGCGCGAGCTCGGCACGCGCGTGACGTGTCTCGCCGAAGGCTCAGTCCTCGCTGAAGGCTCGCTCGACCAGGTCAGCGCCAACCCTGTCGTGATCGAAAGGTACCTTGGACGATGAGCGTCGCACTGCAGATCAAGGGGGCCGACCTTCACTACGGCGCGGCGCAGGCGCTCTACGGCATCACCATCGAGTGCAAGCCGAGCCGCATCACCGCCGTGCTCGGCCGCAACGGCGTCGGCAAGAGCTCGACCCTGCGCGCCGTCACCGGCATCAACAATGTCTCGGCCGGCGAGATCGTGTTCGACAACGATGTGCTCAAGAAAGCCCCGCCCTATAAGCGTGCGCGCATGGGCATCGGTTACGTGCCGCAGGGCCGCGAAATCTTCCCGCTGCTGACGGTGAAGGAAAACCTCGAGACCGGTTACGCCGGCCTCAAATACAGCGATCGCAATATTCCCGAATTCATCTACGACCTCTTCCCCGTGCTGAAGTCGATGCTGGGCCGGCGCGGCGGTGACCTCTCGGGTGGCCAGCAGCAACAGCTCGCGATCGGGCGTGCGCTGGTCACCCGACCCAAGGTCCTGGTCCTCGATGAACCGACCGAAGGCATCCAGCCCTCCATCATCAAGGATATCGGTCGGGCGCTGCAGTACCTGCGCGACCAGAAGGGCATGACGATCCTGTTGGTCGAGCAGTATCTGGACTTTTGCCGCGAGATCGCCGACGACATCTACATCATGGATCGCGGACAGATCATGCATTGGGGCCCCGCAAGCGACCTCGATCTGCCAGAGGTGCGCCGGCACCTGATGGTCTAGGATCATGGCTGGGTGGTCCAATGAACGACGGAGTCATTCCCGCGAACGCGGGAATCTCTGTTTACGGGACAGGCATCTGGCCACTGCCGGGACGAGCCGGGCGACGCCCGGCCCGCACATCCTCGCACCTCACGACACCGGCAAACGGAGGTTCCCGCTTTCGCGGGAATGACCCGGTGGAAGACCACGTCGGCGGAAGGTCGTGATGCAGCAGGTGACCGCACTCGCCGATCGAGAGCTGCCAAGCATGCAGCGCGCCCGCGGCGAAGGCCGTGTGATTGTCGCTGCCCGCGAGGGCAAGACCGAGATTCAGTCGTTGTATCAGGAAGGCGCCGCCAAGATTCGGTTGCCCAACACGCACAGCGATGCGCTGCAGGCCGTGCTGATGAACACCGCCGGTGGATTGACTGGCGGCGACCACCTGCGCTGGACCGCGGTCGCCAGGCCCGGCGGCAAGCTTGTGCTCACCACCCCGGCCTGCGAGCGCGTCTACCGCTCGATCAGCGGCGATGCGCGCGTCGATAACCGGCTGGTGGCGCATGAGGGCGCGCATATCGACTGGCTGCCGCAGGAGACGATCCTGTTCGAGGGCTCGCGGCTCGACCGCAAGCTGGAGGTCGAACTGCTCGACGGCGCGACGCTGACGGCAGTCGAAGCGGTCCTCATCGGCCGCGAGGCGATGGGCGAAGCGGCCCCGTCGGCGCGCCTGCGCGACAACTGGCGCATCCGTCGCAACGGCAAGCTGATCCACGCCGAAGCCACGGTGCTGAGCGGCGATCCCGCCGAGCGCGACGGGCTGTCGCTGCTCGATGGCGCCATCGCCTTCGCCACGGTGCTGCATATCGCGCCCGATGCCGAGCGCAAGCTCGACGCCGTCCGTGCTCTACTTCCCGAAACCGGCGGCGCGAGCGTCATCGGCGAGCGACTGACCGTGCGATTGCTCGCCGAAAGCGGGCTCGCCTTGCGCCGGTCGCTTTCACCCATTATCGCTCTGCTGTCATCGGCGGGGAGCATTCCCCGTCTCTGGACCCTCTAGGATCGCCCATGAACCTGACGCCCCGCGAAAAGGACAAGCTGCTCGTTTCGATGGCTGCCATCGTCGCCCGCAACCGCCTCGGTCGCGGCGTCAAGCTCAACCATCCCGAAGCCATCGCGCTGATCACCGACTATGTGGTGGAAGGCGCACGCGACGGGCGGAGCGTGGCCGATCTGATGGAGGCAGGCGCACATGTGGTGACGCGCCAGCAGGTGATGGAGGGGATCGCCGAGATGATCCCCGACGTCCAGGTCGAGGCCACCTTCCCGGACGGCACCAAGCTCGTGACCGTCCATCACCCTATCCGGTAACTCCATGATCCCCGGCGAAGTCATCACCAAATCGGGCGACATCGAATTGAACGCGGGCGCCCCGCAGATCACCATCGAAGTCGCCAACACCGGCGACCGGCCCATCCAGGTCGGCTCGCACTACCATTTCTACGAAACCAACAACGGCCTCCGCTTCGACCGCGAGAAGGCCCGCGGCATGCGCCTCGATATCGCGGCCGGCACCGCGGTGCGGTTCGAGCCCGGCCAGGCGCGCGAAGTAAAACTCGTGCCGCTGTCAGGCGCACGGACCGTCTACGGCTTTCAGCAGAAGATCATGGGCAAGCTCTGATGGCCGAGGGCGACACCATTTTCCGTGAGCGACTCGTCGCTCTGATGACGGCACTCAAGGACGGCGAGTCCAACGACCCGGGCGTCCGCCGCACGGTGGGCCGCTTTGCCTACCAGCTCTCCAAGCAGGCCGGCGTGAAGAGCTGGGCCGAGCTCAAGGCCCGCGCCGACGGCGCGACTTACGATTCATTGCTGAAGCTGTTCACCGAACAAGGCGCCGCCTTTCACAAGAGCGGTGACAAAGCCGGTGCACGTGGCATTGAAGCCTTGGCGCTGTCGCTGGTCGCGCGGCACCAGAAGCAGAACGATCTCGTTCCCGGCGTCGGCTTCCTCGATCGCTTCATCGAGAACTGTGCGTCGCTCGCCAAGCCGACAGCCAAGGTCGTCGTGAATACGCCGTCGCATTCGCGTGGGAAGCACTGAGCATGGCGGGCGAGCACGATGCGTTCATCGCCCGCTATCATCAGGTGGTCGATGAACTCGACCGCACCGGCCGCAGCGACCCCGAAACGATGTGGCTGCTCGGCAGCCTCGTCGCCCGGCTGGTGACCAACACCAGCGCGCAGAACTGGACGCAGCTCAAGCTGATCCTCGACAACGCATCGCTCAAAGAGCTCGTCGAGACGCTCGATGCCAATGCCGCGACCTACGAGGCCGAGGGCAAGACCAAGGCGGCCTATGTGGCGCGCCTGCTCGGCATCTCGCTGGTCGCCAGCAAGATCATGGAGCCCAAGACGCGCCAGCGCGACCAGCTCCTGAGCCACTTCATCGACACCGCCGCCTACGTCTACATCACCGACCACAACGCCAAAGCCGCCGCGAAAGGCTGAGCCATGCCCGCCCGCATCTCACGCGCCACCTATGCCGACATGTATGGCCCGACCACGGGCGACAAGGTCCGGCTTGCGGACACCGATCTCATCATCGAGGTAGAACGCGATTTTACCACCTACGGCGAAGAGGTGAAGTTCGGCGGCGGCAAGGTCATCCGCGACGGCATGGGCCAGAGCCAGGCAACGCGTGCCGAGGGCGCCGTTGACACGGTCATCACCAATGCGCTGATCGTCGACCACACCGGCATTTACAAAGCCGACGTCGGTCTCAAGGACGGCCGCATCGCCGCCATCGGCAAAGCCGGTAACCCCGATACGCAGCCGGGCGTCACCATCATCATCGGGCCGTCGACCGAAGCCATCGCCGGTGAAGGCAAGATCCTCACCGCCGGCGGGTTCGACGCGCACATCCACTTCATCGCCCCGCAGCAGATCGACGAAGCGCTGATGAGCGGCGTCACCACGATGCTGGGCGGCGGCACCGGCCCCGCGCACGGCACGCTGGCGACGACCTGCACCGGCGCCTGGCACGCAGAGCGCATGATCGAGTCGTTCGACGGCTTCAGCATGAACCTCGCGCTTGCCGACAAGGGCAATGCGAGCAATCCTGCGACGCTCGAAGAGATGATCCTCTCGGGCGTCGCTGCGCTGAAGCTCCACGAAGACTGGGGCACCACGCCCGCCGCGATCGACAACTGCCTGAGCGTTGCCGACGAGCACGACGTGCAGGTGATGATCCACACCGACACGCTCAATGAGTCCGGCTTCGTCGAAGACACGGTTGCCGCCTTCAAGGGCCGCACCATCCATGCCTTCCACACCGAGGGTGCCGGCGGCGGGCACGCGCCCGACATCATCAAGGTCGCCTCGTTCCCCAACGTGATCCCGTCGTCGACCAACCCAACGCGGCCCTACACGGTGAACACGCTGGCCGAGCATCTCGACATGCTGATGGTCTGCCACCACCTCAGCCCGCAGATCAGCGAAGACGTCGCCTTCGCCGAGAGCCGCATCCGCAAGGAGACAATCGCGGCCGAAGACATCCTCCACGACATGGGCGCCTTCTCGGTCATCTCGTCGGACAGCCAGGCCATGGGCCGCGTCGGCGAGGTGCTGATCCGCTGCTGGCAGACAGCCGACAAGATGAAGAAGCAGCGCGGCCGGCTGAAGGAAGAGACCGGCGACAACGACAACTTCCGCGTGAAGCGCTACATCGCCAAATACACCATCAACCCTGCCATCGCGCATGGCCTCAGCCAGCACATCGGCTCGGTCGAAGTCGGCAAGCGCGCCGACCTCGTGCTTTGGAGTCCGGCATTCTTCGGCGTGAAGCCCGAGATGGTGCTGCTCGGTGGTTCGATTGCGGCTGCGCCAATGGGCGATCCCAACGCCTCGATCCCGACCCCGCAGCCGATGCACTACCGGCCGATGTTCGCGAGCTTCGGCAAACTCCGGACCAGCTCCTCGGTTGTGTTCGTCAGCCAGTCGGCCGTCGACGTCGACCTGCGCTCGCGTCTCGGCACGGCAAAGCAGCAGCTGGCGGTCAAGAACACCCGCGGCGGCATCGGCAAGGCGTCGATGATCCACAACAGCGCGACGCCCAAGATCGACGTCGACCCCGAGACCTACGAAGTCCACGCCGACGGCGAGTTGCTGACCTGCGAGCCAGCCACCGTCCTCCCCATGGCCCAGCGCTACTTCCTGTTCTGAGCGCGCCCCTTAGGCCCAGATTTGGCTCGCAGGGGCATTGGCGCTATATTACGCCCATGAACAAGATCGATCTCAAGCATCTGGCGTCCTACGAGGAGGACTTCGCGCTTTGGGCCGCGGAACAGGGTGCGCTCATCCGCGCAGGCAAGCTCGACCGTGTCGATCTCGAGAACGTCGCCGAGGAGATTGAGAGCTTGGGCAGGAGCGACAAGTATCAGATCCGCAACCGCCTCGAGGTTCTTCTGGCGCATCTGCTGAAGTGGGAACTGCAGCCCTCGGCGCGGACAAACAGCTGGAAAGCCACGATCATCGAACAGCGGGTACGGATTGGCGACCTCATCGAGGACAGCCCAAGTCTTCGGTCCTTCCCCGCAAGCGTCCTGGACCGAGCCTACATTCTGGGGCTCAACGACGCGATCACGCAGACTCGACTGCCGGAAGAGGCCTTCCCGGCAACATGCCCCTATTCCATCGAGCAGGTTCTCGACGACGATTTCTGGCCCGGTCGCACACCAGGCTGACAGCGGCGCCCATCGCGTGACATCTTTGGCGGGCACGCTATCGTCCTGATTCAACCGGAGGAGTTGCACCATGCTCAAACCGTTCGCTCTCGCTGCTGCCGTCATGGCCGCGTCGCCTGCTGTCGCCGCGGTCGACCTCAATGTCGGCATTAATCTCAGCGGCGACGTGCAGATCCAGACCACGATCTATGGCTGCGGCGAAGGGACCGAACCGCTGACGGTCAAATACATCAATGCCCAGCCCAACTTCTTTGCGATCGTCCCGATCGAGGGCGAGGATGTGGTGATGGTCAACGTTATCTCGGCCTCTGGCGCGAAGTATGTGTCGGGCGTCTGGGAATGGTGGAACAAGGGCGCCGACGCCTCGCTGCACAACGTCACCGAAGGGCTCGACGCCGCGCCGGTCCTCAGCTGCTCCGAGAACGTGCAGACGCCTTGAGCCTGTGTGGCCGGATCGATAGGGTCACGGCATGTTGAAAGCCACCACCGCCCTCCCCGCCAATCACGGCAAAGGTAAACCCTTCGCTCAGCTTGTTCTCACTTCCGACCAGCGGCGTCTCCGCCGCAAGGTGCTCAGCGTAAAAGGCGAAGAGGTTCTCGTCGATTTCTCCGAGGCGGTGACGCTCGAGCATTTCGGCGGCCTGCTGCTCGAAGACGGCCGCATCGTCGAAGTGGTGGCCGCGCCCGAACCGCTACTCGAGATAAACCCCAAGGGCGCCGAGCATCTCGCGCAGATCGCCTGGCATATCGGCAACCGCCATATGGCGGCGCAGATCGAAAAGAAGCGCATCCTCGTTCCGCGCGACCACGTGGCCAAGACTATGCTGCAGGGACTGGGGGCAGAGGTGCGCGACGTGACCGAACCCTTCATCCCGATGCAGGGCGCCTATCACGCGCCGCACTGAATGAGCTCGACTGTCGCCCTGCAGCGCCTCCTGACCTGGCTGTCGCCCGCCTTCCCGGTGGGCACCTTCGCCTGGTCGCAAGGGCTCGAGACCTCCATCGCCGATAGCCGCGTCCGCGATGCCGCGACGCTCAAGGACTGGATCGGCGGCTCGCTGTCGCACGGCGCGCTCAAGACCGATGCGATCCTGCTGGCGCACGCCTATCGCAGCGAACCCGACGCCACAGCGCTCGCTGAACTGGCGGAGCTCGGGCTGGCCCTCACTGCGGCGAGCGAACGACACTTCGAAACCTCGCTGACCGGGGAAACGTTCGGCATCGCAGCGCGGGCCTGGCCATCCGATGTCTTCGCGCGACTGCCGCAACCCTGCCCGTACCCCGTCGTGGTCGGCGCGGTCGCTGGCGCGCAGCAGATCGGGCTCGGCGAAACGCTGATCGGCTACCTCACGGCCTCGGTTCATTCGCAGGTCTCAGTCGCCGTGCGGCTGGTTCCGCTCGGACAGACAGCGGGGCTGCAGGTCATGGCAGGGCTTGAGGCCGCCGTGGCAACGCTCGCCGAGACTGCGGCAACCGCGTCGCTCGACGATCTCGGCGGCATCGCCTATGCCGCCGATATCGCGCAGATGCGTCACGAAACAATTGGAACGCGAGTCTTCCGCTCATGAACATGGTCGTCGGATCGCTGACTTTCGTGCCGCTGCTGATGGTGGCTTACGCCCACCTGCTGTGGTCCATCGGCCGCACCTGGCCGATCAGGAACGAAACCTTGCTGGCGCAAACCGTGGTGGGCACCCCAGGCATCACCCACATGCCCAACCGGCTCGTGACCTTCGTCGTCTCGATGCTGATCCTCGCCGCGGGCATCGTCGCGCTGGCGCTCGCCGATCACAGCAGCGGCGGCTGGTGGCTGACGCTGCTGGGCGCGGTGCTTGCAGCGGTCTTCATCGGCCGCGGCGTGCTCGGCTACACTGCCGGCTGGCGTGCGCGCTTCCCCACGGAACCCTTTGCGACGCTCGACCGCAAGAACTACTCTCCACTCTGCTTGTGGATCGGGGCCGGCTTCCTGATCCTCGTCGTGATGAGGTTGCTATGAGCATCAACGGTCCCCTGCGCGTCGGCATCGGCGGCCCGGTCGGCTCCGGCAAGACGACGCTCTGCGAAATGCTGCTCAAGGCAATGCGCGACCGCTACTCGATGGCCGTCGTCACCAACGACATCTACACCCGCGAAGATGCGCTGATCCTCAATCGTGTGCAGGCCATCAGCGAGGACCGCATCGTCGGCGTCGAAACCGGCGGCTGCCCGCATACTGCGATCCGCGAAGATGTGTCGCTCAACCTCGCCGCCATCGCCGATCTTAATCGCCGCTTTCCGGACCTCGATCTCGTGCTCATCGAAAGTGGCGGTGACAACCTCGCCGCGACGTTCTCGCCAGACCTCGCCGACATCACGATCTACGTGATCTCCGTCGCGCAGGGCGAGAAGATCCCGCGCAAGGGCGGCCCCGCGATCACCAAGTCCGACCTGCTGGTGATCACCCACACCGACCTCGCGCCCTACGTGAATGCGAGCCTCGAGGTGATGGACGCCGACACGCAGCGCGTTCGCGAGGGAAGGCCCTACGTCTTCACCGACATGCTGCGGCGCGAAAACCTCGACGAGATCATCAGCTTCATCGAGCGCATGGGCGGGCTCACGCCCGCGATTGCCGCCGAATAGCAAACGCCGGACGGAGGCCCGTCCGGCGCCACAGCGCGTGCGCCCACGCGCCACTGACTTAGAACGTGTAGATGTCGACCTTGCCGCCAGTGTCGGTGATCGCGATGACATGGGTCACGTCGATCTTGTTCTTGGCGAACCAGGCCTTGAGGGACGCATCGGCGTCGATGGCGCTACGCAGCTTCGTCAGGTTGACTGACGCGGCGGTATCGGCCTGGCCGAGTAGCTTGATATCGGCGGGCGAATAAAGCTTGTTGGCGTCGAACACCATCACCTTCGGCGCCTTGCCGAGTGCGTTGAGTTCTGTCTGCCCCCATTTGCCGATCATTGCATCGAGAGAGGTGACGGGAACGATGTCGGTCTTCGTGCCCATGACAACCGCGGCGTTCACCGCAGCGAGGGCCGGAAAGGCAGACATGGCCGCGATCAGCACGGCCGCCGATACTTTCAGCATCGGGTTCATTTTAGTCTCCGTAAGGTCATTGCTTGGTCCCGGACTAGCTCCGGCGGCCACCAGCGTCTTGCGCCAGCGGCGGGATATCGCTCCCGGTTCGCGGCACAATTTCGCTGGCGGCGGGGTATGATTTCGACATGATCGCGCCGCCTTTGCGTCATTTTGAGCCGGTCCAAAAATGACGTCGCGGTCACCTTCGTAATGCGCCGGCCACAAATGCGAGGGCCGCCTCGCGGGCGGCCCTCTGTTAGTTCGCGCTAGCCTCCGGCAGCTCGTCCGGATCATCCGGCGGCAGCTCCGGCTCGGAAACTTGAGCGCGGATCAGCGCAACGACCGAACGTGGCGGCAGGTGCACCGTGCTCCCTGTGAACCCGACAGGCGTCTTGTCGTCGGACGCAAGACCCAGGGCCCAGCCGCCATCCGGCAGCATCGCCAGCACGGACTCGGCATGGCGGTTGAACCAGACCAGCACTTCGTCGTCGGCGGTCGCGAGTTGCATCCCGAGCACGGACTGGCCCGCACGGTTCCAGTCGTCGTGATTCATCTGCCGGCCATCCTGGTGCCACCAGATGACATCGCGGAAGCCGTGCCGCTCTTTACCATCGAGGAAGTGGTCGTGCGTCAGCGCCGGGTGCGCGCGCCGGAACGCGTTTGCCGCCGACACGAAATCGACCAGGTCGCCATCGGCGCCTTCCCAGTCGACCCAGGTGATCTCGTTGTCCTGCGCATAGGCGTTGTTGTTGCCGCGCTGCGTGCGGCCCATCTCATCGCCCTGCTGGATCATCGGCATGCCGCGCGACATGAAAAGCGTCGCAAGCAACGCCCGCACGTCACGCCGACGCGCCGTCAGGATGCCGGCATCGTCGGTAGGCCCCTCAATGCCGCAGTTCCACGACGCATTGTTGCTGTTGCCGTCACGGTTGCCCTCGCCGTTCGCTTCGTTGTGCTTGTCGACATAGGCGACAAGGTCAGCGAGCGTGAAGCCATCATGCACGGCAAGGAAGTTCACGCCGGCGCTCGGCTTGCGACCGGAGAAATTGTAGATCTCAGCGGAGCCAGACACCTTGCCCGCCAGCGCGCCGATCTTGCCCGGCTCGCCGCGCCAGAACTCGCGGATCTCGTCGCGATAGGTGTCGTTCCACTCACGGAACTCCTTGCCGAACTTGCCCACGCCATAGCCGCCCGGACCTGGGTCCCACGGCTCGGCGACGAGCTGACACTTGCTCAAGACCGGGTCGGCCTTGATCATCTGCAGCATCTTGGCGTCCGGATTGAAGCCCGGTTCCCGCCCGAGGATCGTTGCGAGGTCGAAGCGGAAGCCGGAGACGCCGGTCTCCTCCACCCAGTAGCGCAGGCTGTCGATGACGAGGCGCTGCACCGCCGGATGATCGCAGCGAAGCGTGTTGCCGGTGCCGGCGTCGTTGATCAGGTGCTGTTTGCCGTCGACCTCGATGTGCCGATAGTACGTCCGGGCATCGAGACCCTTCATGCTGAGCACGGGGCCGTTGTAGTCGCCTTCGCCGGTGTGGTTGTAAACCACGTCGAGGATGACTGAAATACCGTTCTTACGATAGAGGTCGGTCATCACCCGCAGCTCTTGCGGGCCGCGAGGCGCGAGGCGCGGATCGATCGCAAAATAGGTGACCGGATTGTAGCCCCAGGCATTGGTCAGCCCGAGTGCCGGCAAATGGCCGTCGTCGATGAACGCTGCCACCGGCATCAGCTCGACGCAATCGACGCCCAGATATTTGAGGTGATCGATAACGCGCTGCGTCGTCAGCCCCGCGACCGTGCCACGCAAGGGACCCTGCACAGAAGGATGCTTGATCGTGTAGCCACGGACATTGAGTTCATACATCAGCGACGGCGCCTTGCGGCGCGGGGGCGCGAGCTTGTTGACACCGGGCGTCAGGACGATCGCCTTGGGCACCAGTGGCGCTGTATCCACCGCCTCCTCACGCGGCAACCGCAGGCGCGGCGAGCGCACGAACACGCGATCGAGCCGCTTGGCATAGGGATCGACCAGCAGCTTATTGGGATCGAAATTGTAGCCCTGGTCCGGATCGTACGGGCCATCGGCGCGAAGGCCGTAGCGCGTTCCCGGGCCGATACCGGCGATCAAACCGTGATGGATGTTGTCGCTGTGCCCGTCGAGCTCGAAGCGGTCGATCTCGTGATCCGCCTCGTCATAGAGCGACACATAGAGCGCCGAAGCGCTCTCGGAATAGACCGCAAAGTTGATGCCCTCGGCGGTTACAGTCGCGCCGAGCTTTTCGGCGCTGCCGCCATTGGGGACGAGCTGCGGTTTCACGATGCCAAAAGTCTCAGGTGATGACGCTGGGGGCGTTTCGACCGGTTCTTTCGCGGATTCCGGCAATTCTGTCGGCAAGGGAAATGAGGAAAGAGAGGGCTGATTGGGTGTCGAGATCGTGCTGTCCATGCGCCGGTTCATACCTTTCGAGGTAGAGCCGTAACGTAGCGCCCACGGTTCCCGTTCCGCTCAGCCGCAGCACAATGCGGCTGCCGTCGGCAAAGCCGATGCGGATGCCCTGCTTGCTGCTGGTCGAGCCATCGACCGGATCGAGATAGGAGAAGTCGTCCGCATAGGCGACCGCGAGGCTGTCATAGGTCGACGTCGCGATCGTCGGCAGCTGTGCGCGAAGGTCGTCCACGAGCTTGTTGGCGACCGCGGCATCGACTTCGTCATAGTCGTGGCGCGTGTAGTAGTTGCGGCCGTAGGTGGCCCAGTGGTCGCGCACGATGTCGTCCACCGACTGCTTGCGGGCCGCAAGAATGTTGAGCCACAGCAGCACCGCCCACAGCCCATCCTTCTCGCGCACATGGTTGGAGCCGGTGCCCGCGCTCTCCTCGCCGCAGATGGTGACGCGGCCGGCATCGAGCAGATTGCCGAAGAACTTCCAGCCCGTCGGCGTCTCGTGCATCTCGATGCCGAGCTTTTCGGCGACGCGGTCCGCCGCCGCGCTCGTCGGCATCGACCGCGCGATGCCGGCGATGCCGTTTGCGTAGCCCGGCGCCAGCGGCGCATTGGCCGCCAGCAGCGCCAGCGAGTCCGACGGCGTCACGAAGCGCTTCTTGCCGATGATCAGATTGCGGTCGCCGTCGCCGTCCGACGCGGCGCCGAAGTCCGGCCCGTCATCGGTCATCATCAGATCGTAGAGGTCCTTGGCATAGACCAGGTTCGGGTCCGGATGCCCGCCACCGAAATCGGGCGACGGCGTGCCGTTGATCACTGTCCCCTTGGGCGCGCCGAGCATGTCCTCGAGAATGCGATGGGCGTACGGGCCCGTGACCGCATGCATCGCGTCGAACCGCATGCGGAAGCCTTCGGCAAACATCTTGGCGATCGCCGGGAAGTCGAACAGCGTCTGCATCAGCGCCGCATAGTCGGCGACCGAGTCGATGACCTCGACGGTCATGTCGCCCGATTTGTGCGAGCCGATGGCGTTGAGGTCGACGGCCGGGGCGTCGTTGATCAGATAGCGGTCGATGCTCTTGGTCCGCGCGAACACCGCGTCGGTGATCTTCTCGGGCGCCGGCCCGCCATTGCCGATATTGTACTTGATGCCGAAATCCGCATCGGGACCGCCCGGATTGTGGCTGGCCGAGAGGACGAAGCCGCCGAACGCCTTGTAGTGGCGGATGACGTGCGACGTCGACGGCGTCGACAGGATGCCGCCCTGCCCGACCATCACCTTGCCAAAACCATTGGCCGCAGCCATGCGGATGATGGTCTGGATCGCGACGTCGTTGTGATAACGGCCGTCGCCGCCGATCACCAGCGTCTTGCCTTTGAAGCCGTCGAGAGAGTCGATCACCGACTGGACAAAGTTCTCGACATAGTTGGGCTGCATGAACACAGGCGTGCGCTTGCGCAGCCCCGATGTGCCCGGCTTCTGATCGGCAAACGGCGTCGTGCTAACTGTTTTGTCGGTCATCTTCCTCAACCACCCCCAGAAGCTTCCGATAGAGCTTCGCGTACTTCTCGGCGCTCAGATCCCAGCTGACGTCCGACTTCATGCCGCGTCGCTGCATCTTGCGCCAGACCTTCGGCCGTCCGTAGAGCCGCACCGCGCGCAGGATTGCTTCGCGCAACGCCCACTGCTCGGCCGGAGCGAAAACGATGCCCGTCGCGACGCCCGCCTCGATGGCCGCCTCGTTCGCGTCGATCACGGTGTCCGCCAGGCCGCCGACGCGGCTCACCAGCGGCACACAGCCATAGCGCAGGCCGTAAAGCTGAGTGAGCCCGCAGGGCTCGAAGCGCGACGGCACCATCATCACATCGGCGCCACCCTGGATCAGATGGCTCAGCGGCTCGTCATAGCCGCGCACGAAGCCTACCTTGCCCGGATGGCGCATCGACGCGCCCGCAAAGCCGTTCTCGATGTCGGCATCGCCGGAGCCCAGGACAATCAACTTGCCACCGGCCGCGACGAGATCGTCGACCACGCCGACGAGCATGTCGAGCCCCTTCTGCGTCGTCAGCCTGCTGACGACCGAGAACAGCGGACCAGGCGAGTCGTCGATATTAAAACGCAGTTCCAGCGCGCGGCGGTTGCCGTGGCGATCCTCGGGCGTGTTGTGGCTGAACATCGTGTGCAGCGACTTGTCGCTGCGTGGATCCCACTCGTGATAGTCGATGCCGTTGAGGATGCCGCTGAGGGTGTCCGCACGCGCCGCCAGCAATCCCTCGAGGCCCATGCCGTAAGCCTGCGTCTTGATCTCGAGCGCGTAGGTCGGGCTTACAGTCGTCAGCCAGTCTGCAGTCGTCAGCCCCGATTTCAGATAGTTGATCAGCCCATAGAACTCGATCGCGTTCTCCTGCGCCGCCCGATAGTCGAGCCGCAGCGCGTTGAAGATCTCAAAGCCGAACAGGCCCTGGAACGCGATGTTATGGACCGTGAGAATGGTCTTGGCTGCAACTGGCGAGTTGAACCTGCAATAGGCCGGCACGAGCCCCGCCTGCCAATCGTGGCAATGCAGGATCTGCGGCTGCCACTCGCCCGCCGCGCCACCCGCAATCTCATAGGCGGCATAACTCAGCGCGGCGAACCGCCTCCAGTTGTCCGGCCAGTCCTTGCGGTCGGGACCGAGATAGGGGTTGCCGGCACGCGCGTAGAGGTGCGGCGCGTTGAGCGCGATGACATCGAGGCCACCGGCCCGACCCGCCATGAGCTGTGCGGGACCGCCGAAATGGTCCGGGTAATCGTAGAGCGTCTGTGCGTTCTCGAGCGCCCCCATCACTGCCGGGTATCCCGGCAGCAGGGTGCGCACCGTCACGTCGTGACCGGCGAGCGCTGCAGGCAGCGCACCGGTCACGTCGGCGAGCCCGCCCGTCTTGATCAGCGGGTAGGCCTCCGACGCGACGGAGAGAACGTCGATCATTTGCTCGCCAGGAACTTGTCGACCATCGGCTGCGTGATGAGCGTCACCCCGCCTTCCGTGCGGCGGAACCATTGGCTGTCGAAGTCCGCATCCTCGCCGACGACGAGCCCCTCGGGGATGTTCACGCCGCGGTCGATCACCACCTTGCGCAGTCGCGCCCCGCGATTGATCGTGCAGCCCGGCAGCACCACAGCCTCGTGCAGCTGCGAGTAGGAGTGGACGCGCGAGCCCGTCGACAGCAGCGTGCGCTCGAGCGAGCCGCCCGAGATAATGCAATCGCCCGACACCAGCGAGTTCACCGCGGACCCGCGGCGGCCCTCGAAATCGTGCACGAACTTGGCCGGAGGCGTCACCTCGGCATAGGTCCAGATCGGCCAGTCGCGATCGTAGAGATCGAGCTGCGGATTGACGTCGGTCAGGTCGATGTTGGCCTTCCAGTAGGCGTCGATCGTACCCACGTCGCGCCAGTAGGCGACCTCTTCGTTCGGCGAGCGGACACAGGAGCGCGGGAAGCGATGCGCCCAGGCCGAGCCGTTCTTGACGATGTATGGAATGATGTCCTTGCCGAAGTCGCGCGCCGAGCCTTCGGTCTGCGCGTCGCGGCGGAGCTGCTCCATCAGGAACCGCGTCTCGAACACATAGATGCCCATCGACGCCAGCGCGTAGTCCGGCTTGTCGGGAATGCCCGGCGGGTCTTTCGGCTTCTCGACGAAATCGACGATGCGGTCGCGACCGTCGACATGCATCACGCCAAAGCCGGTGGCTTCCATGCGCGGCACTTCGAGGCAACCAATGGTCACATCGGCGCCCGTGTCCACATGCTGGCGAAGCATGATTTCGTAGTCCATCTTGTAGATGTGGTCGCCAGCGAGCAGAACGATGTAGCGCGGACCGTAGTCCTCGATGATGTCCATGTTCTGGTAAACGGCGTCAGCGGTTCCCTCATACCACTGCGTCTCGCTCACCCGCTGCGAAGCCGGCAGCACGTCGAAGCTTTCGTTTCGTTCCGTGCGCAGGAAGTTCCAGCCGCGCTGCAGGTGCCGGATCAGCGAGTGCGCCTGATACTGCGTCGCCACCGAGATGCGGCGGATGCCCGAATTGAGCGCGTTGCTGAGCGCGAAATCGATGATGCGCGACTTACCGCCGAAATAGACGGCGGGCTTGGCGCGCCGATCCGTCAGATCGTAAAGCCGGGTGCCGCGTCCCCCCGCCAGCACATAGGCCATCGCTTCGCGCGCGAGCGGCGATGGTGTCCTGTAGTCTGCCATTAGTCCCTCCTCGCCCGGATCAATCCGGGTCGTATTTCAGTATCAACGTCGCCAGCGGCGGAATGTAGAGCTCCGCGTAAGCCGGCATCCAGCTCGTCCCCTCGCTGCTCCGCGCAACCACCTTGCCCTGGTTGCCCGAATTGCTGCCGCCGTACCAACCGGCGTCTGTGTTCACGCGTTCGCTCCAATGCCCCGCCTTGGGCATGGGCACGCGATAATTGTCGCGCGGCACGGGGGTCATGTTCGAAATGCAGACGATGGGCGAAGAGCCGTTCGACTTTCGTGTCCACGCGAACACCGAGTTGCCATGATCGTTCCCGATCAGCCACTCGAACCCGTCGGGCTCGTTGTCCCGGCCATGCAGCGCCGGCTCTTCCCTGTAGGCGGAGTTGAGATCGCTGATCAGCCGCCGCATGCCCTCGTGCATGTTCGCATCGAGCAACCACCAGTCGAGCCCCTTGGACTCGTTCCACTCCTCGCGCTGTGCGAACTCCTGTCCCATGAACAGCAGCTTCTTGCCTGGCCAGCCCCACATGAAACCGAAGTAAGCCCGCAGCGCGGCAAACTGCTGCCAGTCGTCGCCGCTCATCTTGCTGAGCAGCGATCCCTTGCCATGCACGACCTCGTCGTGGCTGAGGGGCAGAACGTAGTTCTCGCTGAAGGCGTAGAGCGCCGCGAACGTCATGTCGTTGTGGTGATAGCGGCGATGGATAGGGTTGCGCGCCATATAGCGCAGTGTGTCGTTCATAAACCCCATGTTCCACTTGAAGCCGAAGCCGAGGCCGCCCGAGAAGGTCGGCGCCGACACGCCCGACCAGGCCGTCGACTCCTCGGCAATCATCATCACGCCGGGGTGCTGGCGATAGACCTCGGTGTTGACGCGCTTCAGGAACTCGACAGCCTCAAGGTTATGGTTGCCGCCGAACTGGTTGGGCACCCACTGCCCCGCTTGCCGCGAGTAGTCGAGATAGAGCATCGAGGCCACCGCATCGACACGCAGTCCGTCGATGTGGAATTCCTCGAACCAGTAGAGCGCGTTGTTGAGGAGGAACGACGACACCTCCTTGCGCCCGAAATTGTAGATCGCCGTGTTCCAGTCCGGATGATAGCCCTGCCGTGGGTCGGCATGCTCGTAGAGCGCCGTTCCATCGAAGTAGGCGAGGCCGTGCTCGTCGGTCGGAAAGTGCGCCGGCACCCAATCGAGGATGATGCCAAGACCGGCCTTGTGCGCCGCGTCGACAAAATGCTTGAACGCCGCAGGATCGCCGAACCGCGAGGTCGGCGCATAGAGCCCCGTCGGCTGGTAGCCCCAGCTCGGATCGAACGGATGCTCGCTGATCGGCAGCAGCTCGATGTGTGTAAAGCCCATGTCCTTGGCGTAGGGCACCAGCTGCTCGGCGAGCTGCTCGTAGCTCATGAACGAACCATCGGCGCGCTTGCGCCATGACCCTAGATGCACCTCGTAGATCGAGATCGGCGTCCGGCGCCAGTCCTTCTTGCCGCGTGCCTCGATGTACTTCTGGTCGGTCCACGAGAATGGCGTCGGATCGACAACGACCGACGCCGTCTTTGGACGAAGCTCCGACTGACGCGCGTAAGGATCGGCCTTCAGTGGGCGCAGCTTGCCGTCGGCGCCGACGATCTCGAACTTGTAGATCGTGCCCGGTCCAAGCGTCGGGATGAACACTTCCCACACGCCGGTCTCGAAGCGATTGCGCATCGGATGACGGCGCCCGTCCCATTCGTTGAACGAGCCCACCACGGAGACGCGACGCGCATTCGGCGCCCACACGGCGAAGTGCACGCCATGAACGCCTTCGAACTCCATGTAGTGCGCGCCAAGCTTGTCGAAGAGCCTGAGGTGCGTGCCTTCGCCGATATAGTAGTCGTCCATCGGCCCGAGCACCGGCCCGAAGCTGTAAGGATCGAACACGTCCCACTCGCCGCCCTTGTTGGCGGCGCGATAGCGGATCGGCTGACGATGCTCGATGTCGATCTGGCCTTCAAAGAAGCCGGCGTCGTCACGGCGTTGCAGCTCGCCCAGCTTCTTGCCGTCGAGCGTGTACGCCGTCAGCGTTTCCGCATGCGGAATGAATGCGCGAAGCACCCAGAGCCCATAGGGCTGCTGCAGGCCGAGGATCGCAAAGGGATTGGCATATTGCCCCCGGACGATCTGATCCACTTCGTCAGGATGAGCCTGCCACTTCTCCACTGGAACGCCCCTCACCTACTTACCTGACCGGCACTTTCCAGATTTCTTCTGCGTACTGGCTGATCGTGCGGTCGGACGAGAACCAGCCCATGTGAGCCGTGTTCCTGATCGCCATAGAATACCATTTCTTGCTGTTCTGCCAGATGGTGTCCACGTCGCCTTGTGCTGCTGCATACGCATCGAAATCGCGCGCCACCATGAACCAGTCGTGGTCGTAGAGACCACCGACAAGATCGCGATAGCGGTTGGGATCGTCCGGCGAGAACACGCCCGACGCAATCATCTCCAGCGCCTCTCGCAACGCGGGCGACGCATCGATCGCACTGCGCGGCACTTCGGTACGCGCGCGCTTGGCCGTCACCTCCTCGGCGGTGAGGCCGAAGATGATCATGTTGTCCGGACCGACGGCGTCGAGCATTTCGATGTTGGCGCCGTCGAGCGTACCGATGGTGACTGCTCCGTTGATGGCAAATTTCATGTTGCCGGTTCCCGAAGCTTCAAGTCCTGCCGTCGAGATTTGTTCCGACAGGTCCGCCGCGGGCATGATCACTTCGGCAAGCGACACGTTGTAGTTGGGAAGGAACACCACCTTCAGCAGCTCGCGCACCGATGGATCGTTGTTCACCACCTTGGCCACGTCGTTGATCAGCTTGATGATCAGCTTCGCATTCCAGTAGCTCGGCGCCGCCTTGCCGGCGAAAACTTTGACGCGCGGCGCCCAGTCCTTCTCCGGATGCGACTTGATCGACTGATACTGCGCCACCGCCTGGATCACATTGAGCAGCTGGCGCTTGTACTCGTGGATACGCTTCACCTGCACGTCAAACAAAGCGTCCGGCGACACCGAGAAGTTGAGCCGGTCCTTGATCACCTCGGCGAGCCGCACCTTGTTGGCCCGCTTCACCGCAGCGAACTGCTGCTGGAAGTTCGGGTCGTCCGCATGCTTGTCGAGCTGCGTGAGGAGATCGATGTTGTCCTGGAACTCGGGCCCGATCCGCTCCGCAATCAGCTTGGTCAGCCCCGGATTGCATTCCATCAGCCAGCGGCGCGGCGTTACGCCATTGGTCTTGTTGTTGATGCGCTCGGGGTAGAGCTTGTTGAGGTCGTAGAAGACCGTTTTCTTCATCAGCTCCGTGTGGAGCGCCGACACGCCGTTGACCGAATGCGAGCCGACGAACGCCAGCTGCCCCATGCGGACACGCCGCGCGCCGCCCTCGTCGATCAGCGACACCGCGGCCACCTGCTGATCGTTGAAGCCGGCAACCTTCCGCGCTTCGCTGAGCACTTCGGCGTTGATCGCGTAGATGATCTGCATCTGTCGCGGCAGCATCCGCTCGAGCAGCGACACCGGCCACGTCTCGAGCGCTTCGGGCAGCAGCGTGTGGTTGGTGTAGCCGAACGTGCCCTTCACCAGCTTCCACGCCTGCGCAAACTTGATGCCGTGAATGTCGATGAGGATGCGCATCATCTCGGCGATCGAAATCGCCGGGTGTGTGTCGTTGAGCTGGATGGCGACCTTGTCAGGCAGCGAGCCCATATCGCCATATTGCTGCATGTGCCGGCGCACGATGTCCTGCAGCGATGCGGAGGAGAAGAAATACTCCTGCCGCAGCCGAAGCTCCTGGCCTGAGGCGGTCGAGTCCGCCGGATAAAGCACGCGGCTGATCGCTTCGGCTCGCGAGCTTTCCTCCAGCGCACCGATATGATCGCCCGAGTTGAACCGGTCGAGATAGATCGGGTCGACCGGCTGCGCGCTCCACAGGCGCAGCGTATTCACGCGAGCCCCGCGCCAGCCCACGATCGGCGTATCGAACGCCACCGCGAGGAAGTGCTCGGCCGGGCGCCATTCGAGGCGCGTCGAACCATCGGGCTCGGGCACCGGCACCACCTGGCCGCCGAAGCCGATCTCGTAGGTCGACTCGCGGCGCTCGAACTCCCACGGATTGCCGTGGGCGAGCCAATCCTCCGGCAGTTCCACCTGCCAGCCTTCGCTCATCTCCTGGCGGAACATGCCGTTCTGGTAGCGGATGCCGTAGCCATAGGCCGGGATGCGCAGCGTCGACATCGAGTCCATGAAGCACGCCGCGAGGCGGCCGAGACCGCCATTGCCCAGCGCCGCATCGGGTTCGAGATTCATCAGGTCGCCGAGATCGACGTTGAGATTCTTGAGCGCCTGCCGCACCGGCTCCATCAGCCCGATGTTGCTCATCGCATCGCGCATCAGCCGGCCGATGAGGAACTCGAGGCTTAGGTAATAGACGCGCTTCTCGGACGTCCGCCACGTGGCGCGGCTCGATTCCATCCAGAGGTCGATAATACGGTCGCGGACCGCGAGAATTGTCGCCTTCAACCAGTCGTGCGGACGCGCAACGATGGGGTCCTTGCCGACGGAATAGGTAAGCTTTTCAAGGATTTCGGCCTGGAGTGCCTCAGCCGTGCGGGCCCGAGGCTCCGGCTTGGGGGCGTCCAATACGATAGGCTTTTGCGACATGACGCAATCCGATCAGCATGACGATGTATTCCCCTCTAGAGCGGTCACCATTGCATCAATTATGTGCACTGGGAAGCCCCGAGGGTCCGACTAGCTGGCGGGCGTTCCGGCGGCGCTCTCTGGCGGCTTGTCGAGCATCACAGGCTCGGACTTGCGCTCGACCGCGCCACTCTCGCGCGCCTGCTCCTCTGCGTTGGAGAGCAGCAGATCGCGTCCCGCCTGCAGGCCGCCCACGATCTGCGCGTTGAAGCGCTGTCGATCACGATCGCGGACGCCCTCGATCACCTCGGCGACGTCGTCGTCGGTGGACCCGAGGATGCGGAGCGCCTGCCCGCCAAGGGTCAGCGCCGACTCGAACATTTCGCGCAGCTGGTATTCGACGCCGGCCTTCACCAGTTCGATCGCGTGGCCGCGGTCGTAGGCGCGGGCCAGAACCTTCACCAGCGGGAACTCGTCGCGGATAAGTTCGGCAATCCGCGTGGCCTGATCCTTCTTGTCGATCGCGATGACCACCATGTCGACTGTCTCGATGCCCGCTGCGCGCAGGATATCGAGCCGCGTGCCGTCGCCGTAATAGACCTTGAAGCCAAAGGTCGCGGCGGCGCGGATCATGTCCGTGTCGGTATCGATGGTCGCGATCTTGTGGCCCTTGGCGAGCAGCGCCTGACTGACGATCTGTCCGAAGCGGCCAAAACCGACGACCAGCACGTCCCCGCTCAGCCCATCGGGCTCCTCGACGCCCTCCATCGACTGCTGCGGCGCCGGCAGCAGTCGGAGCGCCTGGATAGTGATCGGCGTCAGCACCATCGAGATGATCACCGTCGCCGAGAAGATGTCCTGCTGCTCGGCCGTAATGAGACCGGACGCCGTCGCGGTAGTGAACAGCACGAACGCGAACTCGCCGCCCTGCGCCATCAGCAGCGCCCGCTCCAGCGCGTCGGCGACACTCGATTTCAGCACTCGCGCGATAACGAAGATCGCCCCGCCCTTCACCACCATATAGGCCAGCACCATGATGGCGATGATCTGCCAGTTCGCCGCGACCACGCTCAGATCGAGCGACATACCGACCGCAAGGAAGAACAGTCCCAGCAGGATGCCACGGAACGGCTCGACGTCAGCTTCGAGCTGATGCCGGAACGTCGAGGTCGAGAGCAGCACACCGGCAAGGAACGCGCCCATCGCCATCGACAGCCCGCCGACCTGGAACAGCAGCGCCGCCCCGAGAACGACCAGCAGCGCCGCCGCCGTCATCACTTCGCGCGCCCGCGCATCTGCGAGGAAGCGGAACATCGGGTTGAGCACCCAGCGGCCGATGAGGTTCAGCGCCGCAACGCAGCCGATCGCAATCAGGATGCTCAGCCACACCGGCGTGGTGGACGCATGCGCCGGATCGCTCGGCGAGATCAGCGCGACGATGGCCAGCAGCGGCACGATGGCGAGATCTTCGAGCAGCAGGATCGACACAATCTTCTGCCCCGCGGGCGTCGCAAGGTCACCGCGCTCGGTAAGGATCTGCATGACGATGGCGGTAGAGGTCAGCACGAAACCGACACCAGCGACAAAAGCGACTGCCGGTGGCAGCCCGACCAGCACACCGACGCCCGTGAGCAGGGCCCCGCAGATCGCGACCTGCAGGATGCCAAGACCGAAGATTTGTTTGCGCAGATTCCATAGCCGGCTCGGCTCCATTTCGAGCCCGACGATGAACAGGAACAGGACGACGCCAAGTTCGGAGACGTGAAGGATCGATTCCGGATCGGCGATCAGGCGCAGCCCGAAGGGTCCGATCGCGAGACCTGCCGCGAGGTAGCCGAGCACCGAACCAAGCCCGGCGCGTTTGAACAGCGGTACTGCGATAACGCCGGCGGCGAGAAGCGCCAGGACCTGCCAGAGTTCAATGCCCGCAGCCGCGTGTTCCGTCGCCGTCTCTACCGCGTGATCCATGCTCGCCCCGTCTGTGATGGACGCTAGACATGCGGTTTGAGGCGGGAGAGGTCAAGAAGCGACGGCGGCCGTCGGTTTGCGCCGCGGACGCTTGGGTCGTGCGGCAGCCTGAACCTGCGCAGGGGTCGGTTCGGGCGGCGGTTCCGTCGCCGGGACGTCGCGAAGGTCGGCCGTGGCGCGCGCCTCCAGCCGTCGTGCGACAGCCTTGGGCACTTCCGCCGTCGTTGGGAACACATGCATAATGAGCGATTGCACAAACAGCAGCGACGGCACCGCGACGAAGCCGCCCATAGGTCCCCACAGCCACATCCAGAACGCGATCGTCACGAAGATCACGAACGGATTGAGCGTCAGAGCGCGCCCCACCAGATGCGGGAACAGCAACTGGTCGGCAGTGAAGTTGATCACCGCATAGAGTGCCACCGGCAGCACGATGCTGACGATATCGGTGTGCGTGCCGAGCGCCACCGCGAACAGGATCGCGAGCATGATCGCTTGGCCGATATAGGGGATGAAATTGAGTACCGCCGCGAGGCCGCCCCACAGGATCGGCGACGGCATCCCGATGACCCACATCGCGATCGCCGTCGCAACGCCGATCCCCATATTGATCGCCGCCGCTGCGAGCAGGAAGCGGCTGACCTTGGTCTCGACGTCGCGGAAGATGTGTGCCGCGCGCCAGCGGATGCGCCGCGAGAAGCAGAGCGAGAGGACCGTCAGGCGGATATTGTTGCGCGTCGCAAGAAAGAAGTAGAGGCCGGCAAGGATCAGCAGGACGTCGGCCAGCAGCGACGGCGCCATGAGCGCCACGTCTTGTACCGGTCCGCCATCGGCGACTTCCACGGTCATCGTGGCACCGCCGCCCAGAGCCGTCTTCAGCTGCTCCTGAATCGCGCCCAGGGCTTCGAAGGGCTGCTGGAAGTGCGCGATCTGCTCCTGGAGGCGCTGCCACAGCATCGGCCAGCGCGCCACCCACTCCGAGATCGGCGCCGCAAACAGCATGCCGGCGAGACCGATAAGGCCGAGGAACACCAGGACGACCACGCCCGCCGAGATCGATGACGGCACGCCGCGGCGCTCCATCATGTCGGCAACAGGCCCGAACATGAGACCGATAACGATGGCGATCGAGATCGGCGCGAGGATGAATTTGCCGAGCGACATCGCGACCGCGAACGCCACGATCCCCATCATCAGCACCGCCAGCTGCGACGTATTGCTGAGGATGTTCTCGAACTGCGCGCGATCCATCGAGTTCGGCGTTGCTCGGCTCTTTCTGGATGTCCTGGCTGCCATGGGTCGCCTCCGATGCAGACAAACACGGATGTCATGCTTTTGTTCCCGCGTGACGCGGAGGCGCGTCCCGCCTATGTTCCGCGGAATCAGCAGATCAACAGCCAGGGCTAAACGTATGCCGCATAAGATTATTATCGACACCGACCCGGGTCAGGACGATGCCGTCGCGATCTTGCTCGCGCTGGGCTCGCCGGCTGAAATCGACGTGGTCGGCATCGTCGCGGTCGCCGGCAATGTCGGCCTTGCGCAGAATGCGAAGAACGCCCTCAAGGTGGTGGAACTCTCGGGCAAAACCGGCATCAAGGTTTTTGCCGGCAGCGAGCGCCCGATGCGCCGCCCGCTGGTCACCGCCGAATACATCCACGGCAAGACCGGACTCGACGGCCCCGAACTGCCCGAGCCGACGCAGAAGCTGGAGACCCAGCACGGCGTCGACTTCATCATCGAAACCCTCCGCCGCGAACCGGAAAAGACGGTCACGATCTGCGCCCTAGGCCCGCTGACCAATCTGGGCATGGCCTTTGTGAAAGCACCGGACACCGTGCCGCGCGTCGCCGAAATCGTGCTGATGGGCGGCGGACTGTTCGAGGGTGGCAACGTCACCCCAGCGGCCGAATTCAACATCTATGTCGACCCGGAGGCGGCGGATGTTGTCTTCCACTCCGGCGTCCCCATCACGCAGGTGCCGCTCGACGTGAGCCACATGATGCTGGGCACCAAGGAGCGCGTCGAACGCTTCCGCGGCCTCGGCAACCGGACGGGTGTCGCGACCGCCGAGATGCTCGAATTCTTCGAGCGCTTCGACGAGGCGAAGTACGGATGGGACGGCGGGCCGCTGCACGACCCGTGCGTCATTGCCTATTTGCTGAAGCCGGAACTGTTCAAGGGCAAGCTGGTCAACGTCGCCATCGAAACGTCGAGCGAACTGACGCGCGGCATGACCGTCGTCGACTGGTGGGGGGTTACGGGCCGCGTGCGCAACGTCAACTACCTGCGCTCCGGCGACTCCGACGGCTTCTTCAACCTGCTCTACGAACGATTGGCCACGCTAGCCTGAGCCGGTTGTCTCACTGTCGATCCAGTCGAAGCCGCCCATCGCCTCGATCATAGGCGACAGCCAGGTCTCGTAGCGCTTCCACCGCCCCACGCTGCCGCGATAGATCGGCTGGCGTACCTGCCACTGGCTGGCGGTCAGCACGGCGCGCTGCGTGCGTTGCGGCTCAAGGCACAGCGGGTCCCATTCGAGGCCGACGAACTCGATGATCCGGCGCGACTGCGTCTCCGGGTCGGCAACGAGCGCCTCATAGGAAACGTCGAGGGTCGGCAGGTCGGTGGACCGCGTCCACAGCGCCAGGCTCTCGGATAACTGGACGGCGCGGCGGCCGATCAACTCCATGCGGTAGGAAAAGCCCTGCCCCACCATGTAACGCTGAAAGAAGTTGGACACGCCGACATCGAGAGGGTGACGGCGCAGTCGAATGACTCGCGCCCGCGGAAACAGTTTCCATGCGAGCCCCAGCCGGACCGCATTCTCGGGCAGCTTGTCGGTGATCACGTCGAACGGCTGCGCGGCGCGGCGCCGGGCGAGGGTGAGAAGATGTTCCGCTTGCTCGCCGAGCCAGGTGTTGTTGAGGCGCAGCGCGAGCGAATGCCGGTCCTCGGCGCGGCCACTGGCCGCCATCGCTTGCTGCTCGATCGGCATTACGATGCTCGCTTCGCCAAGAGCCATGACCTTGGGGTGACGGGAGAGGATCGACTCGACCAGTGTTGTCCCCGAACGGTTCATGCCCACGATGAACACCGGTGCCGCGCTTGGATGACCACTGTTGCCGCTTTGACGGTAGCGATCCTCGGCAGCGACGGTCCGCAGCATGTCCAGCGTACGGTCCTCGCCCGCAAGATCGAATGGCCGCGGTGCGATGCCGTTGGCTTCGAGCGCATAGGGCATCGCGCGCTCCGGCTGTCCGAGATCGTCGAAAACCTTGGCGAGACCAAAGGCCAGAAACTCACGCGCCGCATTGTCCAGGTGACCCGACCGATGGAGCGCGACGGCGTCGCGGACCAGCGTGTTTTCTTCAGTGAACTTCTCGTTCCAGGCGAGACTGTAGAACGCCGCCGTATCGTCCGGCTTGATGCGAAGCGCTTCGCGAAACTGCGCCGACGCCGCACCGAGATCGCCGCTCGACGCGAGTAGCGTCGCCCAATTGTGTCGGACGGATGCTTCGTCCGGAGCGAGTTCGACGGCCCGGCCCATCAACTGCAACGAGGTATCGATCGGCGCACCGGCCCGCCACAACGCCATCGCCTTGCACACGAGCGCCGATACGTTGTCGGGGAAGCGCTTGAGGACCGAAGTTGCGCGCCGCGCTGCTTCGGCGGCTCGTCCCTGGTTGAGGAGCGTCCAGGCCAGGTCGAGTTCGCTAACGGCCAAGTTCATAGAGGGAGCCCACCCATCGGATATACTGCCGGGCCCCTCAACCCGAGCGGCAAAATCACCATCGGGAGCATGGACTTACAAGTCACAAATCTGAATTCTCTCGAAATGTTGACGGCGACGATGCTAGGGGAGAGCAGTGCCGTTCCTCGGAGTTTCCGAATGCGTCTGAATGTTGCTCTGACCCTCGTTTTTCTCGCCGCGCCGGCAGCGGCGGCCGACTCGATCGCGGATCAGGCGCAGGCCGCGTTTGACGTGTTTGCGGCGGGACAGTCACAGGTCGACTTCAACACAAAGGGAACCGGCCGCGCCGTCTTCAACGACATAGCCGGCACGTGGACAAGCCTCAGTGGCCCGGCCGCTGGCACCGGCATCGAGACCTACGGGCTCGCTACGGAGAAGGGATGCAAGACCACCGGCGTCTTCACCCTGTCGTCGTCGGACCCGCTGACGCTCACGATGCTTGCGCAGCCGATTGGTAAGCCCTTCCAGCAGATCTACACGCTCATCTCGGGCACCACCTACTCAGCCTATACCGAACCGAGCGCCTATTTCGCGGCGATCGGGCTGGGCCCCGAAAAGGTTGGTGCCGAGTTCGATGCGAACCGCGCTTTGGCGTTGAGCGTCGCCAACGGCGTGGTGCAGATCTATCGCCCGTCGGCCGACATTCTCGTATTCACGCGCGACAGCGCCTACCCCACCGTCCTTGCACGGTGCCCAAGGACCTGACGATGGACCTCTTCACGCTCTTTGCCTTCACGGTCGCCTATGTGGTCGCCGTCCTCGTGCCCGGCCCCGGCGTCGCCGCGATCGTTGCGCGCGCCCTCGGCGGTGGCTTCTGGAGCGCCATGCCGATGATCATCGGTATCCTCATCGGCGACCTGATCTATCTCGTCTTCGCCCTGTTCGGCCTCGCGGCCATCGCGACCTATTTCGGTCCGATCTTCGTCGTCATCCGCTTTGCCGGCGCAGCCTACCTGCTCTACATCGCGTGGCAGTTCTGGACTGCCAAGCCCGGTTCCGAACAGCTCGGCCCGCGCGCCAAGGAGCCATGGCTCCGCACCTTCCTCGCCGGCTTCGCGCTGACCATGGGCAACCCCAAGACGATCGTTTTCTACCTGGCTCTGCTGCCGACTGTCGTACCGCTCGACCGGCCGATCACCGCGCTGGGCTTTGTCGAACTCACCGCCATCGTCGTTGTCGTGCTGATGGCCATCGGCTGCGGCTATGCCGCGCTTGCCGCCTGGGCGCGCGAGTTCTTCGTGAGCCCCACCGCGATCCGCCGTCTCAACCGAACGGCCGGCGTCATCATGGCGAGCGCTGCGGCCTTCGTCGCCGCCCGCGGCTAACCGACGATCGCCTTCGCCGAGGCCAGGCCCCAGGTCAGCAGCTCGTCGGCACGCGCCGCGGTGGATGCTTCCGTGTAGCAGCGCAACTCGGGCGCGTTGCCCGACGGCCGATAGTGCACCACATCGCCCGATATGAGCACATACCGCAGACCATCGATGGTCGAGGTCCCGCCGATCGTCCCCTGCGGCGCGAAGTAGCCCGCCGCATCCTGCCGCAAGCGGTCGAGCAGGATCGCCGTCCGCTCCGCCGGTATGTGCTCGAGCCGATCGCTGCGCGCCACACGCGGCGGCAGCGTCGCGACCAGCTCGGAGATCGTCATGTGCGCGGCCTTCGCGGCACCGATCACGCTGAGGATCGGCAGCAGCGCGTCGCGCGTGGGTAGCGCCGTGAGCGTCGTGCCGTTGACGGTCACATCGCTTCCGAGCAGCACGCCGCCATTGGCCTCGAAGCCAACCACCACGCCCTCCGCATCCGCCATGCCGGCGATCACATAGGGCGAGCCGACCTTCGTACGGACGACGCGGCGGAACACGCCCATGCCCTCGATCGCCGAGTTCGACGTCACCGGCGTCACCACCGTGTTGGCGCGCAAGAACTTCGCCGTGAGAATGCCGATGATATCACCGCGCACCAGCGCGCCCGTTTCATCGACGATCAACGGCCGATCCGCGTCGCCGTCGGTCGAGATCAGCGCCTCGAGCTTGTGCTCGCGCACCCAGCCGGCCAGTTGCGCCGCCGTGTCCGCACTCACCGCCTCCGTGTCCACCGGAATGAACACATCGGAGCGCCCGAGGCGAAACACGGTCGCGCCGAACATCTCGAGTGCGCTGGCGAACAGATCACGCGCCACCGACGAATGCTGCCACACCCCGATGCGCATCCCGCCCAGCGCATCCTTGGGCAACATCCCGCTGTAGCGGTCGAGATAGCGTCGCAGCGCAACGCTGTCGACGACGGCGGCATGGCCCGCTGTCGTGCCCGCCCCCAGCGCCGCAAGGATGCCCGCCTCGTCGATCTTGTCCACCTCGCCATCGGCCCGGTAGAATTTGAGCCCGTTGCGGTCGGCGGGAATGTGGCTCCCCGTCACCATGATCGCCGGCACCTTCCGGCGCAGCGCCTCGAGCGCCAGTGCCGGCGTCGGCAGCTCGCCGCAGTCGATGACCGCCGCATCGAGACCCGCGATTACCGACTGGCTGATCGACGGACTGCTCAAGCGCAGATCACGGCCCACGAGAACCTCGGTCACACTTCCCCGGCTGCGGAGATGGCTGAGGAACGCCGCAGCGTAGCGGCCGCTCTCTGCGCCGACCAAATCCACCGCCAGGCCACGCAGGCCGCTCGTGCCGAACTTTAGGGAATTGCTCATAGGCGCCTTCTCGCACGGGCAAGCGAGGGTGATCAACGGAGCGTGAGGGTTAGCGATTGATTAACCGGATCGCCGCAGCCTGAGGCGATGCAAATTCAGAAGCGTACCTTGGGCTGGCTTCCGAAGGCCTCGCTGTACAGCGAGGCCACGAGCAATCGTGCCAAGTATCGCGCCTCGAACGAGACGTTTCTGAGCAGCCAGTCGAGCCTGGCTTCGACCATCGGTGGCATCATGACCACCAACACCCAGGGCACCACCGACATCGTCTCCAAGATAGCGCTGGCGCGGATCAAGGCGAAAACCGCCTAACCCTTGCCGCGACGCCTGCGCGCCGGCAGACTCCGTCCATGACGCCCATCGATTTCCTCAACCGCGAGGCCGCCGAGGTCGCACCCGACCTGCTCGGCGCTACGCTGCTGGTCGCAGGTGTCGGCGGCCTCATCGTCGAGACCGAAGCCTACCACCCGACCGACCCGGCCTCGCACTCGTTCCGCGGGCCCACTCCACGCAACGGCGCGATGTTCGCCGGTCCGGGCCACGTGTACGTTTACCGGTCCTACGGCATCCACTGGTGCTTCAACCTCGTCTGCCGCGACGCCAGCGCCGTACTGATCCGCGCGATCGAGCCGACCGAGGGCATCGGCATCATGCGCCAGCGGCGCGGTTTGGAGGACGTGCGGGCGCTGTGCTCGGGGCCCGGCAAGGTCTGCGCAGCACTCGCCATCACCGGCGAGCTCGACGGCCATATGCTCACGACGGCCCCCTTCTCGTTCCGTGCGCCGCGCAAACCGCTCGAGGCCATCATCGGTCCACGCATCGGCATCACCAAGGCGGTGGAGATGCCCTGGCGCTTCGGCGTCAAAGGGTCGCGTTTCCTGTCGCGGCCCTTCCCCAAGGCGTGACGCGGTCCGGCACCTCGACTAAGGTCGCCGCCGCAACAAGACGACAAGGACCGCAATGCAGCCCGATCAACTGGTCGCCGAACTCCTCACGCGGGGCGACATGAATGACGACACCACCGTTGAACTCAACCGCATCCTCGAGGACTGGCGCGCCGGCAAGCTCGATCCCGATGACGAAGCCTACCTCCGCGCCCTGCATGCGCGCCTGTCCGGCCTGACGGTCGAGCCCGAGGAGGTGGCCGCTCCCGCCGCGGCACGGCTCGATGGCCTCACCATCGAAGAATGGCGCGACCGCGCGCTCAAGGCCGAGGGCGAACTCGCCCAGGTGGAAGAAGCCGCCCGCAACGGCTGAGCCGTTTGACGCCGCGCCGCCGCCTGCTATGAGGCGGCGCGTGGGGCCATAGCTCAATGGTTAGAGCCGACCGCTCATAACGGTCTGGTTCCAGGTTCGAGTCCTGGTGGCCCCACCACGCTTCTGCTCACAACCAACAATCGTGTGATTGCCGCCAAGGACTTCGGCGGACCTGCCGTCTCATGGGCATTCAAGACAGGGGAATGGATCCCCGACATGGAGCCCTAGAATGACTATCCGTACCGCCAAACTTGCAACCATCCTGATGGTCGGTGCTGCCCTTGCTGCCTCCCCCGTACTCGCTCAGGCGCTGACCGCGGGCAATACGGGCCCGGCCGAGATTCCCGCCAACCGCGATGCCCCGCTGAGCCTGCCGGGCAACCTCTCCCCGATGCCGACGCCCAAGGTCGATGCCGCCATCTCGCGCGATCTGTTCGGCACGACCCAGGAAATCGGCAACCTCAGCACCGTGTCGCTCGATC
>JBGAKM010000005.1:0-184489 GCA_044224395.1 Devosia sp.
AGGCCGGGGCCGATGTCGGGCGTGCCCGGAAACTTGAACGGTACGCCGTGGCCGAACACGGTCGGCCGGCTCCATACCGGGCCGATCGAGCGGAGGCCCATCTCGTGGAACATGTAGAGCGCGTCGAGGTCGGCATCGATCGCCTCGGCACCTTCCATGTGCATGACGCCGACGATCTTGCCCTTGCCGAAGGTGGCGCGGATGTCGGCGGCGGTGCGGCAGACCTTGAAGTCGTCGGGTGCGGCGCGCTCCATCCAGTGCAGCAGGCCCGCCATCGCGAGCGCGACAGGCTGCGCCTGCTCGGGCGTCATCAGATCGGGCAGGGGAACTTCGAACGGCGCCTGCTTCATCAACGCCATGTAGTCGAGACCCTTGCTGGGCGAGGGCACGTAGATCGCGAACAGGCCGCCGGCAAAGCCAGCCTGCTTCATACGGACGAGGTCCAGATGGCCGCCGCCCGATGTGCCGAGCCAGAGCTCTTCGCGTCGCTGCGGCTCCTTCTGCAAGCGGAGCAGGAAGTCGTTGTGGCCATCAAAGAAGGGGAGCGCGCGCGTCACGGAAAGTCCTCATCGTCGGTCTTGTGCGGGCCGGCGCGGCTCGTCAAAGTGCGGCGCGCGGGCGTGACTGAGCAATCTACCCGCCGCCGCGACGATGCAAGGGACAAGATGGTTTCCGTGCCCAAAACCGAGTGGGACCGCGCGCCCTGGAACCGATGGTCGTTCCAGCATGTCGCGGAGATACTTCCGACGGTGGAGGTTTTGCGCGGGACGGGCGCAGTTCGCGAGCTGGCGCGGCGGGAGCGCGATCTGGACGGACTGTCGGTGACCGGGCTCGACGGCAAGCCGTCGTCGCTGGCAGCGTTCCTCGAGGCGAGTTTCACCGATGGCTTCCTGGTGCTGAAGGACGGCGCGATCGCCTATGAGCGCTACCTCAGCGGCATGGATGCGGCGACGCTGCACCTGTCGCAGTCGGTGGCGAAGTCGTTCGTCGGAGCGCTGACCGGCATCCTGGCGCGGCGGCGGCTGGTGAACGTGAACGCGCTGGTCACGGATGTGCTGCCCGAGATGCGCGCCACCGCGTATCAAGGTGCGACGGTGCGTAACCTACTCGACATGACCAGCGGCGTGCGGTTCACCGAGGATTACGAGGATCCGTTCTCTGGGATGGGGCAAGCGGACGTTGCGTCCGGGTGGAAGCCGATCCCTGAGGGTGGCGACCCGGTGTTCAGGTGGCCGGCCAATATGTTCGAGCTGATCCTGTCGCTGCGCGATGCCGATCGCGAGCACGGCGTGCAGTTTGCGTATCGCTCGATCGAGACGGACGTGCTCGCTCTTGTGCTCGAGCGCGCGACGGGCATGCGGCTACCGCAGCTGATGTCCGAGTTCATCTGGCAGAAGCTCGGCATGGAGCAGAATGGGAGCTTCACGGTCGACAGCGCGGGCTTTGCGCTCGCCGATGGCGGGCTCAATGCGTGCCTGCGCGACTACGGCCGGTTCGGGCAGGTGATGCTTGAGGATGGCGGTGGCGTCGTTCCCGCGAACTGGGTCGAGGCGACGCGGACGGGGCAGCACGAGCTGTTCGGCGAGCCGTACACGGCGGTGCTGCCCAGGGGGGCGTATAGAAACCAGTTCTGGATCGAAGACGCCAAGTCCCGCAACATCATGGCGCGTGGTGTGTTCGGGCAGCTGATCTACATCGACTTTGCCAGGAAGATGGTGGTGGTGAAGCTGTCGAGCTGGCCGGAATTCGTTAATCCCGCGTGGACGCGTGCCACGCTCGATGTGGTGCGCGCGATCGGCGCGGCGCTCAGCCAACCCGCATGAGGTTGCGGGGCAGCGGCGCCATCACATCGCAGCCGCTTTTGGTGATCAACATCTGGTCTTCGATGATGAAGCCGCCGAGGCCGTCGATGTACCACGGCGTTTCGAACGCCATCACCATGCCCGGCTCGAGCACGGCGTCGGACGTGCTCGCGATGAAGGGCCACTCCTCGCTCCAGATCGAGCTGCCAACGCCGTGGCCGAAATGGCCGCGGCCGTAGGTATCGTATCCGGCGTTCCACATCGTGGTCGCGGTCGCGCTGTAGATGTCGGCGAGACGTGCCCCGGGCTTCAGCATGGCGAAGCCGACGTCGAACGCACGCCGCAAGGCGTTAAAGATGCGCGTGGCCTCATCGCTCGGCTTGCCGAGGACGAGCGTGCGCGCACCGTCCGAGCTGTAGCCATCGATGACGCAGCCGACATCGACCTTGATGATGTCGCCGTCCGCTGCCGGTCCACCCGGCGCGAAACCATCACCACCGACGGAGATGTAAGCCCACGTCGATTGTGGAGCAGCGTGACCGAGCCGTTTCGACTCGGCGATGGCGGCGTCTTTCCAAATCGTCGTCATTTCCGCGGCGGTCATGCCTGGCCGAACCGATTTGACGAGATGCAGCAGACCGGCGCGGGAGTATTCCGCCGCGTTGCGCAAGCGTTCGATCTCAGCCGGTGCCTTGATGGCGCGCAGGCGCTCGACGACGTTGGTGCAATCGGCCCAAGTCACGGGTAGCGCTGTGAACGCGGGATAGTCGGCGGCCGGGATGAAGCCAAGCTCGAGCCCGACACGGGCGTTGAGCAAGCCGCGGTCGCCCAGTGCTTCGCGCAGCAGGCCGACGGTTTGCTTCAGGTTGAACTGTGCGGGCCGCGGCGTGCGGATGGGCGCGGCGGGATCGCTGCCGGCTTCGACCCAGATGCGGTGGCTGCGGACATCGGCGATGCCGGATTGGGTGGCGAAGGCTTTCGCCTGCAGGTCGCCGACGATGGCAGCCATGGGTACGTTCGCGTCGGCAGGCACCACCACAAAGGCAGCACCGGCGCGCCTCCAGTACGTCGCAACGCCTGGAAACGCGCCGGTGGCATAAGTGATCGATTCCGGCTGCGCGAGGACGAGGGCATCGAGCCCGCGTTCGCGCATCAGAAGGCTGGCGCGGTGCCGGTCGAGAAATCCCGGCACCGCGAACTCTTACTTCGTGGTCAGGTTGTAGTAGGTCACGTCGGCGGACGAGCCCTGCACGTAGCCCTTCACGTTCGAGCGGTCAGCGCGCTGGCTGATCGACTGGAACATGATGGCGTAGGCGCCGTCGTCGAGGACCTTCTTCTGCAGCTCGATGTAGTCGGCCTCGCGCTTGGCGGGATCGGCTTCCTTGGCGGCGTCAGCGGTGGCTTTCACCAGAGCTTCGTCCTGCCAGCTGTTGCGCCAGGCGAGCGGCTTGCCACCGGTCGCTGCGTCGGTGTTGTCGATGTTGGTGACAAAGCCGTCGGCGTTGGTGTGCGGGTCCATGTAGTCCGGGCCCCAATAGACCATCAGGGCCTGGTGCTCACGGGCACGGTACTTGGTGAGCATCGGCGCCATTTCGGACGACACGATATTCACGGTCACGCCACCCTGCGCGAAGGTCGACTGGACCGACTGGGCCATGTTGACGAACGGCGCGAAGTTCGGCGCGTCGAGGTCAAGCGTGAAGCCATTGGGGTAGCCGGCTTCGGCGAGCAGTGCCTTGGCCTTTTCGGGATCGAGCTTGTAGGGGTTCTCGTTGTAGGAGGCCCAGAAGCCTTCGGCCCAGAACGACTGGTGGACCTGCGCGGCGCCCTTGAGGAAGGAGTTCGCCATGCCGTCATAGTCGATCAGGTAACGCAGGGCCTGACGAACCTTGGGGTCCGACAGTTCCTTCATCTTCACGTTGAAGCCGATGTAGTAGAGCAGGGCCTGCGGGATCGTGGTGACCGCGATGTCGGCATTGCCCGAGACGGCCGCGATCTGGTCCGGAGTCAGATTGTCGGCGATATCGACGTCGCCCTTTTCGAGGGCGAGACGCTGAGCCGACGCTTCCGGGATGTGACGGATCACGACGCGCTTCAGCGCCGCGACGCCACCCCGGTAGTTCGGGTTGGCTTCGAGGACCACCGAGTCATTGGGCGTCCACGACTTGATGACGTAGGCGCCCGAGCCGGCCGAGTTGGTCTTGAGCCAGCCATTGCCCATGTCGCCGTCGGCTTCGTGTTCCATGGCGACCTTGCTGTCAACCACGGAGCCGACCACCGAGCCGAGCAGGGCGTAAACGAGGGACGGCGCGAAATCGACGCCGATCTTGACCACCAGCGTCGAGTCGTCAGGCGCGGTGACCATGTCCTTGATGTTGTCCTTGGTCCAGCCGAGTTGGGACAGCAGGAACACCGGGGTCTTTTCCAGCATGATCACGCGCTGCAGCGACCACGCCGCATCATTGGCGGTGATCGGATTGCCGGAGGCAAACTTCTGGCCGGCGCGAATCTTGAAGGTGAAGGTGCGGCCGGCGTCGGTGACATCGACGCTCTCGGCGACGCCGGGAACGAGGGCATTCACGTCGGTCGGTTCGAACCGCATGATGCGGTCGTAGCTGTTGGCGAGCACTTCGATGCCCGAAAGCTCGTAGGCTTCCGCGGGATCGAGCGAGATGAGGTCGTCGATTTGCTTGGCGATGACCAGCGTGTCTGCTGGCGTCGCCGCTTGCGCCATGGGGGTGAGCGCGCCCAGCGCCACCGCCAGCAGGGCGATTTTGATCGGTTTGAACATGCCGTTCTCCTGGATTCTAGCGTGCTGTCATTGGACCCGGGGAGGGCATCGCAGCAGGCAGGCCGACATGTGAACGCTTTTTGAAGCGCCTTGGCAAGACAGCCACTTACGCCGGAATGCGCGAAAATCCACGGCTCGCCGCAATAAGCTTGCGTGTGTAGTCCGCCGACACATTCCCGGACCGCAAATCGTCGGCGCCGATCACCTCAACCAGCCGGCCAAACTGCATGATGGCGATGCGGTCGCAGAGATGCGCCACCACCGCCAGATCGTGGCTCACAAGGATGCTGGTGAGACTGTAGCTCTGGCGCAGCTTGGCGAGGAGGTTGAGGATTTCGGCCTGTACCGAGACGTCGAGCGCCGAGGTCGGCTCGTCGAGCAGCAGGATGCGCGGATTGAGGATCAGCGCGCGGGCGATGGCGACGCGCTGGCGCTGGCCGCCGGACAGCTGGTGCGGGTAGCGGAAGCGATGGATCGGCAACAGGCCGACGTCGGCGATGGCTTTGACCACCTTGCGGTCGATGTCGCTCTCGCGGTGGATTTCCAGCGGCTCGCGCAGGATGTCGTCGACCGTCTGGCGCGGATGGAGCGATGCGTACGGGTCCTGGAACACGAACTGCAGCATTCGGCGGTCAGCGCGCGTGCGGCGGCGCAGCGCGGGTTTGCCGTCGACTTCGAGGCGCGAACTGGTGGACGCGACGAGTCCGGCGATAGCCTTGAGCACCGTCGATTTGCCCGAGCCGGATTCGCCGACGATGCCGAAGGTTTCGCCGGCCCCGACGTTGAACGAGACGCCCTGCACGGCGCGGATTTCGCGGCTGCCGAGGTGGAACGTCACGCTGAGATTGTCGGCTGTGATCATCGCAGCCACTCCGGATCGCGCACCACGGTGGCAAGCTCGGCGCGAGGTTCGTCCAGAGATGGCGTCGCGGCAACGAGGGCGCGGGTATATGGGTGCTGCGCATTGTGGAGATCGCGGGCGAGGCATTCTTCGACGATGCGGCCGCCATACATGATCAGCACGCGGTCGCAGAAGCTCGAAACCATGGTGAGGTTGTGGCTGATCATGATCAGCCCCATGCCGCGGTCGCGCACGAGATCGTCGAGGATGCGCAGAACTTCGTTCTGGACCGTGACGTCGAGCGCCGATGTCGGTTCGTCGGCGATGAGCAGATCGGGCTCGCCGACCAGCATCATCGCGATCATGACGCGCTGGCCCATGCCGCCCGAGAGCTGGTGCGGGTAGAGGTGGTACACCAACTCGGGATCGCGGATCTGCACCGCGTCGAGCATGCGGAGCGTGCGCTGGCGGGCCTCGCCGCGCGACACCGGGAAGTGCAGCAGCACCGTTTCGCCGATCTGCCGGCCAACGGTCTTGACCGGGTTCAGCGAGTATTTCGGGTCCTGCATCACCATCGACAGACGACGGCCGCGCAGCTTCTGCCAGTCGCGCTCGCTGCAGGCGAGGAGGTTCTTGCCGTCGTAGGACATGGTCCTGGCGGTGACCGTGGCAGTGCGCGGCAAGAGGCCGAGCAGCGAGCGGCCCATTGTCGATTTGCCGGAGCCCGACTCGCCGACGACACCCAGGCGTTCGCGGCCGAGGGTGAAGGACGCATGGCTGACGGCATGGAGCACGCCCGTCCGCGTTGGGAACGTCACGTTCAGATCGTCGACGATGAGCAGGGGATCGGTCATCGCGATTTCGGATCGAACACGTCGCGAAGGCCGTCACCCAACAGGTTAAAGCCGAGGCTGACGATGAAGATGGCGAGGCCGGGGATGGTGGCGACCCACCACTGATCGAGGATCACGTCGCGGCCCGACGAAACCATCGCGCCCCATTCAGGCGTTGGCGGCTGCGCGCCGAGGCCGAGGAAGCCGAGGCCGGCGGCGGTGAGGATGATGCCGGCCATGTCGAGCGTGAGGCGCACGATCACCGACGACAGGCAGAGCGGCACGATATGGCGGAACAGGACGCGCCAGGTCGAGGCGCCCTGCAGCACCACGGCCTGAATGAAGTCGCTCCTGGCGATGGCCATCGTCTCGGAGCGCGCGATTCGCGCGTAGGCCGGCCAAGAGGTCAGCGAGATGGCGATCACGGCGTTCTCGATGCCGGGCCCAAGCGCGGCGGCGAAGGCGAGTGCGAGGATGAGGCGCGGGAAGGCGAGGAAGATGTCGGTGATACGCATCAGCACCGCATCGACCCAGCCGCCGAGATAGCCCGCGATGGTGCCCACCGCGAGGCCGATGGGGACCACGACGATCGAGACCAGCAGCACGATCGAGAGCGTCGCGCGGGCGCCGTAGAGCGTGCGGGCGAGGATATCGCGGCCGAGTTCGTCGGTGCCGAACCAATGCGTGGCCGATGGTGCGCCGAGGCGGCCGGCGAGATCCTGCGTCAGTGGCGACTGGCCCATCGACAGCAGCGGTGCGAACGCGGCCATCAGGATCAGCAGAACGACGATGATCAGGCCGATCAGCGCGGTCGGGTTGGAGACGACCGCGCGGAGGCCGCGATAGACGCTGCCGAGCACCGCCTGGCGCCGCGACTCGGGCGCCTCGCTCATCAGCCAATGGCCGAGCCCGTCGCTCATTGTGCCCTCAGCCGCGGATCGACGAGCTTGTAGAGCAGGTCGGAGACAAGGTTGATGGTGATGAACACCGCGCCCACGAGCACCGTGCCGCCGAGCACGGCATTCATGTCGCTGTTGAACAAGGCGCGCGTGATGTAGAGGCCGAGGCCGGGCCAAGCGAACACGGTTTCGGTCAGCACCGCGCCCTCGAGCAGCGACGCGTAGCTGAGGCCGATCACGGTGATCAGCGGGACCATGATGTTGGGGAAGGCATGGCCCCAGACGGCGCGCCAGTAGGAGCCGCCCTTGATGCGCGCCGCCGTGATGTATTCCTGGTTGAGCTGATCGATCATGAAGCTGCGCGTCATGCGCGCGATGTAGGCGAGCGAGTAGTAGCCAAGAATGCTCGCCGGCAGGATCAGATGGCTGAAGGCGTTGGCGAAGATTTCCCAATTGCCCTCCATGGCCGAGTCGATGAGGATCACGCCGGTCCGTTGCGTGACGATGCCCTGGTAGAACACATCGAGCCGGCCTGTACCCGCGACCCAACTGAGCTTGCCGTAGAACACGAACAGCCCGACGAGGCCGAGCCAGAACACCGGCACGGAGTAGCCGAATAGCCCGACCACGCGGATGATCTGGTCGGGCCAGCGGCCCTTGGTCGCTGCCGCAAGGACACCGGCCGGCACGCCGATGAGAACGCCGATGACAATGGCGATGGTGGCGAGCTCGAACGTTGCGGGGAAGACCCGCAGCAGGTCGCTCAGCACCGGCTGCGAGGTCAGCACCGACATGCCAAACTCGCCCGATACGAGGCGCTTGAGGTAGATCAGGTACTGAACGATCGGCGGCTTATCGAGGCCGAGCTCGAGGAAGGTCTTGTCGTAGGTGGCCTGATTGGCGCGGTCGCCGATGACGGCGATCACCGGATCGATGTTGGTCAGCCGGCTGATGAAGAAGGTTACCGCCGTGAGGCCGACGAACGTCACGATCAGCGTGAAGAGGAACGAGACGATCCGCTGCACGATGGTGCCGAACCGGCGGGCGGCCGAGGGCTGCGAGAATGTGGTCTCCGCGCTCACGCGGTGGCCTGTGTCAGGGGATCGAAGCGGAGCGACAGGGCCGCGCAGAGTCGCGCCGGGATCGCGAGCTGGGTTTGGGCGGCGGCAACGCGCTCGGCGGTGTAGTGGCCGCCGACGTCGAGCAGGTTCACGGTCGCGACCAGCTCACCACCGAGCACGATGGGGAGGTTGATCACGGAGCCCAGACCGAGCGAGCCGATGAGCTCGTGGTCGGGGAAAACCTTGGCGATGTCCTCGATCGTATTGGCGGAGAAGGTCAGCCGCTGGTCGAACACTGTCTTGAACCAGTCGCCGGTGTTGCCGCGGAGCGGCTTGGTGCCGGAGGTCGGATAGGCAGCCGGCTGGTTGCTATAAACGCGACGCACGAGGGCGGCCGGAATGTCGGTGACGGAGACAGTGAACAGCTTGTGCCCGACGGTAGCCGCGGCGAGCGCATCGAGCGCGGCCCAGGCCTCTGCGGACGTCCGGGCGTTAGAAATCGCGGCCACGAAACCGGCTTCAGACGAACTCATGTACTGCAGGCGCCCCGACACTGTTGGTACCTGACACTCCTCCATTTTGCGATGCAAGCCAAGCCCGGCTGACCTGCGTGTCCGTCGCATCGACAGCGCGGTGGGCGCATGCCATGTGTCCCCGACCGGCGGGACCGGTGCGAGGCTAAGTTGACCGATACGATTGTTCTGGGTGCGGGGATGGTGGGCGTCTCCGTGGCGATCCACCTGCAGCGGCGTGGGCGCAACGTGCTCCTCGTGGACCGCCGGGAACCCGGGCGCGAGACCTCCTACGGCAATGCCGGCATCATCCAGCGCGAAGCGGTGCGGCCGCGGGCGTTTCCCCGCGAATTGAGCGAGTTGTTCCGCATCGGCATGAAGCGGGGGCTCGATACGCGCTACGATGTGTCGGCACTTCCGGCGCTGGCCTCGCCGCTGTTCCAGTATTGGTGGAATTCGGCGCCGGCCCGCTACCGCAAGATCGCGGCCGAATATGCGACGATCATTGCTCACTCGATCACCGAGCATACCGACTTCATCGCGGCGTCCGGCGCCGAGCATCTGATCTCGAAGGGTGGCTTTCTGCTGCTGTTCCGGTCGGCGGCGCAGCGCGACGCGACGTTCAGGGACGCCGAGGGCGACAAGCGCACTTTCGGGGTCAACAGCACGCAACTGAGCGGCGAAGAGCTGGCAAAGCTCGAACCGGCGATACTGCAACCGATGGCGGGGGCGCTGCACTGGACTGATCCGTGGACGGTCCGTGATCCGGGTGGGCTTGTTGGCGCATACGCCGAGTTGTTCAGGCGGATGGCCGGCACGATCGCGGTCGGAGATGCGACGACGCTCGAGAGTACTGGTGCGGGTTGGACGGTGACCACCAGCGTCGGACGACAGTCAGCGAACGAGGTCGTGCTCGCGCTCGGTCCCTGGGCAGCGAGCGCGTCGCAGCGGCTCGGCTACAACTTCCCGCTGTTCGTGAAGCGCGGCTATCACCGACACTATGCCTACACCCCGGATGGCGTCCTCGGCCGGCCGGCGCTCGATACCGAGCGCGGATATCTGCTGGCGCCGATGGTTGCGGGCACGCGGCTTACGACCGGCGCGGAGTTTGCGCGGCTCGATGCGCCGCCGAACGAAACGCAGATCGACGGCACCGAAGCGATCGCGCGCGAGCTGATCCATCTGGGCGATCGTGTCGAAGCCAAACCCTGGCTTGGCGCACGGCCGGCGACGCCGGACATGAAGCCGATCATCGGGCCGGCGCCCCGGCACAAGAATTTGTGGTTCGCGTTCGGGCATGCCCATCAGGGCCATACGCTCGGTCCTGTCACGGGCCGGCTGCTGGCCGAGCAGATGCTGGGCGAGCCCACCGTGATCGATCCGACGCCGTTCCGCGCCGAACGGTTTATGCGCTAGCGCTCAGCACGTAGATCAGCGCGGCCGCTGCCCAGGCCTGCGGGCGGCAGGATTCGGTGTAGGGCAGAGGCGGCGTGCTGCCCTCGCGCGGATAGCCGCCGACAAGCTCGGGCAGGCGCAGGTCGTCCGAGTGGTTGGCGAGTGCCACCAGTGCCTCGCGGATGCGCGCAAAGCCATCTTGATCGCCGTAGCGGCGGAGCCCGGCGGCGAACAGCGCCGTGTCGTGCGGCCACACGGAGCCGTTGTGATAGGACAGTGGGTTGTAGCGCTTCTCGCGCGTCGACAGCGTGCGGAGGCCGTAGCCCGACCACATGTCGTCGGCGAAGAGACGCTCAATCACGGCCTCCGCTTTCGCCTCGGGCACGATGCCTGACCACAGCAGATGCCCGCTGTCGGAGGCGACGACGTCGAGCTGCCGCCCGGTCTCGTCGAGTGCGAGGGCATAGGTGTTCTGGTCGGGCATCCAGAACAGGCGGTCGAATGTGGCGGCCAGTTCGTCGGCGCGGGCGACCCACGCATGGTGTTGTGGGGGCAACCCGCCAATGAGCTTTGAAAGCTCGGCCGCGGCCTTGAACGCCGCATAGACATAGCCCTGCACTTCGGCCACGGCGAGGCCGCCTTCGCCGAGGCGACCGTCGGCGTAGCTCATCGAGTCCTGGCTGTCTTTCCACGACTGCACCGTCAGGCCGTGGCCGTCGCCGCGCTGACGGAAGTTGATGAGACCGCGCGGGTCGGCGTAGCGCTCGATCCAGCCTATGGCGCTGCGCCAGTTCGGTTCGAGCTCCCTGGCGAGCGCGGTGTCACCAGTGCGCGCCACGTAGTCGCCGAGCAGGATGACGAAAAGTGGCGTCGAGTCGGCGCTGCCGTAGTAGGTGCGGAACGGCATTTCGCCGATGCGGCTGAGCTCGCTCTCGCGATGCTCATGCATGATCTTGCCCGGCTCTTCGTCGCGGAACGGGTCCTCGCGCTTGCCCTGCCGCGCCGCGAGATAGGTGAGCACCGAACGCGCGAGCGACGGGTCGGCGTCGAGCAGCAGCCAGGCGGTGATCAAAGAGTCGCGGCCGAAGGGGACGACGAAGTTCGGGATACCCGCCGCGATGATGCGGCCTTCGGCCGTCTCCAGCAGCAGCGACTCGATATCGGCGATCGCCTGCGTCAGGACGCCGGTGCGTTCGCTCTCGATGGTGGGTTGCCAGCGTGGGGTGGCGCCGGGGGTGGCGAGTGCAGCCGGGAGGTCGGTGCCGAACTCGATCTCGATGCGGCGCGTGAAAGTCTCGCGCGGGGCGAGCTGCAGCGGTGCCTCACCGAGGCCGTCGAGCATCACGCGCGTATCGCTGCGCACGCCGTCCTGCGCGACGTAGGCAAAGGTGTGTGTACCGCGGCCGGTTTTGTTGGTGACCTCGTTGCGCGGTGCTGTGCGCTTCTGACCGCGGACCTCGAAGATATCGACGAAGTCAGCGGCCTGATCGAGCTGCAGGTCGAGCGTCAGCGGGTTGTCACTCCAGCTCTCGACGCGGATCTGTTCCACCAGTCCTGTCGGTGTCAGCTCGAGGCGGCGCTCGAGCATGACTTCCTGCATGTGTTGGCGCATGCGCGACCAGTACTGCGTCAGCGTGCGCGCCGTTGCGTGCTGTTCGATCAGTTTGAGATCGCCGAAGTCCCACTCGTGGCGGCTCAGATGGCGGGTGTCGTGACGGTAGAAGCCACCGGCGCGAACGCCCGGTGTCGCCATGCCCCGGTCATCCAGAATGGCGTAACAGAAATCGGACTTGAGAGGGATCACTACTTGACGCCTTCGGAAACCTGGTTCGACACGATGTAGCGCTGGAACAGAATAAACAGGATCAGCACGGGGACAATTGAAACGAAAGCGCCGGCCAGCACCAGTCCCCAGTCACCTTGACCGCCTCCATAAGTGCGGCGCAGCGACAGAAGGCCGACCTGCACGGTCAGGGCATTGGGCGGGCTGGTGATCAGCACAAGCGGCCAGAAGAAATCGTTCCACGCGGCCTGGAACGCCATGATGGCATTGACGATCACCGCCGGCATGGCGTTGGGCAGCACGATGCGCCATAGGATGCCGACGCGGGACGCGCCATCGACCATCGCAGCTTCCTCGATCTCCTTGGGGAAGGTCTCGAAGAACTGCTTCATCAGCAGCACATGCGAGCCGACGACAAGGACGGTGATGACAGCCCACGGTGTGTTGAGCAGGCCCAGGTCGCGGAAGATCAGGTAGTTCGAAATGAACGTGACCTGGGCGGGGATGGTCATCGAGAACAGCACGAGCCCGAAGATGAGACCTGCACCGTGGAACTTGAGCCGCGCCAGCGCGTAGCCGGCAAGGCTCGCGACCACGAGCGTCATGATCACGCGCCCGATGGCGATGACGAAGCTGTTGAGCATCCAGCCGTTGAACAGGCTCTGGCCGGTCTGGAGGTCCGCCGTTTCGTTGATGACGCGGCGGTAGTTGTTGAAGATGAGGCCGAACACGCCGGGCGTGATGTTGTCCCAGCTTGCGACACGGCCGCGGCGCTCGAAGCGCGTCGGGTTGAGCGTCGAGCTCACCAGCTGCTGGGTCGTCGGCGCGCTGAGGTCGAGCGGGGTGCGTTCGATCCATGGTCCGCCGTCGGCCTTCGCCGGATCGAAGGCGATCTCGTAGCTGAAGGTGCGTGTCGGCCAGATTTCGCTCGCGCCGGTGTCCGGGTTCGTGACGCTCATCTCGCCGTCGGTGGTGCCGGTCTGGGTGAGGATCGCGTAGTCGATGGCGTAAAACTTGATCAGCGCCGCCGCGATGCCGCTACCGGGTCGGCGGCGCGGCACCTCGGCTTCGGGTGGCACGATTTCGGTGCCGGGCGCGGCGGCGTAGGTGGCGCTGAAGGCGATCTTGCCGCCGGGCTGGAAGCCGCCCCACCACGGATTGTTGGCGCCCTGCCGTCCGAGGTCGGCGGCCGCGACCCAGGCGATAGGGTTCACCTGGTCGAAGGCAAGGCGGAACGGCCGCTCCAGCGGATCGACCTTGAGCGAGGCGACGAAGGCGACGACGAACGTGCCCAGCATCACCGTCGCGACGCCGATGATCACGAGATAGGTCCAGGCGAGGCCGAAGAACTGGCGACGACGCAATGCCTCTGGCGGCATGCGCTTGCGCATTGCGGCGGCGGGCAGGGCGGTGGTGAGCGTGGCGTCGGTCATCTGTCCACCTTGTCGGTGATGCCGAAGGCGCGCTGCAGATAGACGATGATCAGCGTCAGCACGCCCAGCAGGATCGCGGCGGCGCTCGACATGCCGATGCGCGACGCTGCGCCTTCGGGGAACGCGTTGGCATAGATGTAGAAGGCGAGCGTGACGCGGCTCTGCAGCGGTGCGGCATCACCGAGGATCGCGACCTGATCGAACATCTGCAGCGTGCCGATGATCCCGAGCGTCACCACCGCGAACGTTACGGGCGCGAGCGAGGGGATCGTCACATAGATCAACTGGCGGAACTTGCCGGCGCCATCAAGCTCCGCAGCTTCATAGAGGGCGATCGGGATCGACTGCAGGCCGGCGAGGAACAGCAGCATCAGCGTGGGCACGGTGGTGAACACGTTCATCAGCGCGACGGACCACAGCGTCTGCGGCAGGAAGAGAATGCGGGCCTGCGTATTGAGCCACGAGATCAGGAACTCTTCGTTGTAGATCGGCAGCACCGCAACAAGGCGCAGCAGATAGACCGCGACAGCGGCAACGATCACCGCGACTGTCGCGAACACCGGATCGGCGTACGATACGCCGTCATAGCTGCGGCGTGCGTTGAGGACGAAGGCGAGCTGGATGGCGACGACGATGGCGACGAACGCCGCGATGTACCAGCGCGAGTTGACCACCAGCTGCACCAGCTCGGTCATCAGGCCCTGGCGCTGGAACAGCCAGAGGAAGATCAGCGTCATGGCCGCGCTCGACATGATCGAAGGCAGGTAGAACACCGTGCGCCAGAAGCCGCGAGCCTTGATCACGCCGTTGACCATTACGGCGAGCAGCAGTGCGAGGATGGTCTGGCTCACCGTCACGATGAGGGAGAAGGCGAGGGTGTTGCTCAGCGCCAGCGTGAACAGGCTGTCGCGCACCATTGCGAGATAGTTCTCGAGGCCGATGAAGGCCGGTGTGTTGAAGAGATTGTAGTCGGTGAAGCTGAAGATCAGCGTGCGCACCGCCGCATAGAGGAAGAACGTCCCCAGCGAGATCAGGAAGGGCAGCACGAAGAGGTATCCGACCAGATGGTCTCTCTGCCTCTGATTCATGCTGCCCTCCCTGTGATCGGGGCCGCGGGAGGCGCGGCCCCGAGATGCATCACATCTTCTGTGCGGCCATGGCGTCGTACTTTGCCTGCGCGGCGGCAAGCGCGGTATCGACGTCGGCTTCACCGGTCAGCACGGTGTTGAGCGCCGTGTTGATGGGCTCCATCCACGCACCACCGAGATCGCCGAAGAAGAACGGCTCGACGTTGCCGTCATCGAGGCCGTGGAACACGACGCGGTTCACGGTCTGCTCGGGCGAGTCACCCTTGAGCCAGGCGTTGTCGACCAGCGCCGAGCGCGACGGCAGAGCCAAACCCTGCTCGAGCACCCACTGCTGAGCCTTCTCGGAGGTCAGCAGTTCGGCGACCTTCTGCGCGGCGTCCTTGTTGGGCGAGTCAGCATTGACGGTCCAGCCGACGGTGAAGATGAGGTTGCCGGCCTTGCCCGAGGTCGGATCCTTGGGGATACGCGCCGTGCCCCAGTTGAGGTTCGGGGCGCCGTCGCGGATGCCGCCGATGATCCACGCACCTTCGATCGCCACAGCCGTCAGCTCCTTGGTGAAGCAGCCGCCGGTCCAGCCTTCGCCGACGTCAGCCGCCGCCACTGCGGCACCCGCCGGCACGAGGCCGGTGTACCAGGTGAAGGCGCGCTTGAAGTTGTCGTCGAGCACGGTCTTGCCTTCGGCATTGAACGGCTCCCAGCCGCTGCCGAGTGCGAACGCGGCGAAGCGGGCATAGTCGGGAACGACGCAGACGCCGTTGACGTCGGGGAGCTTGGCATGGATCGCGACGAGCTTGTCCTGCAGCGTCGTCCAGGTCTCGTCGTCGGTCGGATACGCAACGCCGGCGTCGTCGAAGATGTCCTTGTTGTACTGCAGTGCCAGCGTGTTGAAGTCCTTGGGCAGCGCCATGACCTTGCCGTCATAGGTGAAGGCAGAGATCAGGTTGGGCGCGAAGGCCGAGGTGTCGTTGGTGGTCGGCGCGACCTTGCCCGTGCCGAACGCCGCGCGGCTCCAGAAGATGTCGGTGTAGAACAGGTCCGGTGCGGTGCCGGCCGACAGCGCGTTGGTGATGAACTGGCTGAAGTCGCCATCCACGGGCTCATACTTCACGTTGATGTCGGCGGCCTTCAGATCTTCGGCGAGCACGTCGGTGATGAGGCCGTTGACGAGCGCGACTTCCGAGCCGCCCCAGCCAGAGATGCGCACGTCCACTGCCATTGCGGCGCTGGTCATGGCCAGCAGCGACAGGCCGGCGAGGAGATATTTCGACTTCTGCATGTTTCCTCCGTTCGTCCGGCGTGGCCGGCTCAGGTTGTTTGTCTGCGGACAAGCTCTGTGGGCATCAGAACGTTGCGTGGCGGCGTGCCACGCCTGGCCTCGGCGAGGAGCTTGATGGCTGCCTCGGCCAATTTCGGGAAATCCTGTCGAATGGTGGTGAGCCGCGCCGCGAGATCGGGTAGATCGTCGAAGCCGACCAGCGCTACATCCCTGGGCACGGCGATCCTCGCGTCTTCGAGCGCGGCGAGGGCGCCGAGCGCCAGTTCGTCCGTCTCGCAGAACAGGCCGTCGAACGGTGCGCCCGCGGTGAGCAGCGGGGCGAGGGCGCGATAGCCCTGCAGCGATGGCGTGGCGCTCGAGTCGGCCTCGATGATCTGCGGCGTCACTCCGGCTGCGGCGAGTTTGGCGATGAAGGCATCGACGCGCATCACGCGCTTGCCGCCTTCGGGCTCGCCCTGCAGTACCGCGATGCGTTTGCGGCCGAGGCTCAGCAGATGCTCCGCCGCGAGTTCGCCACCATGATGGTCGTCCGCGGCGACGCAGAAGATGTCGAGGTCGTGGCCGATCGCCACGGTCGGGATGCGCTGGCAGACGTCCGATTTCGGACGCGGGTCGTTGGGCGCAATACCGACGAGGATCAGCCCGCCGATATCGAGATCGTCGTTGAACTGGTCGGGCGCAATCAGTTCGACCGACCAGCCGGATTTGCCCAGCTGCTGGCTCAGTGCCTGGTGCATCAGCGCGACGAAGCGGCCGGCCGCGTGGTCGTGCGCGCCGAGCGACAGGCCGACGACGGCCTTGTTGCCCCAGCTCAGTCGCCGGCCCGCGATCGAGGGCTCGTAACCGACTTCGCGACAGACGCGCAGGACATGGTCCCGCGTTTCGGCGACGACGGAGGAATCGTTATGGAGGGCCCGCGACACGGTCGCGACCGAGTATCCGGATCGTTCTGCGACAAGGGCAATGGTCGCCCGCGCCATCCTCGACTCCTCCAGCGCATGTCCCGTTCGGAATCTAAGCGCTTACACTGAGTAATGTATGCGCTTACATTTGAGCTTGTAAAGGGGGGCAGCACGCGGGCGGCTTATGCTGCGCTGGCGACATCGCCCTAACGACCGCCGGAATCGGCCACGGCCCGGCCTTCATGGCGCCGGGCCCTCGTGCCATGCTGCGCGGATGAGGGGGAACAGGCTCGCACTGGCGATCGCTCTGGCCTGCGTGTTGCTCGCGCCGGTTCCGCCCGGCTTTGCCGCGCCGTCAGACGACATCGCGGCGTTGACGACGCAGATCGAAGCGGCGCTCGAGGCGGACCAGTCGGTCGACGCGGAAGCGGCAGCGCGGACGGCGCTCGAACTCGCCGAGCGCGAGTACGGCAGCGAGCACCTGGTCATGGCCAATCTCCATCGACTGCTCGGTGACGCGCTCTACAATCAGGAGCGATTCACCGAGGCCGAGCCGCATTATCGTGACGCGGCAGCGGTGCGCGAAAAACTGCTCGGGACCTATCACGTTGACACCGCGGTCTCGGTCAACGACCTCGCCATCGTGCTCCGTCGGCAGGGCCGGTACGACGAGGCGCTACCGCTTTACGCCAAGGTTCTCGATATCCGCGAGACAGTGCTTGGGCCGAACGATCCGAGCACGGCGCGATCGACCTTCTGGCTTGCACGTCTGCTGCAGTCGAATGAGCGCGATGGCGAGGCCGCCGCCGTGATGCGCACCGCGGTCGAGCGGGCCACCGTCGCGTTCGGGCGCAGCGACCGCACCACCATCCAGTGGATGGGCGAGGAGGCGGATCTTCTGCAGGACGCGGGCGACCTCGCGGCGGCAGAGCCGGTCTATGTCGACGTCAATGCGCTCGCGGCCGAGGCACTGCCGCCCGACGACGAGCTATTGCCCTATCCGCTGCATGGGCTTGCAAGACTCTACTACGCGACGGATCGCGCAGGTGAAGCGGTACCGCTCTACCGCAAGGCAATAGCCCTGCGCGAAGCGCTCTACGGGCCCGAGGATCGCGACACGCTCTCGTCGGTCGACGGGCTCGCCCGTGCGCTGTGGGCGATCGAGGAGGTCGACGAATCCGAGCAGCTGTTCCGTCGCCTGCTGGCGGTGAAGGAAAAGACCGATGGGCCGGACTCGCTCGCGGTCGCGGATCTGCTGCGCTGGATCGGCCGCGCGGCTTCTGCCGGTGAGCGCAAGGCCGAGGCGGAGATTGTGTTCAAGCGCGTGCTCGCCATCTCGGAGGCACAGCTCGGTCCCGACCATGTGCTGACGGGCTTCGATCTCATTGCTCTCGGCCAGCTCTATTCGGGACAGCAACGCTTCATCGAGGCGCGACCGCTACTCGAGCGCGCGGTTGTCGTGCTCGATGCGTCGGGCGAGGCCCAGAGCGGAGCGATCGCGGCGCGTGTCGCCCTCAGTTTCCTCGAACGGGCGACCGGCGACATCACAGGCGCCGTGGACCTCGCGCAGCAGGCACTCGACGAGACGGTTGCGCTTAATGGAGCCGACAGTCGCGAGGCTGCCGACATCATGTTCACGCTCGGCACCTATCGTCGCGATGCTGGTGACCTCGACGAGGGCGAGCGGCTGGTGAGCGGCGCGCGCGACCTCTATGTCGAGATTGCTCCCACGAGCCGGGCTTACCTCAGGGCCACAAGCGAACTTGGCCGCATCCGCGAGCAGCAGGGCCGATACGACGACGCGCTGGTGCTGCACCGCGAGACATTTGACGCGCTGCTGACACGCTACGGCGACGACAGCTCGGAATTGCAACCTGCGCTGTCCGATCTCGGCAATGTGTCGTTCGAAACTGGCGACTATGCGGAAGCGGCCAGGTACTATGAGCGCGCCGTGGCTATCGTCGAGCGTCTCGCCGCCGTCGATGCCGCGGCTGCGTTCACTGGCCGCACGGGAGATGTCGAAGACCAGGCGATCGCGCGTGGCCGCGTCTTCGACTCGCTGGTGAAGTCGTACTTCCGGCTCGACGATCCGGCGGCGAGCGCCAAAGCCTTCGCCGTCGCCCAGCGCGTGATCGAGTCCGAGGCAGCGCAGGCGCTCGCGCAGATGGCTGCGCGGCAGGCAACCGGCGACACGGCGCTCGCGGCTTTCGTGCGCGAGCGGCAGGATCTGGTCGCGCGCTGGCAGAAGGAGGATCGCGCGCTGACCGCGGCGCTCGCATCGTCGCCGCGCGATGATGCGAAGATCGGGGAGTTGCACGGCAGGCTCGCTGCGATCGATGCGCGTATTGCAGAGGTCGATGCGACCCTTACGCGCGATTTCGAGGCCTTCGCCGAGCTGCAGCGTCCAACTCCGCTCGATGTGGCGGCGGTGCAGGCGCGTCTCGGGCAGAACGAAGTTCTGTTGTTCTATGCAGACACCGGGCGCATCGGCGACACTGCGGCTGAGACCTTCCTCTGGGTGATCCCGAAGAACGGCGACGCGCGCTGGTTCCGTGTGCCGCGCTCGACCGGTGAGCTTTCGGCTGCGGTTTACACTCTGCGCGAAAGCCTCGGTGTCGGGGCCGTTACGCGAGGTCCGAAGTCGCTGACGACGAACACGGTCGCGACCAAGCAGGACGTTGTGCTGAAGGCGGCTAGCGAGTTGCATTCGGCGCTGCTCGGCGAGGCGGCACCGCTGATCGAGGAGCGCGACCTCGTCATTGTCCCGTCGCGGGCGCTAGCCTCGCTGCCGTTCCATATGCTGGTGTCGGAGCTGCCCGCCGCCAGTTCCACGGACCACTACCGCGATGCGCGGTGGCTGGCGCGCGACCACGCCGTCACCATCCTGCCGTCGGTATCGTCGCTTGCGGCGCCGACGCCGGAGCTTGCGACTGTCGCCGAGCGCCAGCCTTATGTTGCCTTCGCCAATCCGCTGCTCGTCGGACGTACCGGGACCGACCGCCGTGCGTTCGATCGTACCGGCTGTGCGCCAACAACCGTGCAGGTCGACGATGTCGAGGAGCAGCCCCGGTTCGCGGAGCTGTTTCGCGGTGCAACGGCGGATGCCGATGCCGTGCGCTCGCTGCAGCCGCTGCCCGAGACCACCGACGAAGCGTGTGCGATTGCCGCCGCCCTCGGCGCCGATGCATCGGCGCTTTACCTCGGCGCGGCAGCAACCGAGGCGACGGTCAAGCAGCTCTCGGCAAGCGGCGCTCTCGCGCAGACCAGCGTGCTGCACTTTGCCACCCACGGACTGATTTCGGGTGAGCTGCAGGGTCTCAGCGAACCCGCGATCGTGCTCACGCCTCCCGCGACCAGCACGCCGGACGATGACGGCCTCCTCACCGCGTCCGAGGTGAGCACGCTGAAGCTCGACGCCGACTGGGTGATCCTCTCGGCATGCAACACGGCCTCCAGCGACGGCGGGGGCGAAGCACTGTCGGGGCTGGCGCGTGCCTTCTTCTACGCCGGTGCCCGCGCGCTGATGGTCTCGCACTGGCCGGTCAATTCGGATTCGGCGGTGCGGCTCGCGAGCGGCGCGGTGGAGGCATTGACCGCCGAGCCGGCGATCGGTCGCGCCGAGGCGCTGCGCCGCGCCATGGTCGCCGAGATCGCGCGCGGTGGCGTGGCCGCGGACCCCGCCAACTGGGCGCCGTTCATCGTGGTCGGCGCGTCGCGCTAAGGGCTGTAGAACACGTCGTGCTCTTCCTTCGACGCTACTCGGCGGCAACCGCCACGTGATGCCGACCGAGTGGAACGACCATCGGTGTGTCCGACACTGGGTCCGTCACGATGCGGGCGGTGAGCCCAAATACAGTGTGCACCAGCTCCGGCGTCACGATCTCGCGCGGGACGCCCTCGGCAACGATGCGGCCGTCCTTCATGGCGATGAGGTTGTCGGCGTAGCGGCAGGCGAGGTTGAGATCGTGCAGCACGGCGACAATCGTCCGGCCCTGGTGGCGCGTGAGATCGGTGAGGAGGTCGAGCACTTCGACCTGGTGCGCGATGTCGAGGAAGGTCGTCGGCTCGTCGAGCAGCAGTAGGCCCGTTTCCTGCGCCAGCGCCATCGCGATCCACACGCGCTGGCGTTGGCCACCCGATAGCTCATCGAGGGCGCGGCCGCCGAGATCGCCGACGCCGGTCAGCGTCAGCGCCTCGCCGACGATGCGGTCGTCGTCGCGCGTCCAGCGGCGGAACCAGCCCTGATGCGGATAGCGGCCGCGGCCGACGAGGTCGGCAACGAGGATCGCCTGTGGGGCGACGGGCGTCTGCGGCAGCAGCCCCATCTTCTGCGCCACGTCGCGCGTCGCCATCTGGTGGATCGACTTGCCATCGAGCAGCACGGTGCCCTCGCTGGGCGCGAGCAGGCGCGCGAGACCGCGCAGCAGGGTGGACTTGCCGCAGGCATTGGCGCCGACGATGACCGTGAGTTCGTGCGGCGGGACTTTCACGCTCAGGTCGTGCACGATCCTGCGGTCGCGATAGCCGAGATGGAGCTTGTCCGCCGACAGCTGCGGCGGGTTGGCTTTGCTGCGATCGAATGCGAGCAGGGTCATGAGGTTCTCCCGGTCTTGTTGGCCGCGATGAGCATGAAGATGAGAAATATCGCGCCAACGCCGCCGGTGACCACACCAACAGGCAGTTGTACGCCAACGATGAAATGCTGCGCGACGATATCGGCGCCCAGCGTCACGAGTGCGCCCGTCAGCGCGGCCGGCACGATCGCACCACCCGACGGGCCGAGCAGCAGGCGCGCGATCGGCGCGGACATCAGCGACACGAAGGCGATCGGGCCGGTGACGGCAGTGGCCAGCGCACAGAGCGCAACCCCCATGCCCAGCAGCAGGAAGCGGGCGCGCTCGACGCGGCTGCCGAGGGCGCGGGCAGTATCGTCGCCGAGCTCCAGCGCGCCGGCCGCGCGGCTCAGCGGCACGAGGAGCACGAGGAGCACCGCGACCTCAGCCGCCAGCAGCCCTGCGTCCTTCATCTGCACGGCGTTAAGGCTGCCGGTCAGCCACACGATGGCCTGCTGCACATCGAGCAGGCGTGCGCGGGTGAATACGTAAGACATGATCGCCGTCATCACTGCGCCGACGCCGATGCCGACCAGCACCACGCGATACGGGCTCAGCCCGTGCTGCCAGGCGATGAGGTAGATGAGGCCCGCGGTGCCGAGCCCGCCGACCAGCGCCGCGGCCGCGAGCCATGCGCCGCCCCAGTGGAAGACGATGATTGCCGCGACCGCTGCGGTCGACGCGCCCGTGGTGATGCCAATGATATCGGGGCTCGCCAGCGGATTGCGCAGCACACCCTGGAACAGTGCTCCAGACACACCGAAGGCTGCGCCCGCCAGCAGCGCCACCAGCGCGCGTGGCAGGCGTACCCCCAGCACGATAAAGTCGATGCCCTTCTGTGTCACGCCGGTGAACGGCGAGAGCAGCGAGGTCACGATCTGCTCCGGGGTGACGGGGAAATCGCCCAGCAGCATGGACACGACGAAGGCGAGGACAGCCAGCACCGAAAGCCCGGCGATCACGAGCTGGCGGCGACGCGCCAGCATCTCGCGGATGCCGGCGACCTCAGCGCCGATGTCGATGAACTCTTCCGGTTTGGGCATGGTGTTCATAGCTCTGCCAGCCGGCGCCGACGGACGAGCAGGATGAACAGCGGCGCGCCCAGCGCGGCCGTTACGATCCCGACTTGCAGTTCGCCCGGCGGCGCAAGTACACGGCCCAGCATGTCGGCCGCAAGCAGCAAGACCGGCGCCATAAGGGCGGAGTAGGGGAGAATCCAGCGATAGGACGGGCCGGTGATGGCGCGCGCCGCGTGCGGCACCGTGAGGCCGACAAAGGCGATGGGACCGGCAGCGGCGGTCGCGCCACCGGCGAGCACGATCCAGGCGAGCGCCGCGAGCCCGCGCGACAGCATCACGCGCTGGCCGAGGCCGCGCGCGATATCGTCGCCGAGCGCCATGGCGTCGAGCAGCCGGCCGGTGATCAATGCGAGCGCGATCCCCGCCGCGAGGAAGGGGGCCACGCCGAGCAGGATGTCGTTGCCGCGGCCGGCGAGCGAGCCCACCTGCCAGAAGCGGAACGCGTCGAGCGTGGTGGCGTCGATCATCAGGACGCCCGTCGTGATCGAGCCGAACGCGGCGGTCACCGCTGCGCCGGACAGGGCCAGCTTCACCGGCGTCGCGCCTTCGCGCCCGAGCGAGGCCACGGCATAGACCAGCAGCGTCGCCACAGCTGCGCCGACAAAGCCGAGCCACACATAGGCGGTGAGTGTCGCGAGCCCGAACAGCGATATGCCGAGGACCACGAACAGTGCTGCGCCGGCGTTGATCCCCAGCAGCCCCGGATCCGCCAGCGGATTGCGCGTCACGCCCTGCATGATCGCGCCGCTCAGGCCGATCGCGGCGCCGACCAGCAGTGCCAGCAGCGTGCGGGGGATGCGCAGGTCGCGGAGAATCGTCGCATTGGTGCCCTGCGCGGCGGGATCGAACAGTGCGCTCACCACTTCGCCCAGCGGAATCGCGCGGGCACCCACGGCGAGGCTCGCAAGGCACATCGCGACCAGCAGCACCGCCAGAAGCGCAAGACCGGCCGCGAGCTGTCGCGACCGGCCGGTATGTGGAAGGGACGCGGCCATCAGTCGCCGACGGTGGGGTCGGTCGCGTTGATGGTGGCCGTCAGCTTATCGAGCTGCTCGGCATAGACCCTGTAGTTGCGCATCCAGAAGGCCGGCCAGTCGCCCACCTGGCCCTTTGCTGCGGCGCGGATGGTGGTCCAGGTCGGTTGCGCCTCGGCGGTGGCGCGCGTGGCGGGGCCAGCGCGATCGTCCACAAGGATCAGATCGGGCTGGTACTTGTCTATGGTTTCCCAGCTCACGGTCTCCCAATAGCCGCGGTCGTCGGCGACTTCGGGAACGATGACGTCGAGCCCCCAGGCTTGGAAGTCGCTGAGCTCGGCGGAGCCGGCGGCCGAAGCTACATAGAGCGCATCGGTGCCGGGCCAGACGGCGAGAACAGTGAGGCCGGTCTTGGCGGCAACAGCTGCCTGGAACGCCGCTTTAGCCGTTTCGAACCGCGCCTTGTCGGCCGCGATCTGCGGGTCGCTGAGGTCCGAGCCCAGGAGGGTCGCGAGCTTCTCGTAATCCTCGATCAGCGTTTCGGTGGAGTTGCCCTGGGCTGGCCCGACGACCGGTGCGATCTGTTCGAGCAGAGAGCCGGTGGTCGTTCCGGCCTCCATGCCTGAATACGCCTTCTCGAGCGGCCAGTACTCGCCGAGGATGATCTCGGGCTGCGCGGCGGCGAGCTTTTCGATGTCGATCTCACCCCACGTCTCGCCGACGATCTCGATGCCGGTGAGGTCGAGGCCGCGCAGCGAGGGATCGTCCGCGACGGGGCCGTCGGCGTAGATCGCTATCGGGCGGATGCCGAGCGGGATGAGGCCGGCGGCGACGTTGGCGTGGGCCGCAATGCGGGTCGGTGCCGCAGGCAGGGTGATGGATTTGCCGCTGCCGTCGACATAGGTCCATTCGGCCAACGCCGGGACGGAGGAGATGGCGACCACAAGGGCGCCCGCGAGAAGCGGCTTCAACATCAATGGTTTCCCCAAAGCACGATTTGTCGCGCTAGCATTCCGATCAAAATATGATAAGTCAACTCATGTTTGAATTTCGGGACAAATGGACGCGACACTGACCCCGGCTGGCGGCCTGCAGAAGACGATCGACGGCTTGCGCGCGCGGGCGGACGACCTGCCGTCTGCGCTCGCCGGTTTGCGTGAGCACATGGTCACGCCGGCCGCCTACGCCGCCGATATCCCCCGCATCGAGCAGTGGCTCGATACCCAGTGCATTGCCGCCGAGGGCATGGATCGGCGCGCGGCGGCGGCCTACCTCGTGGGCGGCATGGCATGGTCTGTCTGCATCTGGATGGCGGCGCTCGTGCTGACGGGGAACACGCCGATCCGTCGCGTCGCGTTCGAGCAGGAGCGCTATTGGTGGGGCACTCCCGAGGCGGGCCACGAGTATGTGCGCTACCCGATCAGCATCGAGGTCGGCGATGGCGAGGGGGGGGCGCGCGAGACCATCGAGGAGATCTTCGAGCCTATCGTCGCATCCACCATGCTTGCCTCGGGGCTCAGCGCCGGTGCGCTGTGGCGCCTTGTCGCCGACAATGTCGCCAATGGCTTCCTGCGGGCTGGCAAGCCGCTCGGTCAGGTCGAGCGCGCGATGGAGTTGGCGAACGAGATCATCTCCGACGGGCGCCTTAACAATGGCAAGACTGGCTTTGTCCAGGTGCATGCGGGCGAGGTATCGGACTGGTTCCTCGTGCGGGGCGGCTGCTGCCGCTACTACACGACCAAGGGGCAGACGCGAGACGACTACTGTACGTCCTGTGTCATGCGCAGCCGCGAGGACCAGCTGACGCGCTACACGGACTACCTGGCCTCGCTGCAGCCTCCCTCGGGTTAACCCCTCGCTAACCATGCAGATTTGTCGCGGCTGATGCGCGCAAACTGCATTTGACGCGCTAAGTGCGCTTATTATATGTGGGCATATTATAAGTACACATAGGAACTGCCATGAAGCAGGATCCCACCCGCGAAAACTCCATCGGCTTCCTGATCCACGAAGTGGCGCGCCTGATGCGCCGCCGCTTCGAGGAGGAGGCGAGCGCGCACGGCTTTACTCTGCCGCAGTGGCGTGCCCTGGCCGAGATTTTCCGTAACGAGGGCATCGCGCAGGTCGGCCTCGCCGCTGCGCTCGACGTCGACCAGATGACCGTCAGCGGAATTGTCAGCCGGCTCGAAAAGCGCGGTTTGATCGAGCGCTATACCGATCCCAATGACAGCCGCGCCAAGCTCGCCAAGCTCACGCCTGCGGGCCTCGAACTCGTCACCAACGCCAAGAATGTCGGCCGCGCGCTCTACGAAAACGTCCTCACCGGCATCAGCCAGGGGGAACGCGACGCGATGACGGCCAACCTTCGGCTGATCCGCGACAACCTCAATTCAATGACTGCCCTACAGAAGGAATCTGCGTGATGTCCGCGCGTAACGAACAAAAGACCGATGCCGAGATCATCGAGATGCCGAAGTCCGACAAGGCCCCGCCGGCTGCCGCTCCGGCGGCCGCGCCCAAGAAGCGCAATGGCCGCCGCCTCGTGCTGATGGCGTCGGTGCCGGTGATCCTGGCCGCCGTCGGCGGCTATTTCTACTTCACCGGTGGCCGCTACCAGGAAACCGACAACGCCTATGTGGCGCAGGCCAAGGTGTCGCTTTCGTCCGATGTCGCCGGCCGCATCGTCAGCGTCGCCGTGCATGAGAACCAGATGGTCAAAGCGGGCGACGTGCTGTTTGCCATCGACGCGGAGCCCTATCGCATCGCGCTGGCGCAGGCCGACGCCGCGCTCGCGACGGCGCGCGTCAATGTCGAGCAGCTCAAGGTCGCCTATGGCACCGCGAGCGCCCAGCTCAAGGCGGCGCAGTCGACCCTCGCTATCCGGCAGGCCGCCTTCGATCGCAAGAACGCGCTCGTGGAAGGTGGCAACGCGTCTGACGCTACGCTCGACGACGTGAAGCTCGCGCTCGAAACCGCGCGCAATGCGGTGACGGCCGCCGAGCAGCAGGTGGCGTCTGCGACCGCCGCGCTGACCGGCAACCCCGATATCGCCACCGACGATCATCCGGCCGTGCGTGCCGCGCTCGCCGCCCGCGACGCCGCCGCGCGCAATCTCAACAAGACGACCGTGATCGCGCCGGTCGACGGCATCATCAGCCAGGTCGCGTCGCTCAATCCCGGCCAGTTCATCGCGACGGGCACCACCATTGCGAGCCTGATCGAGACGGGCGACACCTGGATCGAGGCCAACTTCAAGGAAACGCAGCTCTCTGCGATCCATGAGGGCATGCCGGTCGAGATCAAGATCGACGCCTATCCGGGCGTTCAGTTCGAAGGCGAGCTGGAATCGATCGCTGCCGCCACCGGCTCCGAGTTTGCGCTCGTTCCCGCGCAGAACGCCACTGGCAACTGGGTCAAGGTGACCCAGCGCGTCCCGGTCCGCATCGCGGTCACGCCGATCGACGGCAAGACCCTGCGTGCGGGCATGAGCGCCGTCGTCGCCGTGGATACGAAGGCGGCGGGTTAAGCGCGCAGGAGGCCTCCCTCTTTCGGGTGGGGGCGGCGAAGTCGGTGGGTGGGGGTTTGCTCCATCCCCGGAATTAGAGGATCATTCCAATGGCCGACGTCGTCGCTGCCATCTCGCAACCGGCCCTGGTGGTCAAGAACCGCACCATGCTCATCGCGGCGATTATGCTCGCGATGGTCATGCAGGTGCTCGACACCACCATCGCCAACGTCGCCCTGCCGCACATGCGCACCGCGCTTTCGGCCTCGCAGGACGAGGTGAGCTGGGTACTCACCTCCTATATCGTCGCCGCTGCCATCGCGACGCCGCTTTCGGGCTGGTTTGCCGATCGGCTTGGACGGCGCAACCTGCTGCTCATTGCCGTTGCCGGCTTTACCAGCGCGTCGCTGCTTTGCGGCCTTGCGACGAGCCTGCCCATGATGGTGGCGTTCCGCATCATGCAGGGCATCTTCGGTGCCACCCTGGCGCCGATGGCCCAGGCCATCATGATGGACGTGACGCCGCGCGAAAAGATGGGGCAGTCGATGGCCATCTTCGCCATGGGCATCATGGTCGCCCCGATCGTCGGGCCGACGTTGGGCGGTCTGCTCACCGAAAATTTCGACTGGCGCTGGGTGTTCCTGGTGAACCTGCCCGTCGGCATCCTCGCGTTCATCGCGCTGTGGTTCAACATGCCCAAGGAGCCGCTCAAGCAGCGTCGCTTCGACTTCTTCGGCTTCGCCATGCTCGCAATCGCGGTCGCCGCAACGCAGATGATCTTCGACCGCGGCTCGAGTGCCGGCTGGTTCGAGAGCGCCGAAGTGTGGCTCTACCTCGGACTTGCGATTTCAGGCTACTGGGCCTTCATCGTTCATTGCTGGACGGCCGAGAATCCGTTCGTCGATCTCAGGATGTTCAAGGACCAGAATTTCACGTCAGGCCTGTTCTTCATCTTCATGATCGGCATCACGACCTTCTCGGGTCTCGCGCTCTTGCCGCCCCTGCTCCAGGGCCTGATGGGCTATTCGGTGATCGACACCGGCATCCTGATGGCGCCGCGTGGAGTCGGCACGATGGTCTCGATGATGCTGGTCGGCCGGTTCGTCGGCAAGATCGACTCGCGCATTCTCGTCATCTCGGGCATCGCCATCTCCGCCTGGTCGCTATGGTACATGACTGGCTTCGATCTCCTGATGGATGCCAATCCGATCATGATCTCGGGCTTCTTCCAGGGCATCGGCCTCGGCCTTGTGTTTGTGCCTCTCAACACATTGGCTTTCGCCACGATCGCCCCGAGTCTGCGCGTTGATGCAACGGCGTTCTTCTCGCTGATCCGCAATGTGGGGCAGGGTGTCGGCATTTCGATCGTCACCACCGTTCTCGCCCGCATGATGCAGGTGAACAGTGCCGAACTGGCGACCAGCGTTACGCTGAACTCGCAGGCAGTGCGCGACTTCCCCGGCGTGCTGCAGGGGGCGACGAGCGCCATCCAGAGCCTTGGCGGTCTCGTGACGCAGCAGGCGGCGATGATCGGCTATCTCGACGATTTCTGGCTGATGGCCATCGTCACGATTGCCTCGGCACCGCTGGTTCTGCTGCTGCGCCGGCCCAAGGGCCAGGTGGCCAAGCCGGATCTGGCGCACGCCGCGGGCGAATAGAGAATCCAGATGGCCCCGGTCGTGTGCGCTCCCGGAGCCATCTCCTTCGAACCCCCATGGCTCGTCGGAACTGGATGAATTTGGAAAATGCCGGCCCGATAGAGTTGGGCCGGCTCAAGTCATTGCAAGGAGTAAACTTGCGCGGGAAGTGTTTGCTCAGTGCGGCTTAACGAATGCCTAACGGCGTGCGAAATATGAACAAAAGCTGTTCCTAATATAGCACTCCTGTCAGCATCAGCACCGGTGCGCTGACCAAGATCGCCAGCAGCAGCCACAACCACATCGTTTGCCAAACGCTCTCCATTCGGTCCTCGCATCGTCCTAAAGCGCGGAAATCTGAACGGATATGGTGAATGAGAGGTAAACCCCTGACTGGCGTTGCCGATTTGCACTTGCGCCCGCCGCCGAATGCCCCCACCTTGGCTGTCGAGTTCAACAGCGAAAGGAGGTGATCCAATGCATCATCAGAAATCGACGGTTTCGAAAGGCTTTGGGTCTCTGCGCTTCCTTATGGAGCAGCCTCTGTAGTCGTCGCAGTGTCCTGGGCTTGAGTGCCAGGAGCTGATCGAGACCGCGAAATCGGGAAAGGGCCGGCAGGACTCGCCGGCCCTTTCTTTATTCCCACGTCCCTTTCCTTTGCGCGCCTTGAGCGCTAGACCCCAAATCCCATGAACGCCCTGACCCAGACCACCGCCGCGACGCGGATGATGCCGTACCAGTCGCGCCGGACCTTTGCGATCATCTCGCACCCCGACGCCGGCAAGACCACGCTCACCGAAAAGCTGCTCGCGGCCTCGGGCGCGATCAACCAGGCAGGTGCCGTGCGCGGTCGCGCCAACCAGCGCGCGACGCGTTCGGACTGGATGGAGATTGAGCAGCAGCGCGGCATTTCGATCTCATCGTCGGTGATGACGTTCGAGCATCTGGGGCTGACGTTCAATCTGCTCGACACGCCCGGCCACTCCGACTTCTCGGAAGATACGTACCGGACACTTACCGCCGTCGACGCCGCGGTCATGGTGATCGACGTCGCCAAGGGTATCGAAGCGCAGACGCTGAAGCTGTTCGAGGTTTGCCGCCTGCGCGACATCCCGCTGATTACCTTCGCCAACAAGGTGGACCGCGAAGGTAAGGACCCGATCGCCATCCTCGACGAGATCGCCGATACGCTCGCGATCGATGTGACGCCGGTTGTGTGGCCACTGGGGCAGGGCGTCGATTTCAAAGGCACCGTCGATCTGATCGGCGGTCGCGTGCTGAAGCCGTCCGGCGAAGTCATCCGCGAGTTCGAGAGCGCGGACGAGCTGCTCAACGACGCGTCGCTGACCGCCGACCCGGTGATCAAGGCCGCGCTGGAATCGCTCGAGCTGGCGCGGATTGGCTATCCCGAGTTCGATCTGGAGATTTATCGCGCCGGGCATCTCACGCCCGTGATCTTCGGCTCGGCGCTAAAGACCGTGTCGGTGCCCGAGCTACTGCGTGCGCTCGGTACCTGGGCGCCGGAACCGCGACCGCAGCCGGCCGAGCCCGCGGCGATCAATCCGAATGAACCCAAAGTCACGGGCTTCGTGTTCAAGGTGCAGGCCAACATGGACGCCAACCACCGCGACCGCGTGGCGTTCCTACGGCTGAGCTCGGGCACGTTCAAGCGCGGCATGAAGCTGCGCAACGTTCGTACCGGCAAAGACCTCGCCGTTGCCAACCCGATGTTCTTTCTCGGGCACGATCGCGAGCTCGCGGAGGAAGCCGTCGCCGGCGATATCGTCGGTATCCCCAACCACGGCACGCTCAGTGTCGGCGACACGCTCACCGAGGGCGCGGCGATCAAGGTGACGGGCATCCCGAACTTCGCGCCCGAAATCATCCGCCGCGTGCGCCTCACCGATCCGATCAAGGGCAAGCAGCTGGGCAAGGCGCTCAGCGATCTCGCCGAGGAGGGCGTGGCGCAAGTGTTCCGTCGCATGATCGGTGGCGACTACATCGTGGGCGTCGTGGGCCAGCTGCAGCTCGAAGTGCTGCAAGCGCGCATCCTCAAGGAATACAATGTGCCCATCTCGTTCGAGAGCATCAATTTCGAGATGGCGCGCTGGGTCCGCTCCGACGACAAGAAGGCGCTCGAGACCTTCATCACAGCGCAAAAGCTCGAATTCGCCGAGGACAAGGACGGCGACCCCGTCTATCTCGCGCAATCGCAATGGTGGCTCGGCCGCGCGCAGCGCGACAATCCGAAAGTGGAATTTCTGGCGACCAAAGAGCGCCACTAGTCTCATCGCATCTCAGGGGAGGAATGCATGGCTGAAACAATCGGCTTTCTCGGGCTGGGCCTGATGGGCCATGGCATGGCCAAGAATATTGTCGAGAAGGGCTTCCCGCTGGCAGTGATGGCGCATCGCAATCGTGCGCCGATTGACGACCTGGTCTCACGCGGCGCCGCCGAAGTGAAGTCCGTCCGCGAGATTGCAGAACGCAGTTCCATCGTCTTTCTCTGCGTGACCGGTTCGCGCGAAGTCGAGGCGCTGATCCGCGGTAGGGAGGGTCTTGCGGCCAACCTTAAGCCCGGCTCCGTCATCGTCGACACTTCGACGGCTGATCCGACTTCGACCGCGGTGCTCGCCGAGGAACTGGCCGCATTGGGCATCGCGCTCGCCGATGCGCCACTCGGTGGCACGCCGGTGCAGGCGGCGTCGGGCCAGCTGAGCGCGATGGTGGGTGCGAGCGACGAGACGTTCGCGCGCATCAAGCCGGTGCTCGATGCATGGGCGAGCAAGGTGGTCCACCTGGGTGGCGTCGGCGATGGCCACAAGATGAAGCTGCTCAACAACTTCCTGTCGCTGGGCTATGCGGCGATCTATTCGGAAGCCCTGACGCTTGGCCAGAAGGTCGGTATCACGCCCGAGACCTTCGACAGTGTCATCCGTGGCAGCCGCATGGACAACGGCTTCTACCAGACCTTCATGGGCCACACGATCGACGGCAATCGCGAGTCCCACAAGTTCACGCTGACCAATGCCCTAAAGGACCTCACCTACCTCGAGTCCATGGCCGACGCGGCCAAGCTCGTGAATCCCATCGGCAATGCCGTCAAGAACAGTTTTGGCATGGCCGTCGCAACTGGCGGCAATGGACCCGAAAACTATGTGCCGCATCTCCCCGAATATGTCGGCCGCGCCAATGGCGTCGACATGACGCCGAGCAAGCTCAAGGGCAGAAAATGAACTCCCGCACTCTCGGCAAGACCGAGTACACCGTCAGCGAGATCGGCCTCGGCTGCTGGCAGCTCGGCGGCGATTTCGGCCCCGTCAGCGACCAGACCGCGTCGGATATTCTCAAGGCCGCCCGCTCGCACGATGTCAACTTCTGGGACACGGCGGACGTCTATGGCGGCGGCCAGTCCGAGCAGCGCATCGGCGCCTTCCGGGACAAGAAGGGCGTATTCGTCGCGACCAAGCTCGGGCGCGGTCCGCAGTTCGAAGGCATGGCCCGCTACACGCGCGAAAAGGTGAAGGACTCGCTCGCCGGCTCGGTAAAGCGGCTCGGCGTCGAGACGCTCGATCTCGCACAGCTCCATTGCATTCCGATCGACGTGCTGCGCGACGGAGAGATCTTCACGTGGCTCGACGATGCGCGCGATGCAGGCATGATCCGCCATTGGGGCGCCAGCGTGCAGACCGTGGAGGAGGGGATGCTCGCGATGCGCGCCGACACCTGCGCGACGCTGCAGACGATCTTCAACCTCTTCCGCCAGGACGCGGTCGACTCGCTGCTTCCTGCCGCTGCCAGGAACAATGTCGGCATCATCGTGCGCTTGCCGCTCGCCTCGGGCCTGCTGTCGGGCAAGATGAGCAAGACCACGACATTTACCGCTGACGATCACCGCAATTACAATCGCGACGGCACAGCGTTCTATGTCGGCGAAACCTTCTCGGGCCTGCCCTTCGACAAGGGCGTCGCCTTCGCCGACGAGATCAAGCATTGGCTACCGGCGGGCATGACGCTGGCGGATTTGGCGCTGCGCTGGATCCTCGACCAGCCTGCCGTCTCCACCATCATCGCCGGCGTCACCCGCCCGGATCAGCTCAAGTCCAACGCCGCCGTCAGCCGCATGGACCCGCTCGAGCCGTCGCTGGTCGAAAAGCTCAAGGATTTTTACGTCGAGAAGGTCCGGCCTGAGGTTCGGGGCGGGATTTGAGGAAACCTTGCGGGCTGGTCAGGCACTTCACACGCAATTGAGTGGGGTTTCAAACCCCCGTGCCACCACCTAGATTACCGCTACACCCATTCGAGTGAGCCCAATGACCGTGCATGCCGCTTTCGACCTCGTCCGTGACGAGACGATCCCTGAAATCGCGTCGAACGTTCGCCTCTATCGCCACAAGAAGACCGGCGCCGAGGTGATGAGCTATCTCAACGACGACGAGAACAAGGTGTTCGGCATCACCTTTAAGACGCCGCCGGAGGACTCGACGGGCGTCGCGCACATTCTCGAGCATTCGGTGCTCTGCGGCTCGCGCAAATATCCGGTGAAGAAGCCGTTCGTGGAACTCATCAAGAGTTCGATGAACACGTTCCTCAACGCGATGACGTTTCCCGACAAGACGGCCTATCCGGTCGCGTCGCAGAACCTTCAGGACTTCTACAATCTCGTCGATGTCTATCTCGACGCCGTGTTCTTCCCGCTGATCAGCGAGGACACCTTCCGGCAGGAAGGCTGGCACTACGAGGCCGACGGCACGCAGATGCCGCTTGCCTATAAGGGTGTGGTGTTCAACGAGATGAAGGGTGCCTACTCGTCGCCCGCGGCGCTGCTGGGCAAGGTCAGCCAGCTTTCGCTGTACCCGGACAATGCCTATGGCGTGAACTCGGGCGGCGACCCCAAGGCGATCCCCGATCTCACCTACGATTACTTCAAGAACTTCCACCGCCGGTTCTATCACCCGTCCAACGCCAAAATCGTGTTCTATGGCGACGATCCGGAAGGCCGCCGGCTCGAGATGCTGGACGAGTATCTGAGCCAGTTCGATGCGGCGCCGATCGATGCGAGCGTCAAGCTGCAGCCGCGTTTCCACGAGCCGCGCCACATCGAATCCACCTACGCCGCGACCGAAGCGGAGCCGGGCAAGAAGACCGGCATGGTGACGATCAACTGGATGCTCGACGAGATCGAGGATCCAGAGACCGTGCTCGCGCTCAACGTGTTGGAGCATGTCCTTGTTGGTACGGCCGCCGCGCCGCTGCGCAAGGCGCTGACCGATTCCGGGCTCGGCGAAGGACTCACTGGCTCCGGTCTCGCCGACGATCTGCGGCAGCCCTATTTCACCGTCGGGCTCAAGGGGATCGACGAGGGCGACGGCGGCAAGGTCGAGAGCCTCGTGCTCGACACGCTGCGCAAGCTCGCCGCCGACGGGATCGACCCGCTGACCATCGAAGCCTCGATGAACTCGTTCGAGTTCGCACTGCGCGAGAACAACACCGGCTCGTTCCCGCGCGGCATGGCGCTGATGTTCCGCACGATGAAGAACTGGCTGCACGGTGGCGACCCGTTCGAGTCGCTGACCTACGAGACGCCGCTGACGTCGCTCAAGGCTAAGCTCACTGCCGGCGAGCCAGTCTTCGAACAGCTGATCGACAGGCATCTCAATTCCAACACGCACCGCGTCACCGTGCTGCTCAAGGCCGACACCACCCTCGCGGAGCGCGAGGTTGCGGAGGAGCGGGCGCGGCTCGACGATGTTGCCGCGCATCTCGATGAGGCGCAGCGCGAGGATGTCGTCGAGATCACCGCAAAGCTCAAGGCGTTGCAGGAAGCGGCCGATCCGCCGGAGGCGCTGGCCAAGATCCCGACGCTCGGCCTCAAGGACCTCGACCGGACTAACAAGCCCATCCCGATCGAGCGCGAGACACTGGCCGGGGCGCGGCTCTACACGCACGCGCTGCCGACGAATGGCGTGATCTATCTCGACATGGCGTTCGATCTCCGGCGCGTGCCGTCCGAACTGCTGCCGTACTTGTCATTGTTCTCACGTGCCCTGTTCCAGACGGGCACGGCGAAGGAGGACTTCGTCTCGCTGACCCAGCGCATTGGTCGATCGACCGGGGGCGTTGGAGCGTCGCGCTCGATCTCGATGATGCGCGACACGACGTCGGTCGCCGCGTGGCTCTTCATCCGTGGCAAGGTCGTGCCGGACAAGGCCGACGAGCTGCTGTCGATCATCACCGACGTGCTCACCACCGCCAATCTCGACAATCGCGAGCGCATCAAGCAGATGGCGATGGAGGAGAAAGCGGGCTTTGAGTCCGGCATTGCCGGGCGCGGCAACGGCCTCGTCGCTGGCCGCCTTGGCGCCTCGCTCAATCCGGCGTCGTGGGCCAACGAGCAGTCGGGCGGCGTCAACTATCTGTTCTTTCTGCGGCAGCTGCTCAAGGACATCGACAGCTCTGACGGCTGGCTCAAGATCAAAGCGGCGTTCTACGCGCTGCGCGACGTGCTCATCGACCGCAACTCGATGGTGCTCAACGTCACGACCGATACCGGGCTGCTGAACGCCTTCCGTCCCAAGCTTGAGACGTTCACGGCGGGGCTGCCCGCCAGCGAGATCAAGCTCCGCGACTGGTCGGTTGCGCCGGCCCTCAATGAAGGGCTGACCTTCCCGGGCCAGGTGAACTACGTCGCCAAGGGCGCCAATCTCTACAAGCTCGGTTATGTGCACACCGGCGCGACTGCTGTGGCGCAGCGGCATCTCAATACGACCTATCTCTGGGACAAGGTCCGCGTGCAGGGCGGCGCCTACGGAGGCTCGTCGGGGTTTGACCCGTTCTCGGGCGGCTTTGCATTCACCTCGTATCGCGACCCCAATCTGCTCGAAACGCTCGCGGCCTATGATGGCGCCGCCGACTTCCTCCGTCAGGGGATCGGCGATCAGGACCTCGTGCGCTCGATCATCGGCGCCATCGGGTCGATCGACACCTACCGCCTGCCGGATGCCAAGGGCTTTACGTCGCTGATGTGGGAGCTCACCGGCAATACCGACGAGAACCGTCAGCGGCGGCGCGACGAAATCCTGGGCGCGACCAGCGCCGATGTGAAGCGCTTCGCCGAGGTGCTCGCCGAAGTTGCCAAGTCCGGCCAGGTCGTTGTCCTCGGCTCCGAGGCTGCAATCAAAACCGCAAACGCCGAGCGCGGCGATTTCCTCACCATGACGAAGGTTCTCTGACGATGAGTGGTTTCAACGAAGCTGTTATTGCGTCTTTCAACGAGACGAAGGGTAAGCCGGGTGGCGGCATGGAGGGGCGGCCGGTGCTGCTGCTCCATGCGATCGGCGCGAAGTCGGGCATCGAGCGGACGACGCCGCTGATGTTTCATCGCGAAGGCGATGGGCCGTGGTTCGTTTTCGCGTCGATGGGCGGCGCCCCCACGGATCCGGCATGGTATCGCAACATCGTCGCGAACCCCGACTTCGACATATCCGTCGGTGACGGCAAGAGCATCGAGCGTGTGCCCGTGCATGCCCGCGTGCTCGAAGGCGATGAGCGCAAGGCGATCTATGCCACGCAGGCGCAGAACTGGCCGCAGTTCGCCGACTACGAGAAGAAGACCACGCGCGACTTCATCCCGGTGATCGAGCTTTCGCGCCGGTAGCCCGGCGCGTCGTTCACCCCATCAGGGCAATCGTCGGCCTGCAGCCGAGCTCCTTTGCGACCTGCTCGAGCCAGTTGGAGCCGGCTTTCCTCTCGGCGAACTCGCGCGGGCCGATCTGCGTCTCGACGATCTGTCCGCTGCGCACCTCAACGATCAGTCCGCGCGCAATCCAGCCGCCGCGACGCCGCGGCTTGATGGTTCCGTTGAATTTCATTCTACCCTCTGAGTGTTGAAGGGCCGGAGCGAACTCCGGCCCACGCTGTTTAGTTGATCGGCGTAAAGGTGACGCGGGCCACCGGCTTGCTGGTGTCCCAGTTCCAGTCCTTGGGCGCGTCGGCGTCGCCGCGGATGCCCTGGTGCTGGGTGATTACGCCGTCCTCCGGGTCGCGGTCGTTGCCGCCGCCGAGGGCGCCGAGAAAGCCCTTCTTCTCGTTGTTTTTCTCCGAGCCTGCATCGTAGCCGAGCACCTCGACCGTGGTCGGCGCCGTCAGGCTGAATGCATCGATGCCGCTGACGCCCGAGAACCCGTCATTGGTATTGCCCAGCATCCAGACGCCGTCGATCAGCGGATGATTTGCGCTCACATGGATGATGAAGCTACGGGTCTGGCCGGGCAGCGTGTGGATCGCCAGCGCGGCGTCGCCAAGCTTGGAGCCTTCGTTCCTGGCGGCGCCCACCGAGAACATGCCGATATTGCCGCCCTCGGCGACCGCCACGAGCGCGTCGGACGCCTTGTCGCCGAGCGTGAACAGCGGCGCGGCATCGGTGCTGCGCGCTTCGAAGAACGACGGAGAGAAGGGCTGGCCGGTCAAGACGTTCTCGATCGTGACCATGATGGCTTTGCCATCCATTGGCATCATGGCGTCGCCCATGCCCATGGTGTCGTTGGCCATCTGCATGTCGTCCATCATCATGGCATCGCCGCCCATCGGGGCCATGGCATCGGTGGACATCATCGCGTCTCCCGACATCATGGCGTCGCCGGACATCGCTTCGGACGACATCGCGTCCTGGGCGAAGGCAGGCGCGGACAACGCCGCGACCAGCGCGATGGCGGAGACAATAGTGATCGTGTGGCGCGGATGAAGCGTCATGGAAGTATTCCTCGCAATGGGTTCGACTTCAGGTCAGGCGCGGCTCCCGGCCGCCCATGTTCCTGAATTCGTCGTAGGTCCGAGGAAGGTTACGCGTCGGCGCGGAATTTATTCGCCGGCACCAGCAGACGGCCGCCGAGCAGGACGTTGAGGCCGATGATGACCATCACCGCAATGCCATGCGCCGCGAGGTCGAGCACGGCCGAATCGTGCGGGTGGATCAGCACCAGCAGCGTCGCCGCGGCACCCGAGGCCGCGAGCCCGCCGACAGCGGCGACGCGCAGCGGGCGCAGCGGACGGGCGCGCCGCACCATCAGGATCATGGCGATGGTCAGCGGCAAGGAGATCGCAAAGATCAGGCTGAGGCAGACCACGAACTGGAACGGCGTGGTGGCTGTGCCGGGGATTGCGAGCGTTGCGAGGCAGCCGAGGCCGTTGAGTGCGACCCAGACGATAAGCGCCGGCACCGGCAGCCAGATCCACGCATCGCTCCGATCGGGCAGGCTCAGCTGGAAGGCAGCGATGGCGGCGAGGATCGCCGTGGCAAGCGATGCGTAGGCGCCCGGCAGCATGAAGGGGTCGTTGCCGATGATCCCGAGGGCGGGCACGAGAGTGCGCGTGGCGACCAGGAACGCCGCGACGGCCAGCACGACGCCCAGCCACGCGAGCGCGCGCAGCCAGGGCGACGGCAATGGCCGCACAGGTTTCAAGTCGGCGCTCAGATCGCCGATGAGCCGCGAGATGTCGCCGCCGTCAGACATCAGCCGTCCTTCTCGTACTGGTCACCCGCGCCGGCAACGCCCATGCGCACGCGCAGGGAACGGATGGCCCGATGCAGATTGACCTTCAATGCTGTTTTCGTTCGACCGGTCGCTTTGGATGCATCCTCGAGCGAATTTTCTTCGAGCGCGAGTGTTCGCACGGCCTCGCGCTGACCCTCCGGCAGGTCGTCTACAAAAGAATGAAGCTGCGCCGCGTCCGAGCGCGCCATCGCGTCGCGTTCCGGATTGTCCTCGCCGGCGTGGGTGTCGAGAGCATCGGGCGAATAGACCTCGCGGGCACCGCGGCGGCCGCGCTTGCGCAGAATATCGATGGTCCGCCGCTGCGTGATTGCCGTCAGCCACGCCACGAAGGACTGGGACGGATCGTAGGTCGCCCGCGCGCCGTGCAGCGTTACCAGCACGTCCTGCACCACGTCGTCGAGGAAGTCTGGCGGGGCTCCCTGCCGCCGCGCGATACGCTGAACGATCGGTACGCACTCGCGCAGCACCTGCTCATAGGCCGCACGATCGCCCGCCTGCGCCACAGCCATCGCCGCCGTCAGGCGGCGGTCGACCTCTGCGCGCAGCTGTTGATTGTCGGTTGAGATCGTCGCCATCCCCGAAGCGGCGCGATGTTAGCGCAGCGCGGTGTTCGGCGAAACACTGGACGGCGAGAGCCATCCTATCCTGCCTTGGCAGCTTCCAGCAGCCAGCGCCGCATGCCCTGTGGCGCACCCTGGCTAAGCAGCCATGCGTGAACTCTGTTGCGCGCGGACGCGGCCTTCACGCCGAGCAGGGTGTCCGATCTGGCCTGGAGGTGGGCACGCTCCATGCGCTGCAGATAGCATCGTGAGGAAAACGTAGCGATGTCGTAGTCGGCGGCCAGGGCGTGGCCGCCATAGTCGCCATCCATGCCTTCGACCGGATATGCCGCCAGCACCCAGGGATGCCCGCGGCCCTGGCGATGCCCCAACAGGTGCAGCGCACCTTCATAGACGTAGTAGTAGCCCCCGAAGATCAGGCTGCGCCCGCTTTGTTCCCGCCACGCACTGAACTTGGGAAAGGGATCGTGGTCGAGCATCTTGTAGAGCGTCAGCCACGTGGTCCCGATCGATCGCTTGGGCTTCTTTCCGGCCTCCGCAACATCCCCGAGGTCGATGTGGCAGAGGTAGTCACCGGGCAACTCGGCAATTTCGCGTCGCAGTTTCCCCTCATCGAGGTCCATGTCCTCGCGGATCGTGAACAGCTGCTGGCTGACGGCAGCTGCCGGTTGGGGAGCGAGCTTGGCGCGCTCGGCGGCCACCCAGTCGAACTCTTTCCGTATCGCCTGGTACAGCTCGAGCGTCGGAGGCGAACGGCCTCGCCGAACATCCTGCAAGAACTGCTCGCCCTTTCCGTCGACATCATCGCTCAGCCACAGGGTGGCCAGATCGACGTAGGTCTTTCCGGTGCTCTCGCGAATGTAGTCGATCATGCGCGGGACGTCGTCTCGCTCTTCTGGAAACAGAAAGTCCTTATCCAAAGCGCCCTCTCAAATTATGCCTATACTAGAGTTGATGGGGCGACATTGAACAAGACCCTCCATCCTCCTTCCAGCTTTCGTCCAGAGACTTGCGGGGCCGCTCCATGGTGACCGGCGTATTCTCCGTCGTATCGGTCGAGCGTGGTGCTTCGGCACCGTGATTTAGGAGGAACTGGAAATGAAAAAACTTCACGCTCTTGCCGCTTCGGTCGCGATGCTCGCGTTCGTCGCTCACGTCCCGCAGACGGTGGCTGCGGACGGTGTCGGCTCCGGTGGTGGTTTCTTCGACCTGGCGTTCGCGGCTGCCGCGGCCGACGAGGCCAAGGACGACTGTGAATGGGTGAAGGTGACCTGCGGCGGTGGCACCATTGAAGGCATCATCTGGGGCGCCGGCTGCAAGATCGAGCTCCGTTGGTGTGCGGCCGACAAGATGGAAATGGTCCGGGCCACCACCTACCGCCCCTGCATGGCCACGGATTGTGGTCCGGACGACGCGCCGTGGGTCCCGGGTCGCCCCGGCCGCCCGGGCACGCCGCCCAAGCCGATCTATGTTCTCGCCAATAACGACTTCCCGTATGGCGACCTCGTTCCCAACGCGTTCGCCCTGCCTGCTCAGGGCGGCTACGCTGGTTTCGGTGACTTTGGCGGCTTTGGCGACTACGCGGCCTTCGGCGGTTTCGCCGGTTCTCTGCCGGTGGGTCTCTACTAAGGTCATTTGTCGACCCTGAGGTTTGGTCGAGGGGGCTTAAGGCCCCCTCGATGACTTCGGGGTAATCCATCCCTCACGCGATCGTGCCCTGCGCCGTGCCAATTGCCGTTAGGTAACGCGGTTGACGCTTAGGGAAACGCCTGCTCTATTTTCCTCTGAGAGGGCGACAATGCTCCGAGGAGGGAATTGAAACATGGACACTGCTGCCGCAACGCATCCGCGACCATGGGTTGAGCACTATCCCGAGGGCATCGCCTGGGATGTGTCGCTCAACCTGACCCCCGTGCATGAACAAGTCATCGCCGCCTGCGCGCGCAATCCCAGCGCCGTCGCGCTCGATTTTCTTGGTGGCACGACGACATTCGGCGACCTCGCCAAGTCCATCACCGCTTTTGCCGGCGCGCTCCAAACTCAACTGGGGGCACGGTCGTCAACTGCAACCCACTCTATACGGTCCACGAACTCAGCCACATCACTTCGAACGCCGGCGCCGATATTCTGGTGACGCTCGACCTGCAGCAGATCTTCGAGAAGGCGGAAGCGCTGGTGAAGGCCGGGCACGTCCAGAAGATCATCGTCTGCCATTTTCCGGATGCGCTGCCGGGCATAAAGAAGCTCCTCTACTCGATCGCCAAGCGCAAGGATCTTGCCAAAGTCGGCTCGTCTTCGGCAGCAGGCGCCTGCAGCTGGTACAGCGACCTGATCAAGCGCAACGACCGGCCGACGCCTGTCGCGATTTCGCCCGACAAGGATGTCGCGGTGCAGCAATATACAGGCGGGACGACCGGCCTGCCCAAGGGCGCGATGCTGAGCCATGCCAACATCGCGGCCAATATGAGCCAGATCGACGCCTGGGGCTGCGGCCTGTTCTATCCGCCCAGCAAAGTGGTCGCGGTGCTGCCGTTCTTCCACATCTTCGCGATGACGGTGTGCCTCAACGTGCCCCTCTGCAATGGCACGCAGGTCGTGATGATGCCGCGCTTCGAGCTCAAGGGCTTCCTCGATCTCCTGCGCCGCACGCGACCCAACGTGCTCCCGGCAGTGCCCACGCTGATCCAGGCGCTGAGCAAGGTGAAGGGCGACGACCTGCAGGCGCTCGAATGCCTCGACGTGGTGGTCTCTGGCGGGGCGGCGCTGCCGTCCGAAACGCGAGCAGCCTATACGCGCGTCTCGAAGGCGCTGGTGGCCGAGGGCTATGGCCTTACCGAAGCCTCGCCCGTCGTCTGCTGCGCGGCGCTCCGGGTGCCGTCCAAGCCCATGTCGATCGGCATGCCCTTGCCGGCGACCGATGTGCGGTTCCTCGATATCGAGACCAACCAGGTCGCCGAGCTCGGCGAGCGCGGTGAGCTGCAGGTCAAGGGGCCGCAGGTGATGCTCGGCTACTACGAGAACCCCGACGCCACCAAGGACTCGTTCATGGATGGCTGGCTGCGGACCGGCGACGTCGGCTACGTCGACGAGGACGGCTACGTGTTTCTCGTCGACCGCATCAAGGACCTGATCATCTCGTCCGGATTCAACATCTATCCGCGCACCATCGAGGAAGCTCTGCTGGCGAGCCCGGCGGTCGACGAATGCAATGTCATCGGCGTGCCGGATGAATATCGCGGCGAGGCGGCGGTGGCGTTCGTCAAGCTCAAGGATGGGCAGACGGCGACCGAAGCGGACCTCAAGAAGTTCATCGCCGAGCGGCTGAACAAGCTCGAGATGCCGCGCGAGATCATCTTCAAGGATCAACTGCCCAAGACGCTCATCGGCAAGCTCAGCAAGAAGGAGCTGCGCGATGAGTATAAGGCGATGAAGGGAAACAAGAGTGAATCGGCGTGAGAGCGAAAATCGCGATCTCTTCGCGATTGCTGACCTGGCCCGCGAGTTCGGTATCTCGACGCGCGCCATCCGCTTCTACGAGACGAAGGGCCTGCTGACGCCGGAACGCGTCGGCTCGACCCGCGTCTTTCGCCGGCGCGACCGCGCCCGGCTGATCCTGATTCTGCGCGGCAAGCGCCTCGGCTTTTCGCTGCGCGATATCTCGGAGTATCTCAGCCTTTACGAAGCCGACCGTACACAGCGCGCGCAGGTCAACCTGCTGGTCGACATGGTCGATCAGCGGATGCACCTCTTGGAGCAGCAACTGGCGGATTTGCAGACAACGATCGGCGAGCTGCGCGAGATCAAGAAGCTCGCAAACGAGCGGCTGGCGCAGGCAAGCTAGCGGCCTCGCTTGACGTGGCTGGTCATGGGGTCGGGTTTGCGCGGCCGCTTCCAGCCCTTGGGCGGCTCGCTCACGGGCACATTGGTACCGAGTCCCATCTGGCCCGGTGGCGGCTGGCGGACCTGCGGTCCCTTCAGCTCCTCGATCTCGTTGCGGAGCTGCGCCGCGAGCTCGAAATTCTCCTCCATCGCCGCGTCCTGCATGCGCCGGGTGAGGTCGTTGATCTTGCGCTCGATCGACTGCGACGACATTCAGGTGGCCTCCAGAAATATCTGCATGTCGTCGAGCGTTGCGGCTTCGTTGGCCGGCTTGTCCCAGCGGATGCGATTGATGCGCGGGAAGCGTAGCGCGACGCCCGATTTGTGGCGAGTGGATTGCTGCGCGGAGTCGAAAGCGACCTCGAAGACCAGCTCCTTGCGCACTTCGCGAACCGGACCGAAGGCGGCGACCGTGTTGTTGCGGACCCATTTGTCGAGCTGCTTCAGCTCTTCGTCGGTGAAGCCGAAATAGGCCTTGCCGATCGGCACGATCTCGTTGCCCTTCCACACGCCAAACGTGTAGTCCGAATAGAACGACGATCGCTTGCCGTGGCCGCGCTGGGCGTACATCAGGATGGCGTCGACGACGTTAGGGTCGCGCTTCCATTTGAACCACAGGCCCTTGGGTCGGCCGGGAACGTAGGGCGAGGTCTTAAGCTTGAGCATGACGCCTTCGTGTCCGTGCTCGGCAGCGCCCTGGCGCCGCATCTCGGCGAGTTCGGGCCAGTCGCGGAAGCCGAGGATTTCGGACACATCCATGCGCGGCTGCGGATTGGCCTTGAACCACGCTTCGAGGTGCTGGCGCCGCTCAAGCCACGGCAGAGTGCGGATGTCCTGCTTGCCGTCGAACAGCATGTCGTACACGCGGATGAAGGCGGGGAACTCTTCCTGCAGCTTCTGGGTCGCGACTTTGCGGTTGAGGCGCTGCTGCAGGTCGTTGAACAGGGCCGGTTCGAAGTCGTGGCCGACGAGCAGTTCGCCGTCGAGCACCGCTTCGCCGAAGACATTGTCGACGAGATCGGGGAAAGAGGCGGCGATGTCATCGCCGGTGCGCGAGAACAGCGACACCTTACCTTTGCCGAGGATGAGCTGGACGCGGATGCCGTCCCATTTCCACTCGGCCGAGTAGTCCGCGGGGTCGAGAACCGCGAGGTCCTTCTCCTCGTCGATCGGGTTCGACAGCATCATGGGATGGAAGCGCGACGTGTGGTCGATGTCCGGGCGCTCGGCCTTATTGTCGAGCCACGCGAACAGCTCGGTGTAGGGCATCTCCATGCCGTGCCAGATCTCCTCGAGCTCCTGCACGTCCTTGCCGCTCATATTGGCGAGCGCGGTCTTGGCGAGGCGGGCGGAGAGGCCGATGCGCAGCGCGCCGGTTGCGAGTTTGACGAGGGCCCAGCGCTCATTGATCGCGGCGCGGGTAAGGAGCGATGCGATCAGCGCGGGGAGTTCGGATTTGCTGGTGGTGTTGAACAGCTCGATCAGTTCGGTCAGCGACGGCAGGTCTTCCGTTGCGCCGTGGTGCGGCCAGATCAGCGCAATCGTCTCGCCGAGATCGCCGACATAATCGTAGCTCATGCCGAACAGGATGGGATCGACTTCGCGCGTGACGACGTCGCGGAGCACGGCGGGCTTTACGTTCTTGAACGTCAGGGCGCCGGTGAGGATGGCGAGGGCGTAGCCGCGATCGGGGTCGGGCGTCGTCGAGAAGTACTGCGTCAGCGCCTCGATCTTGCGGTTGCGCGAGGGCGTCAGGGCGAGGAGCTCGAGGAGCTGCGCGAACTTCTTCACTCCGCATCCTCCGGCCCGTCCTCATAGGCCTCGATGCGGAGCGGTTCGGCGGCGAGACCCTGCCGCTGGGACCAATAGACGAGGGCGTCCTCGCGGCCATGCGTAACCCAGATCGTCTCCGCTTTCGTCTCCCTGATGGTCTGGCGCAGCTCGTTCCAGTCGGCGTGGTCGGAGATGACGAGCGGCAGCTCGACGCCGGATTGGCGCGCGCGCTGCTTGACGCTCATCCAGCCCGACGCGACTGCGAGGACGGGGTCGGGTAGGCGGCGGGACCAGCGGTCCTTGATGGCCGATGGCGGGGCGATGACGATCTGGCCGGCAAGTTCAGCCTTGGGGATGTCGAGCGAGTGGCGAAGATCGCCGAGGGGGATGCCGCGTTCGACGTAGAGATCGCAGAGGCGGATCATAGCGCCATGCAGATAGATCGGCGCGTCGTAGCCGGACTCGCGCAGCAACGAGATGACACGCTGTGCTTTGCCAAGCGCGTAGCAGCCGATGACGTGGGAGCGCTCGGGGAACGCCGCGACGGAGCGAAGCAGGCGGGCGATTTCGTCGGCGGGCTTTGGATGCTGGAACACGGGCAGGCCAAAGGTCGCCTCGGTGACGAGCAGGTCGCATTCGACGAGTTCGAACTCCTTCGCCGTGCGGTCGGGCAGGCGCTTGTAGTCGCCGGTGACGACGATGCGCTGGCCGCCATATTCGAGCAGCACCTGCGCGGAACCGAGGATGTGGCCTGCGGGGTGCAGCGAGACGGTGACCCCATCGATGTCGCGCTTTTCGCCGAAGGGCAGCTCTTCCCATTTACGCGCGGCATCCTCGCCGTAGCGGGTCTTCATGATCGCTACGGTGTCGGGCGTCGCGAGCACGGCGCCATGGCCATAGCGCGCGTGGTCGGCGTGGCCGTGCGTGATGATCGCGCGAGCCTCCGGCGCCGGCGGGTCGATATAGACATCGATGGGCGCGATGCGAAGGTTGCGCTCGAGGAAGGGTTTCATGGGCAGACGTTAACGCGGATGCGCGGGGCAGGTTCGGATTGGGAGCACGATAGCAGGGCGATCGGCGGTTTTTGTCAGTGGTGAGTTAAGCGCGAAATTCGCAATCTGCCCCCAGACTTCCCTGCGAAAGCAGGGATCCATCCATCCGCAGGCACGGGCTGAGAGCTGGGTCCCAGCTTTCGCTGGGAAGGCATTGAGGCTCGGGCAACTGCGGCGGATTCCAGTCGCCACGCAACCACAACTCACGCTTCCGTTAACGTGCGTTGATTGACGTATACGTCAACTTGGGTTTATGCTGTTGGAAATGGCTGTAGGCGGGACCTAGACTGTCCCGACTCGCTCTCGGCGGAGGACGGGAATGCTGACCTGGCTTTGGGTTCTGATCGGAATTGCCGCGTTTCTGACGCTTGCGATGCGGCGGGCGCCGCTCTGGCAGTGGGCCGTCGCGGCCGCTGTGGTCGCTCTGATTGCCCGCTGGCCGGATTTTGTGTCCGTGTGGACGCTGGTCGCGCTGATCCCGGCAATTGTCTCTGGTCTTCTGACCATCACTGCCATTCGCCGTGCCGTGCTGATCGGGCCGGCCTACGGTCTCGTCAAATCCATCCTGCCGCGCGTGTCGCGGACCGAGCAGGAGGCGCTCGACGCCGGTACCGTCGGCTGGGACGCCGAACTGTTTTCGGGCAAGCCGCACTGGGACAAGCTGCTCAACGTTCGCAAGGCGACGCTGACGGCGGAAGAGCAGGCGTTCATGGACGGGCCGGTCAACGAGGTCTGCGCGCTGCTCGACGATTGGGACATCCGGCACAACCGGGCGGACCTGTCGCCGGAAGTGTGGACGCTGCTCAAGGAGAAGGGCTTCCTCGGCATGCTCATCTCCAAGGAGCATGGCGGCCTCGGCTTCTCCGCGCAGGCGCAGAGCCAGGTCGTGAGCAAGGTCGCGTCGCGCTCCGTCGCGGCGGGCATCACCGTGATGGTGCCCAATTCGTTGGGACCCGGCGAACTGCTCGAAAAGTACGGCACGCCCGAGCAGAAGGCGAAGTATCTGCACCGGCTGGCCAAGGGCCAGGACGTGCCGTGTTTTGCGCTGACCGGACCGCACGCCGGCTCCGACGCGGCAGGCATGCGCGACGTGGGCGTCGTGACCAACGAGATGGTCAACGGCAAGCTGACGCTGGGTGTGCGGCTCAGCTGGGACAAGCGCTATATCACGCTGGCGCCCGTCGCGACGCTGGTGGGCCTCGCCTTCAACCTTCGCGATCCGGATCACCTGCTGGGGCAGGAAACCAATATCGGTATCACGCTGGCGCTGGTGCCGGCGGATTATCCGGGCGTCGAGATCGGGCGGCGGCATTATCCAGCCCGTTCGGCTTTCATGAATGGCCCGATCAAGGGCAAGAACGTCTTCATTCCGATGGACATGCTGATCGGCGGCACGGCCTATGCCGGGCAGGGCTGGCGCATGCTGATGGAATGTCTTTCCACCGGCCGCGCCATTTCGCTGCCGGCGATCGGGACGGTGTCGATCAAGCATGCGCTTCGTGTGACCTCGGCCTATGCGCGCATTCGCCGCCAGTTCGGCATTGCCGTGGGCATCATGGAAGGCGTGGCCGACCCGCTGAGCCGCATGGTGCGCTCGGCGTACACGTATGAAGCCGCGCGCGGGCTGACGGCCGCAATGGTTGACGAGGGCCAGAAGCCAGCCGTGATCTCGGCGCTGCTCAAATACCGCACCACGGAAGCGATGCGTGATCGCGTCAACGATGCGCTCGACATTCACGGTGGCCGCGCCGTGCAGGACGGGCCGAGCAACTATCTGTTCTCGGGCTATATGACGACGCCGGTCGCGATCACGGTGGAAGGCGCGAACATCCTGACGCGGACGCTCATCACCTTCGCGCAGGGCGCATTGCGGGCGCATCCCTATCTCTACCTCGAGATCGAGGCGGCGCAGAACAAGGACAAGCGCGCGGGTCTCGCGCAGTTCGATACCGCATTCAGCGGGCACATCAGTTTCATGCTGCGCAACATGGTGGGCTCCTTCCTCCACGCCGTCAGTTTTGGCGCGTTCGCGTCGCGGACGGACAAGACCGCGCCGGAGATGGCCAAATGGTACCGTCAGCTCGCGCGCTACTCGCAGAGCTTTGCGCTGGTGGGCGACTGGACGGTGGCCTTCCTCGGCGGCGACCTCAAGCGCAAGCAGCGCCTCAGCGGTCGCATGGCCGACATCCTGTCGGACCTGTACCTGATTTCGGCGACGCTCAAGCGTTACGAAGACGATGGTCGGATCGTCGAGGACAAGGCGCTGGTGGACGCGATCGTGCGCGACCACCTCTATGCCATCGAGCAGAGTTTCGCAGCGGTGTTCGCGAACTTCCCCAATCCCGTGCTCCGCTGGGCGATGCGGTTCCTGGTGTTCCCGCTCGGGCGGCACCGCAAGCCTGCGTCGGATCGCGAGACCTACCGTTTTGTGCGCGCCGTGTTGCGACCGGGCGCTTTCCGCGACCGTCTGACCAAGGGAACCTACGTCTCCATGGACCCCAAAGACGTCACCGGCGTTCTAGAAGACGCCATGATCAAGGTGACCGCCGCCGAAGAGATCGAGCACAAATTCGTCCGCGCGATCAAGAAGGGCATAATAGAGCGACGCCTCGATCGCGACGCCATTACCGATGCGGTCACGGCAGGCGTGATCACCGAGCCGGAAGCCGCGGTGCTGCGGCTTGCCGATGTGGCCACCGATCGCGTGATCAAGGTCGATGACTTCGAGTTCGACGAACTGGCGGCCAAGCAGTTGTCGCCGCGCGAGCGGGCCGACGCAGCCGAGTAAGAGGACAGCAAATGCCCCAGATCCAGTTGCCTGAAATGACCAATTGGCGCTTCGAGGTCGACTTCGAGAACATCGCCTGGCTGACGATCGATACGCCGAACTCGCCGGTCAACACGCTGAGCCGACAGGCGCTGAGTGAGCTCGAGAGTGTGCTCGTTCGCGTCGAGGATCTGATTGCGTCGCGGGACGTGATTGGACTGGTGATCCAGTCGGGCAAGGAGAGCGGATTTATCGCCGGCGCGGATGTCGCAGAGTTCGACTCGATGTCGGACCCGGCCATCCTGCCCGAGGCGCTGCGGCGCGCTCATGCGGTGATGGACCGGATCGAGAAGATGAAAGCACCGGTGATTGCGGCGATCCACGGCTTCTGCCTCGGGGGCGGGCTCGAGCTGGCGCTGGCGTGCCACTATCGCATCGCGGTCAATGACGACAAAACGCGCGTCGGTTTCCCCGAAGTGAACCTCGGCATTTTCCCGGGCTTCGGCGGCACGGGCCGCTCGATCCGGCAGGCTGGGCCCGTGCCGGCAATGCAGGCGATGCTGACGGGGCGCATGATCAAGGCCGGTGCGGCGCGCGGCATGGGGCTGGTCGATAAGCTCGTGCGGCATCGCGACATGCTGCATTGGGAGGCGCGGAAGGCCGTGCTGCAGAAGCGCGCCTCGACGCCAGCGCCGCTCAGCCAGCGCATCATGGCGTGGGGTCCGATCCGCACGCAGATCGTCAAGAAAATGCGCGAGGATACATCGAGGAAAGCACGCCGCGAGCACTATCCTGCGCCGCATGCGCTGATCGATCTGTTCGAGCAGCATGGCGACAATTGGCGCGCGATGGTAGACGGCGAAGCGGCCGGTTTTGTGCCGTTGATGGCAACGGACACCGCGAAGAATCTACGCCGCGTGTTCTTCATCAGCGAGTCGCTGAAGAAGCAGGGGCTGCGCGGCAACGATAAGCCGAAGTTCGGGCGCGTGCATGTGATCGGCGCGGGCGTGATGGGCGGCGATATAGCGGCGTGGTGCGCGCTGCGTGGTCTGGCGGTGACGCTGCAGGACCTCGACATGGCACGCATCCAGCCGGCGCTCGATCGGGCGAAGTCGCTGTTCAAGAAGCGGCTCAAGGGCCGCACAGAAGTGTCGTCAGCGATGGCGCGGCTCGAGGCCGATGTTACTGGCGCGGGTATCAAACGGGCCGATGTGATCATCGAGGCGGTGGTCGAGAACCTTGAGATCAAGCAGAAGATCTTCACCGACATCGAAGCCAAGGCAAAGTACGACGCGATCCTGGCGACGAACACGTCGTCGATCGAACTCGAGCGCATTGCGAGTGCGCTCAAGGAGCCGTCGCGGCTGATCGGGCTGCACTTCTTCAATCCGGTGGCGCAGCTGCCGCTGGTCGAGGTCATTCGTTCGACTTACAACACGGACCGCGATGTGGCGCTGGGCGCGAGTTTCGCGCTCGCGATCGGAAAGAGCCCGGTGCTGGTGAAGTCGGCGCCGGGGTTCCTCGTGAACCGCGTGCTGATGCCGTACATGCTGGGCGCCGTCGAGCGGGTGGAAAGGGGCGAGAGCCCGGAACTGCTCGACGCGGCGGCGGTGGCGTTTGGCATGCCGATGGGGCCGATCGAACTGATGGATACGGTGGGGCTCGATGTGGGCGCATCGGTGGCACGCGAGCTCAAGCACACGGTGCCTGAAGGATCGCGGTTTGCGCGGCTGCTGGCTGACAAAAAGCTCGGCCGCAAGACCGGCGAGGGCTTCTACAAGTGGGTCGACGGCAAGGCGCAGAAGGGCCCGACGCCCGAAAACAGCGATCTCGCCGGGCTCGGACGTCAGTTGGTGAAGCCGCTTGTCGATACGACGGAGATCGTGGTGCAAGAGGGCGTCGTCGCATCGCCCGACCTTGCCGATATCGGCGTGATCCTCGGGACGGGCTTCGCTCCGTTCCTGGGTGGTCCGATGAATGCTCGCAAGGAAGGGAAGGCCTGAGATGGCGCAGATGAGAAAAGTCGCCATTGTCGGCTCGGCGCGCATTCCGTTCACGCGCGCTTACACTGGCTACGCGAACGAATCGAACCTCTCGATGCTCGCGGCGGCGCTGGGCGGGCTGGCCGAGAAATTTGGGCTCAAGGGCCAGGCGGTCAACGAAGTGATGGGCGGCGCGGTGATTTCGCATAGCCGCGACTTCAACGTGGCGCGTGAGGCGGCGCTGGACGCCGGTTTCTCGCCGCGGACGCCGGGGACAAATCTCCAGATCGCATGTGGCACGAGCCTGCAGGCGGCTCTGAACCTTGGCGCCAAGATCGCGACGGGCGAGATCGAGAGCGGGATCGCCTGCGGCACCGATACGGTGTCGGACTCGCCGATCGTGTTCGGGACGAAGTTCCAGCATCGGCTCGTCGAGCTCAGTCGAGCGAAAACACCGGCTGACAAGCTCAAGACTTTCTCCGGTTTCTCGTTCGGCGAGCTGGCACCGGTGGCGCCCTCGACGCAGGAGCCGCGAACTGGCCTGTCGATGGGTGAGCATTGCGAGCTGATGGCCAAGCAGTGGGGCATCACGCGGGCCGAGCAGGACGAGCTGGCGCTGAAGTCGCACCAGAACGCGGCCAAAGCCTACGACGAGGGGTTCCACGACGATCTGATCGTGCCGTTCGCCGGCGTGCTCAAGGACAACAATGTCCGCGCCGATACCAGCCTCGAGAAGATGGCGACGATGAAGACGGCTTTCGACAAGGGTCCCAAGGCCACGCTGACGGCCGCGAACTCGACGCCGCTGACCGATGGTGCGGCGGCGGTTCTGCTCGCCAGCGAGGAGTGGGCCAAGGCGCATGACCTGCCGATCCTTGCTTACCTGAGCTTCGGGCAGGTGGCTGCCAACGACTTCGCGCATGGCGAAGGGCTGCTGATGGCGCCGACGATTGCGGTCAGCGAGATGCTGAAGCGCGCCGGGCTGACGCTGCAGGATTTCGATCTCTACGAGATCCACGAGGCCTTCGCTGCCCAGGTGCTGTGCACGCTCAGGGCGTGGGAAGACCCGGACTACTGCAAGACGGTCCTGGGCAGGGAGTCCCCGCTGGGATCGATCGACCGGACCAAGCTCAATCCGAAGGGGTCGAGCCTCGCCTACGGCCATCCATTCGCGGCGACCGGCGCGCGGATTTTGGGTTTGACCGCCAAAGAGTTGGCGACGGAAATGAAGCAGCGGGCGCTGATCTCGGTCTGCACGGCAGGCGGGCAGGGCGTCGCTGCCATCGTTGAGCGGGCGGCCTAGCGCCCAAGAGTTGAGCTATAGCCCGCGGCGGGAGCCGCAGTGGCAGTCTTTATCACCGAAGCGTGACCTCCCAGGCGTACCCGCTAGGCCGCTAAAACATAAGGTAATACAAGGTATTAGAACGACGCTGACCTTGCTTGACGCTTACGTCATGCTTTTGCTTGTCAGTGGACGTATTTGCCATATACGGTTCGGATAATCTTGACCGGCAGGTAAAAACCGCCGGCCCAAAAGATCGCCCCGGGCAGAGAATCCGGGGGTCGGGAAACGCCACACAAGGAGATGGGACGATAATGAAACTCCGCAACGTTCTGGGGGTCGCAATTGCTGCAGCCCTGATGAGCACCACTGCTATGACCTTCGCCGCGGATGTGCCCGAGGGCACCAAGCTCGCCGCAGAGCAGGTCTTCAAGTATCGCGTGCTGGACAACATCCGCGCGCTGGATCCGCAGCTGGCCGAAGACGTCGACACTGCGTATGTGGTCAACCAGCTCTTCGAAGGCCTCTACAACGAAGATGCCGAAGGCAACCCGGTTCCGGGCGCTGCCGAGAGCTATGAGGCGAATGCCGATTTCACCAAGTACACGTTCCACCTGCGCGATGCGAAGTGGTCGAACGGCGACCCGGTCACCGCCGCTGACTTCGTCTATGGGTGGCAGCGCGCCGCCGACCCGGCACTGGCGTCGACCTACGCCTACTATCTGGGCCTCGTGAACATCGTGAACGCCGACGACATCGTCGCCGGCAAGAAGCCGCTCACCGACCTCGGTGTGAAGGCGATTGACGACAAGACCCTCGAAGTCTCGCTCAAGGCGCCGACCCCGTGGTTCGTGAAGACGCTGGCGCACTCGACGCTGTTCGCGGCCCCCAAGGCCACGATCGAAAAGTTCGGTGCCGACTGGACCAAGCCCGAGAACATGGTTTCGAACGGCTCGTATATCCTCGCCGAAAACTCGCCCGGCGAGCGCGTCGTGCTTAAGCGCAACCCGAACTACTGGAATGACGCCAAGACCGTCATCAACGAAGTCCAGTTCCTCACCATCAACGACGAGAACCAGGGCCTGACCCGCTGGCGCGCCGGCGAAGTCGACCAGACCGACGTTCCGGCCGGCCAGTATCCGGCGCTCAAGCAGGAGCTGCCGGACCAGACCTATTCGGTGCCGCAGTTCTGCACCTACTACTTCTCGGTCAACATGACCGACAGCGCTCCCGAGGCGCTCAAGAAGAAGGAAGTGCGCCAGGCGCTGAACCTCGCCGTCGACCGCGACATCATCGTCAATGCGGTGCTACAGGGCGGCCAGACGCCGGCCTACTCGTTCACCAATCCGCATACGTCGGGCTTCGTGGTTCCCAAGATCGCGGCCGAGGGCATGTCGCAGGAAGAGCGTGACGCCAAGGCCAAGGAACTGATGGCGGCCGCCGGCTATGGTCCGGACAACCCGCTGACGCTGGACTACATCTACAACACGTCGGAAGCGCACAAGGCGATCATCGTCGCCGTGAGCCAGATGTGGAAGGAGAAGCTGGGCGTCAACATCAACATGTCCGATATGGAATTCGCGGTTCTCTCGGATCGCCGCCATACGCAGGACTATGAGTTGGCCCGCAACGCCTGGTGCGGCGACTACAACGAAGCCTCGACTTTCCTGAGCCTGTTCGACTCCAAGTCGGAGCAGAACGACTCGGGCTGGAGCAATCCCGACGTGGACAAGCTGCTCGCCGACGCCAAGACCGCTGCCGATCCGAACCCGATGTACACCAAGATCGAAGAGATCTCGGCCGAGGAAGTTCCGATCATGCCGATCTACTTCTATGCCAAGGTGTTCATGCAGAAGCCGACGGTGAAGGGCTGGCCCTTCAATAACGTCGAGCAGATCTGGTACGCCAAGGACATGTACATCACCGCTGAGTAAGCGCGTGACGTCCTGAGATAGGGGCCCCGCGCTCGACGGCGCGGGGCCCTGCCATTGAAGGCCCGGCATGGGCCCCATCGGACAGCCCGACATGATTGCATTCATCCTCAAACGTCTGGCCGTCGCCATACCGACGCTGCTGGTCCTGATCATCCTCTCCTTCATCCTGATGAAGGTGGCTCCTGGCGGCCCCTTCTCCGGCGAGAAGGCCATTCCAGAAGCGGTGATGAAGAACATTCTCGCCCGCTACGGCCTCGACAAGCCGCAGTGGCAGCAGCTGCTCGAATACATCTACAATATCGTCTTCCATTTCGATTTCGGGCCGTCGTTCAAATATCGCGACCGGTCGGTGAACGACATCATCGCCCAGGGCTTCCCGGTGACGGTGAAGTACGGCTTCTTCGCATTCATCGTTGCGACCTTCATCGGCATCTCGCTGGGCGTCGTCGCCGCGATCCGCCAGAATTCATGGATCGACTACCTCGCGGTGGGTGTCACGATCGGCGCACAGGTTGTGCCGAACTTTGTGATCGCACCGATCCTGGTTCTCGTGTTCACGCTCTGGCTGCGCTGGTTCCCCGGCGGCGGCTGGAACGACGGGCAGTGGAACTATGTCGTGCTGCCGGTGATCGCGCTGGCGTCGACCTATCTCGCCAACATTGCCCGTATCACGCGTTCGTCGATGCTCGAAGTGCTCAACTCGAACTTTATCCGGACCGCGCGCGCTAAGGGCGTGCCGGGCTGGCAGGTCATCGTCAGGCACGCGCTCAAGCCGACGCTGCTGCCGGTCGTCTCCTACCTCGGCCCGGTGTTCGTGGGCATGATCACCGGTTCGGTGGTCATCGACGTCTATTTCTCGACGGGTGGCATCGGCCAGTGGTTCGTCAACAGCGCGCTTGGGCGCGACTACGCGACGATCCTTGGCATCACCATCCTCCTTGGCGCTCTCACGATCGCCGCCAACCTCGTGGTCGATATCCTCTATGCGTGGATCGACCCCAAGATCCGCTACTAGGAGCGCACACCATGGCTGTTGACGCTCGCACAGACGTTCTCTCAACCCAGGAAGGCGCCGAGGTCAAATCGGTAAAGGGCCGCTCGCTCTGGCGCGACGCCGGCCGCCGCTTCATGCGTAACCGTGCCGCGGTGTTCTTCCTGCTGCTGCTCGTTGCGGTGGTGCTGTTCACGATCATCGGACCGTACTTCGCGCAATACACCATCGAGAAGGTCGACTGGAACATCCTGGGCAAGGTGCCGCAGAAGGGCGCTCCGTCGCTGGCCAATGGCCACTTCTTCGGCGTGGACCAGACCGGACGCGACCTCTACATCCGCGTCATCCAGGGTACGCAGATCTCGCTGACGGTGGGCGTGCTCGGCTCGGCCGTAGCCGTCGTGCTCGGAACGCTCTATGGCGCCATCGCCGGCTATTTCGGCGGACGGCTCGACAGCGCCATGATGCGCTTCGTCGATATCCTCTACTCGATCCCCTTCATGTTCATCCTGATCCTGCTGCTGATCATCTTCGGCCGCTCGTTCGCGCTGCTGTTCATGGGGATCGGACTTGTCTCGTGGCTGGGCATGGCCCGCGTGGTGCGTGGGCAGACGCTGACGCTCAAGAACCGCGAATTCGTCGAAGCGGCGATTGCCACGGGCGTGAAGCCACTGGCGATCGTCGTCCGGCATATCGTGCCGAACCTCTTGGGCATCGTGGTCGTCTATGCGACCCTGCTGATCCCCGAGATGATCCTGCTCGAGAGCTTCATCTCGTTCCTCGGCCTCGGGATCCAGGAGCCGAACACCTCGCTTGGCGCGCTCATCAGCGAGGGCGCTGCGACCATGCAGTACGGCGTGTTGTGGCAGCTGGGTTTCCCGCTGGCCTTCTTCACGATCATCCTTTTCGCATTCTTCTTTGTGGGCGACGGGCTGCGTGACGCGCTCGATCCCAAGGACCGCTAATGTCTCTGCTTGAAGTCACCGATCTCAGCATCGGATTCCATATGCCCGGCCGCGATGTGCAGGTCGTCGACAAAGTCAGTTTTACCCTCGAACAGGGCGAGACCCTCGCCATCGTCGGCGAGAGCGGTTCTGGCAAGACCCAGACGGCGTTCTCGATTGTCGGGCTACTGGCCAAGAACGGATACTCGACCGGCAGCGTGAAGTTTGACGGCCGCGAGATTCTCAATCTGCGCGAGAGCGAGCTCAACAAGGTGCGGGCCGAGAAGATCGCGATGATCTTCCAGGACCCGATGACCTCGCTGAATCCCTATATCCGCGTCATCGACCAGATGGTCGAGGTGCTGATCCAGCATAAGGGAATGAACCGGCAGCAAGCGGAAGCAGAGTCGATCCGCATGCTCGATGCGGTGAAGCTTCCCGATGGCAAGAACATCGCGCGCCGTTTCCCACACGAGTGTTCGGGCGGTATGCGCCAGCGCATCATGATTGCGATGGCGCTGCTATGCCGGCCGAAGCTCCTGATCGCGGACGAGCCGACGACGGCGCTCGACGTGACGGTGCAGGCGCAGATGCTGGAACTGTTCACGTCGCTCACCGATGAGTTCGGCACCGCACTGATCATGATCACGCACGATCTCGGCGTCGTTGCCGGCCTCGCGGACAAGATGATGGTGATGTACGCGGGTCGCGCGGTGGAGAAGGGAACTGTCGACGAGCTGTTCTACGATCCGCGCCATCCGTACACGCTGGGGTTGCTGACCTCGACGCCGCATGTCGAGGAGCGCTCGCGCCGGCTGAACCCGATCACCGGGTCGCCGCCCAATATCGAGCACCTGCCGCGAGGCTGCACCTTCCACCCGCGCTGCGCATTCCGCTTCGAGCGCTGCTTTGCGGAGGTTCCGCAACTGCGCGAATTCGAACCCAACCGGTCAAAGGCGTGCCATTTCGAAGGCAAGCTCATGGTCGAGGAGAACGTGGCGTGACCGAACTTCTCCGTATCGACAATCTGAGCAAGACCTTCTCGATCAACGCCGGCGGGATGTTCTCGAAGCCGCTGAAGCTCAAGGCGCTGCAGGATATTTCCTTCAGCGTCGAGAAGGGCGAAACACTGGGCATCGTGGGCGAGAGCGGCTGCGGGAAATCGACGCTTGGCCGCTGCATCCTGCAACTGCTCAAGCCCGATCAGGGCCGCGTGGTGTGGATGGGGACCGACCTCAACTCGCTGCCGGGCGAGGAGATGCGCAAGCGCCGCAAGGACCTGCAGATCATCTTCCAGGACCCGCAGGCGTCGCTCAATCCGCGCATGACGGTAGGCGAGATCGTGGCTGATCCGCTGAAGACACTGATGCCCGAGCTCAATCGCGAGCAGCGGCGGCAGCGCGTCATGGACATCATGGAGGCGGTGGGGCTGCAGCCCGAGATGATCAACCGCTATCCGCACGAGTTCTCGGGCGGGCAGGCGCAGCGCATCGGCATTGCGCGCGCGTTGATCACGGAGCCCAAGCTGATCGTCTGCGACGAGCCGGTGTCGGCGCTCGACGTGTCTATCCAGGCGCAGATCCTGAACCTGCTGAGCGAGCTCAAGGACCAGTTCGGGCTGACGCTGATCTTCATCTCGCACAACCTGTCCGTCGTGCGGCACGTGTCGGATCGTATCCTCGTGCTTTATCTGGGCCGCATGGTCGAGCTGTCGACCGGCGATGATCTCTATCAGGACGCCAAGCACCCCTACACGAAGGCTCTGCTGACGGCGGTGCCGATCCCCGATCCCAAGCGGGCGCGCCAGCGCAACATCGATGCGCTGAAGGGCGAGATCCCGTCGCCGATCAATCCGCCTTCGGGCTGCACGTTCCGGACGCGCTGCCGCTATGCCACCGAGCGCTGTGCCGAGATTCGGCCGCCACTCGAGACGGTGAGTGAAGGCCGGCAGGTGGCGTGTATCCGGTGGCGCGAGATCGACAATATGGCGGGCATGGAGCCGTCGCCGGCGGTTGCCTAGCCGGTCGCGGCCGTGTCGTCGGCCCGACGGCGTTCGCCACCGGCGACCGTGCGACGGCGACGGTCAGGGCCGGTGTACGCCTCGGCTTCGACGAACGCGCGCGGGGCCTTCTTGAGGGCATCGAGCCGCAGTTTGATGTGCTCGGCTGAGAACGGCTTGCGCAGGAACTCTGTGACGCCGGCATCGCGTGCGGCGGCGATCATCCGGGCGTCGGGCGCCGACGCCATCATGATGATGGGCGTTTCGCGGTTGGGATGACTGTTGAGCTTGCGCAAGGCGCGGATCATCTCGAACCCTGCGGCGCCGCCAAGTTGCTCGTCGAGCAGGACCAGTCCGTAGGGCTGGTGTGCCAGTTCAGTGGCGGTGTGGGAGAGATCGACGGTCGCGTCGATCGAACGAATGCCGATCGATCGCAGCATTACGGCGACCAGGGCGGCCATGTGAGAGGACGGATCGGCGACCAGCGCCGGGAGTTGGGCGTATCTCTTGGGCATGACCCAAGTCTCGCGCCGAGGGCTTGAAACCCGGTTAACGTGCGTCCGCGAGACAACGCGAGAATGCGACAGAAAGGCCGGGAAGCGGGCGGTTTGCGTTGACAGGGGGCGGATTCGCCTCTATGTGAACCGCCAGTTGGAAGGGCGCGCGGCGCCTCTTTTTGTTTTGTCTCGAGGTTGCACGATGAAAGTCCGCAATTCCCTGAAGGCCCTGATGGGCCGTCATCGCGCCAACAAGCTGGTTCGCCGGCGGGGCCGCGTCTACATCATCAACAAGGTCGACAAGCGCTACAAAGCGCGCCAGGGCTGATCGCCGGTCGATTGTTGCGTTCAAGGCCCGCCTTGGCGGGCCTTTTGCTTTTTGTTTGGCACATTTCTCGAGCGGCGGTTGGACGGCGGGCGTTTTCCGCATACCAATTCCTGTCTGTCGCTGCCAATTTGAGGGGACTGGATGCAGACCTCCCAGGTGATTACGGTTTCGATCGGGCGGCCCTATGGGCAGGTGTACGAGTTTCTCGCAGACCCGCTCAACTTTGGCCGGTGGGCATCGCTGCCCAACGCGACCATGGAGCCGCTTGGCGGCAACGACTGGCTGGTCGATCTGCCGCGGGGCCGGAGCGTTATCCGGTTCGCGCCGCGCAATACGTTCGGTGTGCTCGACTATGAGGTGTTCGACGTCGGCGGTGACGGCGGACCAGCCACGCCGGTACGTGTCGTTCCCAATGGCGGCGGTGCGGAGCTGATCTTTGTGTGGTTCCGGCGCGATGGCGTCAGCGACGACATGTTCCGTTCCGAACTCGACTGGATTGCGTCCGATCTACAGCGTCTCAAGTCGCTGGTGGAAGGCGGCTAAGTGGCGAGGCGATCGTCAATCCGATGCGGGTCGTGGCCAATGGCGACGGTTGCCAGCTGATCTTCACATTCTTCCAGCGTCCGTGGATGAACGCTGCCGAGTTTGCGTCGGCGGCGGAATGGATCGAGGCTGACCTCTGGTCGCTCATGAGCATGCTCGAGGCGCAGCGATGAGTTGCGGCGCGGACGGGAAGGCGTAAACTGCGAGTCATGTTTTATGACTCTGTGGACGCCGATGCTTCGCTCACGGACTATTTCGATCGCTATCCACCGGCCCTTTGACGAGGTGTACGAGTTCCTCGCCGAGCCGCGGAATTTCCCGAGTTGGGCGTCCAATCTGGGCACCGATTTCAAAAGGATCACCGACTACGAGTGGTCGACGACGACGCGAAGCGGTCGCGTCATCCTGCAGTTTGCACCGCGCAACGATTATGGCGTCCTCGACCATGCGATCTATCTCGAAGGCAAGCCGCCGCTGACTACGCCCATGCGGCTGATCCCGAACGAGAAGGGTTGCGAAGTGCTCTACACCCAGTTCCAGCGGCTCGGCATGAGCGACGACGCCTTCGAGTCGGAGGTCGAGTGGGTGACCTCCGACTTCGAGGCGTTGCGTTCGCTACTGGAGTCCGGTGCGACCAACGAAGTGGTGTTCCACGACGAAGGCGACGAGCCGAAGTAGGCTCGCCCCGTCGGCTCGCCTACGTCCCTTCCGATTGCTCTGGACGAACGATCACAAGAGCGCTCGTTCGTCCAACCGCGGCGACCCTAGGCGCCTAGGGCCGCGAGGATGCGGATCCAGGAGCGGATGCCCTTACGGTAGCTCGTGAGATTGTACTTCTCGTTGGGCGAGTGGATGCGGTCGTCGTTAAGCGCGTAGCCGATGAGCAGGGTATCGAGCCCGAGGATGCGCTTGAAGTCGCCGGCGACGGGGATCGAGCCACCCGAACCGCGAAGAACCGCTTCCTTGCCCCATTCGGCGGTGAGTGCGTCGCGGGCGCGACTTAAGTGGACGCCCGTCGTCGGAACGGTGATGGCGGGGCTGCCGCCATGCTCCTTGAATGTGACCTTGCAGTCGGCGGGAACGCGGGCGCGGACATGCGCGCGGAAGGACTCGCGGATCTTGACCGGGTCCATGCGCGAGACGAGGCGGAAGCTGATCTTGGCGCTGGCCTTGGCGGGGATGACGGTCTTGAAGCCTTCGCCGGTGTAGCCGCCGATCATGCCGTTGATCTCGCAACTGGGGCGCGACACGGTCTGTTCGAGCGCCGAGCGGCCCTTCTCGCCAGCCGGGATGGAGAGACCGGCGGCGGCCATGAATTTCGCCTCATCGAAGCCGAGCTTCCTCCAGCTCTCGGCGGTCACCTGGTCGAGTTCGTCGACATCGTCGTAAAAGCCGGCCAGCGCGACCGAGCCGTCCGCGTTGCGAAGGCTGGCAATGATCTCGGCCAGCAGCTGGTTGGGGTTGCGCGCGGCGTTGCCGTACATCCCGGAGTGAAGGTCCATTGCGGCGCAGGTGATCTCGATCTCCTCGCCGACGAGGCCGCGAAGCATGGTGGTGATCGAGGGCGTTGTCTCATCGAGCAGGTCCGTGTCGCACACCAGCGCGACGTCGGCCTTGAGCTCGTCCTTGGCCGACTTGAGGAACGCTGCGAGGTTGGTGCTGCCGGACTCTTCTTCGCCCTCGAGGCAGAACTTGATGTTGATGGGCAGGGTGCCGGTGACTGCGCGAATGGCGCGGCAGGCCTCGACGAAAGTGAGGAGTTGCCCTTTGTCGTCGGACGCGCCGCGGGCCGTCAGAAACGTCTCGCCGCTGGGCTGCTTTATCGGTGTGAGGGTAAATGGATCGGTGTTCCACAGTTCGATGGGATCGATCGGCTGCACGTCGTAGTGCGCGTAGAACACGGCAGTCGGACCATCGACCGCGGGGCCATGTGCGACGACCACCGGATGACCGGGGGTGGGACGGGCCGAGGCGTCGAAGCCCTCGGATTTGAGGTCGGCGACGAGCCATTCGGCGGCGCGCTTGCACTCATCGGCATAAGCGGGGTCGGTCGAGATCGATTTGATGGCGATGAGTTTGGTGAGGCGCTCGAGCGAAGCGTCCATGTGACCGTCCGCGTAGGCGAGGGCGGCGTCGAGCTGCTGCGAATTCATAATCATTTGCGTGGTCCGCTTGTTTGTTTGCCTACGGATTAATCAACCGCTCGCGACGGGGCAACCCTCGCCTCACGGCTCATCGCGGGGAGGTGACAAAGGTGGACGAGAAAGCGCTTTCAACATCGGAAAACCGACGCTAAGGTCCGAGCGTCCACGGGTCGAGGGTTTGAGGAAACCCTCGGCAAATGCAGGGAGGACCGACAGCTGAGGGGCCGTCGCGCTGCGTCACCCGTGGGAGGAACTCGTCGTCAATCATCATCGATCCGACTCCTGGGAGGGACGCATATCATGGACTTCAACAAGATTAGCCGCCGCGAGCTGCTGCGCGGAACTGCTCTCACCACAGCGGGCGTGGTCGCAGCCGGAAGCGGGCTGCCAGTCTTCGCGCAAGACAAGCCGCCTGAGCTGGACCTGCCGCAGGGCGCCACCGGCAAGCTGACGGTCATCCACCGCACCGAGTATTTCGAAGAAGCGCAGAACATATTCCGCGACACGGTTGCCGAGTTCGCCAAGGCGAACAATGTCGAGCTCGATATCTCGACGACGAATGCGGAGTCGTTCGGCGATTTCCTCGGCAAGATGACCGCCGCCGTGAAGGCGGGCAACCCGCCTGATTTCGCCTACACCTCGAACGTGTCGGTGCCGCAGATGGCGGCGCTCGATCTCGTGGAAGACGTCACCGATGTCGTCGAAGAAGCGATCGCCAAGTACGGCAACATCATGACGGGCATCAACGCCGAGATTAACGGCAAGATCAACGGCCAGTGGAAGTCGATCCCGTTCCTTGCGGCGACCACGTCCTTCATGTTCCGCAAGGACAAACTTGCGGAAAAGAACATCGACCCGGCCACCCTCACGACGTTCGAAGCTCGTCGCGATGCGGCCTTGGCCGTGTCGGGGCCGGACTTCTACGGCTGGGGTCTGACCCCAAATCAGTCGGGTGACGGCTACGGCTTCCTCGTGCTGCTGATCCAGGCGTTCGGCGGCCACTTTACGGATGAGACGGGGCAGATCGTCCAGTTCAACTCGCCGGAAACGGTGGCCGCTTACGAATGGCTCGCCGAAACCTACGACCGCAATGGCAAGTTTGCCGCCATGCTGCCGCCGGGCGTCGAGAGCTGGAACGACACCGGCAACAACGAAGCGTTCCTTGCGGGCAGCATCGCCTATACGCACAATGCGTTCTCGGTCTATGCGAACGCCAAGCGCAACAACAACCCGGTATTCCCCAACATCGCGCTGTTGCGTGCGCCGACGGGCAATGACGGCTCGAGCCGTGACGGTGGCAACGTCGGCGGCTGGATCACCATCTTCAAGAATGCGCCGAACAAGGACCTCGCCAAGAAGCTGGCGCTGGAACTGATCAATCCGGACAATTTCAACAAGATGGCGTCGATTGCCGGCGGCCTGTTCATGCCGGCCTATCAGAACCTGTGGACGCCCGAACTGCTCGCGGCCGATCCCAACTACGCGATCATCAAGGAGCAGGTGAGCGTGGCGACGCCGTTCCTCGGCGAGACCTGGCCGGCCAAGCCCGCTCCGCAGTTCGGCGCGATCCGCGCGCAGGGCATCGTCGAGCAGTCGGTGGGCAATGCGATCAGCAAGCGCATGAGCCCGGCGGATGCCGTCAAGGATGCGCACGACAAGATCGTGCAGCTGTTCGAAGAAGGCGGCATCCTGCAGCCCTAAGGGCCATGCACCGAAGCCTGGGGCGGCTGTCGAGGCCGCCCCATCCACACCGCAGCGACACCGCCGCTTTTGACCGCCACTTGCGTGGGCGGCGTCGTGCGCTCATCATCAGCGAGCGTCAATCCGAGGGAGGACTAGGATGGACGAACGGGTCGCCTTGAACGAGGTGATGGTCGCGCCGGCTGCGAAAAGGTCGACGTGGGCGCGGGACCTCTTGGGCCGCGACTGGAAGGTCGGCTTCCTCTTCGTGCTGCCGATGGTGGCGATCATGGCGGGTCTGATCTTCTGGCCCTTCGTCAGCGCCATGATGCTGTCGATGACGGCGTTCAACTTCAACACCGGCGAGACCTTCAACGTCGGCCTCCGCAACTATCAGCGGCTCGCGACCAACAGCGACTACATCCTCTCGCTGCAGAACACGATCAGCTTCACGTTCTGGTCGCTCGCTATCAAATTCGTCGTCGGCATGACGCTGGCGCTGATCCTCAACAGCCGCCTGCCGTTCCGCGGGCTGCTCAGCGGCATCATGCTGCTCCCCTGGATCGTGCCCGAGATCGTTACCGCGCTGGCGTGGAAGAGCATCTACGATCCGCTGTTCGGTGGCCTCAATCCGATCCTCCAGAGCGTGGGCATCATCGACCGGCCGCTTGGTTGGCTGAGCGACCCGCATATGGCGATGGGCTCAATCATTTCGGTCAATGTGTGGAAGGGCATTCCGTTCTTCGTGCTGCTGTTGCTTGCGGGCCTCAAGGCCGTCGACAAGGAGCAGCTCGAGGCGGCCGAGATCGACGGCGCCAACGTCGTGGAGCGCTTCCGCCACGTAACGCTGCCCAGCATGCGCTACGTCATCGTCGTGACGCTGCTTTTGAGCTTCATCGCGACGTTCAACCAGTTCGGACTGCCGTTCCTCATGACGGGTGGTGGCCCGAGCGGCGCGACCAAGCTCTACGCGATCCTCGCCTACGAGAAGGCGATTGGGGCGCTGCAGTATGGACCGGGCATCGCGATCGCGTTCTCGGTGGCGCCGCTGATGGCCATCCTGATCTGGCTGTTGGCGCGGTTCATGCGCCACGACGACCGACGCGACAACACCAGCAATGCTAGACCGAGCTTCGTCGACCGGATCATGGCGGGCGGCGCGCGCGTGGTGAGTGTCATCGTCGATGTGCTGTTCTGGCCGGTGAAGATTGCTTACGCCGGTATCGAGTGGATCATCCGCAGCATGCGCGTCGCCACCGGGCGTCGCGCCGAGGAGCCGATCCTCAAATCGTCGTCCGCCTCCAATGGCGGCATGGCGGCGCGGCTGGCGCTGCTGTTCCCGTTCCTGATCTTCGTGCTGTTCCCGTTCTTCTGGATCATCATCACGTCGCTCAAGTCGACGGGACAGATCAGCGAGCGGCGCTCGCTGTTCTGGCCGCAGCCGGCGACGCTCGAGCAATACGATGTGCTGATCAACAAAACCGGCTTCGTCACCTGGCTGATGAACTCGGTGCTGGTCTCGACGCTGGCCACGCTGATCTCGGTGGCGCTCTCGGCGATGGCCGCCTATGCGCTGACGCGGTTGCGCTTTGCTGGCGCCAATGTGCTGACGACGTTGCTGCTCATCACCTATCTGCTGCCCGGCACGATGCTGTTCATCCCGCTCTACCAGACGCTGACGTCGATCGGGATCATCAACTCCTATGCGGCGCTGATCCTCACCTATCCGACGTTCCTCTTGCCGTTCGCGACGTGGGTGCTGATGGGGTACTTCCGCTCGATCCCCGTCGAACTCGAGGAAGCCGCTATGATCGATGGGGCGAACCGGTTTTACATCTTCCTTCGCATCACCATCCCGCTCGCGGCCCCAGCAATCCTCAGTGTAACGCTGTTCGCCTTTACCAACGCCTGGAACGAGTTCCTGTTCGCCTTCGTGTTCATCACAAGCGAGTCCCTACGGACCCTGCCGATCGGCCTCCAGTCCCTCGTGGTTGGCGACATCCTGCCCTGGGGCCGGCTGATGGCGGCGTCTCTGCTTACGGCCGTCCCGGTGGCTGTCCTCTACGTCTACGCCCAGCGGTTCCTGGCGGAAGGCCTGACGGTTGGCGGCGTCAAGGGCTGAGGTCTGACGGCAAAAGTCTGGCGACAACGGCCATTTGGTCGTTGTCGCCAGACTGAAGTATTGCTCTATTAAGCATCAAGGTCGGCGCGTTCCCAAACGGGCCGTTCAAGTTCAATTCAAGATTCGGGTGCTCTGAGTAGGCGATTATGGTATCAACCTCGCCGCGGAATCCCTTCCTCTGAGGGCTGGGACTGGGGCGACCAACGAAGGAGCGGACCATGTCTTCGCTTGCTCGTCTGACCGCCACTTGTCCCATTGTCGGCGCGGCCGCCCTCGCGGCACTTCTCGGTATCTCACCTCTCAGCGTTCAGGCTGCGAGCGATATCTTCGCTCCGGGCGAACCGGTCGTCACGGGGTTCCCGGGCGTCGCGACCGCGGAGGCGATGCCCGACGGCAGCGATCCGCTCGACTATACCTTCATCGATCTCGACGGCGACTCCGTCGCGATCCAGAAGCTGATCCCGGGCGGACCGCCCGAGGGCCAATTGATGGAGACGCCGACCCAAGCCGGCGCCACGGCTTACGATGTCGGCCTCGTCTACGGGGTGACCATCGACAATGCGCCGGAGGTCACCGGGGCGGATGCGCCGAACATCTATGTGGCTGCGACATCGGCGTATGGCCTGTATCTCATCAAGCCTGACGCCGACGGCAACTTCGTGCGCACGCGCACCGGCGACCCCGAGGCCGAGTTCATGCCGGGCCAGTGGGGCAATGCGGGCGGCGCGACCGGCTATCCGGGCAGCATCTGGAAGATCGATGGCGAGACCGGCGAGGTGTCGCTGTTCACGACGATCGCGGTCAACAGCGGCGCGAGCCTCGGCGACATCGTGTTCGACAAGGACACGCAGCAGTTCTTCGTGTCGGACCTCGATACGGGCCTGATCTATCGGCTCGCTGACGATGGCACGATCATCGATACCTACGACCACGGCGTCGATGGACGTCCGGCACACGATCTCGACCCAGTCGAAGACGACGGCGCCGAGATGGACATCACCGATCCGACGTTCAACTCGGAAGATCCCTCGACGTGGGGCTTCACGCAGGCTGAGCGCAAGGTGCAGGGCCTCGAGACCTGGAACGGCCGCCTCTACTACACGGTCAACTCACAGGTGTGGTCCGTGCGGATAAACGATGACGGCAGCTTTGGCGCGACGCGCTGGGAGCTCGACGTCACCGGTCTGCCATCGGCCAACGATCTCAAGAACATCGTGTTCGACTCCAAGGGCCGCATGATCCTGGCGCAGCGTGGCGCAAACACGGGTGCGTTCGACTATACGTCGCTGGTCGAGCCGTCGACGTCATCCGTGGTGCGCTACGAGCGCGAGTTCCCCGATGACGATACGACCCCCGGCATCTGGGCCCCGACGCCCGACAGCTACGCCATCGGCGTTGCCGGCGAGGGCAACAATGCCGCCGGCGGTCTTGCGCTCGGCTACGGGTTCGACGCCGAGAGCGAGGAGTTCAATGGAGCCTGCGGGACCACATTGTGGGCAACGGGCGACTCTCTGCGCGACAATGCCGATCTCGATCCGCCGCTTGCTGGTCCCGCCCACGTGACTGGCCTCCAGGGTGTGCCGCGGAGCTGGGTGCGTCCGCTGAACGATCCACCGACACTGTCGGCCTTCACCGATTTCGACGGCAACACCTCCGACGATCAGGCAACCCTCACGGGTCACGTTGGCGATGTCGCGATGTGGGTCGTGTGCGCTGGCGACGCTCCGGCGATCGACCCCGATGAGCCGTTCGAACTGCCGCCGGACGATTATGTGCCGTCGCCGGATTTCAACCTGTCGATCGAGAAGTGGTCGAGCCCGTTCGATTGCTTCGACGTGGGCGCCGAGTGGTGGTGCAAGTACACGATCCGCGTCGAGAACACCGGGGACGCCGCCTATTGGGGACCGATCTCGATCGAAGATCACCTCCCGGCAGCCGACCCCGGCGCCAGCCTCCACTTCTGGCCGTCGCCGACCTGGGCGTGCGGTCCGACCGGACCGACCTCGGCCGAGTGTACGCGCGGTGCGACGCTGCTCTTCCCGGGCGACGGCGTGACGCTCAACGAGATCGTCAAGCTGCCCAAGGCGCTGGTGGACTATTGCCACCTCGTCAACGCCGCCTCGATCAATTGGCCGTTCGGCTTCGGTGATGATGATCCGAGCGACGACTTCGATATCGGTGTTGCCAGCATCGCCGCGCCGACCTGCGTGCCGCCGGGTGGCGGGAGCGATCTGGTACTCACCAAGGCGGCCTTCCCCAACTGCTTCGACACGGGTGCCGACTGGTCCTGCCACTACATCGTCAATGTCCAGAACGTCGGACCGGGCAACTACACGGGCCCGATCACCGTCGAGGACACGCTCGAAGTCAACGCGCCGATGACGGTTGCCGGTCCCTGGACCTGTGGCCAGGTCGGACCGGTTCTGACCTGCAATATCAATGCTGCGCCGGTCAACGTGCCGCCCGGCTGGTCGTCGAATTTCGTGGTGACGGCACATATCGACAAGACCGGCGTGCCGCCGCTCTGCGACCTCGACAACCGCGCCAATATCGCGCTGCCGGCGGGTGGTCCGACCAACCTCGATACCACCAACGACTTCGACGATGCGAATGCGTTCATCCCCGATCCGGCGTGCTTCGTGCCGGCTCCGGTGACCGACATCGAGATCAAGAAGCAGGGTCTCGGCTGTGGTCCGTTCTTCACGGGCTGGATCTGCGAGTGGAAGCTGACGGTCAAGAACGTTGGACCGAACGTTTACGCCGGTCCGCTGAAGTTCAACGACGTGTCGATCTTTGCGGCGGGCAATACGCTGCCTAGCGTGGCCCCTGTCTGCGCCGGCTCGGCGACGGACGTCGATTGTGACATCCCCGGTGCCGTCCTGTGGCCGGGTGTGCCGCATAGCGTGACGTTCTACACCGGCTACGCCGATGCACCCGACCTGTGCTCGGCCAACAACACGGCGAACGTCATCCTGCCGAGCCCGGGCTCATCGGCCAATCCTGCCGGCAACGACTCGTCGACGGTGGGCCAGGCGATCCCGAACCCGGCCTGCGCGGGCCTGCCGGTGCTCAACATCAAGAAGACGGCGATGGGTTGCGACCCGGATCCGTCGAGCCCGGATTGGCTCTGCGTGTTCGACATCAAGGTGAAGAACCTTGGCGCCGTGCCGCAGGCGGGGCCGATCAAGTTCCGCGACTTCAACGGTAAGCCCACGACGTTCAACACGCCGGCCTGTGTGCCGTCGGGCCTGAACCAGTGGGAGTGCACGAGAGCGGCGGCACTCAACCCGGGCGCGACCTGGAGCGTCACCGCGACCACCCATGTCGACCCGAACGGCGTGACGGTGGCGGACTGCAACGTGGTCAACACGGTGTTCATCACGAACCCCGGTTCGTGGGATCCCGGCCACTTCTCGCAGGCCGAACAGAAGGTGCCGCAGCTCTTCATCAACCTCGGACCCGGACCGTTCTATGTGTATTGCGATCCGCCGAGCCTGAAGCTCGAGAAGGAAGCGACCAAGACTGTGAAGTCGGGTGACGGCTACGATGCGACGTTCCGCATCAAGGCCACCTCGACGGGCCCGGACCCCTATGTAGGCACGGTGGAGCTGGACGAAATCCTGCCCGACGGCACGAGCTATGTGTCGAGCAACTGGACCTGCGCCCCCACGACCGGCAACGACCTCCATTGCTCGTCGCCGCACAAGGTTCTGCCGGTCGGCTCGTACACGGCCATGACCATTACCATCCATATCCCCGGTGATGTGGCCAAGAGCGCCAAGTGCAACGTGGTCAACACGGTGAATGCGGCCATCTCGGCGGACGTGCTGCACGCGGACGAAGGTGTGCAGTACACGGCTTCGGCGGCCGCCAAGCTGCCGGCGAATGCGTGCCAAGACGAGCCGCCTCCGCCGCAGTGCAAGGTGAACCAGCAGATGCCCAACGGCGACTGCTGCCCCGGTAAGGAAGTGTGGAACGGCCGCCAGTGCGCACTGCCCAAACCGGTTGAGCCCAAGCCGGACGAGCCGGTGCCGCCGAGCTGCCCCGACGACAGCCACCTCAACAATGCCGGCAAGTGCGTCTGCGATCGTGGCACCGAAGGCAAACCCGGCTCGTGCACGGACATCGTCGAAGAGCCGACCTGCCCACGGGACAGTGTGCTCAACAATCGCGGCGAGTGCGTGTGCAAGAAGGGCACCGAGGGCGAACCGGGCGAGTGCGAGAAGATCGTGGTCGAGCCGATCTGCCCGAAGGACTCGGTGCTCAACAACCGTGGCGACTGCGTGTGCAAGCGCGGCACGGAGGGCGAACCGGGCGAGTGCGAGCAGATCGTGGTCGAACCGGTCTGCCCCAGGGACTCGGTGCTCAACAATCGCGGCCAGTGCGTTTGCAAGCGCGGGACCGAGGGCGAGCCGGGCCAGTGCCAGGCGATCGACAACGAGCCGGAGCCGGATCAGCCTGCGCAGTGTCCGCGTGACAGCGTGCTCAACTCGAAGGGCCAGTGCGTGTGCAAGCGTGGCACAACGGGCGAGCCCGGCAACTGCCAGAGCCTGCTGCAGCTCGACGTGGAGCCGATCAAAATCTTCTGAGGCTGCGGCCGGGGAGATCGCCGATGCAGTTGTGGCCCCCGGAGTTCGCTTCGGGGGTCATCGTTTACTCAGGCCGGTTTGATCAGCACTTCGCTGCCGATGGGGATGAAGCCGAGGCCCAGGAAGGTGCGGAGCGAGCGCGCATTGCCCGGCGATACCGCGGCGAACACCAATTCGCCTTCTGGCACGAGGCCGAGGCCCTCGGCGATGAGGGCGCGGCCCCAACCGCGATTGGGTTCGGCGGCTTCGACACTGATCTCGCGACGGCCGGCGAGGCCATCGGCGAGCGTGATGAGCCCGCGTTCGTCGCCATAGACGGTGACGTTGGTGCGGACGTCGCGCGCATAGCGTACCCGATGATGATCGTCGGCATCGGTGCGGACGGGGAGCGTGGAGGTCCCGGTGCCGCGCGCCACCAGCATCACGTCGATGACGCCGATGAAGCCATCGGGACCCGCAAGATAGCGCAGGAAGTCGGGGGCCATGGACCCGCCGAACCCATCGGCACGCGAGGCGATGTCCTCAGCGGACATTTCTGTCGCGACGACTGCGTGTCCGGTGAACGCCACCGAGCAGCCGAAGCCATTGACGAGCGGCGGGAGAACCGTGACCAGGCCGTCGACCGGTGGGAAGCGGTTGTCGGCGGCGGCGTGGAGTAGGGCAAGGAGGGGGTGGGGCAACGGGCTTTCTAAGCAACGGGGCGGTGGCTGGCTCTAGAGCGCAGTGGGCATTTTGGCAACAAAGTGAGGATTTTGTGGCGCGTGGCTTGCGCGGACGCCGCCCTAGGTGCTCACTGACGTTACGAATCGTTCATTCTTTGGGGGCCGATGTGAGCTTGCGGCGTATTACGGTTATTCTTCTCGGTACGGCCAGTGTTCTGGCCAGCCAAGCGGCATTTGGTGCCGATCTCAATGCGGGCGTGATCGTCGACGAAGACGCAACGCTTCCTGCGGTGTCCGGCGTCAACGGCAAGTTCGAATTCTCGCCTGGCCTGCTGAGCGGCGTGCCGATGTTCCGTGCGGCGGGCTCGCTGAGCGTGCCCGTCGGCGACAAGTTCGGCATCCAGGCGGACGTGATGGGCACGTTCACGGGTGCCGACACCTATCTAGGTGGCGCGCTCCATGCCTTCACCCGCGATCCGTCGAGCTACCTTGCCGGCATCACTGCCGGTGTGGTGGTGGCGCCGGGACAGTCGACCCTGATGGCACTCGGCGCCGAAGGCGAACTGTACCTCGATCGGGTGAGCCTCGAAGGCTGGGCTGGTGTTGCCGCGCTGAACTACGTCGATCCGATGATGGTCGATTTGACCGGCGCGTTTGCGTTCGGCGATCTGGCTTACTACGCTACCGACGACTTCCGTGTGAGCATCGGCGGCACGTATCTGCTGGGTGACCTGTCTCTGCACGCCGCGACCGAATATCAGTTCACCGATCTCGGCATGCCGCTGTCGCTCACCGGCGACGCGCGTCTCCACGCCAATGGCGACTACAGCCTGACGGTCGGCCTCAAGGGCTACTTCGGTGGCGACAATGGCAAGTCGCTGATCGATCGTCATCGTCAGGACGACCCTCCGAACCGTGCCCTCAGCCTCTTCACGGCCGGTGCGGGGCTCATGGCCGAGACGTCGGGCACCTGTTCGCCGTACTTCGATTACGGCAGCCACATTGCTACCGATTGCTTCCCGTCAGACCCCGAAGCTTTCTGCATCAGCGAGGGCTACGATGATTTCTACAGCCCCAATGGCGAGTGCTACAACTACCCGACCTGATCGCCGTCAGTTTTCGATCTCGTTGACATATTCGATGTGCTTCCGACCCGGAGGCACATCGAATTTTTCTACGGCCCGGAACATCGTTCTGATTTCCTGCTGTAGCTGCACGGCCAGTTCAGCTTTCGCCTGATCGATGCGCGCGCTCTTGCCGTTGGCGAGCGGCGCGTAGCGAACTTCGACCGTGTCGCGCGACACCTGCGCCACCTGAAACATCGATGCATTGAGCGCCATGACGGCTGAAACCGTCAGCGTCGGGACGATATGTGAACCGTCAGGCATGACGAACATGTGTCTGATGCGGCCAACGACCTGGTCCATGGTGGATAAACCGCGTTCACAGCCCGTCTCGCCACGTGTTGCGAAGTCGCCCTGCTCGTAACGGATGAGCGGCTGCGCGTATCCCCAAAGAGGTGTGACGACGACGCGGCCGGATTGGCCCGGCGCTACGGGGCGGTTGTCGGCATCGAGGACCTCGAGCAGCACCTGCTCGTCGTTGACGTGCCACTTGCCGCAATCCGGGCAGCGATGCGCCATGCGATGCGCTTCCTTGGACGAGTACAAGGGGAAGGCTCGTGCCCCAAAGGTGCTGCGAACGAGGTCAACGCCGAGGGGCGTCGGGTCCGTCCCACGGGTGAAGATGCCATCGAGCGGCAGATGAACACCCAGCCGCTGCGCCTCCAAAGCAAGCAGGCGGGCGTCGGTACCGCCCATCAGCGCGTATCGAACGTGGTGGCGCGAGAAGTAGTCGAGGGCATGCGCGGGTGGAGCGGTGTGGCTGACCGTGAAGGTTTCGCCTGACCCGGTGCGCGTGTCCCACCACGGTCCCCACGGACCACCGCGGCGACCCTCGGGCCACGGCGCATAATCGGCCCGCTCACCAACCCACGAACCGAGCGGCGTTCCAAAGTCGATCTCGTCGTTGACATTCGCCCGGAATATGGCGGCCTTCGTCAGTTCATGCGACAGGCTGGAGTGGCTGGTTGTTACGGGGCGGCCGGTCGAACCTGATGTCGATATATCGCCGATCTGCTCATGTCCCTCGGGCACAGAGCGCGCGAGCAGCGCCCGGCGAGACTTGAGCAGATCGTCTCGTGTCAGGACCGGAACATCATCCCAGTGGTGCCAATCGATCGTGCCGTCGTGGCGGAAGAGGGTGTCGAGACGCGTCGCGTAGAACGGCGCATGTGCCTTGGCGTGTCGCAGGAGCCTCTCGAGCCGCTCGCGCTGCAGGTCGAGGATGCGCTTGGCGGACCAGAACTGGCTCTCCATCAACAGGTCGAACTCGGCGCGCTGCTCTTCTTCGAACATCAGGCGTCAACCTCGTAGACGTACTCGATGAGCTTGCCGCTGGCAGTGAGCGGTATCTTGTCGACGCGACGCACGGTGACCTCGACGACAGCCGGATAGATGCTGCGCATAAACGCGATGGCGCCGGCTTCATCGCCGGTTGTCGCGGGGTTGCTTGGTTCGTAGCGGAGTTCGATGTGATCGGGCGCGACCTGCGCTACCTGCCAGACGCGAGCGCCGAGGTCATCGCGCAAGGACTCGGGAAGGCGGCGATAGGTGCTGGTGCCGTCGGGGAAGTGGAAGACGTGGCTGAGCCGGCCCTCGATGGATTGGAGGACGGGCAGGGTGCGGCCGCAACTGCACGGGCCCCCAACGGTGGCGATATCGCCCTGTTCGTAGCGGATCATCGGCTGGTGCGTGCTGAGGAACGGCGTCACGACGACCGTGCCGCTTTCGCCTGGTCCGCACGGCGTGCCATCGGCACGCAGCACTTCGACCAGGGCGTTCTCGGAATGGATGTGGAAGTGCCGACCCGTCGGGCAGGTGTGGCCCATGGCGTTGGCTTCCTTGCTGGCGTAGCGCTGGAGAAGACCCGCACCGAATATGCGCATCACTGCTTCACGCTCCGGCTCGGTTGGCGTCGATCCGGTGGTGAAGAGTTTGTCGAGCTTGATCTCTATGCCAAGCCGCTTTGCCTCGAGCGCAAGTGCATGCGCCGTGGTCGAACCAATGATGAGATAAGTGGCCTCTGATCGTTGGATAAACTCTGCCATACGCTCGAAGCCGTCGTACTCGCTGATATCCAACGTGCGGCCAGCCGACGTGCCGTAGGCCCAGGCCGGACCCCAGGGACCGCAGTTTTGTCCGTCAGGCCAACGAGCCCTGTTATTGTCACGCACGATCCGGCAGAGGATTTGGGAGAAGTCGAGATTGTGCCAGTTGAATGCGCGGTACTCGGCGGCGCGACCCGCGATGGCGGCGATGCCATTGGCTCGAACCGTTATGGGGACGCCCGTCGAGCCGGACGTCTGATAGTCGCGCGCCTGACCATGGTGCGGCGGCACGTTGTCTGTCAGCATGGACTCACGATGGTCGACGAGGTCGCTGCGCTTGACGATCGGAATCTCGTTCCAGCGGTCGAAGTCTATGGAGCCATCCCGACGAAAGACAGGATCGAGCCGGCGCGCGTAAAACGGGCTGTTGGCGCGTGCGTGGAGCAGCAAATGGGTCAGCTGCTCATGCTGATACTGGCGCATGCGGTCGGCAGACCAGTACTGGCTCTCCATCAGCTGGTCGTAATAGCTGCGGAGCAGGTTCTCGGTATAGCTCGGCACGGCGCGTCTTGTCCTTGCGTCAAGAGGCTACCAGAGCGCGCCGGTGCTCAGTAAGCAAGCACCCAATTGCGGCTGCGCGACTGCTGCTGTTACGAGCTCCCGGCGCCGTCCTGGCGGACGAAGGCGATGCGCAGCATGTTGGTCGCGCCGGGCGTGCCAAGCGGGATACCGGCGGTGATCGCTATGCGGTCGCCGGGGCGGGCGAGGCCCTCCTGGTAGGCGATGATGCAGGCGCGGTCGACCATGTCGTCGAGGTTCACCGCGTCTTCGGAATAGACGCAGTGGACGCCCCAGACGACGCTCAGGCGGCGCACGGTGCGCGGGTTGGGGCTGAGCGCGAGGATGGGCTTGCTCGGCCGCTCGCGGGCGGCGCGGATCGCGGTTGAGCCGGAGCTCGTGTAGGTGACGATGGCGGCGAGATCGAGGGTTTCGGCGACCTGGCGCGTGGCGGCGCTGATGGCGTCTGCGGCGGTGGCTTCGGGCTCGGCGGCCTGCGCGCGGATGATGCCGCGGTAGTTGCCGTCGGACTCGACCGACATGGCGACCTTGTTCATCATGGTCACCGCTTCGATCGGGTATTGGCCCGATGCGGATTCGGCAGACAGCATGATGGCGTCGGCGCCTTCGAACACGGCGATCGACACGTCCGAGACTTCGGCGCGGGTCGGCACCGGCGAGGTGATCATCGACTCGAGCATCTGCGTCGCAACAACGACGGGCTTACCGAAGCGGCGGGCGATGCGGATCATGCGCTTTTGCAGCCCCGGTACCTGCTCGATCGGCATTTCGACGCCGAGGTCGCCGCGGGCGATCATGAAGGCGTCGCAGAGCTTGATGATTTCTTCGAGCCGCTCGACAGCCTGCGGCTTTTCGATTTTGGCCATGACGCCGGCGCGGCCCTGGACGATCTTGCGCACGTCGATGATGTCTTCGGGGCGCTGCACAAAGCTGAGCGCAATCCAGTCGGCCTCGGCGGCGAGGCCTGCGAGGAGGTCGGCGTGGTCCTTTTCGGTGAGCGCGCCGACGGGCAGCAGCGTATCGGGCAGCGAGACGCCCTTTTTGTCGCTGAGCTTGCCGCCATAGACCACTTCGGTCTCGATGACGCCACCGCCGACGCGGGTGGCTTTGAGCTGAAGCTTGCCATCGTCGAGCAGCAGGCGATCGCCGACGCTGACGGACTCGATGATCTCGGGGTGGGGCAGGTAGACGCGCTCGACGGTGCCGGGGGCATCGGAGCTGTCGAGGATGAACTTGGCGCCGGCGGCGAGCTGCACCGCGCCCTCGGCGAACTTGCCGACGCGCAGTTTTGGGCCCTGGAGGTCCACCAGGATGCCGAGCGGATGGGAGAGCAGCTTCTCCACGTTGCGGATCTTGGCGACGGTCTCGCGCAGCAGATCGTGGCTGGCGTGGGACATGTTGATGCGGAAGACATCCGCGCCGGCGCGCGCCAGCTCTTCGATGACCTTCTCCGAATTGGAGGCGGGTCCGAGGGTGGCAAGGATCTTTACGCGGCGCAGTCTTCTCATCGTCTCGCCCCCACGGCGGTTGTTACTCGGTTGGGACGTCGTCCCCGCCTTCGACCGGCGCATTGTCGCCACCCTCGAGGGGTGTTTCGTCGCCGGTATCGGGCCCCGCAGTGTCGTTATTGACCGGGTCCTTCAATTGCAAGGTCCAGTCGCTGCGGTTCTGTGTATCGATTTCGAAAAAGCCTGTGCGCTCATAGCCGCGGGCCAGACAGTCGCCGGTATCGAAGATTTGGAAGGACTCGTCGCGGGTGCACATAAAATGGTCACCGTCCCACGCGCCTCCGCCGATGTCGTCGGCCACATAGAGATAATAGAAGCGCGAATTGAGATCGCCCTGAAAGACGATGGCGCATTGGCTAGGCGGTGCAACCCACCAGCCTTCGGACTGCCAGCCACGGTCGGACCGATAGCCGAGGGCGATCGAGACTGCATTGGAGCTGTCATTGCAGACGCGCAGGTCGGCGCGGGCAGGGGCGGCTGTGGCGCAGAGGCCAAGCAGCGCGAGGCCAGCAATTGCAAGGGCTGTGCGCAGGGACAAGCTGAAGCCGGAGGTCATGGATGTATCGTCTTTTTGAGCGCGGGTCGCACGGGAGTGTCAACGGCTAATCGCCAGTTCTGGCGGAATTGGGCCATGCAATGGCCGCATAGGGCGATGGGGCGGCCGCGACGCGGTCGGTGCTGTGGGTATTGGGGATTGGCGCGGGTTTACGCTTGAGTTCGAGCGGTGGCTGCGGTTCAACCGCCCGGCACGAAAGGTAAGACTTCATATGGCCAAGCAGCCCACCGTTTCCACCGACAGCGTCGCGCAGGATCAGATCCGCGCCTTCATCGAGCGCATCGAGCGCATGGAGGAGGAAAAGAAGGCCATCGCCGACGACATCAAGGAAATCTACGCCGAGGCCAAGGGCAACGGGTTCGACACCAAGGTGCTGCGCCAGATCGTGCGCATCCGTAAGCAGGACCACGCCGAGCGCATGGAGCAGGAAGCGCTGCTCGAGCTGTATATGGCGGCGCTCGGCATGGCTGCCGCACCGGCGAACGACGACTAGAATTTAGTTTTATCGCTCTCTTCCGGCGCTTGACGCAACTTGCCTGCCGATAGTGCGCGGCGAGATGGTCCTCGTCTGCGCGCGCACAGGCAAGCCCGGTGGTTTGAGGCACGTAACTCATTGACAGCGGTGCTATGCGCGGCCTAGCGTGCTGGCGAGGGGTTGCGGCCTTGGAGGAGGGCGCAGCCATACTTTGATACTTGCGAGTTCATAACCCGAATTGGCGGGCGGTTTGGTCGTTTCCGAGCTTGAGGGGGCTCGCGCGATTGCCGGCTGTCATGGACGGCGGCGATCCACTCCCGGCTGGATACTCTCCTGGCTCAGCCAAGGGTCGCGCGGTTCGAAGGGGCGGCAGGCGGCGTGGAACTTCCCGGTTTCGCGCAGTTCCTGCCGCCCACTTTCATTCAGCGGGTATGGGTTGGCGCCGATGCGCGAATCCGCGGAAGCTTGGAACGAGCAGGGGCAACAGCGTGGTGGCGAGATAGGCGACGCCGATCCCGGCGAACGCTGCGGAGAGCCCAAAGCGCGTGATCAGCAGGCCACCGAGAAGTCCGCCCAGCGGCATCAGCGTCCAGCACAAGGCATTGACGAGTGCCGTGACGCGGCCGGTGAGCGCCTTGGGGATCCGCTCGAACATGACCGCACCCAGGATGGGGTTGAGGAAGCCGGACGCGAAGCCGGCGGTTGCCAGCACGATCATCACGGCGACCATGGGCGAGACCATCGCCAGGATGAGGTAGCGCGGCATGCCGGTGACCAAGTAGGCGATGACATAGACCGGCAGGCGCGGCAGCCGCTCACCGAGGGCGGTGGCGAGTGCCGAGCCTGCGATCGAGGCACCCGAAAAGATGGCGAACATCAGCCCTAGCAGCGCGGCATCGCCATGGGTCTCGGCCCAGACAGGCACTAGAACGCCGGTATAGGCGGCGTCAAACAGGTTGGTGATTGCGACCATTATGACGAGGCCGACGAGCACCGCGTCGCGCGAGAACCAGCGCCAGCCTTCGCGAAGATCGGCGAAATAGCTCGCTTGCCGCCGGGACGGCGCCACGGTCTGCACGCGGAGGGCGAACAGCACGGTCAATGCACTGAGTGCGAAAGCTGTGGCCGTGACGGCAAGAGCTGGAGCCGGGCCGATGAGCGCGACGAGCGCGCCCGCCGCGGCGGCTCCAACGGTGCTCGCCAGCCGCTCGATGACGCCCATGAGGCCGGTGATGCGCTCGAGCGGTACGCCCGCCGCTGCTGTGATAGTCGGGATCATCGCATATTTGGCGGCATCGGCGGGGCCACGCAGTGCGCCGAGCAGCGCGACGGTGGGGAGGATCGTGGCGATGCTCAGCAGGCCCGTCAGATGCAGTAGCGGGACGAGGGCAACGACGACCATGGAAAGGGCGTCGCCGAAGATGGCAATGCGTCGCGCGCCGAGGCGGTCGATCAGCGGGCCACCGAGCGCTTTGGCCACCACATAGGGAAGAAGCTCGGCAAATCCGGCGAGCCCGGTGAGCAGTGGGTCGCCGGTCAGCGTGAGCACCAGCCACGGGATGGCGATCATCGACAGGCGCGTGCCGGACAGCGAAATGGCTTCGGCGACGGCGAGAGCGACGATGGGGCGGTGCGAGGCGTTCATTTGCGGCCCTCGTCCGTCGGGAAGTCGGGGTGCGGGAAGCCGTACATCACCACCATGTATGGGCGGGTGCCGGGCGGCGCTTCGCCGGGCGGTGGCGTTGCGGCTTTCGCCTCCCACAGCAGGTCGCCCATCTTGTCAGTGAGGGCCTTGGCCTGCTCCGCTGTGAGCGGGAGCATGAAGTCGCTCTGCATTGACGCCTTGCGCCACTCGACCGGCAGGTCACGGAAATGGTCGTGCGCCTGCTGGATCTGCGCGGCGTGTCGGCTGACGACGGCTTGCGCGAAGGCGAGGCCGCCTTCGAGGTCCGTGCCTGAAAGCTCGGAATTGTCGAAAAGCGTCGACTCATGTCGCGAGCGCCACCAGCGTTCGCGGCGGTTGCCGAGGTCTTCCGCCGGCTCGATAAAGCCATGATGGGCCAGCTGACGCAGGTGGTAGCTAGTTGCGCCGGAATTGAGTCCGAAGCGCTGGGCCAGCGCGGTGGCAGTCGATGGACCGTCAGCGCGCAGGACGCCGAGGATGCGTAGCCGATCCGGATGCGCAAGTGCCCGGAGCGACTCGATGCTGGGGACGAAGCGGGAAATATCGCGCGGCGTGCTCATGCCGCAAAGGATATAACTGCAAACGATTATTTGCAAACAGATGTTTGCGATTTGCAGCCGGTCACATCTGAGGCAGTATTCTTGTTCTGAAAGAAGGTGTTAGCCGGCTTCGATCCAGCCCGAGCTGCCGTCGGCGGTGACGATCCGGATCCAGTTGCCGCGTGTGTCGACGATTTTGACACGCTCGCCGGGCTCGGTGCGGAAGACCGTGCGGGCGGTGGAGGAGGGGATCGTGCGAACGTTCAGGCTCGACTGGATGCGAGCAGTCTTGCCCTCGAGGCCACCCCTGGTATCGCCCTTGATGGTAGCCGTCGTGGTGGCGCTCTTGGCCTTTGGCGTGTCGGCTTCAGCTGCGGGCGCGGCGGCTTCGACGCTCGCAAGGTAGCGCGAGAAGACCCAGCCCGTGGTTCCATCGGGCAGTGTGACCTCGACCCAGCCGCCGTCGCTCTCGCCGGTGCTGACAGCCTGGCCCGGCTGCAGCACCGTCACAGTGGCCGTGTCGCTCGACGGGCCGGCGCGCAGGTTCACCGCGGAGCGCCCAATGGCGTCTGGCTTGAGAGTGGGATCGGCTAGCGGCGCGCCTTCGAGATCGGTTGCGGGCGTCGTCACATCCGGTGCCTTTAGCGCGGCAGTTTCGAAATTGTCGGGGTTCGGCGCCACGACGCTCCGCTGGGAGCGGGTCGGCATCGCAGGCTCGGGCAGCGCCGGTCGCAGCATCGCGTCGATGGTGGCGAGCGTTTCCTGGCTTGGCGTCGAGGCAATCTGCGGCACTTCGGCCACCGCAACGCCGGGCTCGCCGCCAGGTATCATCAGCATCGCGCCGAACACGGCGGCGACCGCAATTCCAAAGAGTGTGAAGTGGCCACGACGCAGCATGCAAAGGTCTCCGGCTAGCATAAGCCGATAGGAGCCCGAGGGTTCCTCTCTGAAGATTCGCTGACGGCGATCATCGGGAAGATGGTTAGGTTTTGATTTCCCGGACTGCGGCTGCCTCGGTGATCCCAAGCGTCGTCAGAACTGTGGTGACGATGCCGGCACGATCGAGGCCCGCGGCAGCGTACATATCGTTCTGCGATGCCTGTTCCACAAAGGTGTCAGGGATCATCAGCGGGCGGAACTTCAGCTTGCCGTCGAGCAGCCCGTTGCTCGCAAGGAATGTCGCGACGTGGCTGCCGAAACCGCCGATGCCTGATTCTTCGACCGAGATCAGCAGTTCGTGATCCTGCGCAAGCCGAGCAATCAGTTCCTCGTCGAGCGGCTTCAGGAAGCGCGCGTCGGCGATGGTGGGCGTCAGGCCGAAGGCGGCAAGCTTCTCGGCGGCCGCGAGAATTTCGCCGAGGCGCGTGCCGAAGTTGAGGAGGGCCACCGTGCTGCCCTGCCTGACGATGCGGCCCTTGCCGATGGGCAGGATAGAACCATGTTCCGGCATGTCGATGCCGAGACCGTCGCCGCGCGGATAGCGGAAGGCGATGGGACCGTTGTCGTAGGCGGCGGCGGTTGCCACCATGTGCTTGAGCTCAGCCTCGTCGGCGGCGGCCATCACGACCATGCCGGGGACGGTGCCGAGATAGGCGCTGTCGTAGTTGCCGGCATGGGTCGGGCCGTCAGCGCCCACATAGCCGGCACGGTCGATGGCGAAGCGCACCGGCAGATGCTGCACGGCGACGTCGTGGATCACCTGGTCGTAGGCGCGCTGTAGAAAGGTCGAATAGATAGCGGCGAACGGCTTCAATCCTTCGGAGGCAAGACCGGCGGCGAAGGTGACCGCGTGCTGCTCGGCGATGCCGACGTCGAAGATGCGGCTGGGGAAGATTTCGGCGAACTTGTCGAGGCCCGTGCCCGAGGGCATGGCGGCGGTGACGGCGACGACGCGATCGTCGCGCTTGGCCTCATCGATCAGCGCTTCAGCGAAGACGGCGGTGTAAGACGGCGCGTTGGACTGCGGTTTGGCCTGTGCGCCGGTGATGACGTTGAACTTGGACACGCCGTGGTACTTGTCGGCGCTGGTCTCGGCGGGCTCGTAGCCCTTGCCCTTCTTTGTGACGACGTGGACCAGGATGGGGCCGCTTTCGGCGTCGCGGATGTTTTTGAACACGTCGACGAGGTCGTCGACATTGTGGCCGTCGATGGGGCCGACGTAGAAGAAGCCGAGTTCCTCGAACATCGTTCCACCGGTAAAGAACGAGCGAGCGAACTCCTCGGTCTTGCGCGCAGTCTCGTGGACGATGCGCGGCATCTTCTCGGTGATCGACTTGGCGCGGTCGCGGAAGCCGCGATAAAGCGGCGCAGACACCAGCTTGGCGAGATAGGCCCGCAGCGCACCGGTGGGCGGCGCGATCGACATGTCGTTGTCGTTGAGCACGACGATCAGCCGGGCGTCCATCGCTCCGGCGTTGTTCATCGCCTCGTAGGCCATGCCCGCCGACATCGCGCCGTCACCGATGACGGCGATGACGTTACGCTTTTCGCCCTTGAGCTGCGAAGCGACGGCCATACCGAGGCCGGCCGAGATCGATGTAGAGGAGTGCCCGGCGCCGAACGGGTCGTAGTCGCTTTCGGCGCGGCGAGTGAAGCCCGACAGGCCGTTCTTGGCGCGGAGCGTTCGAATGCGGTCGCGGCGGCCGGTGAGCACCTTATGCGGATAGGCCTGGTGGCCGACGTCCCAGATCAGCCGGTCGTTCGGCGTATCGAAGACGGCATGCAGGGCGACGGTCAGCTCGACGACGCCGAGGCCTGCGCCGAGATGGCCGCCGGTGACCGACACGGCGTCGATCACTTCGGCGCGCAGCTCGTCAGCGACCTGGCGCAGCTGCGCCCTGTCGAGCGACTTGAGGTCGGCCGGCGAGGCGATGGTGTCGAGCAGGGGAGTGGTCGGGCGTTCGGACAATGGCGTCCCTTCGTGTTGCCAATGGTTTAGGCGTCCCCACCGGGGATTTCAACCAAGGGTCTGTGCAGAAACGAAGGAGATTTGCCGCAGGTTGCGAGTTGGTCGCGTGCTATGGACCAAGCGATCCCAGATAGGCTCGCGGCTAGCGCGAGGCGACCAGCATGGGGCGGCGGACGACGAAGACGTCGTAGCGCGGCGGGGCGCGGTCGTCGGGTTCGAGGACGACGCGGTCGGCCATGACGCCGAGCTCTGCCGCGTTGTCCAGGTAGCCTTCCGGCTCGTAAAGCTCGGCAAAGTGCATGTCGGTCATGAGCACCGGCTCGACCAGCGTTTCGTTCACATGGTCGATCTCGGGGGCGACGAGGTCGAAGTCGCGCGGCTTGAGGCCGACAAGGGATTCGCGAGCCGGCGCGGCGGAGACGAGGGTATTGGCGACGGCGCCGCCACCGGCTTCGGTCAGCGCCGACCAGGTCATGTCGAAGATGTTCTTGGCCAGGTCGAGCCCATTGGTGCCGCCCAGCGAAGCGATGCGAATCTCGGAGGTGTCGATCCGCGGCTTTTCTGCGGGGACCACGACTTCGGACGCGGCGGTCTCGCGCTGGATCAACATTTCGAGGGCGCGCTGTGCGTCAGGGTCCTGGCTCATCTCGGGGGCGTAGGCGGTGAGCACGTCGTCGCGCGGCGTCATCAGCACACGCGGCGCGGGCATCGGGCCATCGAAGGTCGACAGCGCGTTGAGCGCGGTCTGCGTGCCGTTGGCGAAGGTGTCGCGCGTCGCCACCATCATTGTGGGCGTCTTGGCCATGGGCACGACGACGGCGAGCGGCGCACTCGGCGCTGCGAAGGCGGTGAACGGGTTGTTAGACGGATCGAGCGTCACGCCGCCGCTCGGTCGACGAAGGCTCGGCATGGGCGAGACGATCTCGATGGTGTTGACCGTACGCTGCGCCGGATCGAGCGAGGCGAGCATGACATCGCCGGTGTCGGGAACGATGGCGGCCGGGCTGCCATTGCAGGGCACCATCTTGCATTTCTTCCACTCGGCCTGCGCGAAGGCGTAACCGGTCTTGGATAGGGGAGTGCCATCGACGGGCAGGTGCATCGTCTTGCCGTCGGGGAAGACTTCCTTGAGCTGCGCGCGGGTCATGCGCGGCCAGGCGCGGACGGAGCCGGTGTCCATGTGGACGAAGGGGCTGCCCGAGGTGGGGTAGTAGCCAACGCCGCCAACCTGGTGGCGCATCGCTGCCGCGCGGAGAGTCGCCAGCTTCACCCCAGGGATGAAGACGTCCATCGCGTGGCCCTTCATGTGCTGGCTATTCTCGGCCACGCCCGATGACTTGGCGCGCAGCATCGCGTTGGTCTTGGGTTCGCGATAGGACGAAACGATGTTGTAGGGCTGCGTGCCGCCGACATCCTGGTAGACCTCCCACAGGAGGTCGAACAGATGCGGGTCCATATTGGTGACGGAGCCGGTGCGCCAGTCGGCAAGGAAGACGTTCATCTCGCGCAGGACGGCCGGGTCATACTGGCCGTTTTTCTTGAAGGTGAACTTGCCGGTCTTGCCAGTATGCGTGTGGTAGAGCCACAGGGTACGGTCGTTGCCGGCGGCGGTCACGGGGACGGCGGTCTGGGCGAGGAAAAACGCCAGGCCCGCGGCAATCGCCACGGCGCGCAACCCCAACAGACGCCAATCGAAGTGCGGTTTAACCGTCACGCCCCAATAGCCCAAATGCTCAGTCAGCACCGACTCTAGCGCCAAGACCGTAAGAGTTTCTTAACGCTAACATCCGGTTACGACCCGGCCAGCCAAGTCCAACAGACCGCGCAGACTGCCCAGCCTTTGCAGGTTTTAGGCAAAAATCGCGGCTGAACCAAGGCTGAGGTGTTAAGCGTTAGTAAACACAGGGGAAAAGCGGGTGGGCGGGTATGGTCGCCGTGCGCCGCGTGGGGGAAGTCGAAAGCCATGACTGACGCAGCAACGCCGCAGACGCCCGCGATCCAGCAGGTTTGGGCGTCGCCGCTGTACCGAGGGGCGACGCTCGCCTTGTTTCTGGCGGGCGTCGGCGCATCGGCCGCGGCGCCGCAGATTGTGCTTTTCCTCGTCCGGGAACTGGGTGCGCCGCTGCCGGTCGCCGGGCTCTACTACCTCACGAGCCTTGCAGGGCCGATCGCCGGCTACCTTGTGGGACGATACTCGGACCGGACCGGCAACCGACTCAACCTGTTCAGGCTGTGTGCGCTGGCCGGATTCGTCGGCTGGGCACTGATGGCGCTGTCGACGGCGATCTGGGTGCCCTTCATTGTCGGCGCGCTGATCCTCGCCTTCTCGAACGCGACGTTCTCGCAGTTGTTCGCGGCGGTGCACGACGAGCAGGCGGTCGACCCCAGAGGTAAAAACGATAGCGTGGTCGCCATCATCCGCATGGCCAACACCGCGGGATGGATCGTCGGGCCAGTCATCGGCGCGTGGGTGGGGGCAGCGTACGGGCTGCGGCCGATGATCTGGCTGACGGCGATTTGTTTTCTGGCGCAGATCGTCGCGCTGGGGCAACTACGCGACCGGGGGACTACGCCGAGCGGCGAGACGCAGACGGCGCCGGCTGCCGCGCCGACGCTGAGCGCGATGCTGCCGCTGCTGGCCTTCACCGGATTGTTCGTCCTGGTCTATGCGGGCGAGAGCATCAAGTACGGCTTCCTGCTGCTCTACATGGAGGAGCAACTGCACATCGAGCCGGCTATCCGCGGTGCAGTGATCGGAATCCAACCGCTCGTGGAACTGGCGATCATGCCATTCAGCGTGGTGCTGGGACGGCGGGTCGGCATCCTCTGGCTCATGTGCATCGGAGCGGCGCTCGGCGTCGGCGCCAACCTCTGTTTTGCGCTCTGGGGCGACGTCTACGGGATGTTCGCGGGGCAGATTTTGATGGGCGGCGTGTGGGGCGTGTTCATGGTGCTGGGCATCATCGTCGCGCAGCGGCTGCTGCCCAATGCGGTGGCGACCGCGTCTGCAATCTTCATGGGCTCGACAGCGCTGAGCAGTGCGCTCGGCGGCGTTGCAGGCGGTGCCGGCGTTGCGATGCTTGGGCTACCCAGCGTGTTCTTCATCCCCGCAGCCTGTGCATTGGCGGCGATGATCGGCCTTGCGGCGATGGCACGAGTTTACGACTTCCGATGAAAGTCGAACCATCGTTCTAGTCGGACTCCGCGATGTGAGCGATCGTCGTCCGGCTTTTCGGCCTCGAGGATATGGAGGACGCGTTCCGCGCAGTCAGCTGCCCATGCGGCGACCAGGCGGCGGTCCGCATCGCTCAGGGCCTGCGGCGAGGTCACGAGAGTGCGGTCGAACTACTCGGCGTTGAGCAGTTCGATGAGCTTCTTGTTGTGGCCATAGACGTCGCCGTAGGAGCGGATCGTACCGTCTTCGTCCACCCGCAACGTGAAGTACATCAGGTGAACTGGAATATGGTTCTGGAGGTTCACCCACTTCTCTTTGGGACCTTCCAGGCTTTCGATCGACGCCTGCGTCAGCTCCGGATTTGTGGCGATAAGGGCGCCCGCAAAGTCCATCGGGTTCTGCACGCGGACGCAGCCATGCGAGTAAGCACGGAAGGCACGCGAGAAGAGCGACTTCGACGGCGTGTCGTGCAGGTAGATGTTGTGCTCGTTGGGGAACAGGAACTTGACCTTGCCCAATGCATTGCCCGGTCCCGGCTTCTGCCGGATCGAGTAGTTGTTGATGTTGGTGGTGGTCCAGTCGATGGCCGCGGCGTTGATCACCTTGCCACCCGCCAGCATCTCCATGTTCTGGCCGTCGAGATAGTACGGATTGGCAATCAGGTGCGGCTATGTGGCGGATGTTGTCCGAGAATATCGCCGTCTGATTCTTCGGGGTGCCGACGACGACGCGGGTGGTGTGGACCACCACGCCATCGCGCTTGATCCACAGGGTGAACTCAGGAATGTTCACCTGCACGTTGAAGGCACCGAACTCTTCGGGTTCCCAGCGCCAGCGCTCCATGTTGGCCACGATGTCGTCGCGGCTGACATTGCCGCCGCCATTGAGGGCTGCGACGGTCGCCGGTCCGAGAACACCATCGGCTGTGAGACCCAACTCCTTCTGGGCGTCCTTCACCGCGTCGAACAGGGCCTGATCGTAGGTGATATCGACCTTGGCGTCGGTGGCGCCTTCCGGAATGTCCGGTGCTGCCACGCCGAGGCGCTGGCGCAGGAGCGGCACGCGGTCATCGTCCATGCCGAGCTTGAGCGTCTTGCCGTCCGGGATGGTGATCTGCTCGACGACGACACTGCCGTCGTAGAATTTGGCCAGCGCTGAACGCAGGCGCACGAACTCGGGGTTCTTGGGGTCGAAATCGGCGAGAACCTTGTCGGGCGCGTCGGACGAGGCGAGTTGCAGCAATACGCTCGCTTCATCGATACGCTTGGGCGTGAGGGTGATGTTCTTGCTGACGGCGCTTGGCGCGATGCGTCCACCATAGGCGTCCTGCGCGTAACGAACAGCGGCCTGCGAGAACGCGGTCTCCAGCGCGGCAAGCTTGACCGGATCGGTGCCCGCGGCAGCGGGATCGAGATCGGGAGTCATATAGTCGGAGGTGCGGAAGCCTTCGAACGCGGCGTTCTTGAAGACGCCGATGATCTTTTCGGCGTTCGGCGAGAAGGTGATGGCGCTACCGACGCCGGGGGTCAGCCAGAGCGGCTCGAAGCCGCGCGCGCCATAAAAGAAGTAAAGCTTCTGCGCCTGGACGTATTCGCGCGAGCCCTTCTCGGCCTCGTAGTAGGCCTTCTGCAGGCCAGCCTTGATGATGCGGGCGAGATCGCTGCGCGGGGGAGCGATGACGATCTTGGTGAGGGACGCCTGGACGACCGTGGCTTCCTGCGCAAGCGCAGGTGCGGCTGCTCCGGTCAGTGCGACACCAGCAAGCAGCATGGCCATCAGTAAGCGCAAAGCAGTCTCCGTCTCTTTCAGGGTATTCACCGCGCGGGACGCGCGCGCTCGAGGATACCCTCCGGTCCTAATCCACAAGCGTTAACGCAGGCAATTCCTCACCTTTTTGTGTTCCGGCGATGTGGCGTTTGCGCAACGGCAAGTATCTGCTTGCCGCTTTTTGTTGGCTCTGTCCAACCGATCCCAAAAGGGCTCGTTCGGCCAACCGCGCTGGGAACTACGCCGCGTCGCTTTCGACGCCATCCTCGAGGCCGTAGTCGCGGAGCTTGCGGTAGAGGGTGGAGCGGCCGATCTTCAGCGCGCGTGCCACCTTCGACATCCGTCCCCCGTAATGCTTGAGCGCGAACGAGATGAGTTCGCGTTCGAGATCGGGGAGCGGAGCCACTTCGCCCCGGGCATCGAGGAAGCGGTCAGGAATGGTCTCCCGCATGTCGCTTTCTCTGCGCAAAGACCTAACGGCATCGATGTGAACCGGGGCTGAAGGCGCGGGAAGGGACTCGGTGAGCCGCAAGGTTTCGTCGCGGCCATGCGAGGCGGCGACGATCTGCGGGAAGTCGGCGAGTTCGAGATAGCCCCCGTCCGAGAGGACGATGGCTCTGTAGATGGCGTTCTCGAACTGGCGAATGTTGCCGGGCCAGTTGTAGGCACGCAGCAGGTCGAGCGCGGGATTGGAGATGCCGGCGATGCGCTTGCCAGCTTCGGCGGCGAAGCGGGCGATGAAGTGCGTCGCGAGAACTTCAATATCGTCGGCGCGTTCGCGAAGCGGCGGCAGGTAGATCGGGAAGACGTTGAGGCGGTAGTATAGGTCTTCGCGGAACTCGCCGGTCTGGGCGAGGCCGAGCAGGCGCCGGTTGGTTGCCGAGATCACGCGGACGTTGACGCGTTCAGGCCGGGTGGCGCCGACCGGTTCGATCTCGCCTTCCTGCAGCGCGCGGAGGAGTTTTGCCTGCGCGGCGGCCGGCAGTTCGCCAACCTCGTCGAGGAACAGCGTGCCGCCATGGGCCTCGGCGAACTTACCGGGGTGATCGGCGACGGCGCCGGTGAAGGCGCCCTTCTTGTGGCCGAACAGCGTCGATTCGATCAGGTTTTCCGGGATCGCGGCACAGTTGACGGCGATGAACGGTCTTGCTGTGCGGTCGCTCATACCCTGGATGACGCGCGCAATGAGTTCCTTGCCAGTGCCGGTCTCGCCTTCGATCAGCACCGGAATCTGCGATTTGGCCGCCTTCTGGCTCAGCGACAGAGCGCGATGCATGGCGGGCGAGCGGGTGATGATGTCCTCGAGGCCGAGGGTTCCCGTCCGGCGGTTGCGCTCGGTACGGACGATGGTTTCGAGTTCGTCGAGCTTCATGGCATTGCGGAGCGAGACGATCAGCCGCTCCGGCGCGACGGGTTTGACGAAGAAGTCGACGGCGCCCTGGCGCATCGCCGAAACCACGGTTTCGAGCGACGAATGGGCGGTCTGGATAATGATCGGCGCGGTGATGCCGTCGCGCGCCATTGCCTCCATCACGGCCATGCCGTCGCGGTCGGGCATGACGAGATCGAGGATGACGGCGCCGAAACCGGAGTTGGCGCGGAGGATCGAGAGCGCTTCATCGCCGCCGCCGGCCGTTACTGGCGTGAACCCGGCGCGGCGCGCGACCTCTGCGGTCAAGCGCAACTGAACCGGATCGTCGTCCACGATGAGAACGCGCGTCATGAAGTCTCCCAAGCCGTTTCTGATCCGCGAAATCGGGCTGAGAGCCGAATCGCGGTGTGTCATTTCGGATCAGGATGAAAAGTGTGGGTTAAGGGGGGTTTAAGGACGAGGGTGAGGGCAGGTCAGTAGCCGGCTTCGCGCTGGTGCCGGATGTCGATGATGCGAACCGCTTTGTCATCGTACTTGTAGGAGGCCACGTAGCCTCCGCTTGAGAAGGGTATCACCAATTCGCGGTGGTCGATCTCACCGTCTTCGGCGAAGCGTCCGGCCTCGGGGAATTCCTTGAGCATGTCAATGTGAACACGAATCGTGGCGATCGCTCGATCTGCAGCGCGTGGATTCTTGGGCCGAAGAAATTGGTGCAGCCTTCGTAGATCGCGCACCGCTTCCGGGGACCAATCAAGGCGTCGAGCCATCTCAGGTGTGAGGCTCGGGGATTGGCGGATCCTCGCCCCGCAACACGCCGTCGAGCCACTCGTCAACCTCTTCTTGCGTCAGATGCAGGCCGCTTTCCTGGTATTCTTCCCAACGAGCCTTCACTTCCGCGAGGAATGCCGCCCGACGTTCTCTCCTGTCTACCAGCTCGTTGATGGCTTCGTTCATCAGGCGGTTGGGGGTACTTCCTTCACGCACAGCAATCGCGCGTAGCCTGTCGCGCAAGCCATCATCAAGTTTGATCGACGTGCTTTCCGGCATCGGATACTCCCTGGTGGTACCCAATAGTACCACAACTCACGGACTCCACCAATGTCCTGCTTGAGTGGCCGTTTGGGGCGGAATATGGTCCGCGCCGACACTGTAGCTTCGACGAAAGTCTGATCGTATGGCTGACCTATTTCGTGCGCCCGCGGCCGCGGCCCAGAAGGGGCACAACGAGTTCGGCGAGTTGCCGGAATGGAACCTCGACGACCTCTATACCAGTCCCGAGTCGCCTGAACTCAAGCGCGACCTCGACTGGGCAAAGTCCGAGGCCAAGGCGTTCGAGGCCGACTACAAGGGAAAGCTCGCGACGCTGGCGAAGGCCGGGCGGCTCTATGAGGCGATCGAGCGGAGCGAAAAGCTCGGCGACGTGACCGGGCGGCTTTCGGCGTACTCCTATCTCCGCTACGCGCTCAACACGCAGGATCCGGCGCGGGTGAAGTTTCTCGGCGATTTGAGCCAGGCGATCACCGATCTCGCGACCGGGCTGCTGTTCTGGGAGCTCGAGCTCAACACGATCGATGACGCGGTGATCGAGGCGGCGATGGCAGCGGACGACAAGGTCGCGCACTACCGCCACTGGTTCGTCGAGCTCAGGAAAGCCAAGCCCTATCAGTTGGACGAGAAGATCGAGGAGCTGTTCTTCGAGAAGTCGGTCACCGGCGCGCAGGCTTGGAATCGGCTGTTCGACGAAACGATGTCGTCGCTCAAGTTCGACGTCGATGGCGAAATCCTGCCGGTCGAAGGTGCGTTGCATCTCTTGTCGGACAAGGATGAGAAGAAGCGTGCGTCGGCGTTTGGCGCGGTCGGCAAGACGCTCAACGACAATGCGCGGCTCTTCACGCACATCACCAACGTCCTCGCCAAGGACAAGGAAATCTCCGACCGCTGGCGCGGCTACAAGGACATCGCCGACAGCCGCCACATGGCCAATTCGGTCGAGCGCGAAGTGGTCGATGCGCTCGAGGCGGCGGTGCGCGACGCGTATCCGCGGCTCAGCCATAAATACTACCAGATGAAGGCCAAGTGGTTCGGCAAGGACCAGCTTAATGCCTGGGACCGCAACGCACCGCTCCCGACCAGCGACGACCGGACCTTCGACTGGGAGACAGCCAAGACCACCGTGCTCGACGCGTATGGCCGGTTCTCGCCTGAGCTACGGAAGGTCGCTGAACCGTTCTTCACCGGTGGCTGGATTGACGGGCCGGTCAAAGAGGGCAAGGCGATGGGCGCGTTCGCGCATCCCACCGTCCCATCGGCGCACCCGTATCTGATGCTCAATTATCTGGGCAAAGCGCGAGACGTGATGACGCTGGCACATGAATTGGGACATGGCGTGCACCAGGTTCTGGCGGCGCCGCAGGGCTCCATCCTCAGCAACACACCTCTGACGCTGGCAGAAACCGCGTCGGTGTTCGGCGAGATGCTGACCTTCCGCTCCATGCTCGACAAGACGACAGACAAGAAGCAGCGCTTCTCGATGCTGTCGCAAAAGGTCGAGGACATGCTCAACACGGTGGTGCGGCAGATCGCGTTCTACACCTTCGAGCGTCGCGTCCACACGGCGCGCAAAGAGGGTGAACTCACCCGCGAGCAGCTCGACGAAATCTGGCTCGATGTCTCAAAGGAGTCGCTCGGACCCGGCGTGAAGCTCAACGATGGCTACGGGATATTCTGGAGCTACATCCCGCACTTCATCCACTCGCCGTTCTACGTGTACGCCTATGCTTTCGGCGATTGCCTTGTGAACTCGCTCTACGCTCAGTATGAGAAGGCCAGCGAGGGGTTCGCGGAGCGATACTTCGAGCTGCTGAAGGCCGGGGGGTCCAAGCATCATTCCGAACTGCTCAAGCCCTTCGGGCTCGATGCGCGCGATCCCGGCTTCTGGTCGCTCGGCCTGAGCATGATCGAACGCCTGATCGACGAACTCGCCGAAACTCAACCGAACTAACGCCGAGGACAAGATGACCCACGAACTTGCACACGACGCCATGGATATCGACGCTCAGGAGGCGGAGCGGATGCATGAGGCGATGGACTATGCCCAGCATCGCCAGACCTGGGACCTCTTCACCAACCTGATCAAGTGGGGTGTCATCGGCTGCGCCGTGCTCATGCTCGCGCTCTATATCTTCATCAATCCCTAAGGCCTTCGGGCGGGCCCGGGCCTGATGGCCGCGGGCGTTCAGGAGACGCTCATGAAAATTGCCATCGTCCGCGAGCGGGCCGACGGGGAGACCCGTGTGGCTGCGACGCCGGAGACCGTGACCAAGCTGATCGGGCTGGGTGCGACTGTATCGATCGAAAACGGGGCGGGGGCGAAAGCCCGCTTTCCGGACGAGGACTATGCCAAGGCCGGCGCAACGCTGGGCAGCGGCGCCGACGTCGTGAAGGACGCCGACATCGTGCTGACGGTGCGCCGTCCCGATGTCGATGTGCTGATCGGCGCCAAGTCGGGCGCGTTGGTGATCGGGACGATGGATCCGTTCGGCAGCGAGAGCGATATCGCTTCGCTGGGGCGCGCCGGATACACGACGGTGGCGATGGAGTTCATGCCGCGCATCACGCGCGCGCAGGTGATGGACATCCTGTCGAGCCAGGCGAACCTCGCGGGCTACCAGGCGGTGCTGGAAGCGGCCACCGCGTTCGACCGCGCGATGCCGATGATGATGACGGCGGCCGGTACCGTGCGTCCGGCGAAAGTGTTCGTGATGGGCGCGGGCGTTGCCGGCCTCCAGGCGATTGCGACGGCGCGGCGCCTCGGCGCTGTGGTGAGCGCCACCGACGTGCGCGCCGCAGCCGGCGAGCAGGTGGAATCGCTGGGCGCGAAATTCATCATGACCGATGCGCTCAAAGACGCGTCTGGCACCGGTGGCTATGCTCGCGAGCTGACCGACGACGAGAAAGCCGCGCAGGCGGCGCTGACCTCGTCGCACATCGCCAAGCAGGACATCGTGATCACCACGGCGCTGATCCCGGGTCGACCGGCGCCGAAGCTGGTGAGCGCCGCGATGGTGCAGAGCATGCTGCCGGGTTCGGTGATCGTCGATCTTGCGGCCGAGCGCGGCGGCAATGTCGAGCTGACCAAGCCGGGCGAAGTGGTGACGACACCCAACGGCGTGACGATCATCGGCTATAAGAACTGGCCGGCGCGGCTCGCGACCTCAGCGAGTTCGCTCTATGCGCGCAACCTCGTGTCGTTCCTTGAAACGATGTTCGACAAGAAGACCAAGGCGTTCGCAATCAACTGGGACGACGAGCTGGTGAAGGCCACCGTGCTCACCAAGGACGGCGCGATCGTCCACCCCAACATCAAAGTCGCGGCTTAAGGAGAGAGACCATGGAAGCGATCGATCCCTTCACCTTCCGGCTCGCGATCTTCGTGCTGGCCATCTTCGTGGGCTACTTCGTCGTGTGGTCGGTGACCCCGGCGCTGCACACGCCGCTGATGAGCGTGACCAATGCGATCTCTTCGGTGATCGTCGTCGGCGCGCTGCTCGCCGTGGGGGTGCCGCTCGCGGCAGACTCGAACTGGGCCAGCAAAGTGTTCGGCTTCATCGCCCTGGTGTTCGCGGGAGTGAACATCTTCGGCGGCTTCCTTGTGACCCAGCGCATGCTGGCGATGTACAAGAAGAAGGGCTGAGCCGATGATCAACGCGAATATCGCCGCGCTGCTCTATCTGGTCGCCGGCATCCTCTTCATCCTCGCGCTGCGCGGGCTCTCGAGCCCGGCCTCGTCGCGCCAGGGCAATCTGTTCGGCATGGTCGGCATGACCATCGCCATTCTCACGACGCTCGCCGTTTCGGGCATCACCGACGCCGTCAGCTGGCTGCTGGTGATCGGCGGCCTCGCGCTCGGCGGTGGCATCGGTGCGGTGATGGCGCGTACGGTCAAAATGACCGACATGCCGCAGCTTGTCGCGGCGTTCCACTCGCTGGTCGGCCTTGCGGCGGTGTTCGTCGCCGCTGCGGCGCTCTATGCGCCGGAAGCTTTCGGCATCGGCGAGCCCGGCCATATCCACACGCAGGCGCTGATCGAAATGTCGATCGGCGTGGCGATCGGTGCGTTCACCTTCACCGGCTCGGTGATCGCGTTCGCCAAGCTCAACGGCAATATGAGCGGCAAGCCGATTATCCTGCCGATGCGGCATGCGCTGCACCTCATCCTCGGCATCATCCTCATCGCGCTCGTTGCGTGGTTTGCGATGACCGGCCAGGTCTGGCTGTTCTGGGCGATCACGGTGCTGGCGCTGGTGCTGGGCGGGCTGATGATCATCCCGATCGGCGGCGCCGACATGCCGGTGGTCGTTTCGATGCTCAACTCCTACTCGGGCTGGGCGGCGGCGGGCATCGGCTTCACGCTGGGCAACACGGCGCTGATCATCACGGGTGCACTGGTGGGCTCGTCGGGTGCGATCCTCAGCTACATCATGTGCAAGGCCATGAACCGCAGCTTCATCTCGGTGATCCTGGGTGGCTTCGGCGGCGATGACGCCGCAGCAGCCTCGGGCGAGGAGGAGACGCGGCCGGTCAAGCAGGGCTCTGCCGACGACGCCGCGTTCATGATGAAGAACGCCAGCAAGGTCATCATCGTCCCGGGCTACGGCATGGCGGTGAGCCAGGCGCAGCACGCGTTGCGCGAAATGGCCGACCTGCTCAAGAAGGAAGGCGTCACCGTCAAGTATGCCATCCATCCGGTCGCCGGCCGTATGCCGGGGCATATGAACGTGCTGCTCGCCGAAGCGAATGTGCCCTACGACGAAGTGTTCGAGCTCGAGGACATCAACTCGGAGTTCGCGCAGTCGGATGTGGCGTTCGTGATCGGCGCCAACGACGTGACCAATCCGGCGGCCAAGACCGACAAGACCTCTCCGATCTACGGCATGCCGGTGCTCAACGTCGAGGACGCTGGAACGGTGCTCTTCATCAAGCGCGGCATGGCGGCGGGTTATGCGGGCGTGCAGAACGAGCTGTTCTTCCGCGACAATACGATGATGCTGTTCGCCGACGCCAAGAAGATGACGGAAGACATCGTCAAGGCGCTCGGGCACTAGTCGACAGGCGAAGGCGTGACGGAAACCGTACTCGCCTTCGCCCTCACATCTCTCGTCATCGAACTGACGCCGGGCCCGAACATGGCCTGGCTTGCGCTGCTGAGCGTCGAGCGGGGACGGCTGGCGGGGCTGGCGGCGGTCGCCGGCGTGGCGCTCGGCCTCTTGCTGCTTGGGCTTGCCGCGGGTTTCGGGCTTGGCGCGCTGGTGGCCGAGAACCGCTGGCTTTACGAAACGCTGCGCTGGGGCGGCATCGCGTTCCTACTCTATCTCGCCTGGGACAGCTTTCGCGAGTCGCGGGAGCCGCTTGCGCTACGCGGCACGACCGAGCGGTTAAGCGTCTTCTTTCGGCGCGGCATCGCGACCAATTTGCTCAACCCCAAGGCGGCGCTGTTCTACGTGACGGTGCTGCCAAACTTCATCGATCCGACGCAAACGGCCGCGTGGCAGCCGTTTATTTTGACGGTGATCTACGTGGCCATCGCGACCGCCGTTCATGCGGCAATTGCGCTGGGAGGTAGCCTGCTGCAGCCGCTGTTTGCCACCGACCGCGCCCGTCGGGTGCTGGGGATCGTTGCAGCGATCGTGCTGGTGGGCATTGCGATCTGGGTTGCGGCGACGACGCGATCCGCAAGCTAGGTACTTCCGCAATACGAAAGCGGTACCCACATCTCGCCATGCTCATGGGCTAGGCCCACGGCAAGGAGTGCGGCTCGGGTGCGATTGTTTCGAGGATTGTGGGGGCGGATTGGGCTGGTGATGTTCGTCACCGGGCTCGTGCTGTCGCCTGCGCTGTGGGACTCGATCAAGCTGCTGCGGCTGGCGGGTGAGGGGGCGATTGCCGACTATCGGCTGCGCATGATCCCGCCGGAGCAATACATCACCGAAATTCAGGTGGCGCTGGCCGCACGCGATGCCGACATGGCGCGCTCCCTGATCGCGCTGGCGAAGTCGCAGGATGTCGCGGTCCCCGCCGATCTCGAACTGGCGCTCGCGGCGCTGCCACCGGTCGATCTGGGCACTGTCGTCAGCCAAGGCTGGAACTGCATCGTCAACGGCGATTTCGACAGCGAAGCGGGGTTTGCCTGCGTGGTGGCGACGGATCTCACCAGCATCGGTGATGTGCGCGACCTCGTTGCGCAGGGCGGCAACTACGTCATGGGGCAGCCGGTCAACTATTTCACACTGGGCGTCGCGACGGTGGGGTTGTCACTGACGGCGGCGACTATCTCGACAGGCGGCGGCATGTTGCCGTTGCGGGCGGGTGCATCGTTCCTCAAGGCGGCCAACAAAGTGGGCAAGATGCCGCCGCGGCTGGTGAACGAAGTGGGTGGCCTGCTAGCGCGGTCGATCAATCGCGGCGCGCTGGACGAGGCGATGGTGCTGGCGCGTGAGATGCGGATTGGCGAGATCGGGCGTCCTTTGGGCCAGCTGTTCAATCCCCGGAGCATTGCGGCAGTGACGGATCTTGCGACCGATTTCGGACGGATCGGTCGTGTCGGCGGCGTGCGGGCGATGAAGCTCAGCGTCGAGGCCGCGGATTCGACGCGCGACGTGAAGGTGCTCGCCAAGACTGCCGAGAAGTATCAGGACAAGTTCCCGGCCGTGATGAAGATGCTGGGGCGCGGCGTTGTGCGGCTCGCGGACCTGATGTGGACCATCGGCAGCTGGTTTGTCGCGGCGGCGCTGTGGCTGCTGTCGATGGCGTGGTTTGTGTTGCGCGGCACGACGGGCGCCGCTCGGTTCGCCGGCCGGATGATGTTCCGGCGCCGCGCGGTTGCGACCTAAGTCACACGGCCGTGCCTTCTTGCGGCCAGTCGCCGGCGGAGGCATTGGCGGGGCATGCGCAAGATCAAAATCGATGTGTGGACCGACGTGGTCTGTCCGTGGTGCCTCATCGGGTCGGCCCGGCTCGATAGGGCAATCGCCGAGTTGCCTGATGACGTGACGGTGGAGGTCGAGAACCATCCGTTCTATCTCGATCCGAACACGCCGCCCGAGGGCTATGACGTCGGCGAAATGCTGCGCAAGAAGTATGGCCGCGATCCGGAGACGATCTGGGCGCGGGCCGAAGAGCAGGCCAGACTCTCCGGCATCGATCTCGATCTCAGCCAGCAGCCGCGGACGTTCCCGACGCAGAAGGCGCACACGGTCGTTCGCCTCGCCAAGCCCAAGGGCACGCAGCATGCCTTGGCCAATGCGATCGCGGCGGCGTACTTCCTCGACCACCGGCAGGTGAACGAGGACGACGTACTCGCCGATATCGCGGTACAGCACGGGTTCACGCGCGACGAAGCGCTCGCCGACATGCGCGATCCGCGGGAGCTGGCGCAATCGCATCAGCTGGCGGTGTGGGCGGCCGAGCAGGGCATCCAGGGCGTGCCGTTCTTCGTGTTCGACGGCAAGTTCGCGCTATCGGGTGCGCAGCCGCAGGATGTGTTCGCGGCGGCGTTCAAGAAGGTGCTGGAAGCGGCGGCGTAGTGCACTATGGTCGGGTCGATGGAGGACCTGATCGATGAAGTGGCTGCGCCGGGCTCTTGTTGCCGTACTGGTGGTTGTCGTTCTCGCCTATGCGGGGGCGACGGGCTTCATGTACTTCATGCAGCGCAGTTTCCAGTATTCGCCCGAAGGCAAGTTCCTCGATCTGGGTGAGACGCTGCTCAAGACCGCCGAAGTGGTCGAGATCCCCACCTCCAACAACGAGACGATCCGCGGCTGGTATGCTCCGCCGTCGATCCCTGGCAAGCCGCTCATCATCTACTACAAGGGCAACTCCGACAGCTTCTCGGAGGAGCATATTCGCTACGAGCAGTTCGTTGCCGATGGGTTCGGGTTCCTCGCGTTCGACTATCGTGGCTTTCCGGCGTCGCCTGGCGTCCTGAACGAAGACAACGTGCTCAAGGACGCCATTGCGGCGTTCGCGTTTGCGCAGACCAAGGGCTTTCCGATCGTCATCTGGGGACGCTCGCTCGGCTCGGGACCGGCGACCTATGTGGCCAGCGAGCGCGATGCGGACGCGCTGTTTCTTGAAACGCCGTTCGACTCTGCGGTGTCGGTTGGCAAGGACCGCTACTGGTTCCTGCCGGTCGACTGGCTGATGCAGGACCAGTACCGCGTGGACCAATGGATCACCAAGGTCGAGGAGCCGGTGTTCGTGGCGCATGGCACCGCCGACACCACAATCGGCTACGCCCACGGCCAACGCGTGTACGAACTGGCGCCCAACAAGGCCGGCTTCTGGACGGTCGAAGGGGCCGGGCATTCCGATCTGTGGAAGGCCGGGATCTGGACGCAGGCAAAGCCGTTCTTCGAGGCAGCGGTCGCTGCGGCGCAGTAGGGCAAAACAAAAACGCCGGCCCAGTGGACCGGCGTTCCGAATTCGCTAGAGCGACGCTCTTACTTGAGCGACAGCTTGGTCCAGGTCCAGGACCAGTTGACGCCGATGGTGCCGGTGACGGACCAGGGCTGCAGGGAGATCGCCTTTTTGGAGCCGCCGATCAGCCAGTTGCCGCCGATGCCGAGGCCGAGCGACGCTTCAGCCGACGCGCCGACATAGTTGCCGGCGAGGGCGCGCTTGGCGACGTCCTTGGTGCCGGCGAAGACCAGCCAGGCGATCTTGCCGCCGCCGGTGATGCCGAGGTCGATGCCGAGCTTGTCGATCGAGCCTTCGTAGACCTCGGTCTTCTTGCCCTTGCGCTCGAATTCGCAGGAAACGGCCTTCGACGAGCCGAAAATCAGGCCGACGCCGGGTTCGACGTCACAGGTCAGGATACCGACCTGAACCTGGCTGGCGGCCATTGCGCCAGAGGTGGTGAGCGCCATGGCGGCGGCTGCGGCAGTGGCAACGAACTTGTTCATGATAGTTACCTCAGGAGTTGAGTGTTTGACGCTCCGGGTATTTCCCGGACTGTTATTGTGGTCCGAACGCAAAACGCCGCCCGCAGGCGGCGTGTTCCACTTATGACCGCTCGGGACGAGCCGGACGGGCTGCTGCGCTCGGAGCGGGCGTGGCGGGCAGCCCACCTTCGCGCTGGGCACGCTTGCGGGCGAGCTTACGGGCACGACGGACGGCCTCGGCCTTCTGGCGTGCCTTCTTCTCGGACGGCTTCTCGTAGTAGTTCCGGAGCTTCATCTCCCGGAAAACGCCTTCGCGCTGCAGCTTCTTCTTCAGCGCGCGCAGCGCCTGGTCGACATTGTTATCGCGAACAACTACTTGCAAGCGGAACCGCCCTTCGAGATCGTCATCAGTGTTTGAGTTCTAGCGCGTCCCGCCAATAGCAAGCGCGCCAACCGGCTAGGCCGGTTACCGTGGACGCGGCTTATAGTTGAAGCCGGGAGCCTTGTCCACACAGGATTCAAGCAAAAAGCGCCTAAATCCGGGGCGTTTTGACGGCAATGCGGTTGAGGTGACCCATTTTGCGACCGGGCCGCGACTCGGCCTTACCGTAGGCATGTGGACGCACCCCGGGGCCGAGTCTGGCGGGGATGGCGCCGATCTCGTAGCCGATCAGGTTCTCCATCACGACGTCGGCGAGGCGCGTCGGGTCGCCCAGCGGCCAGCCAGCGATGGCGCGGATGTGCTGCTCGAACTGGTCGGTGACGCAGACGGCCTCTGTCCAGTGGCCGGAATTGTGCACGCGCGGGGCGATCTCGTTCACGATCAACGAACCGTCGGCGAGGACGAAGAACTCGACGCCGAGCACGCCGACATAGCCGAGTGCTGCCGCAATGGTGGCGGCGTGGTTGCGCGCGAGCGCTGCGGTGGCATCGGAAATGGTCGCGGGCAGGGTCGACGTCGCGAGAATGCCGTCGCGATGGACATTCTCCGCGGGGTCGAACGCGGCCGTCGCGCCGCCGATGCCACGGGCGATGACGATGGAGATTTCCCGCTCGAACGGGATCAGCGCTTCGAGCACCAGCGGGTGAGGCTTCAGCTCCGCGAAGGCGGCTTCGGCTTCGACAATGGACGATACCCGCCGCTGGCCTTTGCCGTCGTAGCCGAGGCGGGTGGTCTTGAGGATTCCGGCGCCGCCCAGTTCCGGCAGGGCGCGTGCGAGGTCGGTGACAGCGTGGATGGCGCGGTGCGGCGCGACGGGCACGCCGAGTGCGGCGATGAAGGATTTTTCCGCCAGCCGGTCCTGCGAGATCGAGAGGGCATTGGCGCCGGGGCGAAGCGGCTTCAACCCGGCGAGGAACTCGGCGGTGCCCGATGGGACGTTCTCGAACTCATAGGTCACGACGTCGACGAGGGCGGCGAACTTCTCGAGCGCGCTCAGGTCGTCATAGGCGGCGACGGTCTTGTGCGGGGTGACTTCGAAGGCAGGGCTGTCCTTGTCGGGGCAGTAGATGTGGGTCTTGAACCCCAGCCGGGAGGCGGCGAGCGACAGCATGCGGCCGAGCTGGCCGCCGCCGAGGATGCCTATGGTGGCGCCGAGCGGCAGCGCGTCACTCATCCTTGGGGTAGTCCGCGACCTTGGCGGTCTGCTCGTTGCGGTAGGCGGTGAGCGCCGTATCGATCTCGGGATCGTTGAGCGCGAGCACGGCGGCCGCCAGTAGGGCGGCGTTGGTGGCGCCGGACTCGCCGATGGCGAGCGTGCCGACCGGAATGCCGGCGGGCATCTGGACGATCGACAGCAGGCTGTCCTGCCCGCTCAGCGCCTTCGACTTCACCGGCACGCCGAAGACGGGGAGGGTGGTGAGGGCCGCGACCATGCCGGGCAGGTGGGCCGCGCCGCCGGCGCCAGCGATGATGACCTTGAAGCCCGCCGCCTTGGCGCCCTGAGCAAACTCGACCATGCGCTCGGGGGTGCGATGGGCCGACACGATGCGCGCTTCGTAAGGGATTTCGAGGGCGTCGAGCGTGTCGGCAGCGTGCTTCATGGTGGCCCAGTCGGACTGGCTCCCCATGATGATGGCGACGGACGGATTGCCGATTGGCATCTCAAAGCCCCCGTAAAGCCGGGCATGTAGCGGAAAGAGCCACCGGGCTCAAGCAATGATGTCCGGGATCAGCAGGTTCTCGAGCTGCACGATACGGTCTTTGAGCCCCAGCTTTCGCTTCTTGAGGCGCTGGATCAGCATCTGGTCGGCGGTCGGAGTGCTCGAGAGCATATGGATGGCCGAATCGAGGTCGGCATGTTCCTGCCGCTTGGTCGCCAGTTCGAGGCCGAGCGCAGCTTCCTGTTCCTTGGTCAGAGGCAGCATCCGGGATCCCGCAACGCCCCGTTTCCGTAGGGCTCTCAACGAAATCGTTACCCTATCGCAAATGTGATTCACACCGGCTTTTCCACGAGCCCGGTGCGAGGGTGACAGCATGTGAAATTTCTGTGACGATCTGCCTGTCCGAAACGCTTGGAAGGAGTTGTCATGACGACTGAAGGCCATATCGCTGCCCTCGAACGGCGGCATAAGGAACTTGAGCGCCAAATCGACGACGAGAGTACTCATATCTCGCACGACGACATGATGATCGCGGCATTGAAGCGTAAGAAGTTAGAGATCAAGGACGAACTGGCGAAACTGCGCGCAAGCGCCTGAACCGCCAGATATCGAGGGACCAAACCGGCCCGGGTCATGCCCGGGCCGTTTCTATTGCAGATGCTGAGGTCGTCGCACCCACCGACAGCAGTGGGTGGGCGCGGCTTTCTGGCCGAAGCCTCGTCTACCCGCCCGTCCAGTCGTTGATCTCGAACCAGTAGCCGGTGGGGGATTGGAGAAAGATGGCGCGCATGCCGTCGGGGCGCGTGTTGATGGCGCCGCGGGTGCCTTTCATGTCGGCGAAGGCAACTCCACGGTTGCGGAAATCCTCCAGGACCGCGTCGAAAGTGTCGGTCGAGAGCGCGAAATGCGTCTGCTTTTCGACGTGCACGCGGGACGCGTCGCCGGCCTGGACGTGCAAGCGGCGACCGTCGCCGATTTCGATCCAGCGGATCGTCGTGCCACCCATCGGATTGATGCCTTCGGCGAGGCCGAGCACGCCGACGAGGAAGGCAAGCTCCTCGTCGAGATCGCGCACCAGGAGCGCGATGTGGTCTGTACGGTAGGCGGTCATGCGGCGCCCGTGAAAAAGACTCCAACGATCCCGTCATAGAGGATCTTGATGCCGAGCAGGAGGATCAGTGCATAGGCGAGGCCATAGAAGGCACGCGCGGAGATGCGGCGCACGAGGAACACACCGACCGCTACCCCGAGCAGCCCGAACGGGATGAGGATCGCCGACAGCTCCAGGTTGTTCACCGAGAGCGTGCCGAGGAAGTAGTAGGGAACGAGCTTGCTGGTGTTGACGATGGCAAAGAAGAACGCGGTCGTCGCCGAATACATGGTCGGGCTCATGCCGAGGGGCAGCGTGTAGATCTGGAACGGCGGGCCGCCGGTGTGGGAGATGAAGCTGGTGAGCCCCGCTGCGCCGCCCCAGAACGTGCCCCAACCGCGCGACGGCGGCGTGTCCGGCAGGCGCTTGCGGAGCGGCAGCAGCGCGTCGAGCATGAAGAGCACCGTGATGATGCCGACGGCGAGGAGCACCTGCGCGTCGGTGACGACGCTCCAGAGCAGCCAGCCCAGGATTGTGCCGACCATAGCGCCCGGCAGCATGATGCGCAGCACGTGCCAGTTCGCATCCTTGCGGTAAATCCACACGGCGATGGCATCCATGGCGAGAAGCACCGGCAGCATCATGCCGGTCGCATCGCGGGCGGGCATGACCAGCGCGAGCAGCGGAACGGCGACCATCCCCATGCTTCCCACCAGCCCCGATTTGCTCAAGCCGACGATGAACACCGCCCCGACGGCGACGGCCCAGAAGGTGTAATCGATCATGGCGTGGAGGACTCGGCAGAAAGGAGCGCCAACCCACGCCCTCGAGTGAATGTTGTCAAGCCGAGGGACGCCGGTATGGGGTCGTTAACCTTTGCGACGTTGCACCGCGGCGGTTAACCGAACGTGGACAGTGCGACGATACGATGTGGCGTTTTCACGAACTCAGCTTTCTTGCCATATGGCTGGCTACTGGCAACATCTGATCGGCAATCTTGCCATCGTCGCCCTGTTCATCTCGGCATGGGTGAACAGCCAGTTCGTCTTTTCGGGCCGGCCCAAGATTCTGCGCGACAGTGCCTTCGGCCTCCTGATGGGGCTGGGCGCCATCGCTTCGATGGCCATGGCGATCCAGTTGCAGCCGGGCCTGCTGTTCGACCTCCGCTCGTCGCTGATCGCGATCGCCGCGTTTTTCGGTGGACCGGTCTCGGCACTGATCGCCATCGTGCTGGCGATCGCATGTCGCTTGATCATCGGCGGGATCGGAACGTTCCCGGCTATCGTCTCGATGATCACGGTCGCCTGCGTCGGGCTGCTGGTATCGGCGCTGACGCGCCGCCGCATTCCGGCGCTGATGAGTGCTGTTATCCTCTCGATCGCTACAGCACTCATCGGTCCGATTGCCTCGACGGTGCTCAACAACCTCGGGATCGGCGTCCAGATGCCGGTTGCGAACACCGTTCTGATCACCGTGATGGGTTCGCTTGCCACCCTCGTGTGCTCTTTCCTGCTGATGCGGCAGCGTGTGCTCGAGCGCGAGCGGGATCTGCTGCGCACCGCCTTCGCGCAATCGCCGGACTTTCGCTACGTGAAGACGCCCGACAGCCGGTTCGTCTCAGTCAACGACCGCGTGGCTCGGCTCTACGGCTACAATTCGTCGGATCAGCTGCTCGGCAAGACCGACTTTGACGTTATCAGTTCGGACCGTGCGACCGAGCTGATGCAGGAGGAGCAGCGGGTGCTGCGGACAGGCGTCGGCTTCTCAGATCGCGAGGAGCTGATCGAGCAGGCTGGGCATGACGTATGGTACTCGACCAGCAAGGTGCCGCTTCGCAATCCGGATGGCGAGATCATCGGCCTTGCGGGCGTGACGCATGACATCACTGCGCTAAAGAATCTGCAGGACGAGGTGACCACCAAGCGCAACCAGCTCGACTACGTGCTGTCCGGCGTATCGGACGGCATCGCGATGTTCGATTCGCAGGGCACCCTTGTTTACCGCAACAACCAGTACCGCACGCTGTTTCCGCTTACGAGCGAGGCGCGGCGGCCCGGGCAACATCTGCGCGATATCCTCGAGGCCGTGCTGGAGACGGGTGAGCAGATCCTTCCCAAGGGAACCGAGCGGCAATGGCTCGAGACTGTGGTGAGTTCGCTCAAGCAAGTGAGCGAGGAGGAAATCGAGCTGTTCGACGGGCACTGGCTGCATTTGCGCACGCGCCCCACCGCTGACGGCTCGGCGCTGGTGGTCGTGTCCGACGTCACCAAGATCAAGATGGCGGAAGCGGCGCTGCGGTCGATGACCGACCAGTTGAAGCTGCTCGCGACGACGGATGGGTTAACCGGGCTTACCAATCGGCGTGCCTTCGACACCGCACTCGAGAACGAGTTGGCGCGTTGCCGCCGCAGCGGCGAGCCGATCAGCCTGCTGCTGGCCGACGTGGACCGCTTCAAGGCGTACAACGACATCTATGGTCATCTGGCCGGCGACGTGGTGCTCAAGACGGTCGGCAACTGTCTCAAGGACGCGCTGCGCCGGCCCGGCGACGTCTCGGCTCGCTATGGCGGCGAGGAGTTTGTCGCCATCCTGCCCGGCACGGATGAAGATGGTGCGTTCTTCATCGCGGATGCATTCCGCGAGACGCTTGCCGCCATGGGCATCGAGCACAAGGGCGGCGACAAGGGCGTGCTGACGGCGAGCGTCGGACTTGCCACCTTCACACAGCGCGACGGGGGCATGAACGCCACCGAACTGGTCCGCCGCGCCGACGAAGCGCTTTACGACGCCAAGGGCGCCGGCCGCGATCGGGTTATGGGCTGGCGGCCGCGGCACGAGGTGCGGCCCGTCAAAGGCGCGCGGCGCTAGCCTACTCCGCGGCTTTGCTCTCGCCCTTGTGCTTTTCGGCTTCCTCGCGATCGGCCTGCATGACGCGGTCGAGCATTTCCGTCGATCGGCGGACGAAGCCGATATAGGCGTCGCGGTCGCCGCGCAGATCGTAGGATTCCTGGAGCAGGCGTTCGTCGTGCTCTTCGAAGGTGTGAGCCATGCGGCGCGCTTCCTCCGGGGGATGGCCGAGGGCGATGAGAGCTTTTTCACCAAGCGTGTTGGCGGCGCGGAACGTCTCGCGTTCGAAGGTCGTGACGCCCAGCGACATGAGTTCGTGCGCATGATTGCGGTCGACGGCGCGCGCGGCGATCTTCACCTTGGGGAAGTGGCGACGGATCATCTGGGCGATCGACAGAATGCGGTCGCCGCCGGCGGTCGCGATAACGATCATTTCGGCATCCGCGGCGCCCGCAGCACGCAGAATGTCGAGGCGCGCACCGTCGCCGTAGAACACCTTTACACCGAAGCGTTTGACCAGCTCGATCTGCGCCGGATCGTCATCGATCAGGGTCATCGAGTAGCCTTGCGACCGGAGCAGGCGCGTAACGATCTGGCCGAAGCGGCCATAGCCGAGGACGATGACGTCTTTGTCGCCGGACATATCGTGCGGGACGGGCGGCAGGACTTCGGGCGAGTTGATGCGCGGAACGACGACCTTGTCGAAGAGCAGCAGCAGGAACGGCGTCAACGCCATCGACAGCGCGACGACGACCGACCAGAGCTGGTGTTCGTGCTCGGTAAGGATACGCGCCGAATGCGCGAACTCGAATACGACAAAGGCAAACTCGCCAGCCTGTGACAGGAGGATCGCCATAAGCAGTCGGTCCGCCACATGCATGCGGAAGAATGTCGCGAGCACGTAAAGGACCAGGATTTTGATGCCAACGATCAGTGCGACGAGGCTGAGGATGTGGACGGGCTCGGCAAGCAGCACCGAGAATGCGATGCCCATGCCTACCGAGATGAAGAACAGCCCAAGCAGCAGGCCCTTGAACGGCTCGAGGTTGCTCTCTAGCTCGTGGCGATAGTCGCTGTCGGCCAGCAGCACCCCGGCGAGGAAGGCACCGAAGGCCGGCGACATGCCGAGCGCCGACGTGCCGACGGCGGCGCTGATGACGAGCAGCAGGCCGAGCGCGGTGAAGCCTTCGGGGATTTTGGACTCCGCCACCCAGCGCATGACGAAGGGCATGAGGTAGCGCGAGGCCAGCGTGACGGCAACGAAGCCGCCGATGATCACGAGCGCGATCCACCAACTATACGGGTTGGTGACGACCTCGGCTGCGTCCTCGATGTCCTGGCCGAGGTTTTGTTCCACCCGTCGTGCCGAGGCAAGCACCGGGATCAGCGCAAGGATGGCGATGACGGCGAGGTCCTGCACGAGCAGGGTGACCAGCGTCGAGCGCCCGGTGTCGGTCATGGTCAGCGAGCGCTGTTCGGCCGACTGGATGGCGATGGCCGTCGACGACATGGCGAGCGCCAGGGCGATGATGATGGACGCGGCCCAGCCGGTGCCGAGCAACAACAGCGCGGCTGCGATCAGCATCGAGGTCGCCACCATCTGCGTGACGCCGAGGCCGAGGATCTTGTGCCGCAATCGCCACAGCTCGAGCGGATGCACCTCGAGCCCGATCAGGAACAGCATCACGACGACGCCGAACTCGGACACCTGGCGGATCGCCTCGGTGTCGGAGATGAGGCGAAAGCCGTAGGGACCGACGGCGATGCCGGCGGCGAGGTAGCCGAGGACCGTGCCCAGCCCCAGCCATTTGAAGACGGGGACGAGGGCGACGGCGACCACGAGAAGGACGAGGACGGCGAGAAGGGGGTTATCAGCCAATGTCACCCCCTTGAGCTGAGCCGGTGCCCGGCCGGATTATTCCTGATCGGCAGAATCGTTCTTGAGCGACTTGAGCTTGGCGAACACGGAGTCCGCGTCAAGCTCTTCGTCCTGCTCGGGGCGACGGGTCTCGTCCGTGCCACCCGACAGGTCCGTCGCGCCGGTGCGGCCGCCGGCGGTCGCCAGCGCTTCCTCGGCGGTGAGGAGCATCGTGCCGGTATCGGCCTCGTCCGGAGAGGCGGTGCCCTTGCTGGCGCGCTTGACCTCGAGGTCGAGGTCGATCTGGCTGCACAGGCCCAGCGTCACCGGGTCCATCGGCTGGATGTTGGCCGAGTTCCAGTGGGTATTCTCGCGCACCGAGTCGATGGTCGATTTGGTGGTGCCCACGAGGCGCATGATCTGCGCGTCCTTGAGCTCGGGGTGGTTGCGCAGCAGCCAGCGGATGGCGTTGGGACGTTCGTTGCGGCGCGAGATCGGGGTGTAGCGCGGGCCCTTGCGCTTGGCGGCTGCAACGCGAACCTTCGGGTCGGAGACCTTCATGCGGTACTCCGGATCGGCCTCCGCCTTTTCGATCTCATCGCGGGTCAGCTGGCCGTTCTGCAGCGGGTTCACGCCCATGATACCGCCGGCCACGTCGCCATCGGCGACGCCCTGCACCTCGAGCGGGTGGAGGCCGCAGAACGCAGCGATCTGCTCGAAGCTCAGGGAGGTGTTGTCGACCAGCCAGACCGCGGTGGCCTTGGGCATCAGAAGGGTCGTCGCCATGTCAAAATCTCGCTCTTTGCGGGCGACCGGGCTTCACCGGCGCGCCCCGCCTTTCGGCGTTAGTTAAGTAGGGGATGGCGGCAATATACGGGCGTTGCGAACGATTTTCAACGAAGATCGCGGGGAGCGGTATTCCCCTCCCCCTCGCGGGGAGGGGCTAGGGGTGGGGGCAGATTGCGCTGCTACTGGTTGTGGCCCCCAGCCCCTCCAGTCGGGCTGGATTAGGTAATGAGAACAATCTTGCCGTAATGGGCGCGATTCTCCATGGCGCGGTGGGCGTCGGCGGCCTGCGCCAGGGCGAAGCGGCGGATTTTCGGGCGAGGGCGGTGCGGATCGCTCAGCGCCGGCCAGAGGTGCTGGCGGAGATGGGCGGCGATGGCGGCTTTGGTCTCCGGCGGCTGCGGACGGAGGGTGGAGCCGGAGATGGTCAGCTGGCGCGCGACGACTTTGTTCAGCGCGAGGTTGGACGGGGCGTCCGCGAGCGTCGCGACCATGACGATATGAGCACCACGCGCTGCGGCGTCGAGGTGGCGGCCCGTCGCATCGCCCCCGATCATATCGAGGATGCGGTCGGCGCCGCGACCTTCGGTGAGCGCACGCGCGCGATCGACGATATCTTCGATATCGTGGCGTATGATCGCAGTGGCGCCGAGGGTGCGGACGTAGTCGGCTTTTTCGGCCGAGCCGACGATGGCGATGGGCGTTACGCCAAGGATGAGCGCCGCCTGGATCGCGGCGCCGCCGATGCCGCCAGCCGCGCCGGTGATGAGAAGGCTCATGCCCGCGCTGAGGCCAGCGCGCATCACGAGGGTCTGCGTCACGGTGAACCAGATTTCGGGCAGCGCCGCCGCATCGACGAGCGGCCAGTTGTCCGGCGCCGGCAAGACCTGGCCGGCGTGAACCGCAACGTACTGGGCATAACCGCCGCCATTGGTCAGGGCAACGACCTTGTCGCCGACTTGCCACGGACCGGCAGGGACGGCGATTTCGCCGGAAACTTCGAGGCCGATGCGGGGCGAGTGGCCTTCTGGCGGCGGGTAAGCGCCTCGACGCTGGGCGATATCCGGGTAGTTCACCCCAGCGGCGGCGACGCGGATCAGCACTTCTCCCGGCTTTGGCGTCGGAACGGGGACGACGGCCGGGCGGAGAACCTCGGGACCGCCGGGGGCGTCGGCGACGATGGCGGTCATGGTCTCGGGAATGGTCATCGGCGAAACTTGAACGGGATTGGCCTTGTTCGGCAAGCCATCACCGCTAGAATCGGCAGTCCCAACAAGAGGAGCTCGCCATGTTCGACGACGACGAGGTGAAAAAACCCAAGGGACACGAGGTCGGCATGATTCTCGACGCGATGTCGGTGGAGGAACTGACCGACCGCATCGCGCTGCTCGAAGGCGAGATCGCGCGCCTGCGCACCGCCATCGACGCCAAGCGCAAGAGCAAGTCGGCGGCCGACGCCTTCTTCAAGCTCTAGTCGAAATCAGGCAACGACTGGGACAGCGTTCCACCGAGGCGGAGCGGGCTGATCTTCGTCGCGAGGCCGGTCCTGGCGTCCGTCTCGATGGCGACGCCGCAGAGGGTCGCTTCGCCTTCCGCCGGCACGAAGCGGCCATTGGGGATGCCCGTGAGGAAGCGGTTGAGCGGTTCGTCCACCTCGACGCCGATGATCGAGTCGAAATCGCCGCACATGCCCGCATCGGCCACCAGCGCGGTGCCGCCCTTGAGGATGCGGTGGTCGGAGGTGGGGATATGGGTGTGGGTGCCCACTACCAGCGAGGCGCGGCCATCGAGGAAGAAGCCCATGCCCTGTATTTCGGACGTGGCCTCGGTGTGGAAGTCGACGATCACCGCGTCGGCCTGTTCGCCGAGCGGCGCGGCGGCGATCGCGGCCTCCACCGCGCGGAACGGATCGTCGACCGGGTTCATGAAGACGCGGCCGTGGGCGTTGACGACGAGCACGCGATGGCCGTTGCGGCCCTCGACGAGATTGGCGCCGCGTCCCGGCGTGCCCGGTGCGAAATTGATGGGGCGGAGCAGGTGTGGCTCGCGCTCGATGAAGCTCAGGGTATCGCGCTGGTCCCACGCGTGGTCGCCGAGCGTGACGATATCGGCGCCTGCAGCGCGGAGCTCATTGTAGTGGCCCTCGGTCAGGCCGCGACCATGGCTGGCATTCTCGCCATTGATGACGACGAAATCGAATCTGTAGTCGGCGATCAGCCCGGGGAGGCGCTCAGTGATCGCATCGCGGCCGGCGCGGCCAACGACGTCGCCCAGAAACAACAGCCTCATGCGGTGGCGTGCTCGAAATGGCGGGCACCGGTTTCGGTGACGATGGTGTCGAGCGGCACGTCGTGCGCCTCGCGCGGAATATCCTCGAACTCCTGCGCCGCGAAGGCGATGCCGACGAGACGTGGCCGTTTGGAGAGGCGTTCCAGCGTGCGATCGTAGTAGCCACCGCCATAGCCGAGACGCGTCCCGCGCTTGTCGAAGCCCAGGAGGGGCATCACGATCACGTCCGGTTCGACCTGCGGCGCGAGTTCGGACGGCGCAAGCGTGCCGAAGCCCGCTTCGTAGAGCGGCGCGCCCTGTTCCCAGAGGCGCAGCTCGAGCGGCTGCTCGTCGCCGAGGACGACCGGCAGGCACACTGGCTGGAAGCTATCCATCAGCCGGATCAGGATAGGCTGGCAGTCCATCTCGTCCTTGATGCGCCAGTAGCCGGCGACGATGTCGCCCGGCGAGAGGGGCACGGACTTGAAGAAATGGTCGGCGACGGCTTTCGCAGCGTCAGGTCGGGTCGAATTGAGGATGGCGGCGCGGGCGGTGCGCGCTTTCATACGAAGGGCAGCTTTTGCTTCTTCAACTTGAGGATCGGCCAAGCCACGCTCCGCGAAATCAGGTGCCGCCCTGGCCGTGGGAGATTCGATCCCGGGAACCTACTGACGTAGGTGGGCGCCGTGTGTCCGAACCCACGGGTCCGGTCAGGGACAGCTCCCTTAGAGATCGATAAGGCCCCGGGGATAAGAAGTTCCGCACGCACCGGGCAGCGGGAGCAATATAGGAGCGATGGGGCGGGAGGGCAAACGTCAGAGGAACTTTCTCCAGTTGGACGCTCCGTGCCGGATGTGGAGAACCTCTATCCCCTCACGTCGCTCGCGGAAGATTATCATATGCGACCTGTAAGGGTGGACGCGCATACTCCTGCCGATCTCCCGAGCCATCCGGGGCGTGCTAGCCAAGAGGTTGAACAGGCGGAGCATACCGTTGGCGTATTCCACGGCCGCCGCGCGGCCAAAATGCTCCACGCCCCAACGGACGATCTCTGCCAGCTCTCGATCGGCGCTTCGGGTGAGGCTAGCTCGCACGGCGCTTGGCTTTGGCGGCTTCCGCATCAATTTCGGCCAAGGTTGCGTCGATGATTTCTTGGGGTGTCCGTTCGCTAAAGCCGCTTGCCAAGCCTTCTTCTCCGGCTTGGATGATCTCGTCGTAGACCCGCTGGCGCTCCTCGTCTTCGCGGATCAGGTCGCGGATGTAGTCGCTGGAATTGGCATATGATCCTTCGCCGGCGCGCTTCTCGACCCAGTCCTTCATTTTCTTGGGCAGCGAAATGTTCATAGTGGCCATTGTCGGTCTCCTTTGAACCGACCATATCAGATTTGGCAAAGTTTGCCATAGATCGAGGGCGTCTGTTGGTCTCGCAAATCCTCATCGTCATGATTGCCGCGATTGCGGTGACGATTTTCGCCGAGCGGCGAAACATTCAGGCGCCCTTATTGCTGGCGGCAGTCGGGCTGGCGGCGTCATTCATCCCGAGCCTGCCGCGACTGGAGCTCGAGCCCGAGATCATCCTGACCGTGGTGCTACCCCCACTGTTGTTCGCGGCGGCGCGGGAGTTTTCGTTTACCAGCTTCATCCGCCGGCTGGGCTCGATCGTGAATCTCGGCGTGTTCCTCGTGGCGGTGACAACGGGGATCGTGGGCGCCGTCGCGGCTGCAGTGGTGCCGGGGATGACGCTCGTCGTCGCGCTGGTGCTGGGCGCGATCGTGTCGCCGCCCGATGCGGTCACCGCCGTGGCAATCGGGCGGAAGCTTAACCTGCCGAGCGGCATGATGACGGTGCTCAAGGGCGAGAGCCTGATCAATGACGCGGCGGCGCTGACGTTCTTTACCTTCGCGGTGGCGAGCGTGTCGGGCACGCATCTCTTCATCTCGAACATCTTCCTCTATCTGCTCTACGCCTCGTTCGTCGGCTTCGTCCTCGGGCTGGTGCTGGGCTGGATCGTTCACGTCATCCGCATGCGGGTGAGCAGTCCGGCGCTGGCGACGGTGCTGACGGTCGTGGTGCCGTTCACGGCCTACCTGCTGGCCGAAGAGCTCGGCGCGTCCGGCGTGCTGGCGGTGGTCGCGGCGGGGCTGTCGCTGGGGCACTCAGCGCGGCACACGCAGTACGACATGCGCATCAAGGAGCGCGAGTTCTGGAGCACCGTGGACGCGCTGCTCGAGGCCTTCGTGTTCGCCTATATCGGCCTCCAGCTGCGCTGGGTGATGGGCGAGGCCATCGACAAGGGCTACAACGTCAACGAGCTCATCATTGTCTCGCTGGTCGTGCTTGCCGCCGTGATCGTCGTGCGCGTCGGGTGGGTGTATCTGACCTCGACATTCTCCCGCTGGCGCGCGCGGGCGGTGGAGAAACGTGTCGCTGAGTTCGACCGGCGCCTCGCTGAATACGAGACGCCGGCCGAAGGCGAGCGCGCAGCGCGGCTGCGGGGCGAACGGGGGACGTTCTCGCAACGCCTCGAGCAGGCGCGCGAAGCCCGCAAGCAAGGTGGCTTCGACCTGCTGCCGCCCTTCACCTGGCAGGAGAATCTGGTGATTTCCTGGACCGGCATGCGCGGCGTTGTCACGCTCGCCGCCGCCGCCGGTATCCCGCTGGTGACCGCCACAGGCGAGGAATTTCCTGGCCGTGATGTGATCCAGGTCGTGGCGTTCACCGTCACCATCGGCACGCTGCTGCTGCAGGGATTGACGCTGCCCTGGCTGATCAAGCGGCTCGGCATCGCCGATCCGAGGGAAGTCGAAGCGCGCGAGCGGCAGCACAAGCTGGCGCAGGAACTGTCCGAGGCAGCGGCGTTGCAGGCGGTCGAGGCCTTTCGAGACCGGCAGACGGAGGAGAAGCCAAAGCTGCTCGCCGAGCGCATGCTCAAGCGCTTCAGCATGACGACCGCCCAGGTGCAGGAGTGGAACACGGACGGAGCGCTCGAAACGCTCGCCGGCGAAATGCTGGCGGCGCGGCGCGAGGCGGTGGTCAAGGCGCGCGACGAGCGGCGGCTCGATGATGAAGTGATGCGCGAAGTACTCGAAGCGATGGACTTCGAGCAGGCCTCGATGGAGAACCGCGCCCCCGGCCGCTAGGCCGCGGGCGCCCCAGTTTCGTCGATGGCCTGAGAGATCGCCTCGATCTTGCGCGCGGCGTCATTGAGGCGGCGGGCGAACTTCTGTTCAAGCTCTTCGGCTTCGATCGTGAGGTCGCGGCCGGCGGTGGTGAGGTCGGCAATGTCCTGATTGAGGGACGCGATCCGGTTTTCTGTCTCCGCGAGCTCGTCCATTACGGCAATGCCGGCCATGACGATCAAGCGGTTGTCGCCGATTTCGCCGAAGCTGCCCTTGAGCTGAAGGACGGTGCGGTTGAAGCGTTCGGCGAGGGTGAGCAGATGCTGCTCCTGCCCCTCTTCGCAGGCCATGCGATACTTCTTGCCATCGATCTCCACATTGACCTCAGGCATCGCGCAGCACCTCGTTGACCGTCTCCATGGCGACCACAAGGCGGCGCGACACCTCGGCGGCCGTATCGTCCAGCCGCTTCGCACGTGCCGTTGTCTTGTCCAGTTCGCTGGCGAACTTGGCGCGTTCGGCGATCAGTTTCTGGGTATCGGCTTCGATGCGGGCGTGGGCCCGCACGCGGCCATTGAGGCTGCGGACACTCGCTTCCAGGCGAGCCAAAGCGCGGTCGAGCCGTTCGGCTGCGGCCTGGTAGTTGTCTTCCGTCTCACTCATATGCCCGCCCGCAAATCACGCGACTCCAAAAGCCAGTATAGCCGGCTGTCATTGACAGGAAAACCGAACCTGTTAAGCCTCGCTCCGCCTTGGAGGACGGGGCTTTCAGCCCTTCTGGACAACAAAAAAAGCGGGAACTCATGACCAATACAGCCCCCCAGAACGAGATGGCCAATGCGATCCGGTCGCTGGCCATGGATGCGGTCGAAAAGGCCAATTCCGGCCATCCGGGTCTTCCCATGGGCTGCGCGGATATCGCGACGGTACTGTTCACCAAGGTGATGAAGTTCGATCCGGCGCACCCGGAGTGGCCCGACCGCGACCGCTTCGTGCTGTCGGCGGGCCATGGCTCAATGCTGCTCTACGCATCGCTCTACCTCCTCGGCTATGGCGATGCGACGCTCGATGAGATCAAGAATTTCCGCCAGCTGGGGTCCAAGACCGCTGGCCATCCCGAATATCACTTCCTCAAGGGCATCGAGACCACGACGGGTCCTCTCGGCCAGGGCGTCGGCAATGCCGTGGGCATGGCCATCGCCGAGGCGAAGCTGGCCGCCGAATTCGGCAAGGATGTCGTCGATCACCATACGTGGGTGCTGGCCGGCGACGGCTGCCTGATGGAGGGCATCAGCCAGGAGGCGATCTCGCTGGCCGGGCACCTCAACCTCAACAAGCTGACGCTGATCTGGGACAACAACGGCATTACCATCGACGGCAAGGTTTCGAACGCCGACTCGACCGACCAGATCAAGCGGTTCGAGGCGAGCGGCTGGAATACCGTTTCGATCGATGGGCACGACCAGGCGGCCATCGAGGAGGCGCTGCAGGATGCGCGCAAATCGACGCGGCCGCTGCTGATCGCGGCCAAGACGACGATTGGTTTCGGCGCCCCCAAGAAGCAGGGCACCGAGAAGGTGCACGGCTCGCCGCTCGGTGCGGAAGAGCTGGCGGCGGCGAAGGCCGCGCTGGGCATCACCTATCCGGCTTTCGAGATTCCGAAGGACACGCTTGAGGCGTGGCGCGCGGCGGGTATGCGCTCGGCCAATGCGTTCGGCGACTGGCAGGGCCGGTATCAGGCGCTCGAGGCTGGCAAGCGCGACGAGTTCGCGCGTCGCACCAAGGGCGATCTGCCGGCCGGCTACGCGCCGGCCATGGACGCCTACAAGCAGAAGCTCGCGGCGGACAAGCCCAAGGTGGCGACCCGCAAGTCGAGCCAGATGGCGCTCGATGTGATCAACGCCAACGTGCCCGAGACGGTGGGCGGTTCGGCGGACCTCACGGGCTCCAACCTTACCAATACCAAAGAGACGCTGCCCTTTACCGATACCGACCGGCTCGGCCGCTATATGCGCTACGGCATCCGCGAGCATGGCATGTCGGCAATCATGAACGGCATGGCGCTGCATAAGGGCGTGATCCCCTATGGCGGCACGTTCCTGGTGTTTACCGACTACGCCCGTCCGGCCATCCGGCTGAGCTCGATCATGGAACAGCGTGTCATCTATGTGATGACGCACGACTCGATCGGTCTGGGCGAAGACGGCCCGACCCATCAGCCGGTGGAGCATCTGGCGGCGCTGCGGGCGATCCCGGGCCTCTTGGTGCTGCGTCCGGCGGACGCGGTCGAGACGCTCGAATGCTGGCAGATCGCGCTCGAGCACAAAGACAAGCCATCGATCCTCGCACTCAGCCGCCAGAACCTGCCGGCGCTGCGCACCGAGCATGTTGCAGACAACCTCTCGGCCAAGGGCGCCTACAAGATCGCGGGCGACGACAAGGCCGATGCCGTGATCTTCGCGACCGGCTCGGAAGTCTCCATCGCGGTCGACGCGCTGCCGCTGCTCAAGGACAAGGGCATTTCGGCCAAAGTAGTCTCGGTGCCGTCAGTCGAGCTGTTCCTCGGCCAGTCCGATGCCTACCGCGCGTCGGTGATCGGTTCGCCCAAGGCGCGTGTCGCCATCGAGGCGGGCATCGAGCTCGGTTGGGGCAAGCTCTTGGGCGAGAAGGGCCGGTTTGTCGGCATGCACGGGTTTGGTGCCTCCGGCCCGGCCGAAAAGCTCTACGAGTACTTCGGCATCACCGCCAAAGGCGTAGTTGAAGCTGTCACGGCGCAGTTGTAAGACCGCGCCCACTCCCTCCGTCTCCTCAAGGATCCAAAATGGTACGCGTCGCAATCAATGGGTTTGGCCGCATCGGGCGCAATATCCTCCGCTCGATCGTCGAGGAAGACCACAAGGACGTCGAGGTCGTCGCCGTCAACGATCTGGGGCCCGTCGAGACCAACGCGCACCTGCTGCGCTTCGACAGCGTGCACGGTAAGTTTCCGTTTGACGTGAAGGTGGACGGCGACAAGATTTCGACCCACGGCCAATCGTTCAAGGTGACTGCGGTCAAGAACCCGGCCGAACTGCCGCACAAGGACCTCGGCGTCGACATCGTGCTCGAATGCACGGGCATCTTCGCGTCCAGGGAGAAGGCCTCGGCGCACCTCACCGCCGGCGCCAGGAAGGTGATCGTCTCGGCTCCCGCTGATGGCGCCGACCTCACGGTCGTGTTCGGCATCAACCACGACAAGCTGGGCAAGGATCACGTGGTGATCTCGAACGGCTCGTGCACCACCAACTGCCTCGCGCCGATGGCCAAGGTGATGAACGATTTCCTCGGCATCGAGAAGGGAATGATGACCACCATCCATTCCTACACCGGCGACCAGCCGACGCTCGACACGATGCACAAGGACCTCTATCGCGCCCGCGCTGCGGCGCTGAGCCAGATCCCGACCTCGACCGGCGCCGCCAAGGCCATCGGCCTAGTGCTGCCCGAGCTCAAGGGCAAGCTCGACGGGATATCGATCCGCGTGCCGACCCCCAACGTGTCGCTCGTCGACCTCAAGTTCATCGCCAACAAGAACACGACGCCGCAGGAAGTGAACGAGGCGCTGATCAAGGCGGCCGATGGCGTGCTGAACGGCGTGATGGCCTACACGCACCATCCGCTGGTTTCGAGCGACCTCAACCACGACCCGCATTCGTGCACGATCCTGCTCGACCAGACCAAGGTCATGGACGGCAACTTCGTGAACATCATGGGCTGGTACGACAATGAATGGGGCTTCTCGAACCGCATGGTCGATGTGACCAAGGCATTCGCCGCCACGCTCTGATGCACGCGGACATCGCCGCAGATTTGCGCGCCATCGCCGGGATACCGGCGGTGGCGTTTGCCTGTGTGCGGGAGGGCTGAGTATGGGCTTCAACGAGTGGTTCCTCGCGGCCATCGTGTTCCTGATCTTCGCGCTGATCGTGCTGCGGCCGGGGTTCCTGTGGGGCAGGGGCAACCGGCGCGGCGATAGCGGGACCTCGGTTGGCGTCGACGGCAGCGCGCGGCGCGATCGCGACGACGACAATGACGGCGACAGCGATGGCGGCGACGGTGGTGGTGGCGGCGATTGACCGAGCTGCGCCGCTAGCGAGCGGGTTTGAGTGCCCGCGCAAGCCTTGCTATAGCCTCCCGGACAGCAGCAGCGGAGACCACTGGGATGGCCGGGTTCAAGACGATCGAGGGCATGGATTTCAAGGGCAAGCGCGTGCTGCTGCGGGCCGACCTCAATGTGCCCGTGCAGGACGGCAAGGTGACCGATGCGACGCGCATCGAACGCGTGGTGCCGACCATCCGCGAGATCGTCAAAGCGGGCGGCAAGGCGATCCTGATCAGCCATTTCGGGCGGCCCAAGGGCAAGGTCGACAAGGCCTATTCGCTCGAAGCCGTGGTGCCGGCGATCGTTGAAGCCACCGGGCATCCGGTGGGCTTCATCGATACGGACTGGGTCAACATGCAGGGCCCGGGCGAAGCGATCGACGACGCGCCCGACGGCTCGGTGCTGGTGCTCGAGAACACGCGCTTCCATCCGGGCGAGGAAGAGAACGACCCGCAACTGGTTGAGCGCATGGCGTCGCTGGGCGACATCTTCATCAACGATGCGTTCTCGGCGGCGCATCGCGCGCATGCCTCGACCGAAGGGCTGGCGCACAAGCTGCCATCGGCCGCGGGGCTCGCCATGCAGGCCGAACTCGAAGCGCTCGAGGCCGGGCTCGGGGCACCGAAGAAGCCGGTGATCGCCATCGTTGGCGGTGCGAAGGTGTCGACCAAGATCGATCTGCTCCAGAACCTCGTTACAAAAGTCGACGCGCTGGTGATCGGCGGTGCGATGGCCAACACGTTCCTCCTCGCCGAAGGCATCGGCATCGGCAAGTCGCTGGCCGAAAAGGACATGGGCGATACGGTCGATGCCGTGCTGAGCAAGGCCGAAAAATCGGGCTGCGCGATCATCGTGCCGGTGGACGGCGTCGTCGCCTGGCACTTCGCCGAGAATGCGCCGCACCAGACCTATGGACTCGATGCGATGGACAAGGAAGGCATGATCCTCGATGTCGGAGGGCAGTCGATCGAGCGCATCAAGGGCGCGATCGACGAGGCCGCGACGGTGGTGTGGAACGGCCCCCTCGGCGCGTTCGAGACCAAGCCGTTCGATGCGGGCACGACCGCAATCGCCAAATATGTCGCGGAACGCACCAAGGCGGGCAAGCTCGTCTCGGTCGCCGGTGGCGGCGACACCGTGTCGGCGCTCGCCAATGCCGGCGTGAAGGACGACTTCACCTATGTGTCGACGGCCGGCGGCGCGTTCCTTGAATGGATGGAAGGCAAGGACCTGCCGGGCGTTAAGGCGCTGGAAAAGTAGGGCGTTTCTTGGATGATCTCTCGTATCGCGCAGGTCGTTGCATGGTTGATGCTGGTAGGCAGTGTCCTTCAACTTGCGCTTGGCGTTGCTATCGCAACGGGGGTGATCGGACCCTATGAGTGGGCGCTTGCGCGCTACACCATGGAGGACTCGAGCGGCGAAGTGATCGATAAGGGTTGGCGGAACATACTGATCGCTTTGGCTCTTGGAACCCTTGCGGAGATCGGTCTGGCCCTGGGCAAGCGAGCGGCAAGCTCCGGAACCCAGTAATTCGCCACTTCTTCCCCATCTGCACAAGCGATCCCACCAGCCGGATCAGCGCCCGCACGAAGAACACCCACTGCAGGATCGCCAGCAGACTGGTGCTCAATTGGTCTTTCGACTTCCGGACTAGCCGGAAGGTCTAGTCGAACCGTCAGCACTGCTTCCCTATGTTTGCGACGTCCCCCAGGTTGGAGAATGCCCGTGCCGTCATTGCAGGAGATTGCCCGTCAACTCGTTGCTTCCGGCACGGGCATCCTCGCCGCCGATGAATCCGAGGGAACGATCGCCAAGCGCTTCGCGATGATCGGTCTGCCGGTGACGTTCGAGACACGCCGCGACTACCGTGAGATGCTGTTCCGCTCGAAAGAGGCGATGAGCAAGTACATCTCGGGCGTGATCCTGACTGAAGAAACGCTCAAGCAGAGCGCGCTCGATGGAACGCCGTTCGTGGCGCTGCTTGCCGACGTCAACACCATCCCCGGCATCAAGGTCGATCGCGGTGCATTCGAAATGCCCGGGACCAAGGGCGAAAAGATCACCGAAGGCTTGGACGGGCTGCGGCAGCGGCTCGAACACTATGCCGAAATCGGCGCGCGCTTCGCGAAGTGGCGCGGCGTGATTGCGGTGTCGAACTACGCGCCCTCGCGCAACGGCATCCGTGCCAATGCACATGTGCTGGCGCGTTATGCGGCGCTGTGCCAGGCCGCGGGAATCGTACCGGTGGTGGAGCCCGAAGTGCTGGCCGATGGCGAGCCCGGCGATCATGGCATTGAGCGCTGCGCGGAAGTCACCGCGGAGACGCTGGCGACGGTGTTCGAGGAGCTGCGCCTCGCGGGCGTGGACCTCAGCGGCATGCTGCTCAAGCCCAACATGGTAACGCCCGGCGTGCGCTCGGCCGAACGACCCACCGCCGACGTCATCGCCCGGCGCACCCTCGATGTGCTGAAGGCGCATGTGCCGGCCACGGTGCCGGGGATCGCGTTCCTCTCCGGCGGGCAGTCGGATGAAGCCGCCACCGCCAACCTCAGCGCCATGAACCGCATCGGCGGGGCGCCCTGGGCGCTGACCTTCTCCTATGGCCGCGCCCTGCAGACGGCCGCATTGCTGGCCTGGGGCGGCGATGCGCGGAACAATCCGCAGGCGCAGGCGGCCTTTGCCCACCGCGCCAAGATGAACGCGCTGGCGGCGAATGGGGCATGGACGCCGGAGCTGGATCGGGCGGCGTAAAAGCGCCTTGCCACTGCGCTGTCCACCTTAACGCCAGAATTTACGATCATTGAGCGGGCGTGACGCTATAAGGCCGCCATGACCGCTCAGATTTTCCTCGTTGCGCCCGCAGAGGCCGACGCCAATACCTGCATCGACAAGCTCAACGAAGCGCTGGCGGCGACATCTGTCGCCGCCATGCTTATTCCGCGCGGACGACGCTCGGAGGGCAGCTACAAGGCGCTGGTGAAATCGGTTGCGGCCCGCGCACAACCCGCCGGCGTCGCAATCATCATCGAGGGCGATCCCGGGCTGGTGCGGATGCTTGGCGCGGACGGGCTCCATGTCGAGGGCGGCGTCGCCGAGGTGAAGGCCGCCACCAGCGCACTGAAGCCGGACTATATCGTCGGCGCAGGAAGCATCGCCTCCCGGCACGATGCGATGAGCAAAGGCGAGCTCGGTCCGGACTACATCTTCTTTGGGCCACTTTCCGGGCCCAGAGATCCCGAACAGCGCGAGATGGCGCGCTGGTGGGCAGAGATCATGGAAGTGCCGAGCGTGCTCAGCGATCCGGCGGCAACACCCGAGAGCGCGACCGCCGAGGGCGGCGACTTCATCGGGCTGGGCGAAAGCCTGTGGAGCGCGCCCGAGGGCGTAACGGCCCGGCTCGCCGCCATCATCAAAGCCCTGGAGACGTCTCCGTGAGACTGCGGCGGGGCGCGCTGGCGACCCTCGTTGCGTTTGCCCCGGTGCTGGCGCTGGGGCAGGATGCTGCGCCGCGTATCGACAATTCCATGGGGATCGAGAGCGAGCTGCCGACGCCGGTGGACACCCAGCCCAACGCGGTCGATATCAGCAACCAGATTTTTGGCGCGCGTATCGACGAAGCCTACGGCGCCTATCAGCGCGGCTTCTATCTGACGGCGCTGGCGCTGGCCCTGCCGAGGGCGGAGAACGCCGATCCAGCCGCGCAGACGCTGATCGCGGAGATCTACGCGAACGGGCTGGGGATTGCGACGAACGTCGCGACAGCGTCGAGCTGGTATGCGCTGGCGGCCAAGAACGGTGACCGCATGGCGGCATTCGAGCTTGGGCTGCTGTATCTCCACGGCGATGGCGTGCCGCAGAACCGGACGCGCGCCGCCGAGCTGTTCAAGCAGTCGGCAGACAAGGGCTATCCCGCGGCGCAATACAATCTGGCGCTGCTGCATATCGACGGCAAGGACGCCTCGCCAAACCTGTCGGAGGCGGCGCAGCTGATGAAGACCGCTGCCGATGCAGGCTTGGCCGAGGCGCAGTACGATTACGGCACGATGCTGATCCAGGGGGCCGGCGTGCCGCCCAACACCAGCGAGGGTGCTAGGCAGATTGCGCTCGCCGCCGAGCAGGGACTACTCGAAGCGCAGATCGACTACGCGACGCTGCTGTACCTGGGGGAGGGCGTGCCCCGCGACCTCAAGGCCGCCGTCGGCTGGTATCAGCGCGCGGCCAGTGCCGGCAATCCTGTCGCGCAGAACCGCTACGCCAAGCTGCTTGCGGTCGGCGAGGGCGTCACCCTCGACCTCACCGAGGCGGCGATGTGGCGCGCGCTGGCCCGGCGGCAGGGCCTCAACGATCCGCAGCTCGACAAGCTGTTGGTCGGGATTTCGCAGAAGGATCTGGCGACCGCCGAGGAGCGCGCGAGGTTCTGGCCAAGCGCGCCGCCAGTAGCGAAGTCGTAGCCTTTGCTGCCGACGCTACCCTTGAGTCTTGCCGCATTCTGATGCATTACCCGCGCCTTCCCACGAGACAGCATCGCTATGGCCCGTTCGGCACTCCTCAACATCATGGTCACGGCCGCCTTCAAGGCGGGCCGGTCGCTCACCAAGGATTTCGGTGAGGTCGAGAATCTGCAGGTGTCCGTGAAGGGCCCGGCAGACTTCGTATCGAAGGCCGACCACAACGCCGAAAAGATCGTCCATGCGGAGCTGAGCAAGGCACGCCCGACCTATGGCTTCCTGATGGAGGAGGGCGGCGAGATCAAGGGCACGGACGGACAGCACCGCTGGATCATCGATCCACTCGATGGGACGACCAACTTCCTCCACGGCATTCCGCTGTTTGCCGTCGCGATCGCCCTCCAGCGCGGCGACGAGATCGTGGCGTCGGTGATCTACAATCCCGTCAGCGAAGAGCTGTTCGTCGCCGAAAAGGGCGGCGGCGCATGGCTCGACGACAAGAAGCGGCTCCGCGTCGCGACGCGCAAGCATCTGGCTGACGCGGTTGTCGTGACCGGGATCAACTCGCGCGGCTCGGCCATCGATGTCCTGCAGCTCAAGCAACTGGTGCAGATCACCCCGGCTGTGGCCGGCATCCGCCGTACGGGTTCTGCCTCCACTGACCTCGCCTGGCTCGCTGCCGGCCGCTTCGACGGCTACTGGGAGGCAGGGATCAGGCCCTGGGACATCGCGCCGGGCTGGCTGATGCTGCGCGAGGCGGGCGGCACGATGACGGACTTCTCGGGCACCCCGGGCAGTATCTGGAACGGCGAGGTCGTCGCCGGCAACGAGACGATCCAGGGCCAGCTGCTCAAGATCATCAAAGGCGTCAAATAGGCCTGGATTGGCGGCTTCGGTCACGCCAGCGTCACCCCCCAGCCATTGTCACGCCGGGATGGTGTGCGTAGAGTCCCGCCACAATTGGCGAATCCGGCTGGGCTCATGTCGCAGAACTACGACCCGTACCATTTGAAGAGCCCGACGATTTACCTCGTCAAGAACGTGGTCTTCCTGCTGATCGTCGCACTGGTGGGCGCGATCCTGTGGCAGCAGATCCTGGTCTTCTTTCTCGCCAACCCGTTCATCAACAGCCTGATCGCGCTCGTGGCGCTTACGGGCATCTTTCTGAGCTTCCGGCAGATCGTCCGACTGTTCCCCGAAATCAAATGGGTGAACTCGATGCAGGACGGGACCATGGCACGGGTGCGTCAACCGGTATTGTTGGCGCCCGTGGCGAATCTGTTGCGCGACCGTCTGGGCGAGGCGGTGATCACCCCAAGCTCGATGCGTTCGATCCTCGATTCCGTCGGTAATCGCCTCGATGAAGCAAAGGATACCTCGCGCTATCTCACTGGCCTGCTGGTGTTTCTTGGCCTCCTGGGCACGTTTTACGGCCTCCTCGAGACGGTCACCACCGTCGGCCTTACCATCCAGTCGCTGGACACCTCGGTCGCCGACACCGCCACCATGTTCGAGAACCTCAAACAAGGCCTCGCCGGCCCCCTCGGCGGCATGGGAACGGCGTTCTCGGCGTCGCTGCTGGGCCTCAGCGGCTCGCTGATCCTTGGCTTTCTCGACCTGCAGGCCTCACAGGCGCAGAACGCGTTCTTCACCGATCTCGAAGACTGGATGACGTCGATGACCGAACTCGACCATCCGGTGACGCAGATGCAGGCCACCGGCCTCGGCGTGCAGGGCGAAGAGATGTCGGCAATGATCGAGCGGCTCGGCTCGACGATGCAGACGACGGACTCGTCGCAGAACGCGATCAAGGCGATGGCCGAACTGGCCAAGGGCATCGACGGGCTGGTCAAGCACATCCGGGCCGAGCAGGCCGATCTGCGCATCCACATCGAAGAGCAGGGCGACACGAACAAGAAGCTCCGCGAGCTCATCGAGGCAATGCTGCGCGAGGATCAGACGGGCGATCGACGATCGCCAAACTAACGCCGCGTTGGCAGTCGAATAGGGCGGGCAAAGGGGACTGATCGTACATGGCTTCGCTGAGCCGCTCCCGCCGTTCGCAGGTGACAAACTACTGGCCGGGCTTCGTCGACGCGCTGTCGTCGCTGCTGCTCGTGATCATCTTCCTCCTGTCGCTGTTTATGCTGACGCAGTTTTTCCTGGGCCAGGAAATCCAGGGCAAGGACACGGCGATGAGCCGGCTCAACTCGCAGATCGCCGAGTTGACCGAGCTGCTCAACCTCGAGCGCTCCAACAGCGCAGACGCCGCGAGCGACCTTGTCGCGCTGCAAGCGACGCTGGGCGCGACGACGGCGGAGCGCGACAACCTCGCGGCGCAGGTTGCGGGCTTCGGTTCGGGCAGCGACGGCAAGGATGCGCAGATTGCTGAGCTCAGTTCCGATCTCGCCGCGCAGCGCGATGTCTCGTCCGATGCAATGGCGCAGTTGGCATTGTTGAACCAGCAGCTGACGGCGCTGCGCACGCAGATCGGCGCGTTGGAGGAGGCCCTCAATGCGTCCGAGGTGAAGGCGAGCGAAAGCAAGACGCAGGTGGCCGATCTCGGCCGTCGGCTGAACGTGGCGTTAGCGCAGCGGGTGCAGGATCTGAGCCGGTACCGGTCGGACTTCTTCGGCAGGCTGCGCACCATCCTCGAAGGCCGCGCCGATGTGCGTGTGGTTGGCGATCGTTTCGTGTTCCAGTCCGAAGTGCTGTTCGGCGCGGGCGAGGCGTCGATTTCGTCCGAAGGTCTTGCCGAACTCGCCAAGCTCGCGGAAGCGGTCAAGCAGCTCGAGACCGAGATTCCGGCCGACGTGAACTGGGTGCTCCGCATCGACGGGCACACCGACAAGCGGCCGATCAACACGGTGCAGTTCCCGTCCAACTGGGAGTTGTCGGCAGCGCGTGCTATTGCGGTGACGAAGTATCTCGTTGAGCAGGGTGTTTCTCCGCAGCACCTCGTCGCGGCGGGCTTTGGTGACAGCCGTCCGATCGATGGTGGTGAGAGCGATGAAGCTTATGCGCGCAACCGTCGCATCGAGTTCAAGCTCACCGAATAAGGCCGCGAGACTGACGTTCTATTCCGCCGCCTGCAATCGGAACTGCAGTCGAGCCAGCTCGGCGTAACGGCCGCCGCGGCGAATGAGTTCGTCGTGGGTGCCCTGGTCAATCAACCGGCCCTTGTCGAGGACAAGGATGCGGTCGGCGTCGCGGATGGTCGCGAGGCGGTGGGCGATCACGAGGGTCGTGCGGCCTTCCATCAGGCGTTCCAACGCGATCTGGACAAGACGTTCGCTTTCGGCGTCGAGGGCGGAGGTCGCTTCGTCGAGCAGCAGGATCGGGGCGTCCTTGAGTAACGCGCGGGCGATAGCGATGCGCTGCTTCTGGCCGCCAGACAGCATGACGCCGCGCTCGCCCACGATGGAGTTGTATCCGTTCTCGAGCGCCGAGACGAAATCATGCACCAGCGCCGCCTTGGCAGCTGCCTCGATCTCGGCCTGCGTAGCGTCGGGCTTGCCGAAGCGGATGTTCTCGCTGACGGTGCCGGCGAAGATCGTCGGCTCCTGTTCGACATAGGCGAAGTGCTGGCGGAGGTCGGCCGGGCTAACTTGGCGGATGTCGACGCCGTCGACGAGGATGCGGCCCGCAGTTGTCTCGTAGAAGCGCTGGGCGAGCGCGAAAACAGTCGTTTTGCCAGCGCCTGATGCACCGACAAGTGCGACGGTTTCCCCTTTGCTCACGGCAAAGTTCAGATTAGCGAGGATCTGCTCATTGTCGCGCGTCTTGTAGGCGAAGCTGACGTTCTCGAACGCAACCGTTCCGAGGGCGGGTGTGGGAAGCGCCACTGGGCTGGCCGGTGCCACGATGCCGGGCTTCGTGTCCAATATCTCGAAGAGGCGCTCGGTGGCGCCGGACACGGTCTGCAGCGAGCCGAGCACTTCGGAGATCACGGTGAAGGCCTGCGTCGCCATCAGCGCATAAATCATGAACTGCGTCAGCTGCCCTGTGCTGACGGCTCCCGTCGCGACGGAGGTCGCACCCCACCACACCATGACGACCAACGCGACGATCGTGGTGAACATGACGCCGCCGATCATGGCTGCACGGCCGCCGAGGCGCGACAGCTCCGCCGAGAACGACGTTTCAGCACGATCGGCATAAGCGCGCGACTGGTAGGGTTCCTGCACGAAGCTCTTGATGGTCTTGCTCGAGCTCAGGGCCTCCGTCGCCATCGCCGACATTTCGGCGAGCGCGTCCTGCGTGCGACGGGACATGCCGCGGAGACGACGCGAGAGGAACACGACCGGCAGGACGAGGAACGGCAGCAACACGAGGACCGCGAGAGCGAGCCACCAGCTGGTCCAGAACATCAGCGCGACGGCGCCGACAATGAGGATGAGTCCACGCAGCGTCATCGACAGCGACGAGCCGATCGCATCGCGGATGATCGTGACGTCACCGACAAGGCGAGAGTTCAGTTCGCCGACGCGGTGCGTATCGTAAAACGTCGCGTCGAGCTTGAGCAAATGGTCGAAGACCGCTTTGCGCAGATCGGTGAGGACGCGCTCGCCCAGGATCGAAATGAAGTAGAAGCGCCCGCTGCTGGCGAGGGCCATAATGAGGGCGACGAAGATCGCGAGCCAGCTGTAGGTGGCGAGGCTGTCGAGGTTCTTTTCGACGAAGCCCCGATCGATGATCTGGCCGGCGAGCGCCGGGATTGCGAGGCTGGCGAGAGCCGCAATCACAAGGAAGGCGAGCGTCAGCCCGAGCCGCCAAGGGTAGCGCAAGACAAACGGCGCGAGCCGCCGCAGAGGTTGCAGCGATCTGGCGGTCACCGGCTTTGGTTCGGCCTTGCTGGCGGGGCCTGCCGTTGTGGCTGTGTCGGCGTTGGGAGTGTCGCTGCTCAAAGTGCACTCGATATAGGCGGGGGTCTTGTGCGCCGCAACGGGCGGATTGGGCCGATTCAGGCCTTGCCCGGACGGGGTTTTTCCAGTAGAGACGCGCCAACTTTACCGAACACGGCTCGCCGGGCGCCTCGTTGCGCCCGTTTGATTTGAGGCTCCGCCATGAAGAAAGACATCCATCCCGACTACCACATGATTACCGTGGCCATGACGGACGGCACGACCTATCAGACCCGCTCGACCTACGGCAAAGAGGGCGAGACGCTGCAGCTCGATATCGACCCCAAGACCCATCCGGCCTGGACGGGCGTGCAGGGCAACCTGCTCGATCGCGGCGGTCGCGTGACGCGCTTCAAGGACAAGTACAAGGGCCTCGGCATCTAAGCCTGACGGCACCGACGAATTTGCGAAGGGCCCTGCGCGAGCGGGCCCTTTTGTTTAGCTGCTGAGCTTGCCGAAAGCGGCGCGAAGGCGAGCGAGCTGATCGCCGATCGAGCCCTGGTTTACCGCAGGAGCGGCTTCCGCGATGCCGCCGCGTTCGAGTTTGTCGAACTGCTGAACGCGGTCGAACAGACGATCGCCCTGGGCAATGAAGGTTTTCAGACGATCCGGCAGGTCGGAGTAGCCCGGTCCGCCACGATGTTCTGGCGTGGCCGAGAACTTGACCTTCTCCTTTTCGGTGCGGGCGTTCTCGACGGTGAGTTCGCCCTCATTGACGGCGCGCTGCAGCAGCAGCCAGGAGGCGAGCTGCATGAGGCGGGTCGTGAGGCGCATGGACTCGGTCGCGTAAACGAAGCTTGCCTCGCGAGGCAGGCCGCGACTTTCCGCGCGACCATCTCCGTCGAGATAGGCGGCGACGTCTTCGATCAGCGACATGCCCTCCTTGTAGAGCAGGGTGAAGCCGCCGGACGCGACGATGCGCGGTCCCAATGCAATGGCCGATTTGTCCTGCTGATCGCTCAAAGCCGGTTCCGAATGTATGCGCCCATCCAACAGGATCGGCATTGAGACAGGCTTAATGAGGGCGGCCCTGAAAAGAAAAAGAGCCGTCGAACTGGCGGCTCTCGAGAGTTAACAGGGAGGCGTCAAACAGAGGGAGAAACCGCTCTGAAAAGTCCGGAGACCGGACAATTGCGAAATTAACCCTCGGAAGTTAATTCCGCGTTAACGCAAAGCAAATTCGTAACCTTGTCGAATAGTGACCGACCAGGACGCAGTTGTTCCGTGCGGGGACTGGCGATCACTCTGGCTGAGCGTCGTGGATCGCGAGTCGCGATAAATGGCCGCTCATCGAGGATCGCGGACGAATCCACCACATGTCGTTGAAATTGCGGATAAGTTTCGATCTGCCGCAGTCTTGGCAACGTGGTCATTCGCGGCTAAGTCTCCGAGCAGAGGGACGAAATCGCATGAGCACCGATCTGGATCAGACCGACCGTAAGCTGCTGGAATTGCTGCAGCAGGACGGGCTGCAGTCGATGGCTGAGCTGTCCAAATCGATCGGTGTGGCGCCCTCGACCCTGAACGATCGCGTAAAGCGCCTTGGCCGGCTCGGAGTGATTACCGGCACGCACGCGCGGCTCGATCCGAACGCTCTGGGGCTCGGTCTTCTGGCCTTCGTCTTTGTTGGCTGGGGCGACGGAAACGTCGAGGCCGAGTTCCTCAAGCGCATGGCGGCCGCCGAGCAGGTGCTCGAATGCCACCATGTGACGGGCGGCTGGAACTACTTGCTCAAAGTGCGCGTCGCCGACACGCGCGCGCTGGAAGGTTTTCTCGGGAACGTTCTCAAGCAAGTCAAAGGCCTGCAGCGCACCGAAACGCTGATTGTGTTGTCGTCGCCCAAAGAGACCAGCACCTTAGCGACGACCTGAGCTTCACAAAGCTGGATGCGCTCACTATAAGGCGCGACCGAAAATCCAACTTCGTCGAGGGGATGACCGCTCATGGCCGGCCATTCGCATGCCAAAAACATCATGCATCGCAAGGGCAAGAGCGATGCGGCCCGTTCCAAGGTGTTTTCCAAGCTTGCCCGCGAAATCACCGTGGCCGCCAAGCTCGGCGTGCCGGACCCCGCCTTTAACGCGCGCCTGCGCCTCGCCGTTGCGACCGCGCGTGGCCAGTCGATGCCCAAGGACAATATCGACCGCGCCATCAAGAAGGCGCAGGGCAATGATGGCGAGAACTATGACGAGATCCGCTACGAGGGCTACGGTCCCGGCGGCGTTGCGATCATCGTCGAGGCGCTGACCGATAACCGGAACCGCACTGCGTCAAACGTGCGCTCGACGTTCAGCAAGAATGGTGGCGCGCTGGGTGAAACCAATTCGGTCGGCTTCATGTTCGATCGCGTCGGCGAAATCTATTACCCCGCCGCAGCCGGCGGCGAAGACAAGGTGATGGAAGCAGCGATCGAAGCTGGTGCCGACGACGTCGAGTCGGACGAAGAGGGGCACTCGATCTATACGAGCTTCGAAGCCATGGTCGAAGTTGCGGCCGCGCTCGAAAAGACGCTGGGCGAACCTGAGTCCGCCAAGTTCGTTTTCAAGCCGCAGAACTACGTTCCAGTCGATGCAGAGAAGGGCGCGACGCTGCTCAAGCTGATCGGCATCCTCGAAGAAGACGACGACGTGCAGAACGTCTATTCGAATTTCGATATGAGCGACGAGGACCTGGCCAAGGCGCAAGCCTAGGCCGCACGCATTTCCGACGTTGGGGCGGCTGCGATCGCGAGGCGATTGCGGCCGTTCTCTTTTGCGGCATCAAGCTGCCTGTCGGCGACGTGCAGAAGCTGGGCAAACTCGATCGGGCCAGCGGTGGTCGCGACACCGAGCGTGACCGAAAGATCAATGGCCTCTACATCGCTACGGATCGCCTCGGCAACAGCCTGCGCGTGCTTGACGGTTGCGATGCGCAGATAGACGCCGAACGCGTCGCCGCCGATACGACCGACGAGATCGGTGCTGCTGACCTGCTTGCGGATGATGGCGGCAAGCCCCTGGAGCGCCTGGTCGCCGCGCGCATTGCCGAAGCGATGGTTCAGCGATTTGAGGCCATCGATGTCGATAACGATCACTGCGCCAGGCTGGCCACGCTGGGAGGCGTCGGAAGCGGCTGCGGTGAATGCGGGATAGTTGAGGACGCCCGTGAGCCAATCGGTGGTCGCTGCGCGTTCGAGTTCGCGATAAGCCGCGCGGATCTGCTCGAGACGGGTCAGTTGGATGTAGGTGGCGAGCCCTGCGAGAAAGAGTGGGATGATGCCGGATATGACATAGGCCGGAACATCCGCCCTGAGGCCGAAAGCCAGGCTGATGAACAGGGTGGCGACTTCAGAGACGGCAACGCTGGCGAGCGTGATGGCAGTTGTGCCGATGATGACGGAACGACGGGCCTCGGGGGACAAGGCGGGAATAGCGATAGTCAACAGATGCTCCATAGGCGTCGCCGAGATCGTGGCGACCGATCCCACAGTGCATCGGGAGAAGTGGAGAAAGCTTTACGAGGCGGTTCAGGCGGCGACGAGAGTGAGCGGGCCGCGATCGACGGGAGTGATCGCAACGCGGTTTCGTCCATCTCGTTTGGCGGCATAGAGCTGCTGGTCGGCTAGGCGGAAGAGTTCGGCAAAGGGCAACTGCTTGTCGAAAACGGCGCCGCCGACGCTGACGGAGAGCCGATGCGATGTGCCGGTTGGCGCAAACGTTGCGTCGTTGACAGTCTGGCGAATGCGCTCGGCGACCGTGGTCGCCTGCTCCGCAGTGGCGCCGGGCAGAAAGACGCCGAATTCCTCGCCGCCCAGGCGCCCCACCAGGTCGGGGGCGCGCAGCATGGATTTGATGGAGCTGGCGATGGTGACGAGCGCTTCGTCGCCGCGATCGTGGCCGAAGCGGTCGTTGACCGACTTGAAGTCGTCGGCGTCGATAATGAGCAAAGCTCCCCGGGCGCGCTCTTCGGCGGCGCGCACTTCCGTGAGGTAGGCGTCGACCAGCGTCGAGAAGGCGGCGCGGTTCATCACCTGCGTCAACGCGTCGGTCGACGCATAGATGGTGAGGCGCTTGTGGGCGATGGCAAGCTCGCGCAGCTTGCTGGTGAAGTACAGCAGGAGCGGCACGGCGAGAAGAACCGGCAGCGCGATGTCGATGAGGATGGCGCGGGTTCGCTCGGCGTCGCTGTAATGCGCAAAATTGAAGGAATCGACGTAGAGCGACGCGGCGACACACACGAGCGTGCCGAGTACCGTGTATGCAATCACACGACCCCAGCTCTCCGCAGAGAGATCGAGCTTCATGGGAGTCCTTGCCCCAGCTTTCACGTGACGCTGGCGATGACGATACGACGACAAGCGTTGAAAAGCCGTGACTGCCAGTCGGTGCATTTTTATCCGTTGCGTTCCCGAATGTGGATTGTTGCCGGTTTGTTCACATTGTCCTTGGTAGCGTCCGGCGAAGGGCTTACGCAGAAGGGCATGGCGACAATGGTGCGAATCATCGGCATCGATCCCGGTCTCAGACGCTGTGGCTGGGGGATCATCGAAAGCGAGGGTAGCCGGCTGCGCTACGTCGCTTGCGGGACACTGACGCCTCCCGTGGCGGGGCCCCTGGCCCACCGGCTGGCCGATCTTCATTCCGGCCTGCGCGGGCTGATCGATCTCCATCGACCGGACGAAGCCGCCGTGGAAGAAACGTTCGTCAGTGCGGGCGTGCGCTCGGCATTGCAGCTGGGGCAGGCGAGAGGCGTGGCGTTGATGACCCCGGCGTCGATGGGTCTTGCCGTGAGCGAGTATGCCGCCAACCTGGTCAAGAAGTCGGTGGTCGGTGCGGGGCATGCCGAGAAAGCGCAGGTGCAGCTGATGGTGAAGACGCTGCTGCCGACGGCAGACTTCAAGGGTGCCGACGCGGCCGATGCGCTCGCGATTGCCATCTGTCACGCCCACCATCGCACTATCAACGCGCTCAGGATCAGCGCATGATCGGTAAGCTCAAGGGGCTCGTCGACGGCTATGGCGACGACTTCATCCACATCGATGTGAACGGCGTGGTCTACGAGGCGTTCTGCTCCAGCAAGACGATGGCGGCGCTGCCGCAGGTCGGGCACGCGGCCGTGGTGCACGTCGAGATGATCGTGCGCGAAGATATGATCCGGCTCTATGGCTTTGCGACGCCCGAGGAGAAGGCGTGGTTCAACACGCTGATGACGGTGCAGGGGGTTGGCGCGCGCGTTGCCCTGTCCGTGCTCTCGACACTGACGGCCGGCGAACTGCAGTCGGCGATTGCGCTGCAGGACAAGGCGATGGTCGGTCGCGCCAATGGCGTGGGGCCGAAGCTCGCTTTGCGCCTCGTGACCGAGCTAAAGGGCAAGGTGCCCACCGGCATCGGCATCGACGCGGGCACCCTCGGCCTGCAGCAGGCGCTTGGCGAGGGCAAGGCTGGATCGAATGTTGCTGACGCGGTTTCTGCGCTGAGCAATCTCGGTTACTCGGCGGCGCAGGCGAGCGCGGCGGTCGCCAAGGTGGTGCAGCGCGAGGGTGATCGCACGGAGACAGCGACGCTGATCCGGCTGGGCCTCAGGGAGCTCAGTAGTTGAGCACGCTCACCTCCGCCGCTGCCGGGCGCGATGATCCGTTGGATGTGTCGCTGCGACCCACGGGCTTCTCCGAATTCGTCGGGCAGGCGCAGGCGCGGGCTAACCTCGAGGTGTTTATCGCGGCTGCGAAACAGCGCAAGCAGGCGCTGGATCATGTGCTCTTCGTCGGGCCGCCGGGGCTCGGCAAGACGACGCTGGCGCAGATCGTGGCGCGTGAGCTCGGGGTTGGGTTTCGGGCGACGTCAGGACCGGTGATCGCGAAAGCCGGCGACCTTGCGGCGCTGCTCACCAATCTCGAGGAGCGCGACGTCCTGTTCATCGACGAAATCCACCGGCTCAATCCGGCGATCGAGGAAATCCTCTATCCGGCGATGGAGGATTATCAGCTCGACCTCATCATCGGCGAGGGTCCGGCGGCACGCTCGGTGCGGATCGATCTGGCGAAGTTCACATTGGTTGGTGCGACCACACGTGCGGGGCTGCTGACCACGCCTTTGCGCGATCGTTTCGGCATTCCGGTGCGTCTCAATTTCTACACGCCGGAAGAACTGGTGCAGATCGTTGAGCGTGGCGCGCGGTTGTTGGGCATCGGCATGGCGCCGGATGGCGCTATGGAAATCGCTCGACGCTCGCGCGGCACGCCGCGTATTGCAGGACGGCTGCTGCGGCGGGTGACGGACTTTGCGCTCGTCGACAGCGCCAGGGAAGTGACACGTGCGGTTGCCGACAAGGCGCTGCTCAGGCTCGACGTCGATGCGCGCGGCCTCGACCAGCTCGATCGCCGCTACCTCAATGTTATAGCGGAGTTCTATAACGGCGGACCGGTGGGGATCGAGACGATCGCTGCAGCGCTGAGCGAACCTCGCGACGCCCTCGAGGAGATCGTCGAGCCCTACCTGATCCAGCAAGGCTTCATCCAGCGCACGCCGCGCGGCCGCATGCTGACGGCGCTGGCGTTCGCGCATCTGGGCAAGGTCGTCCCGCAGGGTTTTACGGGTCTGCAGGCGAGCCTGTTTGAGGACGAGGAGCCCGAGGCGTGAGCAAATCGCACCGCTTCCCGGTCCGTGTCTACTACGAGGACACGGATTTTTCGGGCAACGTCTACCACGCGGCGTACCTGCACTTCTTGGAGCGCGGGCGGACGGAGTTTCTGCGCGCTGAGGGCATCCATCATTCGGAGCTGATCGAGGATGGCATTGCATTCGCGGTGCGATCGATGGAGATCGATTTTCCGCGCGCGGCGCATATCGACGACGAACTGGTGGTCGACACGGCGGTGCTCGAGATTTCAGGCGCACGGCTGACGCTCGACCAGTCGATTGAGCGGGGCGACGAACTGGTGGCGCGCGCCAAGGTGGTCGTCGTCGCCATCAAGACGGACGGCAGGGCGACGCGCCTGCCGCGGGCGCTGGTCGCCGCGTTTTCGCCCAAGCCTTAGGACGCGCATCGTCCGCCTGGAATCCCTTTATTAACTCCTTGTTGACCATAAGGAGGGCGGACGTTGAGTGATGCCCGGAAAGGTCCGGAAATCCGGGCTTTCTCTTAAAATTGACAAATTCTGACCGCATCCGGATCGCTTAGTCTGAGCCCCTTCCAGGGGCCTCGGGGGCCGGTCCGGCGGGACCGAGACGAAAGGTAAGAGTTCATGGACGCTTCGAGCGCGGTGGACGTCGTCACCACGACGCCAGAAGTTGTCGACTTTTCGCTGATCGGACTGTTCCTCGCCGCCGACCTTGTCGTGAAGACCGTGATGATCGGCCTGTTGGCTGCGTCGGTCTGGTCGTGGGCGATCATCGTCGACAAGTCGGTGCTCTATGGCCGCTACAACCGGCAGATGAACGCTTTCGAGCGCGTGTTCTGGTCAGGGCAGTCGCTTGAGGAACTCTACCAGCAGATGCAGGAGCGTCCGTCTGCGGGACTCGGTGCCATCTTTGTCGCGGCGATGAAGGAGTGGAAGCGAAGCCACGAGCAGAGCGCGTCCTCTTTCGTCGGTGTGCAGACGCGCATGGACAAGGTGCTCGACGTGGCGATCGCGCGCGAGAGCGAGACGCTCGAGAAGCGGCTCGGCTTTTTGGCCACTGTGGGTTCGGCTTCGCCCTTTATCGGCCTCTTTGGCACGGTATGGGGCATTATGAACGCATTCACCCGTATCGCTGCGGCGTCCTCGACGAACCTGACGGTCGTCGCCGGCCCGATCGCCGAAGCTCTGTTCGCCACCGCGGTCGGTCTCCTGGCCGCCATCCCGGCGGTGATCGCCTACAACAAGCTCAGCAGTGACGCGAACAAGCTCACCGGCCGGCTCGAGGGCTTTGCCGACGAGTTCTCGACGATCCTCTCTCGCCAGCTCGAAGCCCGGAGCCGCTGACCCATGGCAATGGCGATTGCGAGCGGCGGTGGGGGCGGGCGACGGCGCGGACGGCGCGGCGGCAAGGCCAAGCCCATGAGCGACATCAACGTCACCCCGATGGTGGACGTGATGCTCGTGCTGCTCATCATCTTCATGGTGGCCGCTCCGTTGATGACGGTGGGTGTGCCGATCGATCTGCCCAAGACGCAGGCCAAGCAGCTCAACACCGAGCAGAAGCCGGTGACGGTTTCGGTCAATCCCGAGGGATTGATCTATGTCGGCGAAACGCAGGTGCCGCTCGAAGGTGTGGTCGAGGCTGTGACAGCCGCGACGGCCAATGGCGTCGAGGATCGCGTCTATGTGCGCGGCGATGGCACGGCGAGTTATGGCGCGGTGATGCAGGTCATGGGGGCGCTGTCGGGCGCCGGCTTCACCAAGATCGGCCTGTTGACCGATCAGGCAGAAAAGCAGCCCTGAAATGAAGGCTGGCGTTACCACTTCGGTTATCGCCCACGCTACGTTCCTCGCACTGGCTTTGGTTGGTCTGGGGGCGGCGAAGCCGCTTGAGCCGGAGGTTGTCGAATCCATCGCGGTCGAGCTGGTGCCGATCTCCGAGGTGACCAACATCCGCATGGGGTCGCTCGACTCGACCGTGGTTGAGACAGACACGCCGGCGGTGGTCGAGACCGAGACGCCTGCCGAGCTCGCCAAGCCCACCGGCAATACGCAGGAAGACCAGGTTACGCCGACCGAGACCGCTAAGGAAACGCCGGCACCTGTTGTGAACACGGCCCCCGAGCCCGTGCCGGAGCCGGTCGTCGAGCCTGAACCGCAGCCGGCTGAAGAGCCCCCGCCGCCCGAGCCTGCACCTACTGCTGAGCCTGAGCCCGCTCCGGTCGAAGAGACGGCGCCGACGGAAGTTGCGGCCGACGTGCCGGCAGAGACGCCGACGGAAGCGGTGGCCGCGCCAATGCCGATGATGCGTCCGGCGGCACTCAACAAGAAGCCGGCTGAGAAGAAGCCGGAAGAGACCAAGGTCGCCGAGGTTACGCCGGCTCCGAAAACTCCGACCAAGACCGAGACGCCGGCCAAGCCCGCGCCGACCCCGAAGACGCCGACGAAGACGGAAGAGTCGAAGCCTGCCAAGAAGCCGGCGGATCAGGCTGCCAAGCCGGCCGACCAGGTTGCGGCGCTCATCAACTCCGAGACCTCGCGCGGCGCAACGACCGGGCAGGGTGGCACGCCGACGCTCGGCAAGAACACCGGCAAGTCGTCGACGCTGACGCAGAGTCAGCTCGATGGCCTCGTCGCGCAGATCAAGGGCTGCATGAGCATACCGCCCGGTGCCGCCGAGGCGGGCATCACCGCACAGCTGATGTTCAATATCGACGCCGGCGGCAACGTGACAGGGACGCCGCAGATCACCAGCAACCCCGGCACGACCCTGGAGAACGCGCTCGCTCGCGCGGCCCAGCGCGCCGTGATGCGGTGTGGGCCGTACCAGATGGCCGTGAGCCAGGAAGTCAAAGCCACATTCGACCCGCGTGAATTGCTGTAAGCAGCGCGACCGAGACGTTTAAGGAGCATTCGATGCACGCACTCACCCGCCGTCACCTTCTGAAGCTCGGGCTCGCTTCCGGTGTGCTGGCCGCCGCCGCAGGGACGCCGGCCAAAGCACTCGTCGAGATCATCGTGTCGGGCGGCAACTTCGTGCCGCTGCCGATCGCGATCCCCGACTTCGCGTCGTCCGATCCTGCCTTCGGGCGCGAGATCGCCGAGATCGTACGTGCCAACCTCAAGCGCTCGGGTCTGTTCGTGCCGCTCGATCCGGCATCGCTGCCGTCCAAGACCGGCGACGTCAACAACACGCCGGATTTCGCGGCCTGGCGCGGCGCCAATGTCGACGCGCTGGTGATGGGCCAGGTGGACCGTGGCGGGCAGATCTCGTCGGCGGTGCGCGTGTGGGACACGCAGGCTGCCGCGCAGGTGGCGGGCAACCAGTATGGCGCCGACGCACAGAGTTCGCGCCGCATCGCGCATATCGTGTCCGACGCGATCTACGCGTCGCTGGCGGGCGAGAGCGGGTACTTCGACAGCCAGGTGGCGTTCGTGGCCGAGAGCGGGCCGAAGGCCAACCGCAAGAAGCAGCTCGCGATCATGGATCAGGACGGCGCCAACGTGCAGGTGCTGAGCTCCGGCGCGTCGCTCCTGCTGACGCCGCGCCTCAGCCGCGACAATAGTATGGTGACGTACACGGCTTACGACGATGGCAACCCGCAGGTTTATGTCGCCAATCTCGGGGGCAAGTCGAAGAAGCTCGTCGGCAATGCGCCGATGTCGTTTGCTCCGCGCTTTTCGCCGGATGGATCGACGGTGGCGTTCTCGGTGTCCAATGGCGGCGTGACAAATATTTACGCGGCGGGCGTCAATGGCGCCAACGCCACGCAGCTCACTTCTGGCGCAGCGATCGACACGTCGCCCTGCTATTCGCCCGACGGCTCCAGAATCGTGTTCGAGTCGGATCGCGGGGGGCAGCCGCAGATCTATGTAATGGGCGCGGGCGGCGGTGGCGCGCAGCGCATTTCGTATGGCGATGGCAGCTATTCGACGCCGGTGTGGGCGCCCAAGGGCGATCTCATCGCCTACACGCGCCAGTCGGGCGGCAAGTTCCAGATCGGCACGATGAAGCCGGATGGATCGGGCGAGCGCATTCTCGTGGACAGCTTCCATGCGGAAGGTCCGACCTTCTGCCCCAATGGCCGTGTGATCATGTTCTTCCGCGATGCCGGCGGCGACGGCGGACCGGGCTTGTGGACCGTCGATATCTGGGGTCGGAACGAGCAGCAGATTGCGACCGGGACTTACGCGTCCGACCCGAACTGGGGCCCCTTGCGCAGCTGATGCCGTTTGCCAACCGGCGTCCGGGCGTCGCGGACCTGCTCTATGTGATGGCGACCGAGCTCGAATACGGGCCGGAGCTACGGAGCCGCATTTCGCCGCTGATCTGCGGCGTCGGACCGGTCGAAGCGGCTGCAGCGATGACCGAGCGACTGACGCGGCTCGCGGTCGAAGACAAGCTGCCGCTGATGGTGGTGCTGCTCGGCTCATCGGGTTCCGCTGAGCTCGAGCAATGCGGGCTCTACCAGGCATCGAGCGTCAGCTGGCGCGACGTTGATGCGACCGCGCTGGGGTTCGAGCCGGGGACGGTGCCATACCTCGACCAACCGGCGGTCATCCCGCTGGGGCCATTCGTGCCGGGCATTCCGCTCGCCACGCTCTCGACCGGTGCCGATATCGTTTCGGGAGCGGTCTATGATCTCATCGAAGCCGATATGGTCGACATGGAGACCTATGCGGTGCTCCGGGCGTGCCAGCGCTTCGGGTTGCCGCTGATCTCGCTGCGGGGAATCTCCGATGGTGACCGCGAATTGGGGTCGCTCGCGGACTGGACGCAGTATCTGGGCATCATCGACGTCAAGCTCGCCGAGGCCGTCGACCGGCTCGAGGCGTCGATTGCCGAGGGCGCGCTCACCTGGATCGACACGCCCGAAGTGTAGATTTGCAACAATGCCGAAAGTGCCGGTTTTCCGCCACATTCGGGCCATGTTGAGCAAGGATTAACCAGTCCGATCCACTCGCCCTTAAGATTAAGGCGAGTAAAACGCGGGCACCAAAAACTTCCTTTCAGGAGAGCCATCCGGATGCGTTCTGCAACGCCCCTCATCGGCCTTATGCGCACCGCAGCGCTCATCGGTCTTGTTCTTGTTCTTGCCGCGTGCGGCCGCAATGGTACGGGCGTCGGCAATCTCGGGCCGGGCGGCGGCCCGCCGGGCAGCCAGCAGGAATTCCTCGTGAGCGTGGGCGACCGCGTGTTCTTCGAGACAGACTCGTCGGCGCTCACCGCGACGGCGCAGGCGACCCTCGACAAGCAGGCGGCCTGGCTCAACAAGTACGGCAACTATCGCATCCTGATCGAAGGCCATGCCGACGAGCGCGGTACCCGCGAATACAACATCGCTCTGGGCGCTCGCCGTGCGTCGGTGGTGGTCAACTACCTCGTCAGCCGCGGCGTAAACGCGAACCGCATCCAGCAGAAGTCGTTCGGCAAGGAACGCCCCGTGGCGATCTGTGACGATATCTCGTGCTGGTCACAAAATCGCCGTGCTGTGACGGTCGTTCAGTAAGCGTGGAGGCGCGTTCGCGCGCCGACACGGAGGCATAGGCGCCGGGTGCTCGCGTGTTTGAGCCCCGGCGCTTTCTTTTTGTCGAAATTGCAGAGTAAGCAGCGAGCGTTGGTACTGGCTCGTGTCGTTCGAACATCATCACGGAGATAGATCGTGCATTCATCCCTTGCGCGGTGGAGGCTGAGGGGCGGCGTCGCCCTGGCAGCAATCCTCACCGCGGCCATTTTCGCTCCCATCTTCGTGCAGGCGCAGAGCCGCAACGAAGCGCAGCTCGCGGTGCAGATCCAGGAATTGCAGGATCAGGTCCGCACGCTGACCGGTCAGGTCGAGGGCCTGCAGTTCTCGATCGGCCAGATGCAGACGCAGATGCAGAAGATGGCCGACGACAACGAGTTCCGCTTCCAGCAGCTGGAAGGCGGTGGCGCGGGAAAAACTGAGGCGGCTCCTCAATCCGGGGGCGCGACGCCCTCCGCGGAGGCGCCGCAGCCCGATACGGGCACTCAGACTCCCCCCGATCCCAATGCGCCGCCGGCCAGCGATGTGCAGCCGGGCGTATCGGGTTCGCTGACCGAGACACCCGCCGGCGGCGACGCCCCGACGGACGACCTCGGCGATTCGGCCGATCCGCTGCTGGGGCAGGGGCAGTCGGGTGGCACGGCGAGCGGGACGCTCGGCGGACCGAACGGTGTTCCACTCAATCTCAGCCTCGATGGCGGGCAGGCCCTCGAGGACGGTGACGCCAAGGCGCAGTATGCCGCCGGGTATGATGCGATCGTCCGCGGCGACTATGTGTTTGCCGAAGAGCAGTTCCGCCAGTTCGTCGCGCTCTATCCGCAGGACCCGCAGGCGCCCGACGCCACCAACTGGCTCGGCGAAGCGCTGCTGCAGCGGCAGGCCTATGACGAGGCAGCGGACGTGCTGCTCACGGGCTTCCAGGCTTATGAGCGGTCTGCGCGTGCGCCCGACCTGCTGCTGAAGCTTGGCATCGCGCTTGCCGGTGCCGGCGAAACCGACACAGCGTGCCGCACCTATTTCGAGGTGAGCAAGCGCTACCCCAACCAGCCCGCGGCGTTTGTCGAACGGCTGCAAGCCGAGAGGCAAAAGGCGCAATGTCCGGCCTGACGCCAGACGACATCGAGGGGCTGTTCGAGTCGCTCGGCTGGTACGACAAGGTGGGGCTAGCCGTCAGCGGCGGTCCCGATTCACTGGCGCTGATGCTGCTGGCCGCCAACTGGGCGCAGGGCAGGGGCGGTCCCGAGTTCATCGTCTACACGGTCGACCACGGCCTTCGTGCCGAGGCGGCCGCCGAAGCCGCGATGGTCGTGCGCGAGGCGGAGGCGCTCGGGCTCGAGGCGCGGTCGCTGCGCTGGGAGGGCGAGAAGCCCTCAACGGGAATTCAGGCCGCGGCGCGGACGGCGCGGTATCGGCTGATGGCCGAGGCTATGGCCAAGGACGGTGTCGACGTTCTGGCGACGGCGCATCATCTTGGCGACCAGGCAGAGACGGTCCTGATGCGGCTGGCCCATGGCAGCGGCATCGACGGGCTGCGCGGCATGGATCGCCTGAGCTTTGTCGAGGGCTGCGAGGTGGTGCGGCCGCTGCTCGGCGTGCGGCCCGAGGTGCTGCATGAGATCGTCAGCGATGTCGGACTGGCGCCGGCGCGGGACCCCAGCAATCTGGACGAGAATTACGAGCGTGTTCGCTGGCGCCTGATGCTGCCGGCGCTCGAAGCGCTGGGCCTGACCATCGAGCGGCTCGGTACGCTGGCGCGCCGGATGGACGAGGCGAGCCTGCTGATTCACTCGGAAGTCGAGGCGGCCTATCCGCAGATCGTGACGCCCGTGACGAACAAGAAGGCCGAACTCGCAGCCGGGCGATTCGCGATCCTCAACCCGTCCGTGGCGACGCAATTGCTGGGGCAGGTGCTTGAGCTGGTCTCCGGGGACCGCAGAGCGCCGCCGCTCGGGGCACTGGAACTGCTGACGAAGCGGCTCCAGCAACCCGAACCGCTCAAAGGCATTACGCTCCACGGCTGCCTCGTTTCCTCGGATCGGGAGGCAATCTGGGTGGCCAAGGAGGGCCCACGACGGGCCAGTGCGAAACGCAAGTCGGCCGACACGTCGAATTAACCGCGCGGCCCCTCAAAAGTAGACGCGGCGGGCATTTCCACGCACCTTGCCGCCCTTGTAACGCCTTAGTACGGGGCTTATCTTTGCCCGAACGCTGGCCCGCGCTCCCTCGGCCAGAAATCCAGGACAGGATTGATGAACGTCAATTTCCGCAACTTTGCCATTTGGCTCATCATACTTTTCATGTTGATGGGCCTGTTCTCGGTCTTCTCAAATTCCGCGGGCAATCGCGGCTTCTCCGACAAGAGCTACTCCGAGTTTATGCGTGAGGTTGATGCGGGCAACGTGACCCAGGTGGTCATCGTGGGCGACGTCATCCAGGGGACGCTGGCCAACGGCTCGAAGTTCGAAACGATCATTCCGCCCAACACCGACGTCGTGTCGCGCCTCGAACAGCGCAACGTGTCGATCACGGCGCAGGCGCCGGAGGGCAATCCGCTGTGGAGCGTGATTCTGTCGTCGTGGCTGCCGTTCCTCGTGATCATCGGCGTGTGGTTCTTCTTCATCCGCCAGATGCAGGGCGGTGGGCGCGGGGGCGCGATGGGCTTCGGCAAGTCGCGCGCAAAGCTGCTGACCGAAACGCACGGCAAGGTGACGTTCGAAGACGTCGCCGGCGTGGACGAGGCCAAGCAGGATCTCGAAGAGATCGTCGAGTTCCTCAAGGACCCCGGCAAGTTCCAGCGGCTGGGCGGTCGTATTCCGCGCGGCGTGCTGCTGGTCGGCCCGCCCGGTACCGGTAAGACCCTCATCGCACGCGCCGTCGCCGGCGAGGCCAATGTGCCGTTCTTCACCATCTCGGGTTCGGACTTCGTCGAAATGTTCGTAGGCGTCGGCGCGAGCCGCGTGCGCGACATGTTCGAGCAGGCCAAGAAGAACGCGCCGTGCATCATCTTCATCGACGAAATCGACGCCGTCGGCCGTCACCGTGGCGCGGGCCTCGGCGGTGGTAACGACGAGCGCGAGCAGACGCTGAACCAGCTGCTGGTCGAGATGGACGGCTTCGAGGCGAACGAGGGCATCATCCTCATCGCCGCGACCAACCGCCCCGACGTGCTCGATCCTGCGCTCCTTCGTCCCGGCCGCTTCGACCGCCAGGTCGTGGTGCCGAACCCAGACGTCCAGGGGCGCGAGAAGATCCTCAAGGTGCACGTCCGCAAGGTGCCGCTGGCTCCCGACGTGGACCTCAAGGTGCTCGCCCGCGGCACGCCCGGTTTCTCGGGTGCGGACCTCATGAACCTCGTCAACGAGGGGGCCCTTCTTGCGGCCCGCCGCAACAAGCGCTTCGTGACGATGAGCGAGTTCGAGGACGCCAAGGATAAGCTGATGATGGGCGCCGAGCGCCGCACGCTCAGCCTCACCGAGGAAGACAAGAAGCTCACCGCCTATCACGAAGCCGGCCACGCGCTGCTCGCGATAAAGATGGATGCGTCCGATCCGATCCATAAGGCGACCATCATCCCCCGCGGTCGCGCGCTGGGCATGGTGATGCGCCTGCCGGAGCGCGATCAGGTCTCGCTCACGCGCCGCAAGGCTTATGCCGACCTCGCCGTCGCGATGGGTGGCCGCGTCGCCGAAGAGGAAATCTTCGGCTACGAGAAGGTGACCTCGGGGGCCTCCGCGGACATCAAGATGGCGACGGGTCTCGCCCGCGCCATGGCGACCGAATGGGGCATGTCCGACAAGCTCGGGCCGCTGCTCTACGGCGACAACCAGGACGAAGTGTTTCTCGGCCGCTCGATGGTCAGCCGCCAGGTCCATATGTCGGACGAGACGCAGCAGGTGGTCGACGCCGAAGTGAAGCGCTTCGTCGAAGAGGGCTATCAGACCGCGCAGAAGGTGATCCGCGAGTACATCGACGATCTCCATACGATCGCCAAGGCGCTGATCGAGTACGAGACGCTCACCGGCGACGAAATCCGTGGGCTGATGAACGGGCAGACGCCGTTCCGCGAGAGCGAGTCGGATGCGTCGCCGAAGTCCACGGGTGTGCCGTCGGCCGGCAAGGCCCCGCCGCGCAAGCGGCCGGATGCGGAGCCGGGTGGCGAACCCGAGCCGCAGCCGGGGAGCTGAGCACACAATTGAATCGCAAAGGGCCGCCTGAGGGCGGCCCTTCCATTGTGAGGAACAGTATGCGTCGCTTCACTTTCGCGATTGGAGCCGTTGTCACTCTGGGGTTAGCGCTCAGCGCCGACGTGGCCCTCGCGGAAAACCACATCCTTTCTGGCGTGCTGGAACAGGGTGACCTCGAGACAAGCGAAACTGGACAGGCTGCCTCATATGTCGATTTCCATGAGCTCGCTGTCGAACAAGGCGATGAGTTTCGCATCATGGTTCTCCTCGAGAGCTACGATCCCTGGTTCCTCATCTACGATCCGAACGGAACGCTGATCTACTCGTCCGGGAAAAGGGGCGACGATCTCTACATCACGCTGGACTGGAAGGCGCCCGGCGCCGGCACCTACAGGTTCGGCGTCTCCGCGCTCTACAAGGAGCCTCGCCAGTCCTACCGTCTCGTCATCGCCGACCTCCCGCCCGGCAGTGTGAAGGGTTAGTCGCGCCGTCCGGGCCAACGGCGCCTTTATCACCCTGGATTAACGCTAGATTTGACGGCACTCGGGTTTTTGCCCGAATTGTTGTACAATCGAGGGCAAATCACTTCAGGGCAGATTTTCATGGCGCGCAAATACTTCGGCACCGACGGCATCCGTGGCCTGGCCAATGGCGAGAAGCTGACGCCCGATCTGGCGATGCGGGTGGGTATGGCGGCGGGCCTGAAGTTCGATCGCGGTGATCATCGCAATCGTGTGGTGATCGGCAAGGATACGCGCCGCTCCGGCTACATGATCGAGAATGCCCTGGCCGCTGGCTTCACCGCGGTCGGTATGGACGTCTACTTCCTCGGCCCGATGCCGACGCCGGCCGTCGCGATGCTGACGCGCTCGCTGCGCGCCGATCTGGGGGTGATGATCTCGGCCTCGCATAACCCCTATGACGACAATGGCATCAAGTTGTTCCGCCCCGATGGATACAAGCTCAGCGATGAGGTGGAGACCGAGATCGAGGCCCTGATGGACTCCGACATGAGCAAGCAGCTCATGCAGGGCAAGGACATCGGCCGTGCACATCGCGACGAGGCGGCACAGACGCGCTACATCGAGTTCGCCAAGCGCACGCTGCCCAAGAACATCGATCTAGCCGGGCTGCGGGTGGTCATCGACTGTGCCAATGGCGCCGCCTATCGCGTGGCGCCGGTGGCGCTGTGGGAGTTGGGCGCTGAGGTCGTTTCGATCGGCGTCGAGCCCGATGGCTTCAACATCAACGACGAGGTCGGATCGACCTCGACGGCTGCGCTGCAGGCGAAGGTGCGCGAAGTCCGCGCCGATATCGGCATTGCGCTCGATGGCGACGCGGACCGCGTGATCATCGTGGACGAGAAGGGCGACGTGGTCGATGGTGACCAGCTGATGGCGGTCATCGCGCAGTCGTGGCACGCGCGGGGCAATTTGCGCGGCAACGGGCTCGTGGCAACGGTGATGAGCAATCTCGGTCTCGAGCGCTATCTCGGCACGCTCGGTCTCGAGCTCAACCGTACGCAGGTTGGCGATCGCTATGTGCTCGAGGCGATGCGCGCACATGGCTTCAATGTGGGTGGCGAGCAGTCGGGTCACATCATCCTCTCCGACTACACGACGACGGGCGATGGACTTGTGGCGGCGCTGCAGGTGCTTGCCGTGGTGAAGGAAGCGGGACTGCGCGTTTCGGAAATCTGCAAGCGGTTCGAGAAGGTTCCGCAGAAGCTCACCAGCGTGCGCTACAAGGCGGGCAAGCCGCTCGATCACAAGCTGGTCGTGCAGGTGATTGCCGAGAGCCGCGATCGACTTGGCAAGGACGGGCGCCTTGTCATTCGCGAGAGCGGCACAGAGCCCGTAATCCGCGTAATGGCGGAGAGCGACGACGCCGGACTGGTTGATGCCGTGGTCGAGCAAATTGCGACCACGATCAAGCAAGTCGCCTAAAACACTGCATTAGCGGCAAGTAACCGCGTGCGAGTCACGCCCTATTCAGCCGCCGTTCAGCCCCAGTTAGGGTTAAGCCTTAGGGTTAAGCGGGCTTTAAGGAAGTAGTGTCACAGTCAACTTCGATCGACGGGTGTCGTCGTGGCGAACTCAAGGACTGTGTGACATGCGTATTCTTCTTGCTGCGCTGCTGGTGGCGGTTTCCGCACTGATTGGCGCTCCTGCCCGTGCGGCAGACATTCCGGAATATCCGGACATCGAAGTTCCCGAGGTCGACTACGGCCTCTCGGGCTCCTTCTACCTTCGTGGTTCGGGCGCGGTGAACGTGCTGTGGAACTACGAACACGTTGATACCTCGGGCTGCGTGTGCTCCAGCGCCACCGCCTACGGCTACGGCTACTCGGTTGGCGCCGGCTTCGGCTACGAGACTGGCACGGGCCTCCGCGTCGACAGCACTGTCGACTATCTCTACAACACCGGCCTTAGCGACGGCACGAACACTCTGACGCTGCGCTCGACCGTTGCTCTTGCCAACGCCTACTACGACTTCTCCTTCGACGGCCACGGTTCGGCCAATGGGGGCTTCGGTGGTTATGTCGGTGCCGGCCTTGGTATCGCCTACAACCAGACGTCGGTTTCTCCGGCTGATCCGACCCTCCCGGATGGCACGCAGTGGGGTGCTGCTGGCGCTGTGATGGCGGGCGTCACCTACGATACGGGCACCTGGGTCGCCGACCTTGGCTACCGTGCTCTGATCCTGCCGACGATCACCAACAACGCCTACGGCATGCCGTCCTACTACCTCAACGGCAATGTGGTGAACGAAGTCCGCGGTACAGTTCGCTACCGCATCCAGTAAAGACTGTCGAAGACACCCGATCACGCAGCGGCGCCCTTGTGGCGCCGCTGTTGCTTTTGCGCTCTGTCCGAGCGGTTGCGCGCGAAGCGCTCCAGCCGCTCGTCCAACCGTTGTTGTTTCAGTCACCCAGCTGAAACCGTTCGAACCGCGACAGCTCCTGCTCGATCAGCTTCTTGTGGGCGCGGGGCCGGCCGTCGTCGAGCCAGTGCCAGGCCTGGATCAGAAGCTTGCCGGCCGCGCGGTCCGTCTTAAGGTCGAGAAGTGCAACGACGTTCTCGCCGACGAGGACCGGCAGGGTGAAGTAGCCGAACTTGCGCTTGGCCTTGGTGACGTAGGCCTCGAAAATGTGGTCGTAGCCGAAGAACAGCTTGAGCCGCGCTCGCTGGATAATTACCGGATCGAAGGGCGAAAGGATGTGAACCAGCGGTTCGCTCGGCTCGGGGATGGTGTCGAGGATCTCCGCCGGCACCCAGTGCGGCACTGGCGACTCACCGATGCGGACCTCGCGGAGTTCCTTGCGGCGTACGCGGCGATCGACGATGGCGGCGATCTCCGGAGAGAATACCTTCCACGGATGCATCACCGACGGACCGCTGATGATCCCCTGGGCGCGAATCGCGCGCTCGAGCTGATACTCGGCGATCTGGCCCGGCGTCGCGCCGCGTGGCAGGCCCTTCCAGCCGAAATGCCGCTCCAGATCCTCGTAGGTTTTCACCATGCCCTGGCGTTCGCTGATAACCAGGCGGCCATCGTAGAATCCGCGCTCGAGCATGCCTTTGCTGGGCTTCTTGCTGGCCCAGAGGTGGGCTTTCTCGACCAGCTCGTCGGTGTCGATGTCGCGGATGGTGATGGCGCCGTCGCGGCGAATGCGGCGGATCAGCTTGTTGCCGGCGTCTGTATCCGAGGCTGACCAGCGGGTCGGGTCGGCACGGTGCGCCCTCATGGCCGGAACGAAGAACCGGAAGTCGCGGACGGGCACGTAGGCGAGCGCGTGGGTCCAGTATTCGAACACCGACTTGTCGATGCTTTGCGCGGCGCGAAGGTCGGAACGGCGGTAGCCGGGGATACGGCTGAACAGGATATGGTGGTGGGAGCGCTCGATGACGTTGATCGTATCGATCTGCACGTAGCCCAGATGTTCTGTGGCCAGGCGCACCGCCTCCGGACCGCTGCCGAAGGGCTCGCGCGTGTCGAGGCGCTGGGCGCGCAGCCAGATGCGGCGGGCGTCGACGATGGAAAGTTCAACCGGTTTCAGCACCATTTCGATGTCAAACCTTGTCGAGTTTTAAGCATGTTTGGCGATGGATCACGCAGGACGCGGCTCGCTAGGCTATTGCAATAGAGCGGCGCTTTAGGGAACGCGCAAGAATGACGACCGCTATCTTCATTGTGATCTTCGCCCGCGGCAATTGGTGGATCGACCTCAACGGCAAAACCAAAGGTCCGTTCGTGACCAGCGACAGCGCGCAGCAGGAGGCGATTGCCCATGCGAGCCGGCTGGGTCGCCGCGGCGGACGCGCCGAGGTACAGGTGGTCGAACCTGGCGAGAAGCGCAAAATCGTCTATCAGAGCAACGACATCGGTTTGCTGGGTCGAGCCGCAGCGCTGACCAACCACTAGGGTCGGCGCGCTCATTTCGCCCACATCGTGCGCATTTGAGCGCGAAGGTCGACGTTCGTGTTGAGGGCGAGCAGGTCGGGCGACAGCGGCTTGAGCGCTGGCCACAGGATGTCGTCGTAAAGCGGCAGCATGGCGCGCGTGATGAAGCGCGTGCGCTGCGCGTACATGTGGCGATCGCCAAGCTTGGCCTGCTGCGTGACGAAGAAGCGCTGCGGCATCACGAGATGCAGCTCGTCGCGGGCGCGGGTCATCGCGACATAGAGCAGGCGGCGTTCTTCCTCGAGCTCATGTGTCGAGCCGGTGCCCAGGTCAGAAGGAATGCAGCCGTCGACGACATTGAGCACGTGCACCGACTTCCACTCCTGACCCTTGGCGGAGTGGATGGTCGAGAGGATCAGATAATCCTCGTCCTTGAGGCCCGGGCCTGAGAGGTCGGAGGTCGCATCGGGCGGGTCGAGCGTCAGCTCGGTGAGGAAGCGCTCGCGGCTCGGAAAGCCCGAGGCGATCTGTTCGAGCTGAAGCACATCGAGTAATCTCACCGCGGCGTCTTCGTGTGCTTCTTCCAGGATCGGCTCGTACCAGATGCGGGCACGGCTGAAGGCAGTCGGCCAGTCACTGGCGTTGGCGAGGTCGGTCGCGACGTCGACGAGCGCGGACCAGCCCTCGGAGCGTGCCGGTGGTTGCAGCGTCGCGAGAACATCGAACGGGCGCGGTGCTTCGTTGAGTGCGTCGAGCACGCGTCCGGCCGTGCCGGGACCGATGCCGGGGAGCAGTTGCAGCACGCGGAAGCCTGCGACGCGGTCGCGCGGATTCTCGGCCCAGCGGAGCAGGGCCAGCATGTCCTTGATGTGCGCGGCGTCGAGGAATTTGAGGCCGCCAAACTTCACGAACGGGATGTTGCGGCGCGTGAGTTCGATCTCGAGCGGGCCCGAATGATGCGAGGTGCGGAACAGCACCGCCTGTTCCTTGAGCGCGGTACCGCCCTCGCGCTTTTCGAGGATGCGCTCGACGATATAGTTGGCCTGCGTGGTCTCGTCGCGCACGGTGACGAGTTGCGGCTTCTGCGTCGATTGCCGATCGGTCCACAGGTCTTTGGTGAAGCGCTCCGCGGCTTCGGCGATCATCGCGTTGGCGGCTTCGAGGATCGGCGCGGTCGAGCGGTAGTTGCGATCGAGCGTGATGATGTCGGCAGGCGGCGTGAAGCTCGTCGGGTAATCGAGGATATTGCGGACGGTCGCCGCACGGAACGAGTAAATCGACTGCGCATCATCGCCGACGACAGTGAGGCCGCGGCCGCTGGGCGTGATCGCGAGCAGGATCGAGGACTGCAGGCGGTTGGTGTCCTGATACTCGTCGACGAGGATATGGTCGAAACGCGCCCCGAGATCGGTGGCGATCGCCGGCTCGCGCATCATCATGGCCCAGTAGAGCAGCAAATCGTCGTAATCGAGGACGTTCTGGTTCTGCTTGGTTTCGACATAGGCGGCGAACAGCTGGCGCAGTTCGGCTTCCCACATCGCAGCCCAGGGGAAATGGTCCTTGAGCGTTTCGGCGAGCTCGGACTGGGCGTTCACCGTGCGCGAATAGATAGCGAGGCAGGTGCCCTTGGCGGGGAAGCGCGACTTGCTGTCGTGAAAGCCGAGGTCGTGGCGGACGATGCTGAGGAGGTCCGCCGAGTCCTCGCGGTCGTGGATGGTGAACTGCGGGTCGAGGCCAAGGTGGGGTGCGTACTCGCGGAGGAGACGCGCGCCGATGCCGTGGAAGGTGCCGGCCCAGTGCAGCGCATCGGTGATCGCGCCGGACGAGGTGCCCATCACCTGTGCAGCGATACGCTCGACGCGGCGGCGGCGCGAGAACGTCATCAACAGAATGCGGCGCGGATCGGCGCCCTTGACGATGAGATGAGCGACGCGATGGGCGAGCGTGTTTGTCTTGCCGGACCCAGCGCCCGCGATCACCAGCAGCGGCCCGCCAATCTCGCCGGCACCGACGCCGTGCTCGACAGCGCGGCGCTGCTCCGGGTTCAGGCGATGGAGGTAGTCGATCTCAGCGAGCACGGCGAATCAGAGGTGGCGACAGATAGGGGACAGTCAGCCTTATTCTCGTTTTGTTCACAAGGCGTGAAAGGTCTGCCGCAAACGCAGGATTGTGGTTGTTCCGTGCCCAGTGCCCGCCACACCCCCGGTGCCTTCCCTGCGAAAACAGGGGCCCACGCTACCGCTGGCGCGGGCGGTGAGTTGGGTCCCCGCCTGCGCGGGGATGACATACGGGGAGTGCGGAGCTACTGTGACAAACTGGATCGATGTTCTAGTGCTTCTACTCAGCGCTCTCCACCTCACCGCCCCCTTTGAGATAGTAGTCGGCGTCGAGCTGATACATTTGCGCGGCGAGTTCGTAGCAATAGGTCATCTTGTGCTCGCCCCAATCGTAGAAGGCGTTGGGCTCGCCGCACTGTGCGGCTTCCATGGTGATGCCTTCGGGGAGCGTGAAGTTTGTCCGGAGGAACTCGGCGAGCTGCTCCATGACGCGGCGCGACTTCAGCTCTTCGGCGAAGGCCTCATAGTCGCCGGCGTCGGCGTAAACGATCGGGATCTCGGGACCCGGCTCGGCCGCGACATGCGGCTCGAGCACCGACATCCAGGAGCTTTCGGCCTGCTCGTACACGCCGCCACAGGCTTCCTGACGGTCCGCGTCGATCGCGTAGATGTCGGCGGTCTCGGCGAACTCGTTGGCGTCGGCGCCCACCATCATGCAGACCATGGCGTAAGCGCGCTGAATATCGAGGCTGTGATCGTCGTAATAACTGAGGTCTTCGACCCCCTCGCCGGTTGAATCCTGTGCCTGGAGGTACCAGCCGTCCGCTGCGTCGATGAGCGTGTTGAACATCTCGGTATCGTCGACGGTGTTTTTGAGGATGAGCACGACCGCGAGCGCATCTGCGGCATCCTCTTCCTTGCCGAGGACAGGCAGGCCGAGCTCGTGAACCAGCAGGTGTCCCGTCTCGTGATAGAGCGTGAACACCGCGTCATGCATAGCAAAGTCCATGGCCTCGGCGGCCTGGTTCTCAGTCAGCTCCTCTGCGGCGACAGGCATGGCAAGGGCGGCCGCGAGGGCCAGGGCGGCGAGATTGCGAAGCATTGAAGTCCCCCGGGTAACGTCTTACTCGATCATAAAATGGTGAAGTAGGCGAGCGGGTCGTGAGATCGCGCATTGTGGGTCGTTGGCCCAGGGAGTGATTCATGCTGAGAACTGTGTTTGTGCTCGCGAGCCTGATGGCCGCGCCGGCGTTTGCTGCCTCGACGATCGATGGGGTTTCGGTCGATTTCCAGCAGATCGGCGACGGATTCTCGCGGCCTGTGGCGGTGGTGGCGCTGCCGGGCGACGGACGGTTGCTGGTGGTCGAAAAGACCGGGACCGTCCGGTTTCTCGCGGACGGCAAGCCGGGCGACGTGTTTCTCGATCTCAGCGGGCAGGTGAGCAACGGCAACGAGCAAGGACTGCTCGATCTCGTTTTCGATCCGGGCTTTGCAGAGAACGGACGGTTCTATGTGAACTACACCGATGTCGAGGGCGACACGCAGATCGTGAGTTTCCACGCGAGCAACGGCGTGGCCGATGCGGCGTCGGGGACAGTGCTGCTGTCGGTCGACCAGCCCGAGGCCAACCACAATGGCGGGTGGATCGCGTTCGGGCCGGACGGGATGCTCTATATCGGCATGGGCGATGGCGGGGGCGGCGGCGACCAGCACGGCGAAATCGGCAACGGTCAGGACAAGAATGCGCTGCTGGGCAAGATCCTGCGCATCGACCCGAATGGCGAACCCTATGCGATCCCCGAGGGCAATCCGTTAGCGGCGGCGGGCGGCGGGGCGCCGGAGGTGTTCGTCTATGGCGTGCGCAATCCCTGGCGCAACGCGTTCGACGGCAACCTGCTCTACGTCGCGGATGTAGGACAGAATGCGTGGGAAGAAATCAGTGTCATCGATGTGACGAAGGATGCTGGCGCGAACCTCGGCTGGCGGACGATAGAGGGGCGTGAGTGCTATCCCGCCGGCAGTGCGTGCGTGCAGGGCGGGATGGTGATGCCGATCCACGTCTATGGGCACGATGTCGGCTGTTCGATCACCGGCGGGATCGTCTATCGCGGCGCGGCACTGCCGGCGTTGCAAGGGCGGTACTTTTTCGCCGACTATTGCAGTGGGATCATCGAAGGGCTGCGCTACGAGAACGGCGAGGCGACAGCGATGTTCGCCTCCGAGGACAGCGTGGGCACGGTGACCTCGTTCGGCACGGATGCCGATGGCGAGATGCTGATCGTCACCGATGACGGCATCGTGCTACGCATGGTGCCAGCGCCATAAGGGCTCAGAACAGGATCGAACAGTGACGATTGGAATTGTGGGCGCTGGATCGGTGGGTTCGGCGATTGCGTCAGCTTTGGCGCGGGCTGGCATAGAGGCGAAGATCCTGAACCGGCGCGGGCCGGCCGCGATGGGACCGCTGGCGGCGAGCCTTGCGCCGCACGTCACGATGGGAACGCGCGACGAGGTGCTGGCCTCCGATCTGGTGTTCGTCGCCGTGCCGTGGGGGCGGCTGACCGAAGCCATCGGCGGCATCCGCGATTGGGGCGGGCGCATCGTCGTGGACTGCAACAATGCCCTCGAGGGGCCGAGCTTCAGGCCGGTGGAGCTCAACGGCGAGACATCGAGCGAGGCATTCGCCGATTTCGTGCCGGGCGCGCGCGTGGTGAAGGCGTTCAACCACATGCTGCCGCATCTACTGGCCGGCGATCCGCGAGCCGAGGGCGGGCGGCGCGTGGCGTTCATGGCCGGCGACGATGCGGAGGCAAAGGGCGTGGTCGGCGACATCATCGACCGGATCGGGTTCTATCGCATCGATCTGGGCGGGCTGCGCGAGGGTGGCAGGATGATCAGCTTCCCCGGCGGTCCGCTGCCGGCGCTCAACATGGTCGTGTTCGACTAGAACGGAGTTTTGCCGTGACCGCGATTCAACGACCGCTGCTGGTGATCGACGGGGATAGCTTTGCGCACCGGGCTTATCACGGCGTGCCAAAGACAGTTAAGCGTACCGGCGGCAAGGCGGGCAACGCGATCCTGGGCTTCACCAACTACATGGTGCGGCTGATCGAGGCGGAGCAGCCGCGTACGGTGTTCGTGGGGTGGGACAAGCTCAGCGAGGCGAACTGGCGCGCCAGGGAGCTCGACGGTTATCAGGGTGGACGCGAGTTCGACGACGAGATCGTGGAACAGCTCGATGTGCTGCCCGAATTCATCGCGTCGTTCGGCTTTGCTTACGGGAAGGGCGGCAATTACGAGGCGGACGACTACGTCGCGTCGGCGGCGACAGCCGAGGCGCAGAAGGGCGGCACCGCGCTGGTCGCAAGTGGCGATCGCGACATGTACCAGCTGGTATCGGACAGCATCACGGTGATCCAGCCGATCAAGGCAGGCGAGGTGGCGCGGATCGACGTAGCGGGCGTGGTCGAGCGCTATGCTGTGCTGCCCGAGCAGGTGCCCGACTTCATCGCGCTGCGCGGCGATCCCTCCGACAAAATCCCGGGAGCCAAAGGCGTGGGCGCGGTGACCGCAGCGAGTCTGCTCAAGAAGTACGGAACGCTCGAAGCGGTCCTCGCCGACGGCAAATTCCCCAGCGAGGCAGACGCGCTCCGGCTCTATCGGCGCATCGCGACAATGGTCCGCGACGTGAAGCTGCCCCCGATCAAGACGGCGCCGCCCGACTGGGCCAGCGGCGCGGCGCTGGCGCGCAAATGGGAACTGAACGGACTGGCGGACCGCCTCGACAAGCTCGCCGACGGATGAGTTCCGAGATATCGGGCAGACAATATGGACATATGTAATGATATAACGTAATGATACCTCGATTGCGAAGCGTTCTGATGTCCTGCCGGGCTGTGGGGACGATTCGGTTCTGTCGCGACGACAATTCGAGGCATCATGACCAAGCTACCCGTGACCGTGCTGTCGGGCTTTCTGGGCGCCGGGAAGACCACGCTGCTGAACCACATTCTCAATAATCGAGAGGGTCGCCGGGTCGCCGTGATCGTCAACGACATGAGCGAGGTCAATATCGACGCCGAGCTGGTGCGCGACGGCGGCGCCAATCTGAGCCGTACGGACGAGCGGCTTGTGGAAATGTCCAATGGCTGCATCTGCTGCACGCTGCGCGACGATCTTCTGACCGAGGTGCGTGCGTTGGCGCAGAGCGGTCGGTATGACTACCTGCTCATCGAAGGCACGGGTATCGCCGAGCCGCTGCCGATTGCAACGACGTTCGATTTTCGCGACGAGACCGGTGCGAGCCTGTCGGACGTCACGCGCCTCGACACGATGGTGACGGTCGTCGACGCGGCCAACCTGCTGGCCAACTATGGGTCGCGGGATTTTCTGCGCGATCGGGGCGAGACGGCAGGAGAGGGCGACGAACGTGCGCTGGTGGACCTGCTGGTCGAGCAGATCGAGTTCGCCGATGTGATCGTGCTCAACAAGGTGTCGACGGCGGCGCAGTCGGATGTCGATGCCGCCCGCAAGATCATCAAGGCGCTCAACAGTTCGGCCAGAGTGATCGAAACCGACTTTTGCCAGGTGCCGCTGGACGCTGTGTTGGACACGGGGCTGTTCAGCATCGAGGCGGCCGAGCAGAATCCGCTGTGGTTCAAGGAATTGCATGGGTTCCGGGACCACGTGCCCGAAACGGAGGAGTATGGCATCCGCTCGTTTGTCTATCGCGCGCGGCGGCCGTTCAATCCGCGGCTACTGGACCAGTTTCTCGCGGGCTCCTGGGCCGGGGTGGTGCGGGCCAAAGGCTTTTTCTGGCTCGCGACGCGTCCCGACCACGTGGGTGAACTGAGCCAGGCGGGGGCGCTGGTGCGGACGTCTCGCCGTGGCACATGGTGGAGCGCGGTATCGCGCAGCCGGTGGCCGGATCATCCGGACTGGGTCAGCTCGATGCAGCGCTATTTCGATCCGGTATGGGGCGACCGCAGGCAGGAGCTGGTGTTCATCGGCACCGAAGCGATGGACGAAGCCGTCGTTCGGCGGCAACTCGATGCCTGTCTGGTGCCGGCCAGGAGTTTTGCTCCCGAGAAGTGGAGTAGTCTGCCTGACCCGTTCCCCGCCTGGGGGACATAGCCCGCGGCCAAAGCGATCCGAAAGGCTCTTGCGTGCGACGGCCCGCAGGAGTATTTGCCCGTTTCAGGACACCTTGCCCTAACGCAAGGCTTTCGACCTGGGAGGGTCGCCATGGCTGATATGCCCCTGACCGCGCCGGCGGTGAAACCGGCCAATCCGAACTTTTCGTCGGGCCCGTGTGCCAAGCGTCCTGGATGGACGGTGAATGCGCTTGCCAATGCGCTGGTGGGGCGGTCGCACCGCGCCAAGCCAGCAAAGGCGCGCATCGAGAGGGCCATCGCCCTGACGCGCGAGCTGCTCGACGTGCCGGCGGATTACCGCATCGGCATCGTGCCGGCGTCCGATACGGGCGCGGTGGAGATGTTCCTGTGGAGCGCGCTCGGCGCACGCGGCGTCGACATGCTGGCCTGGGAATCATTCGGCGAAGGCTGGGTCACCGATGTGCAGAAGCAGCTGAAGCTCAGCGACTGCCGCGTACTCAAGGCACCCTATGGCGAGCTGCCGGATTTGAAGCAGGTCGATTTCACGCGCGACGTGGTGTTCACCTGGAACGGCACGACCTCGGGTGTGCGTGTGCCGAATGCGGAGTGGATCCCGGCCGACCGGCAGGGTCTCACCATCTGCGACGCGACCTCGGCGGCGTTTGCTCAGAACCTCGATTTCAAGAAGCTCGATGTGGTGACCTTCTCCTGGCAGAAAGCGCTGGGCGGCGAGGCGGCCCACGGCATCCTGATCCTCAGCCCGCGCGCGGTGGAACGGCTCGAGACCTATAAGCCCGACCGGCCGCTTCCCAAGATCTTCCGCATGACCAAGGGCGGCAAGCTCATGGAGGACATCTTCGAGGGCGCCACCATCAACACCGTGTCGATGATCTGCATCGAGGATGCGGTGGATGCGATGGAGTGGGGCAAGAGTGTTGGTGGCCTCAAGGGCATGCAGGCGCGTGCCGATGCGAACTTCAAGGTGCTTAACGACTGGATCGAGTCGACGCCTTGGGTCGAGAACCTCGCCAAGATTCCGGAGCAGCGTTCTAACACCTCCGTGTGCGTGGTCATCGCCGATCCCGAGGTGAAGGCGCTGAGCGAGGATGCGCAGGCGGCGTTCGCCAAGGCGATCGTGTCGCGGCTGGACAAGGCCGGCGCGGCGTACGACATCGGCGGCTATCGCGATGCGCCCACGGGCCTTCGCATCTGGGCCGGCTCGACGGTCGAGACGTCCGATCTCAAGGCGCTGACCGGCTGGCTCGACTGGGCGTTTGCGGCAGAGAAGGCTGCGCTCAAGGCTGCTGCCTGATCTTTCCTGCGGCGCGCTAAGCGCGCCGCTCCCCAACATTCGAATTCAGGAGGGCGGGATGCCCAAGGTTCTCGTTTCGGACAAGCTGTCGAAGACGGCGGTTCAGATTTTCAAGGATAATGGCGTCGAGGTCGACTATTTGCCGGACCTCGGCAAGGACAAGGACAAGTTCCTCGAAGCCATCGGTCAGTACGACGGCCTCGCGATCCGTTCGGCGAGCAAGGTGACCGAGAAGATCATCGCGGCGGCAAAGAATCTGAAGGTCATCGGGCGCGCCGGCATCGGCGTCGACAATGTCGACATTCCGGCGGCGACCAAGAAGGGCATCATCGTGATGAACACGCCCTTCGGCAATTCGATCACGACGGCCGAGCATGCCGTCGCCATGATGATGGCGCTGGCGCGCCAGTTGCCGGAAGCGGATTCGTCGACCAAGGCCTCGAAGTGGGAAAAGAACCGCTTCATGGGCGTCGAAGTCACCAACAAGACGCTGGGCCTCATCGGCGCGGGCAATATCGGCTCGATCGTCGCGGACCGCGCGCAGGGCCTCAAGATGAAGGTCGTGGCCTATGACCCGTTCCTCACGGCCGAGCGCGCGCAGACCCTGGGCGTCGAGAAGGTGGAGCTCGATGAGCTGCTGAAGCGCGCGGACTTCATCACGCTGCATACGCCGCTGATCGATGCGACACGCAACATCATCAACGCCGAGGCGATCGGCAAGATGAAGGACGGCGTGCGTATCATCAACTGCGCGCGCGGCGGGCTGGTCGACGAGAAGGCGCTCTACGAGGCACTGAAGTCGGGCAAGGTTGCGGGCGCGGCGCTCGACGTGTTCGAGACGGAGCCGGCCGAGAACAATCCGCTGTTCGAGCTGGCCAACGTGATCTGCACGCCGCACCTCGGCGCCTCGACCACGGAAGCACAGGAGAACGTCGCGCTGCAGGTGGCCGAGCAGATTTCGGCGTATCTGATGACGGGCGAGATTTCGAACGCGCTCAACTTCCCCTCGATCACGGCGGAAGAAGCGCCGCGCCTGACGCCGTGGGTCAAGCTCGCCGAGGCGCTGGGCTCGTTCGCTGGTCAGCTGACCGAGAACCCGATCACCGGCATCAAGATCGAGTACGAGGGCAATGTGGCGGGGCTCAATACCAAGCCGATGACGGCTGCGGCGCTCAACGGCGTGCTGAAGCCGCAGATGGGCGACATCAACATGGTGTCGGCGCCGCAGATCGCCAAGGACCGCGGCATCAATGTCGAAGTCGCGACGCGCGATCAGCAGGGCGCCTATGAAGGCTACATCCGACTGACCGTCACGACGGAGAAGCAGGAGCGTGGGGTTGCTGGAACGGTGTTCGGCAACGGCAAGGCCCGTATCATCCAGGTCAAGGGCATCAACATGGAGGCCGAGCTGACGCCGTCCATGCTGTACGTGACCAACGAGGACAAGCCGGGCCATATCGGCCGCCTCGGGACGCTGCTGGGTAACCTCGGCATCAACATCGCCAACTTCAACCTCGGCCGCGCCGAGGTTGGCGGCGACGCGATCGCCCTGCTGTCGATCGACGGCGAGGTGAGCGACAAGCAGCTCAAGGAGATCGCCGGGCTGCCAGGCGTGAAGCAGGCGAAGGCGATGAAGTTCTAGGACCTCCGTCACCGCACCGCCAATCAACCACAAGGTCATCCCCGCGAAAGCGGGGATCTCCGTTTACCGGAGCGCGGTGCTCGCTTGCCGAGGGACGAGCCGGGCGACGCCCGGCCCGAAGATCATGCCGACTGACGCGTCAGCCAACAGCGATTCCCGCTTTCGCGGGAATGACCCGGTGGTGGGCTCTACAAATCCGGGCCGTCGACCTTCGGCTCAGGCTCACCTCGTCTCGCGCGGAATTCCGTCCAGCGGCCGATGATCCGGGCCTGGGTGCCGTCGGAGAAAACGGTGGCGATGCCGGCAGCGACGATGACGACAAGGCCGAGATAGCCGATCGCGTCCGGGCTCTCGTTGAAGAAGGTCGCACCCAGCAGCACAGCCCAGAGGATCTGCACATAGTGCGTGGGCGCGACGTGGCTCGCAGGCGATAGTTTTACGGCGCGGATGATCAGGATCTGCGCGAAGCCGCCCATGATGCCGATCAGCGCGAGGCGCGCGACCTCCACCCAGCCCATCGGCGTGAAGCTCGTCACCATCAGCACGCCGCTGATGACGAGCTGGTAGGCGCCATTCATGGCGATGATGCTGATCTGCTTTTCGCTGTTGGAGATGATGCGCAGAATGGTGTTGGCGGCGGCAGCGAGCAACGCACAGCACACCACGGCGAGATGTCCCATGGCCAGTTCGCGGAAGCCGGGCCGCACGACGATGAGGACGCCAACGAAGGTCAGCGTCAGCAAAATCCAGCGCGTCGCGACCACCTTTTCCTTGAGGATGATCATCGCGAGAAGAGCCAGAAACAGCGGCGACAGGAACGCCAGCGAATACGTCTCGGCGAAGGGGATGGTCGTCACAGCGAAGGTGAACAGGATTGTCGCCGACGTATAGAGGAAGGCGCGGCCATGCATCAGCAGCGGGTTGGCGAGCCTAAAGGTGTCGCTCCAGCGCTCGTCCTTCTGCTTGGCGAAGACGATGGGCACGAGCGCGAACAGGTTGATGAAGAACTGCAGCTGGAAGACGCCGATCTGCCCGGAGAAGCCTTTGGTCATGGCATCGCCGACAGCATAGATCGAGAACGAGAGCAGTCCGAGCAGGACGCCGATGGGCATGTGGGGAGAGGTCCGGCAGGAGGAAGCCGAGCCATAATCGAGCCGCGGCCGACTGTCGATGCGACGCCCCGCCACCTCCGGTGATTTGTCGTTTCTGCGGATCGGCCATGCGGGTGTAGGGTGACCGCAGGGAGGGGACCCAATGACGTACAGCATTCCGTTTCTCGTGCTCTGGTCGGCGTGGGGCATTTCGTGGGCCGTGGCGTCGGTCTAGGCGAGCAAAGCGGCGGCACGGCCGCCGGCACGCGAACAACTGCTCTACTGGCTTCTGGTCGGCATCGGGTCGGTTGGGCTTGTCTTCAACTTCGCGACGGGGACGACGCGGATGGACTGGATGCCGTTCGACACGAAGGAGCAAATCCTGCTCGTGCTGGCGCTCGTGGGCCTAGGGATCACCTGGTGGGCGCGCATCCACCTGGGAACGCTCTGGTCCGGGAGCGTGACGCGAAAGGCGCACCACAAGATCATCAAGACGGGCCCCTACGCGATCGTGCGGCACCCGATCTATTCAGGCATCAGCCTCGCGCTGATCGCGACGGCGCTCCTGCGGCCAGGTGTGTTCGGGATCGCAGGGGTGGCGCTGATCATCGCGTCGTTCGTTATCAAGTACCGGCTCGAGGAGCGGTTCCTGATGGAAGAACTCGGGCCGGAGTATCTCCACTATCGGAAGCAAGTGCCTGCCCTGGTGCCGTTCTTCGGCAACAGCCGCTAGCGGCGCGCGCTCCACTCGGCGAGGACGATGCCGGCGACAACAAGGCCCGCTGCGATGAGGTGGAAACTCTCGAGCTTTTCGCCGAGGATCAGCACCGAGCCCACCGCGCCGAACAGCGGGATGAGGTTGATGAACAGGCTCGCGCGGTTGGGGCCGATCAGCTCGACGCCCCGCACGTAGAACATCTGGCTGATGATCGAGGGCAGGACCATCGTGTAGATTGCGATGATCCAGCCGAGCGCAGTGATTGACGGTACAGTTGCGACGACGCGTGCAAGGCCTCCGCCTGCGGTTGCCGTGAAGACGATCGAGGCGAACGTGGCGCCGATGAAGGTGGCGAGGAGGAAGCTTCGCCAGTCGGTCTGCGGGCGCCAGCGCAGCGCGATCGAGTAGATCGCGTAGGCGAGCGAAGCGATGATCACCAGCAGGTCGCCGAAGTTGATGTCGAGGGCGAGGATGCGCGTCAGGTCGCCATGGCTCGCGGTGAGCGCCACGCCGGCGATGGTGATGGCGACGCCGACGAGCTGCAATGCGCGGACGCGGGTGCGGAAGAAGATGAAGCTCAGCAGCATGACGAAGATATTGATCGTCACCTGGTCGAGCCCGACGTTGAAGCCGGTCGTGTAGTAGGCGGCGATGTAGCAGAGCGCGTTGAAGGTCGCGTAGCCGACGGCGCCGTAGAACAGATAGAGCCACCATTTTTCGCGGATAGTCGGCCAGTCGCGCCGCATCGGCGCGATCGCGAAGGGCAGCACGAGAAGCGCCGCGCCGGTCCAGCGGATGACCATCAGCGCGTAAGGATCGATGTTGCCGACCGCGGCCTTCCCCGCCACGACGTTGCCGCCCCAGAACAGGGTGCAGAGGACCAGCAGGATGTAGGGGCGGGACATCAGCGCGGTAAAGGCGCCGGTGCGGGAAAGGTTGGTCTCGTGCATGCTCGAACGGAACGGCGCGGACCATTTCGATCCGCGCCGCACTTAGTCACGGTTCGTGGGGCGAAGCCAGTGGCATCGGGCACGCGATGTTGCAGGCCGGAATCGTGCGGCGAGGGTTTGTCATCGGCGCGGCGGTGGTTTAAGGGACACCCGCAAATGCCGGCGTTGGCGCGCGGCACTTGCCCAACATCATCGACCGGCCGCCCGCGCTCGCGGGTCGCGATTCTCGAGGGGCAGTCTCCATGGCAAATGTGATCGTCGTCGGCAGTCAGTGGGGCGACGAGGGCAAGGGCAAGATCGTCGACTGGCTCTCGGAGCGCGCCGACGTGGTGGTGCGCTACCAGGGCGGGCACAATGCCGGCCATACGCTGGTGATCGATGGGACGAGCTACAAGCTGGCGCTGCTGCCCTCCGGCGTGGTGCGCGGCAAGCTGAGCGTGATCGGCAATGGCGTGGTGGTCGATCCGCACCACTTCGTGGCGGAAGTCGAAAAGCTCGCGGCGCAGGGCATCACCATAACGCCCGATATGCTGATGATCGCCGACAATGCGCCACTGATCCTGTCGCTGCATCGCGAACTCGATGCGACGCGCGAGAATTCCAACTCGGGCCTCAAGATCGGCACCACCAAGCGCGGCATCGGTCCTGCGTACGAGGACAAAGTCGGGCGCCGCGCGATTCGCGTCTGCGACCTGATGGAGCCCGAGACGCTGCCGGCCAAGATCGAGCGGCTGCTGACGCACCACAATGCGCTGCGCCGCGGCATGGGATTGCCGGAGCTGTCGGCGGCAGCGCTCGAGATGGAGCTGACGCAGGTCGCCGACAAGATTTTGCCGTATGTCGGCCAGGTCTGGCGGGTGCTCGACGAGAAGCGCCGTGCCGGGGCGCGCATCCTGTTCGAGGGCGCGCAGGGGGCTCTGCTCGACAACGATCACGGGACCTATCCGTTCGTGACGTCGTCCAACACGGTGGCGGGGCAGGCGGCCGCAGGGTCGGGCCTCGGGCCGACGGCGATCGGCTACGTGCTGGGAATCACCAAGGCCTATACGACTCGCGTCGGCGAGGGGCCGTTCCCGTGCGAACTCGACGACGAGATCGGGCGGCATCTGTCGACCGTCGGGCGCGAGGTCGGGGTGAACACCGGGCGGCCGCGGCGGTGCGGCTGGTTCGATGCGGTGCTGGTGCGGCAAACCGTTAGAACGTCGGGAATTACCGGGATTGCCCTGACCAAGCTCGACGTCCTCGACGGACTCAAAGAGATCAAAGTTTGTGTCGGTTACGAACTGGACGGACAAAAAATTGACTACTTGCCGGCCTCTATGAGGGCGCAGGCGGCAGTGAAGCCGATTTATGAGTCTCTCGAGGGGTGGCAGGAAACGACAGCAGGGGCGCGCAGCTGGGCTGAACTCCCGGCGCAGGCCGTCAAGTACGTGCGATACATCGAAGAGCTGATCGGGGCGCCGGTCGCAATGCTCTCAACCAGCCCCGAAAGGCTGGATACCATCCTCGTGCAAGACCCGTTCCAAGACTGAGGTTTTTTGGCTACAACTCCCGCGCAAATTGAGCGAATGTAGCGAATGGCGGATTACAAAGAACTTTTGCGCCGTGCCGTAGAGGCATTGCCCGAGAATAACGGGGCAGCCCGGCGCGCGGTGTATGAGAAGGCGCGAGCGGCCCTTGTGGGCCAGCTTCGGGCCATCAATCCGCCTCTGCCTGCCCGCGATATCACGACCCACCGCCTGCAGCTGGAAGACTGCATCCGCCAGGTGGAGCAGGAGGCCAGCGAAGCCAACATCTCGTCGCTGACCGCCGAACCGCCACCGCCGCCGAGTCTTCCACCGGTATTTGCAGCAGAAGCGAAGAAGCCGGTCGAGCTGCCCAAGCCGGCCGTCAAAGCCGCGCCGGCCAAGCCGACGCAGAAGCAGATTGCGGCCAAACTGGTCGAAGCCGGCAAGCAGACAAAGCCCGAGCCGATTGTCGCCAAGGGTCGCGCGGCGGCCAATGGCAGCTCGGCGTCGATCGAAGATATTATCGCGGCCGCCGAGCGGGATCGCGAGACGCCAGCTTCTGCTAAACCGGCGCTCGAGACGAAGTCGCGCCCGCAGAAATCGCAGCCTATGCTGGTGGCCAAGTCGTCGCCGCCGCCCGCCGAGCCGATCGAAGAGAAACGGCCGGTGCCGGTTTCCAAGAAGCCGACCCCGCCGCCGGCTCCAGCCGATCGCCAGCTGCCGTCCATCGTGGCACGCGCCGAAGCGGCCAAGGGTGGTCGCGGCGCCGCCGTGTCGCCGGGCTTTGGCGTGTCCATCGAGAACGGTCGTCGCGGGCCAGCGATCGAGCCGCGCCGCGATGGTGGGCGGTCGAGCCTCGCCGCAGTCGCGCGCCAGCCTGAGCCGATCCAGTTCGACGTGGACGAGGACGTGCAGGCGATGGCTGCGGTCCGCGAAGTCGAAGTCGAGCAGCCACAGGACGCGCAGAGCGCCGTCGATCGCGCGATCGAGACGCTGGATCGTGCCGCGCGTGGCGAGGACAATGCCTACTACACCGAATCCGAGGTCGACCTCGATCTCGAGGATCCGATCATGGTCGACGATGTCGAAGAAGAAGTGCCGGCCAAGCGCAACGGCTTCTTCAACGGCAATGGCAGCAATGGGAACGGCGCCAGCAACGGCAAGGTGAACGGCAATGGCCGTAGCATCGGCACGGAACTTGTTGTCAGCCGCGCCGACCGCAGCAACGATCGCGGCACTGACCGCCGATCGCGCGACGAGCGCGAGATGCCGGACGAGCGCGAGGAACGCGCGGAGCGCGGCGCCCGCAGCTCGGTGTTCGACCGCGTCGATCGCAACGAACGCAACGAGCGCGCCTCGAAGGGGCCGCGTCCGGCCAAGGAGTTTGCCAACCCGCGGCGCAATCAGGCCAAGAACGCGTTCGACGGCGTACCGCGGGCGCAGGCCGAGCGTGGTGGCATGGGCGCTGTCACGATCTTCATGATCATCTTCGCGGCGCTGCTGGTGGGCGCGGGCGGGGCGGGCTTCTGGGCCTGGCAGGAAGGCTTCATCAATCTCGACCAGATGTTCGGCAAGGGCACGCCGGCGGTGACCACTGCGGCGACGCAGACGCCGGTCAGCGCCGACTCGACCGGACCGGGCAACACTGAAACGCCGGTGGCCTCGACGGACCCGGCGACCGAACTCAAGGCCGACGAGCGCCTGCCGACGACCGACACCGCAACCGCGACGCCGACCGAACCGCTGGCGCTGGTCAATCCGTCAGGCGACGGCAAGACGGAAGAGCGGCTCGGCACGCAGACCACTGCCGATCCCAATACGGCCGAGCAGGCTGTTGCCTCGATCGATCCCGCCACAGTCGCCGGCAGCCAGTCGCTGCTGCTCGAAGCGTCGGACAATGGCACCACCGGTGCCGTGCCGTTCTCGGGCACGGTGGACTGGAGCAAGGGCACCGACGAGATGGGCCAGCCGACGCTGATCGGCAAGGCGAACATCCCGGCGCGCAATCTCTCGGTCGATGTGCTGATCCGCAAGAACTCGGATCCGAGCCTGCCGGCGAGCCATCTGATGGAGATCAACTTCCAGGTCTCGGACACCTTTATCGGCGGCTCGATCGCGGGCCTTCCGGGCGTGCTGCTCAAGAACGAAGAGCTTGTGCAAGGTGCGCCGCTGGTGGGCGCCTCGGCGCGCGTCGTCGGCAACTCGTTCCTGTTCGCGCTCAGTGCGGCGGCCGAGGACAGCACGGCGAACGCCAACCTGCTCACCACGCGCAAGTGGATGGACCTGGCGCTGATCTACGCTTCGGGCAAGCGCGCGATCATCACGCTGGAAAAGGACGCGGCGGCCGAGCAGATGTTCAAGGACGTGTTCGCGGCCTGGGGCGCGTAAACTCAAGCGGGCGCGAGCGTGCCGGTTTCCAAACGATAGACGCGATCGGCAATCGCCGAAATGTCGTCGGCATGATGGGTCACCAGCACGGTGGCCCATTTTTGTTTCCGCGTGAGGGATTGGACGAGCGCGCGGGTGGTGGCGCGGGTCTCGTCGTCGAGTGCCGAGAACGGTTCGTCCAGCAGCAGAACGGGCTTGTCGCGCAGCAGCGTGCGGGCGAGGGCGACGCGCTGCTTCTGGCCGCCGGAAAGCGTACCGGCACGCTGATTGGCGAGATCGCCGAGGCCGAGTTCGGCGAGCGACGCGGCAACGCGCGCGGGGTTCGCATGAGGCAGGCCGAGGGCGACGTTGCGCGCGGCGGTGAGATGCTCAAACAGCGTTTCAGTCTGGAAGAGAATCGACACCGGGCGTTGTTCGGGCGGCAGGGCGTTCACGATAGTGCCGTCGATGCTGATGGTGCCCGAGGCAGGCGTGAGGAAGCCGGCGACGAGATCGAGCAGGGTCGATTTGCCGGAGCCGCTGGCGCCGCGGATCGCGGTGACCTGGCCTGGTTCGGCGCGCATGGTGAAATCATAGGTCGGAGTGGCGCCATAGCCGAAGGTGACGCGATCAAGGGCGAGCACGGCTGAGCCTTTCGAACAGGGCAGGGAGCGCGACGAAGGCAACGATGGTGAGGAAGAGCATCAGCGCGGCTATGGTGGCGGCGTCGTTAGTGCGATAGGCGCCGAGAGCGCGGACCATCAGCAGCGGCAACGTGACGAAGTCCTGCGTGTCGAACAGCGCGATGACGCCGAGGTCGCCCAGCGAGAAGCAGAAGCTCAGGGCGAGGACGAGGCCGACGTCGCGGGCGAGCAGTGGCCATTCGATCTCGACAAACTGGCGGACGCCACAGATGCCTAGCGCGCGGATGAGTTTTCCTCGGCTGCGCGCGATAGCGTCGAGCGGCGGCGCCAAGGCCGCCATCACAAAGGGCAGCGAAAGCAAGGCGTTAGCGACGACAACCGCTATCGGCGCGGAGCTATCGGGGGCAACGCCGAGGTTGCGCGTGAACAGGAACGCGCCGAGCGCGAGGGCCACTGCGGGCACCGCGAGGTAGGCGTAAGCGGGTGCCCCGATCGCGGTGCGCGCGACCCGCGACGTCGTTGCAGCGCGGGCGGAGGCGATGAGCAGGCCGAGGATGAGTGCAAGCAGCGACGAGGCGACACCGACCGCGACGCTGGTCAGAGCGGCGTTCCAGAAGCTGGGCTTGGCGAGGACGTCTGTGAGTCCGCGGAGGCCGTTGATGAGGACCGCGAGCAGCGGCGACGCGAAGCCCAGGAGAGCGAGCGCGAGGACGAGCCATTGCAGGGCGCGGGCGACACCCGCGTCGCGCCAGCGCGGCGAGGTGGGGCGATCGAGGCTGGTGGAGACCGGCGCGAGGGCCGAGGTCGCGAGGATGATGGTCGAGCAGAGCGCGATCTGGATCAGCGCGAGCTTGACGGCCGCGACCAGGTCGAAGTCGAGGCGCGTGGCGGCGTAGATGGCGACTTCGATGGTCTGCACCGATGGGCCGCCGCCGAGCAGCAGCACGATGGGGAAGCTGGTGAAAGCGAGAAGGAAGATGATCGCGGCGAGCCCCGGGAGCGTGCCGCGGATGGCAGGCCAGTCGATGACGGCGAATCTCGTCCACGGCGACAGCGCGAGGCTCTGGCCGGTCTTGAGCCGCGCTTCGGGGATCGCGTCGAGACGCGCGAGCAGGATGCGCGCGGCGAAGGCGCCATCGAGGATGATGTGCGCGGCAACGACACCGCCAAGGCCGAAGATCGGCACGCCGAGGCCGCCGAGCCAGCCGCTGCGGCCCCAGACCGCGAGCAGGCCGAACGCGACGATGATGCCGGGCGTGACGATGGCCGACGCAAAGAGGCCGATGATCATCGGGCGGCCGGGAAAGCGCAGGCGGTTGAGGGCCCAGGCAAGCGCAATGCCCACGATGAGGGAGAGCACGGTCGAGAGCGCGGCCTGCAGCGTGGTGATATAGATCAGGTAGCCGATATCGACGCTGGAGCCGGTCACGGGGTGGCCGGAGGTCGTCGCGAGGATCGACCAGAACACCGTTGCAATCAGCAGCGCGATCGCAATCGCAAGGACCGCCCCGCCGGTGAGGCGGAGCGGTCGACGTGGGACGCTGAGGTCAGCGGATCGCGGCAAGGGCTTCCTCGATCCAGGCGTTGCGATTGGCGGCGACCGTCGCCTCATCCACCGGCAACTGCTTGGTCGGCGGCGTGCCGAAGGCGTCGGGCAAGTCTGCGCCGAGGTTGATCACCGGATACATCCAGTTGGTCTGCGGCAGCGCCTTCTGGCCTTCGGGCGACGCCATGTAAGTGAGAAAGCTCCGGGCCAGATCCTGATGCTGCGAGGACTTGAGGATGCCCGACACTTCGACCTGCGCGATGTGGCCTTCGCTGAAGGTCGCAGCCGCATAGCGCGCGTCGTTTTCGGCGAGCGCGTGGTAGGCGGGCGAGGTGGTGTAGCTTAGCGCCATGTCGGCTTCGCCATTGAGGAAGAGGCCGTAGCCTTCGGACCAGCCGCGCGACATGGTGAGGATGTGCGGCTTGAGGCCGGACCAGATCTCGGCGGCGCGGTCGCCGTAGGCTTCCTTGATCCAGACCACGAGGCCGAGGCCGGGCGTCGACGAGCGCGGGTCCATGACGACGATCTTGAAGTCGTCGGGCCGGGCGATGAGCTCTTCGAACGAGGCGGGCGGTGTCGCAACGACGTCCTTGTTGTAGACGAAGGCGAAGTAGCCGTAGTCGAAGGGCACGAAGTCCGGGTCGGTCCATGGGAAGGCGAGGCCGCTGGTGTCGATGCCGTGCGGCGCGAAGAGACCCGTGGCGCGCGCGTCGCCGGCAATGAACGTGTCGAGGCCCACGACGACGTCGGCCGTCGTCGTATCGCCCTCGAGCTGCACGCGGCGGAGGGCGGAGATGGCGTCCTCGGTCGCGACATAGGTCACGGTGCAGCCGCAGGTCGACTCGAAGCCGGCCTTGAGCGCGGGACCGGGCCCCCATTCGGCGGCGAACGAATCGTAGGTGTAAACGGTGAGAGTGGGCTTATCCTGCGCGGCGGCCGGGAGGCCGAGAGCGAGGAGAGCCGCAAGAGCGATGGTTGTACGGAGCATACCGTTACCTTCTCGGTTGCGGCCATGCGATGAGAGAGCGTGAATGGTCGGGGACGCCCTAGAGCGCCCTTGCCATCTCGAACTTCCTCCGCCAGCATGACCTGGTTCAGGTTCAATGGGTGTTTCTCAGCTCCGTCTCCGGAGCACCCCAGCGAGACGCCTTTGATCTAGTCCGAGAATTCCCACCGTGCAAGAGCGCGCTACTCCCCCGCAGGTCCTCTCCTTCGAAGGTCTATTGGTCATCGTAGGGGGCGGAAGCCTCGACGAGGATTTGATGCGCGACCTCTATCTGTCGGGCGCGCACCTGGTCGGCGCCGATGGCGGAGCCGATCGGATCGTCGCGGCGGGGCTCCGGCCGGAGGCGATCATCGGCGACTTCGACTCGCTGCGGAACCCCGATGCTTGGCTCGGGCGGACGCGGCTCATTCGCGTGCCCGAGCAGGACACCACCGATTTTGAAAAGGCGCTCTATTGTACGACGGCGCCCGTCACCGTCGCGCTCGGCATGACGGGGCGGCGGTTCGACCACACGCTGGCCGCGCTCGATGCGGTGACCAAATACGGGCACGAGCGGATCATCATTCTCGTCGACGAGGAAGATCTCGCGATGGCGGTGAGAGGCACCTTCAGCTTCGAGGTCGAGCCGCACGAGCGCGTCTCGGTGCATCCGCTCACGGCGCTGCGGTTCAAGCGCAGCGTCGGGCTGAAGTATCCGCTCGACGGCGTGCGGCTGGCGCCGGGCGAACGCACGGGGACGTCCAACGAGGCGACCGACGGGCCGTTCCGCATCGAGCCCGAGGGACGGCAAAGGCCTTACCTGCTCGTGCTCGACCGTAAGTACCTGTTCGGGATCGCGGCGGCGGCGACGGCTATCGCGCTCTAGGCGCGTTCCCTCGCCTGATCGCGGGCCTTTTCCCTCGCCGCAAGCGTCACCGCTTCCTGCACCTTCTCGAACGCGCGGACCTCGATCTGCCGGATGCGTTCACGGCTGACGTTGTATTCCTGCGCGAGCTCTTCGAGCGTAGCGGGATTGTCCTGCAGGCGGCGGGCCTGGAAGATCGCCTTCTCACGTTCGTTGAGGTCGGCCATCGCGTTGGTCAGCAGGCCCATGCGCTCGTCATACTCTTCCGAATTGCCGAGCGTAGTCTCCTGGTCCGGCGTGTCGTCGACGAGCCAGTCCTGCCACTCGGAGGCACCTTCGTCGGCGCGCATCGGCGCGTTGAGCGAGGCATCGCCCGTGAGGCGCTGGTTCATCGAGACGACGTCTTCCTCGGTGACGTGGAGGGTCGTCGCGATCTGCTTGATCTGGTCCGGGTGCAGATTGCCGTCGTCGAGCGCGGCGATCTGGCCCTTCACCTTGCGCAGGTTGAAGAACAGGCGCTTTTGCGCGGCGGTCGTGCCAATTTTGACCAACGACCAAGAGCGCAGCACGTATTCCTGGATAGCGGCCCGGATCCACCACATCGCATAGGTCGCGAGGCGGAAGCCCTTGTCGGGCTCGAAGCGCTTGACCGCGTGCATCAGGCCGACGTTCCCCTCCGAGATCACCTCGGAGATGGGCAGGCCATAGCCGCGATAGCCCATGGCGATTTTGGCCACGAGGCGGAGATGGGATGTGATGAGCTTCTGCGCGGCGCTTGGATCTTCGTGTTCCTTGTAGCGCTTTGCGAGCATGAACTCCTCGTCGGGCTCCAGCATCGGAAACTTCCGGATTTCCTGGAGGTAACGGGAGAGTCCTCCCTCGGCGGAGAGGATAGGCAGGTTGGATTGGGCCATTGAAGCACCCCCTTATTCGAATTTCCCCCGCGCGTCCGCGGCGGGATTTGCCCCTAGCGTCCAGTTCGGCACACCAAGGGACGTGACGTTTATATAGGCCGAAAAAGGGCCATGGTAAGGCCCGGACCATTCCGCAATGCCCGGACGCCCGACGGGTTCCTAGCGCGCGAAAGCCTTGTTGTAGGGCTCGAGGGCCTCGGCGAGCGCTGCCAGATCGGGCGGCAGCTCGGCCTCGAAGAACATCTCTTCGTGCGTGCGCGGGTGCTCAAAGCCCAGTTCCGCGGCGTGGAGCGCTTGTCGTCCGAGCCCATCGACGATGAATTTGAGGTCGTCGGGAAGGCGACGGGACTTGGTGGCGTAGCCGGTGGCGTAGAGCGGATCGGCGACCAGCGGATGGCCGATATGTGCCATGTGCACGCGGATTTGATGGGTCCGGCCGGTCTCGAGCTCGCAGCGGAGCTGGGTGATGTCCCAGCCTTCGTCGCCGAAACGCGCATCGACCGCGTAGTGGGTGATCGCCTCGCGTCCGTCCTTGCGCACCGCTTGCTTCAGCCGGTTGGCGCCGTCGCGGCCGAGCGGGGCGTCGACGGTGCCGCGGCCGGCCTGCGTCTGGCCCCAGGCGAAAGCGGTGTAGGCGCGATGCAGCGGGCCGGTGCGGCCATGGTCGGCGAACTGGGCGGCAAGGTGGTTCATGGCGCGCTCGGTCTTGGCGGCGACCATGACGCCCGAGGTGTCCTTGTCGAGGCGGTGGACGATACCCGGCCGTTTGACGCCGTTGATGCCGGGCAGGCTCCCCTTGCAGTGGAACAGCAGGGCGTTGACCAGCGTGCCGTGCGACGAGCCGGGGGCAGGGTGGACAACCATGCCGACCGGCTTGTTGATGACGATCAGCTCATCGTCCTCGTAGAGGATGTCGAGCGGGATGTCCTCGGGCTCAGGGTTTGCGTCCTCGGCCGGCGGGGCCGTGAGGATCAGGGCGTCGGCGAGCTTGACCTTGGTCTTGGGCTCGGTGGCGGTTTGGCCATTGATCGCGACCGCACCCGCCAGTATCAGGTCCTTGATGCGGTTGCGCGAGAAGGCCGGGAGCGCTTTGGCCAGCACGGCATCAAGCCGGCCGCCGACCTGGTCGGCCGCGACGGCGACTTCGAATTCTTCGTCTTCATTCTCGGATGCCTGCATGAGCGACACTCAGCCTCGGGTTCATCGCGATCGGCATTGCGCTGATCTACCGGTCGTCGAACAGCGGCGGCAGCTCGGGCGGCGCTGACTACGTGATCGCGTCGCTGAAGATTCCCAGCGGCGCCGAGGTGATATCGGCGGTGGCGGCGGACGGCAAGGTCACATTGACCTACAAGGCCGGGCTGATGACCAGCGTGCGCGTGTTCGACGGCAAGTCAGGCGAGATGATCCGGGAAATTCCGGTAGTGAGCGAGTAGGGCGCAGCGCAAGCGGCCAAGGCCCCCTCATCCGGGCTTCGCCCACCTTCTCCCCATAGGGAGAAGGCCGACACACCGGCATCGAGGTTCCAGCCCTTCTCCCCATGGGGGAAGAAGGTGGCCAACGGCCGGATGAGGCGGCCTTGCCCCACCAACCTGTCTCAGGTCCTGCTCTGAATATCCCGCAGCGCCGCCAGTCGATCCGACACCGCGCTCTGGCCCACCGGCTCAGGTTGACGCGGCTCCGCAACCTTTGGCACCGACAAATCCTCGTCGGTGTATTTCTGGACGCGCTGCAGCAGGGTGTCGTCGTTGTCGGGGACTTCGCCCTCGACGGCATAGACCAGGCGGCTGACTTCGGAGGCGATGTCGTTGAGCTTTTCGCGCAGATGCGCCTGCTCGACGCGGTCGCTGTCCCAGTCGGCCATGATGGTGGCCTCGACGGTGAGCACCTTGGTGCGGAGTTTGTCGAGCTCGTCCTCGACCGCAAACTTGTCGGCGAGAAGCTGCTCTTTCTCCTCGGCGACCGTCTCGACGACCTTGGCCGTGTCGGCGAGGGCGACGGTGACGCGGCTCTCGGCTTCGGCGGCGCGCGCTTCGGCTTCGATCAGTTGCGCCTGGGCCTCGGCAGCGGCGTCTTCCTTGCGGGCGAGAGCCGCGCGCAGTTCGGCAGCGGCTGACGCCGCGTCGGCGGTGCGCTTGTCGGAGTTCTCGAGCTGGCCGATCAGTGAGCGGTTCTGGGTCTCGATGAAGTTGGCGCGCTTGCGCTCGGCGTCGAGCTTGGCGAGCAGCACGTCCATGTCGGTGTTGTAGTCGCCGCTGAGCGCCTTGCCGTCGACGTCGATCGAACGGGGCGTCTTGCCGCGCAATGCCTCGCGGGCGGTTTCGAGCTGGCTCGATTTGTCGGCAAACTCGCGGTCGCGCATGCGGAGGCGCTGGCTAAGGTCGGCGCTGTCCTTTTCGAGGTCGAGGATGCGGCGGCGGAGTTCGGCTTCGCGCTCTTCGAGCTCGCGGATCTGCTGCAGCTGGCTTTCGCGCTCGTCCTTGATGGCGCCGACTTCGTTGCGCTTGCGGTTGATGTCGCGGAGCTGGTCGGAAAGCCGGCGGCGCAACGCCTCAACGTTCATCTCGAGGCGGCGGGTCGAGAGCGCGAATTCGGCGCGCAGCTGATCCTTGTCGGCGCGGAACTCGGCCATGGTGATGGGCGTCGCGGCTTCGATGCGCTTCTTGGTGAGGCGCACGGCGCGGCGCCAGACGGCCGGCATGATGGCGAGCGCGATGAGGCTGGCCACCAGCAGCCCCAACGCGAAATACATGATGCTCTCAATGCCCATGAAAAGGCCCCGACACTGGCCCGATCATAGCAAAATGGCCATGAGCGGACGATGACAAAGACGGCGACGCATCGCCATCTTAGCCAGTGATTAACCTTACCGGGAAGAGGGAGCGCCGTCCGCTACCGTATCATTCCGCGAGAGCGGATCAGAACGGGTTCCACGTGGCCTCCTGGGTGAACTTCAAATAGCCCACGTTGATGCCGGCGCGGAGGCCGACGCCGGAGCGGATGGGGACGACCACGACGTCGCGTGACTTCATCACCGACATGGCCAGACCGCCCACCACATAGGCCGACCCGTCGACGCCGGGGAAGCGGTTGAAGATGTCGTTGGTGGTGTTGAGGTTGTAGACGAGCATCATGACCTTTGAGCCGTCGCCGCCGACGTCGAAGCCGATCGACGGGCCCTGCCAGAACAGCGGGTAGTCGCCCTGGTTGCGCGTATAGAGCGTGCCTTCGCCATAGCGGCCGCCGACGAACAGGGCGCCGCCCGCTTCCTCGCCGAGCACATAGCCGTTGGGGAGGCCGAACTGGCTGGCTGCGCGCTCGACCACCGAGGCGAGGCCCTGGCTGACCGAGCCGAAGAACTCGCCGCCCTTGTCGACGATCTCATCGACCGAGAACGTGTCGGAGACCGAGCCGCCCTGCGCGTTTGCGGGAGCCGCGGCGAACGCGACACCGCACAGCAGCAGCAGGCTCAGGACGAGGCGTTTCAGCATGGGGCGGAGTCTCCGGGATCGTGGCCTTTACCAAGCGCTCACCATGAGCGGTTAGCCTTGGGTCTCGGCCCAAAGTGGGTGTCCATCGCGGCAATCATGCGGCAAATCGGTAAACAAATCTTAACCATCATGGCGGTCGCGCTGATGACGCTCGGCGTGCAAGCGGACGAGCCGAAGATGGACATTGTGACCGATCCCCTGACCGGCGTGGCGATCGAGGGCTACGACCCCGTAAGCTATTTCATCGAGGCAGAACCCAAGCAGGGCCTGCCGGACTTCGAGTATGTGTGGGGCGGGGTGTCGTGGTACTTTACGAGCGCCGCCAACCGCGACGTGTTTGCGCTCAACCCGACGGTCTATGCGCCGCAATATGGCGGTCACTGCGTGATGTCGCTGGCGCGCGGCTACCTCAGCGACGGCAAGCCGCGGCTGTTCACGATCAGCGGCCTGCGGCTCTACTTCTTCTATTCGACGGCCAACCGCGATGCGTTCCTCATAAGCCCCAGCGACGCATTGGCCAAGTCGGAAGCCAATTGGCCGAATCTTTCCAAAGGTTTGCCGCCTGTGGTTGAAGAAAAACTGACGGTTGAGGATGCCCAGAGCAGCCTGTCCAGCGAGGCACCGGTTGCTCCGGACACGCCACACGATAATGTTTCCGCACACTGATTCTCCCGGGGAGCCCTCAATGGCAGACTTCATCGAGCTCAAGGCGACAGACCTTGCCGCTATGCTTTGCTCGAGGGTGTGCCACGACCTCATCAACCCGGTGGGCGCAATCGGCAACGGGCTCGAAGTGCTCGCCGACCCGACGCAATCGGCGATGGCCGATGGCGCGCAGGAGCTGATCGCCAATTCGGCCAAGCATGCGCGGGCCAAGCTGGAATTCGCGCGCCTCGCCTATGGCGCGTCGTCGACCGCGGGGACGGATTTCGACACGCGCGAATGCGAGCGCGTGGCGCGCATCCTGTTCGAGATTGAGAAGGCCGATCTCGATTGGCAGGTGCCGCTGATCCTGTTGCCCAAGCACAAGGCCAAGCTGCTCATGAACATGCTGCTCATCGCCTCCATGGCGGTGCCGCGTGGCGGGCTGGTGAAGGTGGAAGTGACGGGGCCGGCAGGCGAAGAGATGTTCCGCTTCACCTCGACCTCCGATCCCGAGAAGCGCCAGAAGACGCTGATGCCGTCGGGGGCCGAGGGGCTGTTGAGCGGCGCGCCGGAAGACGGCGTCGATGCGCGCGGTATCCAGCCGTTCTATACGGGCATTCTGGCGCGCATGACCGACATGGACCTCAAGATCGGCATCGAGAGCGACGTCTTCTCGTTCACCGCGACGCCCAAGGCCAAAGAGGCCGGCGGCACTCCCGAGGCAGCCGCCGCGGCGTGAGTTCGAGCGGGCGGATAGTCTTTCTCAACGGAGCGTCGAGTTCCGGTAAGTCGACGCTTGCGCGGTCCCTTCAGGCGCAGATCGGTGCGCCATTCTGGCATTTCTCGATTGATCATCTGCGTGACGCGGGCGTGGTTCCGTTGTCCCGTTTTAGCAGTGGCCAGTTCCGATGGGCGGATAGCCGCGAACCGTTCTTCGAAGCATTCCACCGGATGCTGCCGGCCATCGTAGAGGCCGGTAACGACCTGATCGTGGAGCACATCGTCGAAACCGAGGCCTGGCTTGACCGGCTGCTCCGCTTGCTCGGGGGTATCGACGTGTTCCTCGTTGCGCTCGAGGTCCCGCTGGCCGAACTGGAGCGACGCGAGATCGCGCGCGGCGATCGGCGGCTGGGGGATGCGAAGCGCGATTTCGAGACTTTGCCTACTCTCGCGCACTACGATCTGCGGTTGGACACAACCCTCGCCGCCGCGGCGAACGCGGTGACGCTGATCTCCGCATGGGAGCGCCGTCAGAAGCCGTCAGCATTCGACCGACTGCGCGCGGAGCGTGCCGCGAAACCGGCTTAGGCGTAGGAATTTGGTAACCATTGGTTCGGACTTTTGGCCGATAGTGGGCAAGCCCAGTATCGGGCAGAGGGATGCGTCCGATGAAGTCCTGCCTGATCGTCGATGATTCCAGCGTTGTGCGGAAAGTGGCGCGCCGGATTCTCGAAGACCTCGACTATATCGTGGACGAGGCCGAGGACGGCCAGGAAGCCTTCGACAAATGTCGGCAGGAGATGCCCGACGCGATCCTGCTCGACTGGCAGATGCCTGTCATGGGTGGGCTCGAATTCCTCAAACTCATCCGCGCCTATATCGGCGGGCATGTGCCGCGCATCGTGTTCTGCGTCACCGAGAACGACATCGGGCAGATCGCGGTGGCGATGAAGGCGGGCGCCTCCGACTTCATGATGAAGCCGTTCGACCGCGACATCCTCGAATCCAAATTCATCGCGCAGGAAGAGACGTTGGCCGAAGCCGGCTAGCTTCTCCTGTTCGTTCGGCGGTCAGATCGCGGGCGCGTCTTCGGCGGCCCATTCCTGATTGATGAACTGCTTTGACGAGTTGAGTTTGGGGAACGAGATCGCTGGAACCTCGCAGCCGAGGAACCGGCAAAGCGGGTCCCAGCCTTCGGCGACGTTGTAGACAAGCAGGCGCGACGCCGGGAACGCAGCTTTTACATCCGCGATGCGCTTGTTGAAGACGGAGATCGCGTAGTCGCGATCGTTGAGGCGCCCGCCAAACTCGCCGGCATCGACAATATCGTGGGCCATGTTGATCACCGCGCTCACATGCGGGTCGTCGATCATGCCGCGCTGGCTCAACAGCTTAAGGATGGTCGCGGTGACGCTGTCGTACCATTCGTCCGCGTCGCGGACCGTGAGAATGATCTTGGCCTCTGGGTAGTAGGCCGCGAGTTCGCGCCAGTAGCGCGCGCCGGGCCAGTCGACCTGGCTGCGATAGCCGTGGAAAACGTCGTTCCAGTCGGGCTGCTCGCCGCGGGCCAGCGCCTGCCAGTAGCGAACCTGGCTGGGGTTGTCGCGGACTTCGAACATATGATGGGCGGGGCCGAAGCCGAGATGTTCGAGGGCTGTCTTGAGCGAACTGGTGCCGGTGCGGCCGAAGCCGGGACCGATGATGTCGAGAGCCATTGTTGTCCTCCGTTGCAGCTGGTGCTGTGAGGGCGAATGTGGTCCGGGCGTTGTGTTTTGGTCCCTAGGCCGTTCCTAAATGTTTCCAAAATGCACTAGGTGAGGCCAGCGCGGCGAAGTCCGTCGATCAGCGGCATCAGTCGTCCGTCCGAGCGGTCGGCCATCACCTGAACACCGGCGAGGCTGCTGTGCGGCGCCACGTCGAGTGCGCGGCGCAACTGCGCTCGGGCCTCGTCGAGGCGGCCGAGGTTGGCGTAGGCGGCGGCGAGCATCCAGTGGGTCGGCGGCCAGTCCGAGAGCATGGCGCGCGACTGTTCGAGCGGCTCGAGCGCAGCCTCGTAGTCGCCGGTGCCGAAGCGCGCGAAGCCGATACCGGCGATCCATTCCGGAACCTCGGGTGCGCCCGGGCTGAGCCGCGCGGCGCGGCTGTAGGATTGTTCGGCCTTGGCCGCGTCGCCGCACAGCATGTTGCAGATACCGGCCAGCCAGAGCACGACGACGTGATTGGGGTTGGCCGAAAGCGCGCGATCGATCGCGTTGAGGCCTTCGACATGCATGTGGCCGACCGCCAGCAGCGAGTGCGCGGCGATGGCGAGCACGACAGGATCGTCGTTGCCGAACTCAATGGCCGACCGTGCGAGCGCAAGGCAACGGTCGCTGTCGGCTGCAACCAGCGTTTCCAGCGCGACGAGTCCGCGGCGCGCCAGCGACCACGATGCGTAGGCGAGGGCTTCGGCGTAGTCGGGCTGCAACGCGATGGCGCGATCGAGATGGTCGCGTGCCGTGTCGTAGTCGGCGGCGTGGCGCGAGTTGAAATAGGGCAGGGCCCGCAGCAAGTGATCGTAGGCCTGCGGGTTCTCGGGCCAGCGGCGGCGCGTGCGCTCGATCTCGGCGCGACGGATCTGCGGCTCGACGAGGCCGATGACGGATTCCGTCACGCGGTCCTGGAACTCGAAAATCTGCCCGAGTTCACCGTCGAAGCTGGTGGCCCAGAGGTGCGTGCCGGTGGACGCATCGATCAGCTGCACCGTGACGCGCACGCGCTCGCCCGAGAGACGAACGCTGCCTTCGAGCAGATAGCGGACGCCGAGCTCTCGCGCCACCTGCCGTACATCGATGCTGCGCCCTTTGTAGGCGAAGGACGAGTAGCGCGAGACGACGGCGAACGACTTGAAGCGGCTGAGCGCGGTGATGAGGTCTTCGACGATGCCGTCGGCAAAGTAGTCGCGCGTGCTGTCGCCGCTGAGATTGACGAAGGGCAGCACCGCAACGGTGGGCTTGCCGGTGTCGGGCGAAACCTCCGCCGTCGAGGATGGCAACTCGCGCGGCAGCCGGTAGCCGATGCGGGGGACGGTGACGATCCAGTCCTCGCCATTGGAACGCGTCCCCAGCTCCTTGCGCAGGGCCGCAATCTGGACGGTGATGTTGCCTTCCTCGACGGTGACCCCGGGCCAGACGGCCTCGAGGATTTCTGCTTTGGTCACGGCCCCGCCATTGGCGCGCAGCATCGCCTCGAGAAGCACGAGCGCGCGGTGGCCGAGTGCGACAGGCGCACCATCGCGGCGCAGTTCCTTGCCCGGCGACAGGACGAACGGACCGAAGCTGAGCTGCCCCTCTTCCATGCCTGGGAACTATACATTGAATGCTATGCTGTAGAAGCGGCCCAATACAACAAGGCAAAACCCCGGGATTTGCGATCCCGGGGTTTTGCTGTCCGCCGCAACTGCGGATGTATGTCAGGCGACTGATGACTCGGCGAAGACTTCGCCCTCGTCGGGCTCGCGCAGCACGTAGCCGCGGCCCCAGACGGTCTCGATGTAGTTCTTGCCGCCGGTGGCGACGCTGAGCTTCTTGCGGAGCTTGCAGATGAAGACGTCGATGATCTTGAGCTCGGGCTCGTCCATGCCGCCATAGAGATGGTTGAGGAACATCTCCTTGGTTAGCGTCGTGCCCTTGCGGAGCGAGAGCAGCTCCAGCATCTGGTATTCCTTGCCGGTGAGGTGCACGCGCTGCGTCTGCACTTCCACCGTCTTGGTGTCGAGGTTGACCGTGAGGTCGCCGGTCTGGATGACCGACTGGGCGTGGCCCTTGGAACGACGCACGATGGCGTGGATGCGGGCGACCAGCTCATCCTTGTGGAACGGCTTGGTCATGTAGTCGTCGGCACCGAAGCCGAGGCCGCGCACCTTGTCCTCGATGCCGGCAAGACCGGAGAGGATCAGAATGGGGGTCTGGACCTTCGCGACACGGAGCGTGCGGAGAACCTCGTACCCGCTCATGTCGGGGAGATTCAGATCCAGCAGGATGATGTCGTAGTCGTAGAGCTTTCCGAGGTCGACACCTTCCTCGCCGAGGTCGGTCGTATAAACGTTAAAGCTCTCGGATTTGAGCATCAGTTCGATGCTCTGCGCCGTCGCGCTGTCGTCCTCGATCAAGAGTACACGCATGCCGTTTCCCTTCTGGTGTTCCTAGCTGGAACTGGGGTTGGCGCGCCTGAAACGCCGGGACCCCTAACCGAACCCTACTGGATATGACTCAAACCTAAGCGCCATTAGTTAACAAAGTTTAATTCTGATCCGCAATATGCAAACCAAATGCTGCCGCAGGTAATCTAATTCATTGATTTTGTTCGTTAAAATGAAGCAACCAAACTTAATATTTTAGGTTAAGAAACCCCTGCAATCGACTCTGTCGACTCAGCGTTCCGGGGTTTTGGGCTGTGGAAAACCGCGCGGCGCAAAAAGCTGCGGAAAGGGCGGTAAGGCGCATGGTTAATGCTTCTTGCTTAACGTTCGGTTACCACTTGTAGAACGGTGATTCGGACGATGTCCATGCGGGCTCTTACGGCTGATATCGCGGCGATCGACGAGGTCGAAGTGTTCGGCCGGGTCAAAGCCGTGCAGGGCCTCCTGATCGAAGTCGTCGGGCCGGTGCGCGAGCTGCGGGTCGGCGGCCGCGTGATGATCGAAACCACCAATGGCGGCATTCTTCCCAGTGAAATCATCGGGTTTCGCGAGGGGCATGCGCTGTGCCTGCCGTTCGGCCCTCTGACCGGTGTGCGCCTCGGCTGCAAGGCCGTGTTCAAGAAGAGCGATGGCGCCGTCTATCCCGCCGAGGCGTGGCTCGGGCGCGTGATCAATGCCGATGGCGAGCCGATCGACGGCAAGGGGCCGATCGAACGCGGCGTCGAAGCCTACCCATTGAAGCAGACGCCGCTGCCGGCGCATCAACGCGCCCGCGTCGGCGCGCCGATGGATCTGGGCGTGCGTTGCCTTAACACATTCACCACGCTCTGCGAGGGGCAGCGCATGGGCATCTTCGCCGGCTCGGGCGTGGGCAAGTCGGTGCTGATGTCGATGCTGGTGCGCAATGCCGCCGCCGACGTCGCGATTGTGGGTCTCATCGGCGAGCGCGGCCGCGAGGTGCAGGAGTTCATCACCGAGTACCTCGGCGAGGCGGGACTCAAGCGTGCCATCGTCGTCGTGGCGACGTCCGACGAAGCGGCGCTGATGCGGCGGCAGGCGGCGTATCTGACGCTGACGCTGGCGGAGTATTTCCGCGACCAGGGCAAGCGCGTGCTCTGTATGATGGACAGTCTCACCCGCTTCGCCATGGCGCAGCGTGAGATCGGCCTTGCGATCGGCGAGCCGCCGACGGCCAAGGGCTATCCGCCCACCGTGTTCACCGAATTGCCGCGGTTGCTCGAAAGAGCAGGGCCGGGGCTCGTAAACTCGGGTTCCGTTACCGGTCTCTTTACCGTTTTAGTCGAAGGTGACGATCACAATGAACCCATTGCAGATGCTGTTCGCGGCATTCTCGACGGGCACATTGTGATGGAGCGCGGCATTGCCGAACGGGGGCGTTATCCCGCCGTCAATGTGCTGAGGTCCATCTCGCGAACGATGCCTGGTTGCGTGCCTGTTCCGGTACGTCCGACTTTGCAGAAGGCGCGGGAGTTCATGTCGGTGTTTGCCGACATGGAGGAGCTGATCCGGCTGGGGGCATACCGGAAGGGATCAGATCCGCAGGTGGACCGTGCCATCGCCCTCTACCCGGCGCTGGAAAGTTTTCTAGGCCAGCAGCGGGAAGAGCGAACTTCGATCGCCGACGGGTACACCATGCTCGAAGCGATCCTGGCGAAGGGGGGGCCATGAGTTCTGTGGGTAGTGACTTGATGTGTAAGGAGTACAAGTCATGAAGTCGCGCGCCGAGAGTCTGATCCGGCTCAAGAAATTCCAGGTGGACGAGAAGCGCCGCCAGGTGACGCAGATCGAGATGATGATCGCCGACTTCGAGCGCATGGCGTCCGAACTCGACCAGCAGATCGAAATCGAACAGCAAAAGACGGGCATCTCCGATGTTGCCCATTTCGCCTACTCGACGTTCGCCAAGGCGGCGATCGCGCGGCGCGACAATCTGCTCGCATCGGCCGCCGACATGCGAGACCAACTCGAAGCCGCGCAGGATGCGCTGGCCGAAGCGGTTGAAGATTTGAAGAAGGTCGAGCTGCTCGATCAGCGCGAACACACCCGCGAAGCCGCCGAAGAAGCCAAGGCCGAGCAAAGCGAATACGACGAGATGGGCCGGCTAAGGCACATGCGGCGCTGAGCCCGCACCTATCGCTAAACGGAACAGGGGCGCCACGTGGCGCCCTTTGTGTTTGAGGCGGCGTAGCCCACACGATCGCCCACTCACTGCGCCTTCCCAGCGAAAGCTGGGATGACACTGGGGGTGGGTGGGGGCTCTCGCTCTGCCTCTAATACGTCTTCATCGCCAGATGCGGCATGCCGCCGTCCTGGAACTCTTCGCCAAACGCGACAAAGCCCAGCTTCTCGTACAGCGCCAGTTTGTCGGTCTGTGCCGTGAGGTAGTAGCGCGTTTCGCCACGGCTCCTGGCGTGCGCCATCGCGAATTTCATCATCCTGCTGGCGAGGCCTTTGCCACGCGCCGAAGCGGCGACGACGACGCGACCAAACTTGGCGTGCTCGTCGAGGAACATGATGCGCAATGCGCCCACGACGTTGCCGTCATCGACGGCGACAACGTGCGTTGCGGTGAGATCGTAGGCGTCGAACTCCTCCTCGGCAGGCACGTGCTGTTCGTACACGAAGACCTCGCGGCGGAGCGCGAGGCCGAGATTGCCGAGATCGGAAAAGAGCGGGGCGATGAGGATCAGGGGATCGGACATGGCGCCGTTAAAGCACAGTGGCTACCGTCATGGAAATCCGTGCTAGGGTACTCGTATGTTCCTGTCGATCTTCGACATCTTCAAAATCAGCGTGGGGCCATCGTCGTCGCACACGATGGGGCCGATGCTGGCGGCGGGGCGCTTCCTTGAGCTGGCCGCCGGAGTCGAACTGCCCGCGGAACGACTGGCCCTCGGGTGCCGACTCTATGGCTCGCTGGCCTACACCGGCGAAGGTCACGGCACCATCCGCGCAGTGATCTGCGGCCTGATGGGCATGGGGCCAGAGACGTATGACCGCGACGGCGCGAGCGCGGCCATCGACGAACTCAGGCAAGCCGGAAGCGTGCGGTTGCGCAACGGGCGGGTGGTGGGTCTCGATCCGGCGACTGCGGTGATCCTCGAGAAGGGGAAGCGATTGCCAGCGCATCCCAATGGAATGACGTTCTTTGTGTCGGGCGCGAACGGCGACGTGCTGAGCGAGAGCTACTACTCTGTCGGTGGCGGCTTCGTTCTGACAGCGGCCGAGATGGAAGCAGGGCCGGCGAAGCCGCAGGATGAAGACGTGCCTTATGCGTTCGGTACGGCCGCCGAGATGCTGGCGATGGGTGAAGCGTCGGGACTTAGCATTGCGGCGATGAAGCGCGCCAACGAGATGGCGCGGTCCTCCGCTGATCTCGATGCCCGGATCATGGCGGTCTGGGACGTCATGGATCGCTGCATCGACCGCGGGCTGAGCACCGGCGGCATTCTGCCGGGCGGGCTCAATGTGAAGCGGCGCGCGATGGGGCTCAACGAGAAGCTGACGGCGCGCTCTGGCGCCAACAACGCACCGCTGCATTCGGCCGTCGACTGGCTGCAGGCCTATGCGATGGCGGTGAACGAGGAAAACGCCGCCGGCGGGCAGGTCGTCACGGCGCCGACGAATGGCGCAGCCGGCGTGATCCCGGCGGTCATCCGGTACTATCTCGATCTGGTGCCGGGCGCGTCGAGGGCGAAGGTGCCCGATATGCTGCTGACGGCCGCGGCGATCGGTGGGTTGATCAAGTACAACGCATCGATTTCTGGCGCCGAGGTCGGCTGCCAGGGCGAGGTCGGTTCAGCTTCGGCGATGGCGGCCGCTGCGTTGTGCGCGGCGCTTGGCGGGACCAACGCGCAGATCGAGAATGCCGCCGAGATCGCGCTCGAACATCATCTGGGCATGACCTGCGATCCGATCCGTGGGCTGGTGCAGGTGCCGTGCATCGAGCGCAACGGAATGGGGTCGGTGAAGGCCGTGGCGGCCGCCTCGCTGGCGCTGCTCGGCGACGGTCAGCACATCGTACCGCTCGATGCGGCCATCGAAACGATGCGGCAGACGGGCCGCGACATGGACGAGCGCTACAAGGAAACGAGCCTGGGCGGGCTGAGCGTCAGCCTGCCGGAGTGCTAGAGGCCCAGCAGGCTCTTTGCGAACAGTCCGATCACGCCAAACGAACCGGCCGCAACGACGGCATAGAGCGGCGCTATGGCGATGCGCGCGAGGCGCGACGCGAGGCCGAGGCGGCCCTGCGGGGCACGCCGACGCTCTGCGACATCGTTCGCGTTGTCGTTGATGCCGACGGGTTCGGGGTAGGGAAGCGGGCGGCTGGGTTCTGGCTGGACGGGTGGCGTCCGCCGCGCCTTCAGTTCGAGATCAGGAGCACGTGCAGGTCGCGAGGCATTTCTCGCCGCGGCAGCCATCAGGTCCGCCGCCTCGTCCCGGTACACCGTACCGGCAGTCCTAGACCTGCTGTCTGCCACCCCGGGGCCTCAAATCACACCGCCGCACAAACATATGTGAATCACTCGCCGGGGGATTAGTAAATCCGCCAAGTTGGGGGCAATTGCATGGATTCCACCGATTAGCGCTCTTGCCACGGTCGATTGATGGGCTCGAGTCCGTTCGGGCCGGGAACGGTCCATTGAATCTGCCCGGCGTCGCGCACGATCCGCTGGATGAATTCGAGCTTTCCGACGACCGCCGGCGTTAGAACGAACGGATAGGCGTCGTGCTGGCCGACGGCGCGATTGAGATTGTTGATGAGCGAGCTGAGCGGCACCCAGTGCTCAATGAGCTCTTCGATGACACCGAGGCGATAGGGATCGAAATCGATGCGCGTGGTGAGATCGCCCGCCACGTCGATCTTGGGGTTGAGACGCACACCGAATGCCGACGCCATTTCGGTGGTGTCGACGATGTGGAACTCGTCGAGCGCGGCCGGCTGGCCGCCGATCAGGATGTCCCAGAAATGGTGGCCGATCTCGTGGCGGAAATGGCCGAGCAGCGTCCGGTACGGTTCATTGAGCAGCGTGCGTCGATACTCGCGCGCGGCATCGTCGGCTTCCTTGAGGGCGAGCGTGATGATGCCGCTCTCGTGCCCGGTCATGACGGGCGCGGGCGCGATGTCCTCGTTGAGGAAGCGGAAGCTGAGCCCGTGGATGGCGTCCTCGTTGCGCGTCGCGAGCGGCAGGCGGAAGCGCAGCAGCGAATAGAACAGCCGCTTCTTGGCGCGCTCGATCACCTGCCAGCGGGTGAGATTGGCGGGGTCGGCGATATCGGGGACAAGAGCATTGTGCCGGCAAGCCCGGCAGTAAGGATCGCCGCCGGGGTTGTACGCAACGAGCCAGTTGCAGGCACCGTGTTGCGCATTGGCGCAATAGACGAACTGCTGTTCGGGGAGCGCGAGCGCGGTGAAATGATCGCCCTCGACCTCGAGCGAGACCATCATATTGGCCTCGTGCCAGTATCCCAGCGTATGCGCGCAACTCTCGCAGACGGTGTTCTCGAAATAGACGACATTGCTGCAGTGGTCGCAGCGGAAGAGTTTCATGGACGTGCCCCGGTCGTGCCGCGGGAGAATGCGCGAGGCGGAGGGCGGTTCCAAGGGGTGGCGGTGCGCTCGTCTGCCGAGCGACGACCCTCTCCCCTCAGGGGAGAGGGCAGCACGACGCTCCGACTGCCTCGATAGATACCGGGTGAGGGGTGCAGTGCATCGGCATCCTCATTTTGGCGACGGCGCGTTGCGGCTGCAGAGTGGATGTTGAATCTCCACACCCCTCATCCGGCCTTCGGCCACCTTCTCCCCTGAGGGGCGAAGGGAAACCGCCCCGATCGTCCGTAACCGTATCCGCGGGTGCACCTCGTTCTGGCTCATCACGACCGTTTGCGGGCGGAAGCGTTCGATGATGGCGCGGACGTGGGGGCGGATGCTGGGGCTGGTGATGAGCACCGGGAGTTCGCCCATCTGGGCCGCGTTCTCAAAACCCTGCTGCACGCTGATGATGAATTGCTGCAGCTTTGACGGCGCCATCGCGAGGTGACGGTCGGCGCCGTCGCCGACCATGGCTTCGGCGAAGTCGCGTTCCCACTGCGGCGAGAGGGTAAGCAGCGGCAGATTGCCGTCCGGTCCCAAGTTGGCGGCGCAGATCTGGCGGGCGAGGCGGGAGCGGACGTGTTCGGCGATCTGTTGCGCGCTGCGGCCGGGGCCAGCGATCTCGGCCACGCCTTCGAGGATGGTCGGCAGATCGCGGATCGAGATGCGCTCGGTGAGCAGCGTCTGGAGGACGCGCAGAATACCCGAGACGGAAATCTGGCTGGGCACCATGTCCTCGACGAGCTTCTGCTGATCCTTGGTGAGGCCGGTGAGCAGCGACTGCACATTCGCGTAGCTGAGCAGGTCGGCGACGTTGGCCTTGAGGATTTCGGTGAGGTGGGTCGAGATCACCGTCGAGGGATCGATGATCGAATAGCCCTTGAGCTCGGCCTCGTCGCGCAGCGCCGGCTCTATCCAGGTCGCGGGGAGACCGAAGGTCGGCTCGGTGGTGTGGTAGCCGGGCAGGGTGATCTCCTTGCCCATCGGGTCCATCACCATCAGCTGGTTGGCGAAGATGCGGCCCTTGCCGGAGTCGACTTCCTTGATCTTGACCGTGTAGTCGTTGGGCTCGAGTTGCATGTTGTCAAGGATGCGCACCGGCGGCATGACGAAGCCGAGCTCGGTCGCGAGCTGGCGGCGCAGCGCCTTGATCTGCTCGGTCAGGCGGTCGGTGCCCGTCTCGTCCTCCTTCACGAGCGAGAGCAGACCATAACCGAGTTCTAGTTTAAGCTCGTCGATCTTGAGGCTGTCGGCGATCGGCGCTTCTTCGGTTGCTCCGGGGGTGCCCGGCGCGGGCTTGGTGCCGGCGAGCGCCTCCTGCGCTTTCTTGGCAAGCTCCTGCGCTTTCTTGCCCGTCGAGCGGAAGGCGAGGTAGCCGACGCCGCCGGCGAGGCCGAGGAACGGCAGCATGGGCATGCCGGGGAGGAAGGCGAGGACGCCGACCACGGCGGCCGACATGCCGAGCGCTTTGGGGTAGCCGGTGAACTGGCTGACCAGCGCCTTGTCGGCGGCGCCGGCGACACCGGACTTGGACACAAGCAGGCCTGCCGCGGTCGAAACGATCAGCGCGGGGATTTGCGAGACGAGGCCGTCGCCGACGGTGAGCAGCGTGTAAACGTCGCCGGCTTCCTGGAAGCTCAGCCCCTCCTGCATGATGCCGATGACCATGCCGGCGATGATGTTGATAAACGTGATCAGGAGGCCCGCGATCGCGTCGCCGCGCACGAACTTGCTGGCGCCGTCCATGTTGCCGAAGAAGGCGCTTTCGGCTTCGAGCGTCTTGCGGCGTTCGCGGGCGGTGTTCTCGTCGATGAGACCGGCCGAGAGATCGGCGTCGATCGCCATCTGCTTGCCGGGCATGGCGTCGAGGTTGAAGCGCGCCGCGACTTCGGCGATACGGCCCGAACCTTTGGTGATGACGATGAAGTTCACGATGATCAGGATCGCGAAGACGACAACGCCGATGATGAAGTTGCCGCGCATCACGAAGTTGCCGAACGCTTCGATGACGTGTCCGGCAGCGTCGTGTCCGGTGTGACCTTCCGAGAGGATGAGGCGCGTGGTCGCGAGGTTGAGCGCGAGGCGCAGCATCGTCGCGATCAGCAGCACGGTGGGAAACGACGAGAATTCGAGCGGCGTCTGAATGAACAGCGCCGTCATCAGGATCAGCACCGAGAAAACGATCGACACCGCGAGCAGCAGATCGAGCAGCAGCGGTGGCAGCGGCAGGATGAGCACCACGATGATGCCCATGATGCCGACGGCCAGCCCGATATCGGACGAGCGCAGAGATCTGTTGATCTCCGCGAGTGTCGGAAAGCGGAAGCCGCGACTGGGGGTAGGGGAGGAGAGGTCAGCCAATCCGACGGCCCCTCACCCGGCGCTTCGCGCCACCCTCTCCCCAAAGGGGAGAGGGGATTCCCGACTGCGGGCTCGCGGTTCCAGCGTCCCCTCTCCCCTCTGGGGAGAGGGTGC
>JBGAKM010000022.1:0-39947 GCA_044224395.1 Devosia sp.
GTCAACATCTTCATTTTCATTCTGGCGTTCTTCCTCGATTTCTTCGAGATCGCCTTCATCGTCATTCCGCTGCTGGTCCCCACAGCGAACGCCCTCGGCATCGACCTCGTCTGGCTGGGCATCATGATCTGCGCCAATATGCAGACCAGCTTCATGCATCCGCCCTTCGGCTTCGCGCTGTTCTACCTGCGCGGCATCGTCCCGCGCGAGCAGGTCAAGACGCGCGACATCTATCTGGGCGCCATCCCCTGGCTGGTGCTGCAGCTCATCCTCGTGGGCATCCTGATCGCCTTCCCGGAGCTCGTCACCTTCTTCCTCGAGAAGGAAACCGTGGTCGACCTCGACACCGTCGAAATCGTCATCCCGCCGCCCACCACGAGCGTCGAGCCCCCCGCCTTCACCGTCGCCCCACCCCCCAATTTGGACGGCACAAGCACCCCCGCCTACTCCGCCCCACCAGCCCCGAACTTCGGGTAAAACAAAAGGGCCCGGTCCCCCGGGCCCTCCACATTCCATCGATCTGATCGCTTACAGTTCGCCGGCGCGCTGCTTGGACTGCAGGAACGCGTCGTAGCTGGCCTCCGCGACCTGGTTCCACAGGAAGTGGTCCTTGCGGAATGCAGTCAGCGAGTCCCAGATCTTCTTGAAGTCCGGATCGGCCGCCGACGTCTCGGCATAGAACTCGTTGGCCGCCTTGAACCCGGCCTCGAGGATTTCGCCGCTGAACGGACGAAGCTGCACGCCTGCCGCCACCAGCCGCTTGATCGCGGCGATGTTGACGAAATCGTACTTGGCCAGCATGTCGGCGCTCGCCGCCTGGCACGCCGTCTTCAGCACCGACTGATAGGCCGGCGGCAGCGCCTCGAACTTGGCTTTGTTGATGAGCGCGTGGACCGTCGGGCCACCTTCCCACCAGCCGGGGTAATAGTAGTACGGCGCGACCTTGTTGAGACCGAGCTTTTCGTCGTCATAGGGTCCGACGAATTCGACAGCGTCGATCGTGCCCTTTTCCAGCGAGCTGTAGATTTCCGCCGCCGGCACGGCCACCGGCACGACACCGAGGCGCGTCAGGATGTTGCCGGCAAAGCCGACGCGCATCTTGAGGCCCTGCAGGTCCGCGACGGTGTTGATCTCTTTCTTGTACCAGCCGCCCATCTGCGCCGCGGTATTGCCGCAGGGCAGGCCGACGAGATTGTACTTGCCGAAAAACTCGTCGGCGATCGCCTGACCGCCGCCATAGTAGTACCAGGCGTTCATGCCGCGCGCGTTGAGCGAGAACGGCACCGCCGCCAGCGCCGCCCAGCCGATGCCCTTGCCCGCAAAATAATAGCCCACCGTGTGGGCCATATCGATCGAGCCCTCCGACACCGGATCGACCACCTCGAACGCCGGCGCGAGCTCACCGGCGGCGAACACGTCGATGGCGAAGTTGCCGTCGGTCGCTTCCGATACATATTTGGCCATCGTCTCGGCGCCGCCATAGATCGTATCGAGGCTCGCAGGGAACGACGACGCGAGGCGCCAGCTCACCTTGGGGTTCGACTGCGCAATGGCCGGCATCGCGAGGCCCGTCGCCGCCACAGCGGTCGCCGCGCCGAAAAACTGACGTCTCTTCATCAGGATAGTCCTCTCCCATGGTTCTTGTTGCGTCCAAGAGACCAAATGCCCGCCGGTCCGACAAGATTTTTCTCCGGCACGGGAATAACACCACCATCCTGCTGTTCTGTCATCGTGCGACGCCGATACGGCGCCACGAGACCTCCAAAGGGAGACTTTTATGAAACTGCATACTCTGCTTCTGGCCACGGCGGCTGCCGGGCTGCTTTCGACCTCGTTCGCGATGGCCGAAGACTACGCCGCTGGCGCCATCAAGACGGCCGAAGTTGGTGGCAAGACCATCCTGACCGACGCCAAGGGCATGACGCTCTACACCTGGGACAAGGACGCCGTTGGCGTGTCCAACTGCTACGACCAGTGCGCCGTGAACTGGCCCCCGCTGCTCGCCGCCGATGGGGCCGTGGCCGATGGCGAATTCACGCTGATCGAGCGCAAGGACGGGACGAAGATCTGGGCCCACGAAGGCTGGCCGCTCTATCTGTGGATCAAGGACACCAAGCCCGGCGACACCACCGGCGACGGCGTTGGCGGAACGTGGCATACTGCGCTCGACTGAGCCGCGGGCGCTGACTTGCAACAGTTTCTGGACGAGATCGAGGAAAGCGTGCCGGCTCTCCGCCGCTATGCGCGCGCCCTCACGCGCAATGCCGACCGCGCCGACGATCTCGTCCAGGACTGCATCGAGCGGGCCATCCGCAAGCAGGCCCTGTGGAAACCCACCGGGCCACTCAAGGGCTGGCTGTTCCGCATCCTGCTCAACCTCTACCGCAACGAGTTGCGAACCAGCCGGCGGCGTGGCGAGCACGTACCGGTTGAAACTCTTTTGGTCGAGCCGTCAGTTGCTCCTGCACAACCGGGACGCATCGCGCTCGCCGAGATGGCCAGAGCCATCGACACCCTCGCCGGCGAACAGCGCGAAGCCCTGCTTCTGGTTGTGCTCGAGGGCATGAGCTATGGGGAAGCCGCCGAAGTCATCGGCATTCCCATCGGCACCTTGATGTCGCGTCTCGGTCGCGCTCGCGCGGCCCTGCGCAATTTGACCGGCTCGGCGGACGAACCGAGACTGAGGACTGTGAAATGACGCGCGAACAATTCGCGATCAACGCCGATGCGCTGCACGCCTATGCCGACGGGCACTTGGGCGATGCCGAGCGCGCGGCTGTTGAACGCTACCTCGCTGCGCATCCGGATGCCGCAGCCGATGTCGACGCATGGCGCCGCCAGAACGAAGCTCTAGCCGCCCTCTTCCCCGCCCCCGCCGCCAACGAGCCCATCCCCCCGCGCCTGTCGCCGGCCCGTATCGCTGGCGACGTCCGCACCGGCCGGCGCCAGAGTCTTGTCAACATCGCTGCCGCGGTCACGCTGGTTGTGCTGGGCAGCGGCATCGGCTGGTTCGGCCGCGACTACCTGACGCCCGCGGAAGCCAAGAGCACTCGCCTGATCGACGCGGCGGTGAACGCACACAACCTCTACATTCGCGAGAAGACCCGGGCGGTCGAAGTCAGCAGCGAAGCCCCCAATCTGATGAGCTGGCTCTCCAACCGGATCACCGTGCCGATCAATGCCCCCGATCTCGCCGACGACGGTTTCGTCTTTCTGGGAGGCCGCCTGCTGCCCGGCGACTACGATAGCGACGACTCCGGCCCTGCCGCCCAGCTCATGTACGAGAACGCCCAGGCCGAGCGCCTGACGCTCTATGTCACCGCGCCGCTCCCGGACAAGAAGGAAGCCTGGCAGTTCGAGACGCGCGGCGGCGTCGAAGCCTACTATTGGGCCAACAATGCCGTCACCTGCACGGTGGTAGCCGCCATGCCCGAGGAGCAGCTTCGCCTGCTGGGCCGCAAGGTCTTCCAGCAGCTCACGCTGCGAGCCGAGAACGGCTCCGGGCAGTAGGAGCCGGTGCGGTCATCCCGCGATCGGCAACATCCGCCTCAGCACGCCATCCTTGAACACATAGCGATGGATGAGTGCCGCCGCAGTATGCGCCGCAACCAGGATCAGGATGCCCCATGCCGCCAGATTGTGCAGCTCTTCGATCTGGCGCGCGAGGTTGTGGTCGGATGCGAACAGCTTGGGAATGTCGAACCAGCCAAAGAAAGTGAAGCGTTCGCCCTGCGTCCAGCGCAATGCGAAGCCCAGCCCGACCTGCACGACAACTGCGACGTAGAGCAGAATATGGACGACGCGCGACGCCAGTCGGCTCATCTGCGACCCCGTGCTGGGCAACCGTTTGCCGGCGAAGGCCCGCCAAAGCAGCCGCGCTACGATCACCGCCGCGAGCGCGATGCCGAGCGAGACGTGGAGCCCCTCATACTGCTTGAACTCCCAGGAGCGCGGCAGGTACTTCCATCCAAACGACGTTCCAAGCAGGACCAGGATCAGTGCGGCCGTGACCCAGTGAAAGAAGATCGTCACGCCGTCATACGTCTCGCGAGCTGTCGCGCCGTTCTCCATTGGAAGTCTCCATACCTCAAAGCCTCAATCAAGCACGCGAATGCTCGGCCGACGCATTGCTTGTCGTCAACCTTCATGAATTCGCGGAAAGGTAGAGGCTCTGAACGTGGAGCTCAGTAGCCCTGACGCCTGTCGAGATCGTTCGAGTAAATATTGTGGAGCCCGACATTGCGGATGTCGCGCTCACCCATCAGCGCCATCGACGTGTCCGTCTCCTTACGCACGATCTCGAGCGCCCGCAGCACGCCGGCTTCTCCGCCCGCGCCCAACCCATAGGCCATGATGCGGCCCACCAGCGCGCCCTTGGCGCCGAGCGCCAGCGCCTTGAGCAGATCCTGCCCCGAGCGGATGCCGCCATCCATCAGCACTTCGGTCTTGTGACCGACCGCATCGACGATCTCGGGCAGCACGCGGATCGAGGACGGCGCGCCGTCGAGCTGCCGCCCGCCATGGTTCGACACCACGATGCCGTCGGCGCCATTGTCGATCGCGAGTTGGGCATCGTCCTTGTCGAGCACGCCCTTGACGATTACGGGACCGCCGAACCGCTTCTTGATCCAGGCGATATCTTTCCAGTTCAGCGTCAAGTCGAACTGCGTTCTGGTCCACTCGCTGAGCTTGGCGAGATTGACCGCGTCCGACACATGCCCCGCGATATTGCGGAACGTGTGCCGCTTCGTGCCCAGCATGCGGAACGCCCAGCCTGGCTTGACCATCATTTCGGCCACGAATCTCGGCGTGAACTTCGGCGGCGCCGTCAGACCGTTGCGGATATCCTTGTGGCGCTGCCCGAGGATTTGGAGGTCCATGGTCAGCACCAGTGCCGAACACTTCGCCGCCTTGGCGCGATCGATCAGCCGCTCGATGAACTGCCGGTCGCGCATCACATAGAGCTGGAACCAGAACGGCTTGGTGGTGTTCTCGGCCACGTCCTCGATCGAGCAGATCGCCATTGTCGACAGCGTGAACGGAATGCCGAATTTCTCCGCCGCCCGCGCCGCCTTGATCTCCCCGTCCGCGTCCGTCATGCCGGTCGATCCGACCGGCGCGATCGCGAGCGGCAGGCTCACGGGCTGGCCGAGCAGCGTCGAGCCCAGATTGCGGTTCTCGAGATTGACCGCCACCCGCTGCCGGAACGTGATCTTCCTGAAGTCCGCCTCGTTCGAATCGTACGTCTGCTGCGTATAGGCGCCGGAGTCGATGTAGTCGAAGAACTGCTTGGGCACGCGCCGCCGCGCCAGCGCCTTGAGTTCGTCGATCGTCAACGCGCGGTCCAGTGCAGACATGGGATGCCCTCTTCGTCGCGCCCGCTCTAAAGCCCAGCCCGCCAAGGGTCAACTGACATGTCAGCCGAAGCCCACCTACGGAATCTGGCGAACGTGCATCAGCGGTGCGCGCGGTGTCCCGGCCATGCGTGGCCCGTCACCGGCTACGTCGTGGGCTTGGTCTCGAAGCCGTCGCCGGCGGGCGGTGTCGCGTCTTCGACGCTCACGCCGTCGACTTTGGCCGATGGCGGACCCTGCCAGCACATGGTCAGTATTTCGTCGACCTTGCTGCTGTCTCCGGCAATCACCGCTTCCACGCTGCCGTCACGGCGATTGCGCACCCAGCCGCTGACGCCGATCCGCCTCGCGGCCTCCTCCATCCATGCCCGAAAGCCGACTCCCTGCACCCGCCCGGTGATGCGCGCATAAACCGATTTCACTTCAGACTCTTGAGGTCCGGATAGTCGCGCTTCACCCCGGCAAAGAACACCGGCTGCATCGCGCTGATAGCCTGCACATCCACCAGCTTGGGGTTGAGGAAGCTCAGTTCCAGGGCCTGGCCGTTGGCCCTGAACGCAACCGACGACAGATCTTTGCTGCCGCTCTTGGCGCGCGCGACCCAGTCGGAGGTTTCATGCGGCAAGAAGCTGACCGTGCGACCGCTGCCGACCCACACCGACGTCACGGCCTCGAACCTGCTACCATCGCTGCTGAGCCGGTCGATCTGGTCGCGCCAGAACAGCCGCCCCTGCAACAGGATACCGATCAACAGCAGCACCGCGAGCCCGGCCGAGAATTGCGTCGCAAACACCAGATCGAATTGCTGCCAGACGCTGCCGCCCCATACGCAGGCAACGATGAGCCCTGCCGTCGCGAAGGGCACCCAGCGCGGTGTCGGATCGGAAAACACCAGCTTCAATGCGCGCGCCCGCCGCCAATCGGCCGAATGCGCTGCTTGGTGCCGCCCGGCCCGTACGGATAGTCCGTCACTGGCGGCGCGCTGGCCGCATCGAGCGACGCGACGTCGTCGGCCCCCAGCCGGACCGACCCCGCCTTGAGGTTCTCCTCGAGCTGCGCCACCGTTCGCGCCCCGAGGATCACCGAGGTCACCGAAGGCCGCTCCACGAGCCAGGCCAGCGCGACCTCGGTCATGCTGATCCCGCGCTCGGCCGCGACAGTCTCGAGCACACCGAGCACGCGCCAGGTCCGCTCCTGCGCATTGCGCGGCTCGAACGCCTCGCCACCGCGTTTGGGGTTTTCGCCCAGCCGCGTCGCGCCCGCCGGGAACTGGTCGCGCTTGTACTTGCCCGTGAGCCAGCCACCCGCCAGCGGCGACCACGGCAACAGCCCGATCCCCGCATCGAGACACGCCGGCACGACCTCGAGCTCCACGTCGCGCATCAACAGGTTGTATTGCGGCTGCAGCGTCACCGGCGCCGCGAACTGATAGCGCTGCGCGATCTGCGCCGCCTTCATCACCTGCCAGCCGGTGTAGTTCGAAAAGCCGTAATAGCCGATCTTGCCGGCGCGCACCGCATCGTCGAGGAAGCGCAGCGTCTCCTCGATCGGCGTCAGCGCGTCCCATGCATGCATCTGGTAGAGGTCGATCCGCTCGACCCCGAGCCGCTTCAGCGATCCATCGAGCGCCACGCCCAGGTGCCGCCGCGACAGACCGATATCGTTGGGACCGGTTCCCGTCGGAAACCGCCCTTTGGTCGCCACCACGGCCTGCTTGGCCTGCTCCGGTCGCGCCTTGAGCCAGCGTCCCACGATCTCCTCGCTGACGCCGTTCGAATAGACGTCGGCGGTGTCGATGAAATTGCCGCCGGCCGCCATATAGGCGTCCATGATGGCAAACGACGTCACTTCGTCGGCTTCGCTGCCGAACGTCATCGTCCCCAGGCACCACGCCGAAACGATCGCGCCGCTATTGCCCAGACGTCTGAGGTCCATCGACTAGACCGTCGCTCCAATGTGCCAGGGCACGAACTCGTTGTCGCCATAGCCCAGCTGCTCGGACTTGGTCTGCTCGCCCGAAGCGACGCGCAGGATCATGTCGAAGATTTCCTGCCCCTTGGCTTCGAGCGTCGAGCCCTCGACCACTTCACCACCATTGATATCCATGTCGTCGATCATGTGACGATAGATCTCGGAGTTCGTGGCGATCTTGATCGATGGCGTCGGCTTGCAGCCATAGGCCGAGCCGCGCCCGGTGGTGAAGCAGAGCACATTGGCGCCACCCGCCACCTGCCCCGTCGCCGACACCGGGTCATAGCCCGGCGTGTCCATGAACACGAAGCCCTTCTCGGTCACCGGGTCCGCGTAGTGATAGACCGCATTGAGCGGCGTCGTACCGCCCTTGGCGGCCGCGCCGAGCGACTTTTCGAGGATAGTGGTGAGCCCGCCCAGCTTGTTGCCCGGCGAGGGGTTGTTGTTCATCTCCATATTGTTGCGCTTGGTGTAGTCCTCCCACCAATGGATGATGTCCACCAGCTTCTGGCCCACCTCGGGCGTCCGCGCCCGCCGCGTCAGCAGATGCTCGGCCCCGTAGATCTCCGGCGTTTCGCTCAGGATCGCCGTGCCGCCATGCCGCACCAGAATATCGGCTGCATAGCCCAGCGCCGGATTGGCCGTGATGCCCGAATAGCCGTCCGACCCACCGCATTGCAGCGCCAGCATCAGTTCGCTCGCCGGGGCCGTTTCGCGCGTCGCCTTGTTGACCGTGGGCAGCATCGCCTTCACGGCCTCGACGCCCGCCTCGACCGTCTTCCGCGTCCCCCCCACCTCCTGGATGGTCATCGTGCGGAACGTCTCGTTCTCGGTGACCCCATAGGCCTCCTTGAGTTTGGGAATCTGGAAGCCCTCGCAGCCCAGCCCCACCATCACCACGCCGCCCATATTGGGGTTGGTGGCATAGCCCCACGTCGTCTTCTTCAGCGTATCGAAGATCACGCCACGGTAGTCGATGATGCACCCATTCGACTGCTTCAGCGCAATGATGCCGTCGATATTGGGATAGTCGTCGAGAATGCCGCTCCGCTCGATCTCCTTGACGATGAACCCGGCCACCGTCGTCGAGCAATTCACCGATGTCAGCACGCCCACATAGTTGCGCGTGCCCACCTGCCCGTTGGCGCGTTTGTAGCCTTGGAACGTCGCCGGCTGCTCGACGAACTCGACCGGCACCACGCCTTCGCCGAACGCATAGTCGCGTTCAAACGCGCCGTGCTCTTCGCCGATGCCGCAATTGTGCTCATGCACCCACTCGCCGGCCGCGATGCCGTCCTTGGCAAAACCGATGATCTGGCCAAACTTGACCACTGCCTCACCCGCCTTGATCGGCTTGACCGCGAATTTGTGCCCGCGCGGCACGCGCTTGCTCGTCACCACGCCTTGTGGTGTCTCAACACCCACATCGAGATTGCTGAGAGCCACGGCGACGTTGTCGGCTGGGTTCAGCAACAGCGTCTTGGCGGCGGGGCGGGACATGACGTCGGACATGGGAACGATCTCGTTGGAAGTGCTGCGCGCCGGTTGCTCAACCGGTTGCGACGAACTAACATGTTAGCATGGTTGTGGGCGAGATACCGTATAAATTTCTGACCAAGCCGGCGTCCCCCGAGCGCGGCAACGTGACGGCCTCCGTCACGGCGCAGTTGCGCCACGCCATCATCACCCTGCAGCTGCAGCCCGGCGAGGTCATCGACAAGGGCGCAATCTGCGAGCGGCTGGGCGTTTCCCGCTTTCCGGTGTCCGAGGCCCTGGCCCGCCTGCAGGCCGAGGGGCTGGTCGACATCATGCCGCAGCGCGGCTCGATGGTGTCGCGGGTTCGCATCGGCGACGTCGTCGAATACATGCTCATCCGCAAGGCCCTCGAGGGCGAAGCCATCCGGCTTGCCATGTCCCGCCCCACCGAGAGCGTCCTTGAGGAGTTGCGCAAAGTCCTCGACGCGCAGGCCAAAGCCGCCAGGCGAACCGATCACGAGGCGTTCCACTTCCTCGACGTGCAGTTCCACGAAATCCTGTTCGACGCGATGCCGTTCCCGCGCATCCGCTCGATCATCGACAGCGCCCGCGCCAATCTGACACGCGGCCGCCTGCTCATTCTCGACCGCCGCCGCCTGCAGGTCACCCAGGCCGAGCATCGCGACATCGTCGAGGCTATCGCCAGCGGCAACGTCCCCAAGGCCATGGCCGCCATGCGCCTTCACATCGACAACGTCACCGGCGAATTCATCGATTTCGCCCGCCAGAGCCGAACGCTTTTCGCCGATCCCGAATGGCTCGACGAAGACATCCATTTCCAGGACTGAGGACATCATGCTCAAGAACATCCCACCCATCCTGAGCCCCGACCTGCTGCACGCTTTGCGCGCCATGGGTCATGGCGACGAACTGGTGATCGTCGATGCCAACTTCCCCGCCGAAAGCTCCGGTCCGCCGGTGATCCGCCTCGATGGATTGCTCGCCACCGATGTCGCCGACGCCATCCTCACCCTGATGCCGCTCGACACCTATGTCGACGAGCAGGCCTTCGCGATGGAAGTCGTCGGCAACCCCAAAAAGCGCGAACAGACCCACAAGGACTTCGAAAAACTCATCAAGAAGCACGAGCCCGACATGAAGCTGTCGCTCATCGAGCGCTTCGCCTTCTACGAGCGCGCTTCGCAGGCCTTCGTGATCATCCAGACCGGCGAGCGCCGTCTTTACGGCAATCTCCTGCTCAAAAAGGGCATCATCCGCCCCAGTTGAGCCGCGGCCCGAGCCGAACGGATAGACCCAAAGTTGCCCTCGATTTCGCGGGCGAGTGCCGCTAGAGCGGCGCCAGTACTCGATAGGAGCCCACCATGAAACTCTTGCGCGTCGGAGCCCCCGGCCTCGAAAAGCCCGCCATCCTCCACTCCGATGGGACCTATCGCGATCTGAGCTCGATCGTGCCCGAACTGCGCGGCCTCGTGCTGACGCCTGAGGGCCTCAACCGCATCCGCGCCGTCGACCCCGGCGCGCTCCCGGTGCTCGACAAGAACCAGCGCATCGGTCCCTGCGTCGACCGCGTCGGCAAGTTTATCTGCGTCGGCCTCAACTACGCCGACCATGCCGCCGAGAGCAACATGCAGGTCCCGCCCGAGCCGGTGCTCTTCATGAAGGCGACCAGCGCCATCATCGGCCCCAACGACGACGTCATCGTCCCGAAAAACTCGACCAAGTGCGACTGGGAAGTCGAACTGGGCATCGTCATCGGCAAGGAAGCGCGTTACGTCGACGAGGCCGACAGCTTCAACCACGTCGCCGGCTACTGCGTCGTCAATGACCTCAGCGAGCGCGCCTTCCAGCAGGAACGCTCCGGCCAGTGGACCAAAGGCAAGTCCGCCGACACGTTTGGCCCCATCGGCCCCTACCTCGTCACGACGGACGAAGTCCCCGACCCGCAGAACCTCTCGATGTTCCTCGAGGTCAACGGCCACCGCTATCAGAACGGCTCGACCAAAACGATGGTCTACGGCGTCAAGTTCCTGGTCAGCTACATCAGCCAGTTCATGTCGCTGCAGCCCGGCGACATCATCTCCACCGGCACCCCGCCCGGCGTCGGCCAGGGCCAGAAACCGCAAGTCTTCCTCCACGGCGGCGAAACCCTCCACCTCGGCATCGAAGGCCTCGGCGAACAAACCCAACACGTAAAAGCCTACGCAGCCTAAACCACCCAAGCCATCAGTCGGCGCTCCCCTCCCGCTCGCGGGGAGGGGAACCACCCGAAGGGTGGTGGAGGGGGCGGCCACACCCACTGCGTGTCATCCCCGCGAAAGCGGGGACCCAACTCGCAACCTGCGCGGCCGGTCGACTGCCCCGCCGCCCCCGCCCCAACGCCTTCCCAGCGAAAGCTGGGACCCAACGCACTACCAGCGCCAACGGCCAGTTGGATCCCTGCTTTCGCAGGGACGACACCTGTGGATACGGAGCGCTGGGTAGCCCCCTCACCCCCCCTTGACTATGACACCCCGCCGCCCCACCCACCCGGCATGGCGCGTCTTGCCGAAACCTTCCTCGCCTTCCTCGTCCTGGGCCTGACCAGCTTCGGCGGCCCTGTCGCCCATCTGGGCTATTTCCACACCGAATTTGTCGCCCGCCGAAAGTGGCTGACCGAGGCCGACTACGCCGACCTCGTCGCCCTCTGCCAGGCCCTGCCTGGCCCGGCCTCCAGCCAGGTGGGTATCGCCATCGGCTACCAGCGCGCCGGCCTCCCCGGCGCTCTCGCCGCCTTCATCGCCTTCACCGCTCCCTCGGTCGTCGTGCTCTACCTCGTCACGCTCGGCACGAGCCTCTGGAATACCGCTCTAGGGATGGGCATCCTCCACGGCCTCAAGCTCGCCGCCGTCGCCGTCGTCGCGCTTGCCGTCTGGCAGATGGCCACCAAACTCACCCCGGACTGGCCGCGCCGCCTGCTGGCCCTCGCCGCCGCCGCGCTGGTCCTGCTCGTCCCGCTCACGGCCATGCCCGTCATCGTCATCGCCGCTACCGCCGCAGTCGGCCTCTTCCTCCCCAGCGCCCCCGCCCGCGCGAAAGCGCCCACCCCGCATCCAGTCGCTGCCGCTACCCTCATCGCCTTCGCCGCACTCTTGATCGCTCTTCCGCTCCTGAGTGCGGCCACGGGTGACCCAACGGTCGATATCATCGACCGCTTCTACCGCACCGGCTCACTCGTCTTCGGCGGCGGCCACGTCGTCCTGCCCCTCCTCGAAACAGCGCTCGTCGCCCCCGGCCTCATCGACAGCGACCTGTTCCTGGCTGGGTATGGCGCAGCGCAGGCCGTCCCCGGCCCACTGTTTTCATTCGCCTTTTACGCCGGCGTCCTGCTCAAAAGCCCGCCCAACGGCATCTGGGGCGGCCTCCTCGCCCTCGCCGCCATCTATCTCCCGTCCTTCCTCCTGGTGCTCGGCGCCCTTCCCTACTGGAACCGGGTCCGCACCGTCCCGCGCCTCCGCACCGCGCTAAACCTCGTTAACGCCGCCGTCGTCGGCCTCCTCCTCGCCGCCCTGATCGACCCCGTGATCCTCGGCAGCATCTTCACCTGGCTCGACGCCGCAATCGCCCTGACCGCCCTGGCGGCCCTCTGCCTCCGCACTCCACCCTGGCTCGTCGTCCTCGCCTGCGGCGCACTGGGCGCCGCGCTGACGTTCCTCTAGGACATCCACGGGAGGAGGCATCGTGGATGCTCGGCCCTCAACGGCTATCCAACTGACCAAAACTTTCCCCCGCAAACCCCTGCGTCGCCTCGCCTCTCCGAGCTCATTTCTCGGACTTATCGACGCTCTTCCAGCCCGTGTTATTCTCCCCTCGTCGTCACCAACTCCCGCGGCGTACTGACGAGGTGCGGGTGGCGATGATGGGATAGGCTGCGGTCGCGCAGCCCAGGTTCCTCGCGGCAACGCCGTGGCGAGTAGTCCACGACCGCTGACTGCTGGTGCCGACAATTCCCATCGCGGACGAGCGCAGGGCGTCTCGCTCTGCACCCCATCTCTCGGAGGCGCCCTGCGCTCTCCGTCCCGCGGGACTGCTTTGTCCCGCGGTGCCCATAGCCGGTGCCTCACGGGTTGCCGGAAATCTCTTCTCGGCCATTGGAAACCTATGCGCAAAATCGGTTCGCACATGCTGCCCGATGCTTTAAACAGGGCGCGCGAGTTTGGAGCCTAAGCCTGATGCCTAAGACCGACATTGCGCGGCGCGTCTACAATCACACCTGGAAGCTCGATCCGATCGTGCGCTCGCTGCTCGATACGGATTTCTACAAATTGTTGATGCTGCAGATGATCTGGGGCCTGTACCCCAAGGTCGAGGCGACCTTCTCGCTGATCAACCGCAAGACCAGCGTGCATTTGAGCGAAGAGATCGACGAAGGCGAACTGCGCGCTCAGCTCGACCACGCGCGCAGCCTGCGCTTCACCAAAAAGGAAATGATCTGGCTGGCCGGTAACAGCTTCTACGGCAGCAAGCAGATCTTCTCGCCCGAATTCCTGCGTTGGCTCACTGACTTCCAGCTGCCCGACTACCACCTCGAAAAGAAGGGTGGCCAGTATGAGCTGACCTTCCCCGGGCGCTGGGCCGAGACCACCATGTGGGAAATTCCCGCGCTCGCGATCATCAACGAGCTGCGCTCGCGCGGCGCGCTCCGCGACTACGGCCCCTTCACGCTCGATGTCACATACGCGCGCGCCAAGGCCAAGATGTGGGAGAAGGTCGAGCGGCTGAAGAAGCTGCCAGACCTCCGCATCTCCGACTTCGGCACACGCCGCCGGCATTCGTTCCTGTGGCAGCGCTGGTGCGTCGAGGCGCTGAAAGAAGGTCTCGGCAGCAACTTCACCGGCACGTCCAACGTGCTGCTCGCCATGGACAACGACCTCGAAGCGCTCGGCACCAACGCTCACGAGCTGCCGATGGTTCTCGCCGCATTGGCCCCCAACGAAGAGGCGCTGAAAGCTGCGCCCTACCAGGTCCTGCAGGATTGGGAGAGCTACTACGGCGGCAACCTCAAGATCGTGCTGCCCGATGCTTTCGGCACCGATGCGTTCCTCCGCGACGCCCCCGATTGGGTCGCTGACTGGACCGGCTTCCGCCCCGACTCTGCGCCGGAAATCGAAGGCGGCGAGCGCCTGATCAAATGGTGGAAGGAAAAGGGGCGCGATCCGCGCGAAAAGCTCCTGGTCTTCTCCGACGGACTCGACGTCGACGCCATCGAGGGCGCCTACAATCACTTCAGCGGGCGCGTCCGCATGGCTTTCGGCTGGGGCACCAACTTGACTAACGATTTCGCGGACTGCTCGCCCTTCCCCAACGCGCAGCTCGATCCGATCTCGCTCGTCTGCAAGGTCAGCTCGGCCAATGGCCGCCCGGCCGTCAAGCTCTCGGACAATCCGGAGAAGGCAACCGGCGACCCGGAGGAAATCAAGCGCTATCTCCGTATCTTCGGCGACAAAGGCCGCGTTTCGCAGGAGGTCGTGGTTTGACCCGCTATTCGGCCTGCATCGAGTGGCTGTTCGCCGAGGAAGCCTCCGATGTTCCCGACCGCATCCGCGCCGCCAGGGCCGCCGGTCTCTCTGGAATTGAGTTCTGGTCGTGGTCGAACAAGGACCTCGACGCGGTGAAAGCCGCTCTCGACGAGACCGGTCTGCCGATCGCCGGCATTCTGTGCGAGCCGATCGCAAGGATCACCGATCCCGAAACGCACCCCAAATTCCTCGACGGCGTGCGTGCCTCGCTCGCAGCGGCACAGAAACTCGGCGCACCCGTGATGATCGCCCAGGCCGGCGACGACCGCGCCGGCATCCCGCGCGAAGCGCAGCATGCCGCGCTGGTCAAAGTGCTCAAGGAAGCCGCCGACATCCTCAAGGGCTCGGGCGTCATCCTCGCTCTCGAACCTCTCAACGATCGCGTCGATCACCCCGGCTATTACCTCACCTCGACTGTCGAAGGCCTAGACATCGTCGACGAAGTCGACCGTCCCGAGATCAGGCTCCTCTACGACATCTACCACTCTGCCATGATGGGCGAGCACATCGAAGACGTCCTCGAAGGCCGCCTCGACCGCGTCGTGCACGTGCATCTTGCCGACACGCAGGGCCGCGGCCAGCCGGGCAGCGGTGCAATGGACTGGCAAGCCCGCCTCGATTGGCTGGCGTCGCACGGCTATGACGGCTTTGTGGGCCTCGAATACCGCCCGACCGGATCGACGGAGGAGAGCCTCAACTTCATGCGCTGATCGTTCGATGGATGACAACAGTCCTGTATCATCCTTCGGCATTCTCGACCAATCCGTGCCGCTCCATATTCAGCGGCGAGACGGGGCACCCCCCCAAGGAGTTGAAAATGCTCAATCAGATCAAAGGCCTACACCACGTCACTGCGATGGCCAGGAGCGCGCCCGAGAACAATGCGTTCTGGACCAAGACCCTGGGCCTCCGCCGCGTCAAGCAGACCGTCAATTTCGACGAACCGAGCGTCTACCACCTGTACTACGGCGACGGGCAGGGCACGCCGGGCTCAGTGATGACCTACTTCCCCTTCCCCCACATCATCCGCGGCCGCCAGGGCACAGGCGAAGTGGGCACCACCGTATTTTCGGTCCCCGAAGGCTCCCTCGCCTTTTGGCAGCAGCACCTCGCCGAGCGCGGCGTCACGGACCTCAAAACCGACGAGAGCTTCGGCCACCGGCGCCTGACCTTCTCGGGTCCAGACGGCGATGGCCTGGCCCTGGTCGAAGTCGCCAACGATGCACGCGCACCATGGACCGGCGACGGCATCGCCGCCGATCACGCCATCCGTGGCTTCCATTCGGCCGCGCTGCGCCTGCGCGATGCGGGCGGCACCGAAGAACTGCTGAAGTTCATGGGCTACGAGAATGCCGACACCCATAACGGCATCAAGCGGCTCGTACGGCCCGACGGCAACGGCGCCGACGCCATCGACATCGAAACCCTGCCTGGCGTGCCGCGCGGCGACCTCGGCGCCGGCTCGGTCCACCACATCGCCTTCGCCGTCGAGAACCGCGCTAGGCAGCTCGAAGTGCGCAAGGCGCTCATGGACACGGGCTTCCAGGTCACCCCGGTCATCGACCGCGACTACTTCTGGGCCATCTACTTCCGGACGCCCGGTGGTGTGCTGTTCGAGATCGCCACCAACGAGCCTGGCTTTGACCGCGACGAGGACACCGCGCATCTGGGCGAAGCGCTCAAGCTGCCGACGCAGCACGAGCATCTGAGGACCAAGCTCGAAAGGACGCTGGAGCCACTCGCATGACCTACCAGTACGCAGAGGTAGCGGCGCCCGCCGGGGCGCCACTGCTGTTTCTGTTCCACGGCACCGGCGGCAACGAGCACGACCTCATCGGTCTTGGCCAACAACTGGTGCCAGGCGCGCACCTCATCGCCCCGCGCGGCGATGTCAGCGAAGGCGGTGCCCTGCGCTTCTTCAAGCGCACCGGCGAAGGCGTCTACGACATGGCCGACCTCGCACGGGCGACGGCAATGATGTCAGCGTTCATCACGGAACGCGCCGCTGCGCTACAACCGTCGTCCGTCGGGGCGCTCGGCTACTCGAACGGCGCCAACATCCTCGCCTCGGTGCTTTTCAGCAATCCAACTCGGATCGACCGCTCCGTACTGATGCATCCGCTGATCCCATTCGCGCCAGCATCCCAGCCAGCGCTGGCCGGCAAGCAGGTGCTGATCACCGCCGGCCGGCGCGACCCCATCGGCCCGGCGCCGCTGACCGAAAAGCTCGCGGCCTACTTCACCGCGCAAGGGACGATCACCTCGATCCACTGGCACGATGGCGGCCACGAACTTCGCCAGGACGAAATCTTCGCCGCAAAGAAATTTCTCGGAGGCTAGACGCTGAGGCAGAGGTACTTGATGTCGAGGTAGTCGGTCGTCCCGTACTTGCTGCCTTCGCGGCCGTGCCCCGACTGCTTGACGCCGCCGAACGGCGCGACTTCGGTGGAGATCAGCCCCGTGTTGATCCCCACCATGCCGTAGTCGAGCGCCTCGGCGACACGGAAGACCCGGCTCATATCCTTCGCATAGAAGTAAGACGCGAGCCCAAACTCCGTCGCATTGGCGAGCCGGATCACGTCGTCCTCGGTGTCGAACTTGAAGAGTGGCGCCACGGGACCGAATGTCTCCTCACGCGCCAGCACCATGTCCGCCGTTGCCCCGCCAATGATCGTCGGCTCAAAGAACAGCCTGTCCTTCGCGTGCCCGCCGAGCAACACCTTGCCGCCCTTGGCAGTGGCGTCGGCGAGATGACGCTCGACCTTTTCAACAGCGTTGCGATCGATCAGCGGCCCCGTCGTGACGCCAGCCTCAAAACCATCGCCAACCTTGAGCTTCTTGGTCGCCGCAACCAGCTTTTCGGCGAATGCATCATAGACACCAGCCTGCACATAGATTCGGTTGGCGCACACGCAGGTCTGGCCGTTGTTGCGATACTTGCTGACCATCGCACCTTCGACCGCAGCGTCCAGGTCGGCATCGTCGAACACAATGAACGGCGCGTTGCCGCCAAGCTCGAGGCTCAGCCGCTTGATCTGGTCCGCTCCCTGCCGCATCAGGACACGGCCGACTTCGGTCGAGCCAGTGAAGCTGAGTTTCTTGACGATCTCGTTGGAGCAGAATTCCACACCGATCGCCGGCCCCTGTGTCGACGGGATCACGCTGAACAATCCCTTGGGCAGCCCGGCCATCTCCGCAAGCTTGGCCAGCGCAATCGCCGACAGCGGCGTCTCGCCGGCCGGCTTGCTCACCACGGCGCAACCAACGGCAAGCGCCGGCGCCATCTTCCGCGCCAGCATCGCGTTCGGGAAGTTCCAGGGCGTAATCGTCGCGACCACACCGACCGGCTGCTTGAGCACGATGATGCGCTTGTCTTCGAGGTGGCCAGGTATGGTATCCCCATAGACCCGCTTGGCCTCCTCGCCGAACCATTCGACATACGCCGCACCGTAAGCGATCTCGCCCTTCGCCTCAGCCAGCGGCTTGCCCTGTTCCGCGGTCATGATCGCGGCCAGGTCGTCCTGATTGGCCATCATCAAATCGTAGAGTTTGCGAAGCACCGCGGCGCGCGCCTTGCCAGTCTTCTTCGCCCACTCGATCTGCGCGACGTCGGCAGCCGCAATGGCGAGGCGCGCTTCCGCGACGCCCATGTCGGGGAGAACCGCGAGCACCTCGCCCGTCGACGGATTGGCGACCTCGAACGTGTTGCCGCCCTCGGCTCGCTCGAGCCAATCCCCGCCGATGAGTCCAGCCGCGGGGATCAGGTCGCGATTCTTCAGCCGCTTCGCAAGGGCCTCGGTAATGGGCATGTCTGCCTCCTTTTGGGCGGCAGACTAGGGCCCCGCTACCGGGCGCTCAAGCGGCGCGACGACGCGGCAGGCGACGAACTTTGGGAGTGTCGAGTTGCTCGCGGAACATCGACCGAACGCTGCCGACGCCCTGCACGCCTGCGGTCCAATCGTCTTCGAGGAAGACGATGGCGTTACTCCGCGGATCGTACGCGATATCGAGGCGCTGGCCGCTGGTGGCGCGAGCAATCATATGGTGGGCCGAAAACTCAGAAGCACGCATGGCAGTCTCCTGGGTGAATGTGACGCTGTGTTAACTTTGACGCTTGGCCAGCGCGTGACCTTTGGCCGACACAAATGTGACGCTCTAATGCGTTGGTCGGACAGGGAGTTCCGCTCCCGCACTGCAAGGTAGGGCTGCAGATCGCGAAGACTCACGGCTCAGAGCTTGGTCGCATTCAGCCTCAAGGCATTGCCGATCACGCTGACCGAGCTCAACGCCATGGCCGCCGCAGCAATCATCGGCGACAGCAGCCAGCCCGTGAGCGGGTACAGCACGCCAGCGGCGAGCGGCACGCCGAGCGCGTTGTAGCCGAACGCGAACCACAGGTTCTGGCGGATATTGCCAAGCGCCGCCCGCGACAGTTTTCGCGCACGAACCACACCGCCGAGGTCTCCCTTCAGCAGGGTTATGCCGGCCGACTCGATGGCAACATCGGCGCCGGTCCCCATTGCAATCCCAACGTCCGCGGCGGCGAGGGCCGGCGCATCGTTCACGCCGTCGCCGGCAAAGGCGACCGTGCGCCCCTGCGTCTTGAGCGCAACGACGAGATCGTGCTTCGCCTCCGGCGTCATGCCGGCCTCGATGCGCCGAAGTCCGAGCTCGCGACCAACGGCTTCGGCCGTGCCCTTGGCGTCACCCGTCGCCATAATGACCTCGACACCCTGGGCCGAGAGCGCGTCAATCGCCGCTTTGGCATTGGGCTTGATCGGGTCGGTGACGGTAACAAGCCCGATCACCTTGCCGCCCTCGGCAACGAAAATCGCCGTGCGCCCCTTGGCCGCGTGATCAGCCTGCAGTCCCCGCATGGCGTCGCTGAGCGGCACGCCCGACGCGTCCATCAGCGCCGTGTTGCCGAAGAGTACCGGCGTTCCGCGCAACTCGCCCGCTACACCCTTGCCCGTGATCGAGCGGAACTTGGCGATCTCGAGCTCTTTCGCGCCTCGCGCCTGGGCTCCGCTGATGATGGCGTGGGCAAGGGGATGGGCCGAACTACGTTCCAATGCAGCGGCAACGGCGAGCACCCAGCCTTCGTCGATCCCCTTCTCGGGCACCACCTGCCCGAGCACCGGCCTGCCCTCGGTCAGCGTCCCGGTCTTGTCGACAATCAGGACGTCGGCGCCGGCGAACGTCTCGAGCGCCTCGGCATCCTTCACCAGCACGCCCGAGCGCGCGCCGCGCCCCGTCGCCACCATTACCGACATCGGCGTGGCGAGACCGAGCGCGCAGGGGCACGCGATGATCAGCACCGAGATCGCAGCGACCAGCGCCTGCGAGATGTCGCCGGTAGAGACCATCCATGCGATGAACGCGACCAGCGCGATCGCTCCGTTGCGCTGTCCCCACCAGCGCAACGATCTGGCTGAGCCGCGTCGCCGCGCCGACGGCCGTCGCCTTCATCACAAAGCTGCCGGCCCCGTTGAGCGTCCCGCCGGTGACGGCATCGCCGACCGACTTGTCCGCAGGCACCGGCTCACCCGTGAGCATCGACTCGTCGACGTCGGACTGTCCCTCGACGATCTCGCCATCGACGGGGACAGCATCACCCGGACGTACGCGCAGAAGGTCACTTTCAACGACTCGGTCGAGCGGCACATCCTCGTCGCGGCCATTGCTGACGCGACGCGCAGTTTTGGGCGCAAGGTCGAGCAAGGCACGGATCGCCTTGCCCGTCGCTTCACGCGCGCGCAACTCGAGCACCTGCCCGACGAACACCAGCGTGACGATCACAGCGGCTGCCTCGAAATACACCGGCGGCCCGGCGTGGCCCACGGTCATCGGGAACAGCTGCGGCGCGATCACCGCGACGACCGAGAACAGATAGGCCGCGCCGACACCCAGCCCGATCAGCGTCCACATGTTCGGCGAGCGGTTGCGGAGCGACGCAACAAAACGCCGGAAGAACGGCCACGCCGCCCAGGTGACCACCGGTGTTGCGAGCACCAGCTCCGCCCAGAGCGCGGTCGTCTCACCGATCCACGAGCGGAACGGCAGCCCCACCATGCCGCCCATCGCAAGCAGCAGGATGGGTACGCTCAGCACAGCGCTGACGATCAGCCGCCGCGTGAAGTCGGCAAGTTCGGGGTTGGGCGCATCGTCCAGCGACGCAACCGTCGGTTCGAGCGCCATGCCGCAGATCGGACAGTCACCGGGACGATCCTGAACAATCTGCGGATGCATCGGGCAGGTGTACGTCGCACCGGCGACCGCAACCTGCGCAGGCTTCGGCGCGGCCGGATCATGATGGTGGGGTGCGTGGTCCGCGTGCACCATCGGTTTTCGCACCGGCAATTCGAACGGCTTGGCGTTGAGGTACTTGTCCGGGTTACCCACAAAGCTCGTGCGGCAGCCTTCGCAGCAGAAGTGGTACGTCTTACCGTCATGCTCGGCCGAAACCGCCGACCTGGGATCGACCATCATGCCGCAGACGGGGTCACGAACCTTCTCCGCCGTGCTAGTGTGGCTGCTGTGATCGTGGTGCTGATGGTCCATTCCAACTCTCCGACGGGCGTCCCCTCTTGACGTTGGATATGCACCTTCCCATCATTGGAAGGTCAATCCCTCGAGAGCGAAATCATGCAGATCGGCGAAGCCAGCAGAGCCACGGGCGTATCGGCCAAGATGATCCGCCACTACGAATCCATCGGCCTGATCCCGCAAGCCGATCGCCGCGACTCCAACTATCGCGATTACGGGCCTGACGACATCCACCGGCTCGGTTTCATAGCCCGGGCGCGCGATCTCGGCTTCGCGATCGAGGAAATTCGCGACCTGCTGCGGCTCTGGGGTGACCGCAAGCGCTCGAGCCGCGACGTCAAGGCGCTCACGCTCAGCCACATCGCGGAGCTCGACCGCAAGATCGCGTTGCTGGGCGAAATGCGATCGACGCTGGCACACCTCGCGCACTGCTGCGACGGCGACAGTCGACCCGACTGCCCGATCATCGAGAGTCTTGCTGGTGAGGCGCCGCTCAAGCATGAGCATCACCACTAGAGGCGGCTGAGCGAGTCGGCTAAGAGCCTTCAACGGTTGCCTTCCCGCGCCGGTGCCACGCTTAACCCTCAGAGATCTCACGTGACAGCCAAGATCGTCCTGCCCGAACCCGGCCTCCTCGAACTGGTCTCCATCAAGGGTAAGGGGCGCGGCGTCGTCACCACGCGTCCGATCAAGAAGGGCGTCATGATCGAGGCCGGTCCCGTCATCAAGATGAAGAAGGCCGATCGGCTCGATCGCTCGACGGTGCTGAGCCACTATCCCTTCCAATGGGACGAGCCGCCCTATGTTCAGGCGTTCCCGCTGGGCTATGCGGGCCTCCTCAACCACTCGGATACACCCAACTGCAAGATCGAGTCCGACATCGAAGGCGACGTGCTCTGCATCGAGACGCTGCGCGCCATCAAGGCGGGCGAGGAACTCACCTGGAATTACGGCATCGATCCCTGGTTCAAGGTCGCCTGAGGTCACGCTGCGTCACCTTGACCGGAACGGCAGCGCGTTAGGATTTCGTTGACGTTCTGCCACCCATAGTTCCCGCGCGCGGGGATGTGGGAGTGGTCCGGATCGATCGGACCGGACGGGATTATGGCACCAAAGTCGGCGCGCCTCCCGCTATTGACCAGCCTCAGATCGAGCATTCTGCTTGTTGTGCTCGTTGGCTTCGCCGTGGTGGCGGTGCCGGCGTGGTGGGGCTTCAATACGCTGGTCAACACGACCATCGTGCAGCTGGGCACGCTGTTTGCCGAAAAGCAGATCCTGTTCGACCGCTACCGCGGCCTCGGCGCCCTCGTACAGGAGGTGAAGCTCGCCGAGACGCTGACCCGCTCACCGATCATTCGCGACTGGGCGCTCGACGAAACCGACTCCGCCAAGCGCTCGCGCGCCATCGCCGAGCTCGAGCAGTATCGAGAGTCGTTCTCCAACCACTCGTACTTTTTCGTCGTCGATGCGTCGGGCAACTACTACTACAACGACGCCGCGAACTCCTATGCCGACAACCAGCTCAACCACACGCTCAGGCGCGATAACCCGCGCGATGGCTGGTACTTCTCGACCACGGCGCTTGGTCAGGGTTGCCACCTCAACGTCGACCACGACGACGCGCTCGGCGTGACCAATGTATGGATCAACTGCGTCATCCGCGATGGCGAGAAGGTACTGGGTGTGCTCGGTACTGGGCTCGACCTCAGCTCATTCATTCATGAGGTCGTCGATTTCCCGCAACCGGGCGTGCAGTCGATGTTCGTGGACGCGAACGGCGCGTTGCAGGCGCATCGCGATCCGCGTTTCATCGATTTCCACTCGCTGACAAATGCGATCGAAAACAAGAAGACCGTCTTCAGCCTGATCGACCTGCCCGGCGACCGGGACATGCTGCGCGAGATGCTGACGGAGGTAACGTCTGGCGACGTCGAAGTGCGCTCACACTTTATGCGGATCGACGGCCACGAGATGCTTGTCGGCGTCGGCTACCTGGACCGGCTGGGTTGGTACAACGTCACATTCATGGACGTCGATCAGGTGATCGACCGCAGTTTGTTTGTTCCCATCGGCTTGCTGATCGCAGCCTTGATGATCGGCGTTGCGCTGATGATTGCGCTGCTGTTCAAGGTCTTCGTGCTCGACCGCTTGCGCAAGGTCGAAGCCGGCGTCGCGGCAGTCCCCGAGGGCGCGCCCATCGCGACCGATCCGCGCAACGACGAGATCGGCCGGCTGTCGCGCTCGCTCTCGACGATGGCCGACGCTGTGCAGGACAACATGCGGACGCTTGAGCGGCTGGTCGAAGAGCGGACGGCGGAGCTGCAGTCGCTTGCCTATCGCGATCAGCTCACCGGTATCTCCAACCGCCGCGGCTTTTCCGAGGCGTTCGCCACCACGCAGGCCAGCGCCGCGCCGCACGCCCGGCTCGCAATGCTGCTGATCGACATCGATCACTTCAAACAGATCAACGACGGCTATGGCCATCAGGCCGGCGACGAAGTCGCCGTCGAGATCGCGCGTCGCATCGGGGCCGTGCTGCGTCCCGCCGATATCTGCGGACGCTGGGGCGGCGACGAATTCATCGTGCTGTTCTCCGACCTGGGTGCGCGGCCGCTGAGAGTGATTGCCGACGCGATGAAGCGCGGCCTGTCGAACCCTGTGACGCTCAAAGACGGACAGAATGTCGTGGTGACCGTGAGCATTGGCGCCTGCCTCGCGGAGCCGGGCGAAACCGTCGAGCAGGTCGCCGACATGGCCGACGCGGCGCTTTACACCGCCAAGGAAGACGGTCGCGATTGCGTCGTCGTCTACGATCCCACCAAATCGCGCAGCGCGGCCGGCAGTCTCGCGGGCTAACTGTGATTTCGCCTTATGGCGAAAGCGGATAGGGTGGCCGCCAAGGAGACCCACATGCTCAGACTCGCGCTCGCCCTCATTGGGCTCTTATTCATCGCCTCGCCGGCCGCCGCAGCCAGTTTCGACTGCGCCAAGGCATCGACCTCGTTCGAGAAGGCGATCTGCTCGGACCCCGCTCTGTCGCTGCAGGACGAGGTGCTCGCGCAGGCCTACGCGACTGCGCTCGGTGGTCTCTCGACGACTGCAGCGGACGAGATCAAGACGGCACAGCGCGACTGGCTCAGCTATGCCCAGCGCCAGTGCTCGGACGACGCACAGCCGATCACCACGGCCTACACCGACGACCAGAAGCAGTGCCTTGCCGGCGTCTTCCGCGCGCGCTCCGAAGACCTCGAGGCGAGCCGCATGCAGGGCGGCTTCCGCTTCTATCCGATCAATCGCTATCTCGTCGAAAGGGACACCGAGGCGACGTCGGACGACTTCGTCAAGATCGCCGACAAGCAGTTCCAGATCGTCAAGATCGATCGCAGCGACGACGTCGCCACCGCCTTCAATGCCGCTATGGACGGGATCATCGCCGGAGAGGGCGCCTTCTTCGAACCGGGCACAACCAAGATCGCCAGTGCGGATGTGACGTCGGACTACGACATCTCGACCAAGGTGTCGGAAGTCACCTCGCATCGCATCAGTCTCGAATACAACCAGTACTGGTACGGGCATGGTGCGGCGCACGGCAACTACTTCATCAGCCACCGGCATTTCCTCATCGACGAGAAGCGGATGCTCGAAGCTTCCGATATCTTTGCGGATGCCAACTGGCAGGAGACGCTGGGCGAGCTCGCACTGAAGGCGATCAAGCAGAAGCTGGGCGAAGACTACTTCCCGGACTCCGACGACGACGCCAGGAAAAGCGCGGTCGATCCGGAGCGCTGGACCTTCTCTCAGGACGGCCTGACCATCCAGTACAATATCTACGAGGTCACCGCCTACGCGATGGGTGCTCCGACCATCACCATCCCCTGGGACGATCTGCGCGGCATCATCACCGAGAAGGCCGAGGAGATCGCCTACTACTAAGCGAGGAGGTCAGCCCACTCTTTATGGCGCTGGAACTGCACCACAGCGTAGCTGCATTCGGGCCTGACCTTGAGGCCCTTCTCGCGGGCGTCGGCGATGCCCGCGGTGATCATCCTGAGCGCGATGTCGCGGCCGCGAAACTCGGACGGCGTATAGGTGTGGTCGATCGCGATCACGCCATCGCCGATCTTGCGGTAGGTCATCTCCGCCTCGAGCCCGCCCGGCAGCGCAATGAAGTAGCGACCGTGGCCGTTGCCAGGGCCGTCTTCATGTTCGACCGTGAACTCTTCAGCCATAACGAAAACCTCTAGACGTGAGTGACATCCTGAGCGAGCTCGGGAAAGAGCCGCCGCTCGCTCAGATAGGGATGGATGGCAAGCGCCGCAATCATGTCGTGCAGCGCCTCCGCCTTCCTGCCCTGCTTCAGATAGATCATCACGCGACCTGACAGCGCTCCGTAGTGCCGGGGCTCGATCGCAAGTACCTTGTCGATATCGGCCAGCGACTGATCGAGGTTGCCGAGCAAATAGTGCACGGTGGCGCGCTGGTTCCAGCCCTCGGCATAATCGGGGTATTCGGCGACGATTTCGTCGAGCTCGCTGAGGCTGCCCGCGAGATTGCCCGCGTTCGTCAATGCGCTGGCGATCGCCATACGCTGAGCCAGCTTCGCATCGCTGGGCGTGAACCAATAGGACCAGATCTGCTGGCTGATCTGGTCGGCCTCCATCTCGCTCGATGCGACACGCAACTCAGCGAACAGCTCATCGACGGCAGCGTTGTCGACATAAGGATCGGCAATGGCAGGCAGTGGAGCGGCCAGAAACGGCAGCACCAGCAACGCACAGATCGCGGCGATCAATTTGCGCATGACGGCACTGTCGCGCCGCCTTGCATCCAAGTCCAGTGGCGACCGCGCGATTAGTGCGTGGATTCGCCCTCGACGGGTTTGCCGAAGCGCTCCTGGATCGAGCGGCCGTAGCCGCCCAGGAACGGGGCCAAGAACAGCAGGATCCGCTTCCAGTAGTGGATAACCACGAACACGACAGTGAGGATGATCGTGCCGAAGATGATCACGAGCTCGAGGCTCAACCCGATCGACTTCAGCCACTGCGTCAGGAACATGCCCGGTAGGATGTGCGTGGCCGCCCAGATAAAGGCCGAGATCGTGTTGATAAGGGTGAAGTAGCCCCAGTTCATGCCCAGCATGCCGGCGATCCCTGGCACCACCGCCTTGAGGCCCGTGATGAATCGACCGATGAAGATGGCTTTGCCGCCATGGCGCTGGAAGAACACCTCGCCGCGGGCGATCAGGCCGAGATGGTTCTTGAACGGCCAGACGGTCTTGACCCTGTCCTTAAGCCAGAAGCCGATCCAATAGGAGATTGCGTCGCCGAAGATGCCGCCTGCCGTTGCCGCGAGGAAGATCGGCCAGAACGGCAGATTGAGTTGGGTGATCAGGCCGCCCACGAGCAGCAGGATCGGCAGCGACGGAACCAATAGCCCCGCGATGAACACGGCTTCGCCCACGCACACTAGGAACACCAGGAACACGAACAGCCAGTAGTTGCCGGCGACCGCCAGCATAGTGGCTTCCATCCAGCCGGTTATCGCGTGAAAAAGGTCCACTCTGCGGTCTCCCCAAGGCCGTATGCGGACCCGGCCGAGCGCCGCAGTCTGCCGATGATGTTGCTCTCGGGCCCATTCCTAGAGGAAATGAGCAGTGCGGCAACCTTGTGGAATGTCGCACCTGAGGCGTAAGTGTGGGAAACACCCGCCCCAACGGCAAGAGCCGGGGCGTGAAGGACCGAAAAATGCCTCTTCCTCAACATCACGTGATCGCTGCCGGCCCGCGGCCCGTTGCCCCCTTTTCGCACGCCGTCGAAGCAGGCGGCTTCGTGTACGTGACCGGTCAGATGCCCACCGACCCCGCCGCGCCCGACGCGCCGCTGCCTGACGGCGTCGTGGCGCAGACAAGGCGCGTTATCGACAACCTCAAGATCGTCCTTGGTGGCGTCGACCTTGGCCTCGAGCACGTGGTGATGGCACGCATCTATCTCACGCAGTTCGAGCGCGACTACGCGGCTTTGAACGCGCTGTGGCCGAGCTTCTGGCAGGCCGGCAAGCTGCCCGCGCGCACCACTGTGGGCGTCACCGCCCTCGCCGTCGGCGCTCTGGTCGAGATCGACCTGGTGGCCGCACGGCCCTGATCCTCTGGATCCGAGGCAAGCGAACGACGGCGTGAGTTCCGGGTTCAGCTGGTGCCGCACCCATGGTGACTTCCCTGCGAAGGCACGGACCCAACTCCCACCTCGCGCAAGCGCACCCTTGCTAGTTTATACCCGGTGCGCCATCACACGTGCCGCTAACTGAGGGAGAGGGCTATGGCTGGGCGCAAGGTTCGGTGGGGGATTATTTCGACGGCCAATATAGGGGTGGCCAAGGTGACGCCGGGGATCATGAAGTCGGCGCATTCGGAAGTGGTGGCGCTGGGTTCGCGCGAGCTCGGCAAGGCGAAGGCGGCGCTTGCCGAGCTGGGTCTGAGCAATGCTCGCGCCTACGGCTCGTATGAGGAGTTGTTCGCCGATACCGAGATCGACGCGGTCTATAACCCCCTGCCCAATCACCTTCATGTACCCATCACGCTGGCGGCGGCGAAGGCCGGCAAGCATGTGCTGTGCGAAAAGCCGATCGCGATGACCGCCCATGAGGCCGAGCAACTCCGCGACGCGCCAAAGAACGTCATCATCAGCGAAGCCTTCATGGTGAGGCATCACCCGCAATGGCACCGGGCGCGCGAGATCGTCCGATCGGGTGAACTGGGACGCGTCAATCTGGTGCGCGCCGTGTTCCTCTACTTCAACAACGACCCCGCGAACGTGCGCAATATCGCCGACATCGGCGGCGGTGGCATCTACGACATCGGATGCTACTGCGTGATCTCAGGGCGCTTCCTGTTCGAGGCCGAACCGAAACGCGTTGTTGCGCTCGTCGATCGCGATCCGACCTTCGGCACCGACCGGCTCGCGAGCGTCATCGCCGACTTCGGCAATGGCCGACAGCTGAGCTTTGTGTGCGGCACGCAGAGCTCGGGCCGGCAGAGCGTCGAGGTGATCGGCGACAAGGCAAGCCTCGAGATCGTCATCCCCTACAACGCGCCGCTCGGCGCGAAGACCTCGATCCTCGTGGGCGAGGCCGGCCCGACCGATCGAGGGCTGCTCCGCCGCGAGATCCTGCCCGCGGTGGACCAGTACACCGAAGAAGCCGAGGCGTTCGCCCTTGCGGTCCTCGGCGAGCGCAAGAACGAATACGGCGTCGAGGATTCGATCCTGCAGATGAAGGTGCTCGACGCGATCTTTGCCAGCGAAAAGTCCGGCGGCTGGGTCGACGTCTGAGAGCTGGAACGGCGCCCTAATAGGTCTTGGCGCCGTTCACCATGAGCCGCACCGCATAGAGCGACGTCGTGGCGCAGATGTAGAGCACGTTGTACTTGTCGCCGCCCCAGGCGACATTGGCGACGGGCTCGGGCACCTTGACCTTGCCGATCAGCGTGCCGTCCGGATGATAGCAGTGGACGCCGTCGGCGGCGCTGGTCCAGATGCGGCCTTCGCTATCGAGACGGAAGCCATCGAACAGACCATTGGTGCAGACGCAGAACTGCCGGCCGTTCGACACCGTCGCGCCATTGACGTCGAAGACGCGCATCTCGGCCGGATGATCGGGCTTGTGCGTCCGCCCCGTGTCCGCGACGTAGAGCAGCTTCTCGTCGAGCGAGAAGGCAAGCCCGTTGGGCCGCTCCATGTCGGTGATGACCGCCGTGATGGCGCCGGTGGTCCCGTCGATGCGATAGACATTGCAGCGCCCGATCTCGGACACCGCCTTGTTGCCCTCGTAGTCGGTATCGATGCCGTACATGGGATCGGTGAACCAGATCGAGCCGTCCGACTTCACGACCGCATCGTTGGGCGAGTTGAGTTTCTTGCCCTCGAAACTATCGGCTAGCGTCACGACCGTGCCGTCGTGCTCGGTGCGGCTGACGCGACGGCCGCCATGCTCGCAGGTGATGAGCCGGCCCTGCCGGTCGACCGTATTGCCGTTGGAGTTGCCCGACGGCTGACGGAACACAGATGTCGACCCATCGGTCTCGTCGTAGCGCATCATGCGGTTGTTGGGGATGTCGGACCAGACGAGGTAGCGCCCGCCGCCGAAATAGGCCGGACCCTCGGCCCACTTGAAGCCGGTCGCTAACCGTTCGACCTGCGCGTTGCCGTTGAACAGGCGGTTGAATCGGTTGTCGATCAGCTCAAAGTTGTCGCTTGCGGCCATTCTGCCGTCCCCTCCCTTTTGTGACAGCGCTATCATAGACGTCGGTTAGACGTCCATATGCGCGATATCGCGCGAGAAGAAGCGCCGGTGCATGCGCAGCAGCGCAGCGCCCTGCGCCGCCCCCGAATGGCCGAGGTGACCGGCGATCACGGGGGGCGTGTCCTGGCCCAGTGACTTGAACCGGCGAATGCGCGTCTGCGTTGCCTCGACCACGCGTTTGGTGATGGCGGACGGCAACTCGGACTCGATGACGCAAAGCTCGAATTCCATCACCCGCGTCGTGTTGATCAGCGTCTGCGCCAGCGCATCGGCGGCGTCGTCGATCCAGGCCTCGAGGATGGTCGCCACTTCGGGCGGTGCACTGCCCTCGCGCACCGCGTCGAGGCTGAACCCGGCGGCGCCGAGGCGCTGGCCGAGTGCGTGCATCGAGGCCACCTCATGGACGAAGCGCGTGTGATTGTCGCGATCCGTCACAAGCATGGAGCCCAGACTCGCGGAATGGCCGGTGGGCCCCTCCCACAAACGGTTCTCGGCGACGATGCCGGCGCCAACGAACGTATCGATAATGAGAAACGCAAAGCTCAGCGGCCGTGGCGCGGGATGCGCGACCCGCTGCGCCCAGCAGGCCGCATGGCCATCGTTGAAGCGCGAAACCTTCATGCCCGTGGCGGCGGCCGTGGCGTTCGCGAGGTCGAGACCGGCCCAGGCCTCCATCTGCCCGGGCGGCGGATTGAGCAGCGAAGCCGGATCACCGAGGCCGTTGGGCGCGGCAAGGCCAACGCCATGGAGGCGCTTGCGCTCGTCCGGCGACAGCGCCGACACGAGATCGTTGGCGGCGTCGGCGAGTTCGGCGAAGATGGTCTTGGCATCGGGATAGTCGAAATCGCGGCGGTAGCGGCTGAGCACATGCGTGCCAACGGCAACGAGGCACACCTCGATGCGCTTCCAGCCGATCTCGGCGCCGATGGCGAAAGCGCCGACCGGGTTCATGTAGAGCGGCGTCGCCGGTTGGCCGCGCCGGCCGCGCAGCACTTCGCCGCGCGTCACCAGTTGCAGCTGCTCAAGATCGGCCAGCACCGCCGAGACGGTCTGCGGCGCTAGATCGGTCACCCGCGCGAGCTCGGCGTTGGATATGCCCGGCTGCAGGGAAATGACACTTAGAATCGCGCGCAGATTGGTCTGACGTACGTGCACAGGCTGAATGCCGCGGCCGACGACGGCCACATCACGCGGACGCTTGCTTTGCTCCGACACGAGGCCCCCCAAAGAGTCAGCGGCCTCAACGACCGTGACACCCTCCCATCAGCGCTAACTATCTATGGAATCTGGCGAAAGGCAAGAATGGTCGGCTCCTTAGCGAGACTTTCCGAGCCGCATCCCGGAGAATTGCCGACATTGGAACGGCTTGACGCCGGTACCAGATTGCGGCGTGGTCGCGCCTCCAGCCTTGGGAACCTGCACACGCCATGAGAATCCTGGTCACCGGATCGGCTGGCTTTATCGGGTTTCACCTGAGCCGCCGCCTCCTCGCCGACGGGCACGAGGTGCTCGGCTATGACGGCATGACGCCCTACTACGACGTGCGCCTGAAGGAAGCGCGGCTGGCGCTGCTGCGCGCCGCACCGACGTTCCGACAAGTCACGGCGATGCTCGAGGACAAGGCCGAGATCGCAGCCGTTGTGGCGGCCTTTGCGCCCGAGATCGTGTTCCATCTCGCGGCGCAGGCAGGTGTGCGCCACAGCATCGAGCATCCCGATCTGTTCGTGAGCGCCAACGTCGCCGGTACGCTCAATCTGCTGCAGGCGCTTGCAACCCCGCTCCCGCGGCATCTCCTGGTCGCGTCGAGCTCGTCGATCTATGGCGGCAACACGCGCATGCCATTCGCCGAAACCGATCGCACGGACTTTCCGGTATCGACCTACGCCGCCACCAAGAAGGCTACCGAGGCGCTGACACACGCGCACGCCAGTCTGACCGGACTGGCGGTGACCTGCCTGCGCTTCTTCACTGTCTACGGCCCGTGGGGACGGCCCGACATGGCGCTGTTCAAATTCACAGATGCGATCGCGGCGAACCAGCCGATCGACATCTACGGCAATGGCCAGATGCAGCGCGACTTCACCTATATCGACGATCTCATCGAAGCGATGGTGCGGCTGATCAAAATGGTGCCGGTGATGGACCAGCCAGTGGGCGTCACCGACTCGCTCTCGCCCGTGGCACCATGGCGCACCGTCAACATCGCTCAGGGCGCCCCCATCGATCTCACCGCCTTCATCGACGCGATCGAGGCCGCGATGGGCGAGCGTGCCACACGTAATCCGATGCCGATGCAGCCCGGCGACGTCACCGCCACCTGGGCCAGCGCCGACTTGCTACGCGCCCTGACAGGCTACACGCCAGCCACAATCGTCACCGACGGCGTCGGCAGATTTGTCGAATGGTATCGGGAATGGGTGCGGAGCTAGTCCGCTGCGGCATTGGTTGCGGGGACAGGATTTGAACCTGTGACCTTCAGGTTATGAGCCTGACGAGCTACCGGGCTGCTCCACCCCGCGCCAATGTCGTGCTTTTGCGCCTTGGATGCGGGTCATAACCCCGCGACGCAGGGCGTATATAGTGGCTTGGGGTCGGCGGAGCAAGGCGAAAAAGACAGTTTGTTGACGGCTCGGCAAAGCCTTGGCGGCGCTGTAGAAATAGCCGGTCTGGAGGGCAGACGATGACGCTTTTCGCTTCGATTTTCCCGATCGCCTGCTGGCTCGCCTACAATTACGGCGTACCGCTTATCGAGCGGCGGCACCCTTCGCTGTCGGTGATCATGAGCATGCAGCGGCGGCGCTGGGTGGCCAACGCTACGCGCCGCGAGTCGCCGATGGACGCGATCCTCTCGGGCAACCTCATGCAGGCCGTGTCGCTTCTGGCCTCGACCTCAGCGCTGATCGTGCTCGCCATCTTTGCGGCGATCGGCCAGGCCGGGGCATTGGCCGACACGCTTGACGGGCTCGGCTTCGAGCACCTGACTGTGCCGGCGCTGCAGCTGCATCTGCTGGTTCTGCTGGCGATATTCGTGCTGAGCTTTTTCAGCTTCACGCTGTCGCTGCGCCAGTTCAACCATTTCTGCATCATGATCGGCGCCATCTCGCACGACGTTCCGGCGACCGAGGATGAGATCGACGCCATCGCGATGCTCAATTCGCTGGCGGCCAAGAACTTCAACAACGGCATCCGCGCATACTATTTCGCCGTGCCGGCTGTGGCGTGGTTCCTCTCGCCGTTGCTCGCTGTCGGCGTGACGGTGGTGACAACGCTGTTCATCGTGCATCGTGAGTTCTTCTCGTCGGCCCATCGCATCGCTGCGTCGGTCGCGGTGATTGCAAGCCGCCGCGAACAGGAACGGCTCAAGCTCTAGCCGCCAAGACGGCTGAGGTTCTCCGACGCAAGCTCGTATCCAAGCGCCGCCGCCTGCTGGTAGAGCCGGCGCGCCTCATCGGCGCTGGCGTCGACGCCGAGACCGAGCTCGTACATGCGACCGAGGTTGTTGAGACCGGCAGCGTTGCCGCCCTTGGCTGCGCGCTCGGTCCAGGTAAAGGCGCCGGCAATGTCCTGCGGGCCGCCCTTCCCTTCCAGCAGCATCAACGCGAGGTTGACGGCAGCACGGAGTTCGCCCGCTCGTGCGGCTTCTTCGTAGAGCTGTCGCGCCTCCTCGAATGAGCCCTGCGTCAGCCCGTCTTCTTCGAGCCGGGCTAGGTTGTGCTTGGCGATAACGACATTGCCACTGCGCCCCGTCCAGTAGAGCGACGCCGCCTTCTCGGGGTCGGCATCGGTGCCAAGGCCGAGTTCGGTCATATAGCCGAGAGCCGTGCTGCCTTCGGCGGAGTAGTTGTCGACAGAGAGCTGGAGGGACGCCAGCGCATCACTGTAGCTCTGAGGCGTGCCGCGGCCTTCGAGGAAAGCGAGGCCCAGAAGATACTGCGCCTCCGGATTGTTGGCGTCGGCGGCATGCACCAGCCAGCGCAAGGCTTCGGCGTCATCAACTGGAACGCCGTTTCCCTGCTGGTAATGACGCGCAACGATCAGCTGCGCGCGCACCAGGCCGGCTTCCGCAGCCTTGACGTACCAACTCATCGCAGCCGCGGGGTCGACGGTGACGCCGTCGCCGAATTCGAACGAGTAGCCAAGGCTGAGCGCAGCGGGTGCGAAACCCTGCTCCGCCGACTGATGCAGTAGATCGAAACCGCGGATCTTGTCCTGGGCGATCCCCTTGCCGAGGATGAGCAGATCACCCAGCGCCCGCTGCGCCAGCATGTTGCCGGCCGCCGCGGCGGGTTCGAGCAGAGGTACGCCCTTGCCGGCCTGATTGTCGGCCGCATAGGCGTTGCCGAGCCAGGCCATCAGCTGGATGTTCGATGCATCCTGCGCCAGCGCCTGCGTGCAGGCTTCGATCGCTGCGTAGGCGTAGAAGCGGTCAAGCGGCGGCGCGATGTCCTCGTAGCCCGGCTCGAACGGATTGGCGGCAGCAGCGGCGCAAGCATCAAACAGTTCGTCGGCCAACGCGAGGGCGGTGGTCGACAGCAGCAGAGACGCAGCGAGGATCAGGCGGGCGAACGGCATAGCCGTCACTCTAGATCAGAGATGCGCCTTGAGGAAGGCGACCGTGTCGGTGAGGACCGTGGCGCTGCGCCGGCCGAAAGCGCCCAGTGCCAACAGCGTGCCCGGATGGCCGATCCCCTTGTAATGGGTTTCGACGACGCTGTTGCCGCTGGACCGGAGCTTCGCCGCCAGCGCAACGGTATTATGCGGATAAACCAGCGTATCGATGTCGCCGGTGGCGAGAAACATCGGCGGCAGGTCGCCGCGCACCAGATTGACCGGCTGCGTCGCTTTGGGGTCGGCTGTCGCGCCGAAAGCGCGGATCGAGACGTCGACGTCGAATGGGTAGAAATCGTAAGGCCCTGATAGGCCCACGACGGCCTTTACGCGGTCGGCGAAACCCATGGCCCGCAGGTAGCGCTCGGCAAGGATCAGCATGACTGCGCTGTAGGCACCCGCTGAGTGGCCCATGAGCGCGATCCGTGATGGATCGCCGCCATATTCGGCGACGTGCGTAACGACGTGCGCGAAACCCGCCGCGCAATCGTCGAGGAACGTCGGATATTCGACCTCGGGCACCAGCCGGTAGTCGGCGATGACGACGACGAACCCGGCGGCTGCGAGCGCACGACCGGCGAACTCGTAGTAGCCGCGCTCGCCCATATTCCACGAGCCACCATAGACGAAGTAGATCACCGGCCACGGCCTGCTGCCGCCGCGCGGCGCGAAGATATCCATCTGCTGTCGGGGATGCGCGCCGTACCGCACATGCCGGGCCACACGGTGCGAGGTCCGCTCCTTGGGCATGAGCAGATTGAGAAGGCCGAGCAGTGCGTACATCAGCTTCAGATACGGGCGCAGGCGTTAATTTGTTGCCCTGCAAGCCCAATTCGGTGCGAAGGATTAAGCCAGCCTTAAAGCCCGGCGGGCACAATCGGTGGCTGCGATCTGTCGCCCCCGAGGATCACGTGCCCAAGCGTCCAGCCCCCATCACCGCGCCCAGCCTGGTGCACGAGCCGCTGAGGGCGGCCGAACGCCGCCTGGTGGAGCGTTACGACCACGTGACGGGCATCCCCAATCGTCTGCGCTTCCTCGCCGACTTTAAGCGGCTGCGTGGCAAGTCCGGCCGCGGCCGCATGCTGCTGCTCGTAACGCTCGCCGAAGCGCGCCACTACAACGAAATCCTGCGCGCCCTCGGCCACGCCTTCTCCGAAGACTTCGTGCGCGCTGGCATGGAGCACTTGCGCGGCATGCTGCCCGATGACATGCCGCTCTACCATGTGTCGGTACTGAGCTTTGCGTTCGTCATCGGCCACGACGCGGCGACGGGTGTACCGGCGCTTGCCCGGGAGATCGCGCGCGGCTTTGCTGGCGACCTCGAGGTCAACAATATCCCGATCCGCACCAAGGTCGGCGTCGGCATGGTGCCGCTCGATATGCAGACCATCGAGCCGGCCGAGGCTCTGCGTGCGGCTCTCGTGGCGGCGCAGGACAGCCGTCGCACCGATGACGGCTTCGCCTACTACAACAACCGCAGCGATGCCGCACACATCCGCGCGTTCCGCATCCTAACCGACCTGCCTGCGGCGCTGCAGGACACCGAGCAACTTTATCTCGCCTTCCAGCCGCGGGTCGACCTTGCGACTGGCGAGTGCCAGGGCGCCGAGGCGCTGATCCGCTGGCGTCACCCGGAACTGGGCAGCATCGCGCCGGGCGAGTTCATTCCGCTGGCAGAACAGACCGCGCTCATTCATCCGCTGACCGACTGGGTGCTGGATCATGCACTGAGTGCTACGCGGGCAATGATGGACCGCGGGCACATCATGACGGTGTCCATCAACGCCTCGCCGCTGAACCTGTCGGAGCCCGGCTTCGACGACAAGCTGTTCTGGGCCTGCGATGAACACGGGCTCGAACCGTACAATGTCGAGATCGAGTTCACCGAAGGCACACTCGCGGCCAATCAGGAACGTGCCACGCGGCAGCTTGAGCGCATCCGCAGGGCCGGTGTCCGCATCGCGATCGACGACTTTGGAACAGGATTCTCCAACCTCGCTTACCTGCGCAGCATCCCGGCCGATGTGCTCAAGATAGACCAGAGCTTTATCCGCCCGCTGAGCGCCAAGGACGACTTCCTGGTGCGGCAGATCCTCGAAATCGCGCGTGGCCTCGGACTTGGCGTTTGCGCCGAAGGGATCGAGACCAAGGAGGCGTACGGACTGCTCCGTTCGATGGGCTGCCACGAGGGCCAGGGTTACTACATTGCTCGCCCGATGCCCGAAGCCGAGTTCAATCAGTGGCTCGGCGGTGAATACGCCCGCGCGATGTAGATGACGTAGGTATCGATCGGTCGCCCAAGGCGCTTGATCGTCACTCTGCTCGCTTCCTCGATGGAAGCAAACTGCCGCCGGATGTCGTCGCTCATCCGCAAGCGGTTGTCGGCGACGACGATCGCGGTCTGCCCCTTGCGGCTCTCGGGATCGAACCAGAAGTCGAACGTTTCGACGCGTGCGGCGAGGCTGACGACTTCAGGGTTGTGCAGGGCCAGCGCCAGAAGCGAGGCCATCGGATACTCCATCGACGCGATGAAATCTGTGCCTTCGCGCCTGGCGACCGTGTCCACCTCCGCGGCAACCTCATCCCAGCCGAAGTTCCACGCCGACGTCGCATCCGGCGGGCCGATGAGCGACGTGACGGGCGCGATCGTCGTGTTGAAGGCGAGCAGCGCGGCCACGAGCAGACCGAACAGGACATGGCCCGCAACGAGGAACCGCGATCGCATCTCTCGCGCAAGGAACGGCAGCGCGGCGACATAGGCGATGAGGTTGTAGTGGACGATGATCTCGGCAAAGAAGCTGGCGACAAGAAAAGCCGCCGTCGACATCCAGAACAGGATGCGCGCGTAGAGACTGTCCCTATCCCGCCGTGTGGCGAAGCGCAGGACCGGCCAGACCAGGAACGGCGAGAGGACGAGCGGGATACCCAGCAGATACCCCTTGAGTCCCTCGAAATCGAAGACGCTGACAGCATTCCGCCCGCCAGTGATGTAGCGGAAGGACGCGAAGTCGTGCTGAAGGTTCCAGATCAGCACCGGTACCTGCATCGCAAGAATGAGCAGTGCGCCGAGATAGAAGTGTGGCGACCTGAAGACGCCGAGCAGGCGCCGGTGCCACGCCAGTGTTAGCACGACGCCGACCGCGAGGAACGCGCCGGTGTACTTGGTGAGCGTCGCACAGCCGATGGCAACGGCCGCCAGATAGAGAAAGCGCCAGCGCGGCGCGCCGGCGTCCCACGCCGCGTTGAATCTGAGAACGCAATAGACCGCAGCGAGCGTGAATAAGACCAGCAGATGATCGGGCAGCGCAAGGTTGGTCGTGACGAACAGGATTGGTGTCGTCGCAAAGATCGCCGCGCTCGCCCAGAACGTGTCGCGCCACGCGGCGCCCGCGAAATGCCGGGCGAAGCCATAAAGCAAGGCGAGGTCGCCGATCAGCGTCAAGAACACGAACAGACGAAACGAAACGACGTTCCAGCCTAAGATCGATGCAACCATCTGCGTCCAGCCGATGAGCGGAGGATGGTCGAAATAGGAGATCGTCAGGTGCTGGCCCCAAAGCCAGTAATAGGCTTCGTCCATGAACGGATGCGCAAGAACCAGGAGCGCGACCTTCAGCCCGATAAAGCCAATCGCCACTGCCCGATAAATCCGCCAGCCGATAACTGGCGCGCGCGTCCCCGACGACGTGCGTTCAGCGGCAGTCATACCCGGTCCCGTCATGGTGCCGGCTTATGCCATAGACCACTGGCAACGGCCACCCAGCGACATTATCTGACGTTGACATTCATGTTTGCCCCGCGCTTTATCCCGCGCGATTTATTGCCTCAGTCCGCCCCATGCTTGTCTGCCAGTGCAACGTCATCACCGATCGAGAAATCGTACGAGTAATCAAGGATTTACTCGCCGACGACCCTTGGCAGATCATCGTGCCGGCCAAGGTCTATCGCGAGCTCGAAAAGCGCTGCAAGTGCTCGGGCTGCGTCCCGAACGTGGTGGACTTGATCACTCAGGTAACCCATGAGTATCACCTAGAGATTGCGGAGACCCCGGCGGCCAGTGCGCCCCCGGTCACTGTTCCGGCACCACGGCGAAAACTAAAGGGAGCGCGCGGCCATGAAGGGCGAAGCACAGGTTATCGAACGGCTCAATGAGGCCCTGTTCCTCGAGTTGGGTGCGGTCAACCAGTACTGGGTGCACTTTCGCCTGCTGAGCGACTGGGGCGTCGGCAAGCTCGCTGCCAAGGAGCGCGCCGAATCGATCGAAGAGATGCATCACGCCGACAAGCTGATCGAGCGCATCATCTTCCTCGAGGGCCATCCGAACCTGCAGCGCGTGGCGCCGCTCCGCATCGGCCAGACCATCAAGGAAGTGCTCGAGGCCGACCTCGCCGGCGAGTACGACGCGCGCAAGGCTTACAAGAGTTCGCGCGAACTCTGCGAGTCGCTGGGCGACTATGTGAGCAAGAACCTGTTCGAAGAACTGCTGACCGACGAGGAAGGCCACATCGACTTCCTCGAGACGCAGCTGCAGCTGCTCAACTCGATCGGCCAGGAAAAGTACATCGAGCTGAACTCGGTATCGGCCGACAAGGCCGAGTGAGTTAGTAGCCCGGCCCCTCGCGACCGAAGCCGGTGAGGTCGATGGCGTTGCCGTCGCCCTCGGCGATCAGGTCGCCGATCTCCGCGTCGGCTTCGGTGACACCTGAACTCTGGGCAAGGCGCAACCAGCGCATGGCCTCATCGCGGTTCTGCGGTACACCCACCCCGTCCTTGTAGGCGACACCGAGCGAGTACTGCGCGAGACCGAAATCTTTCGCGACCGCCTCGTACAGCGCGATGGCGCGCGGCCGGTCCTCGTCGACCCCCGCGCCGTTCATCAGCATGTCTGCCATTACGGTATGGGCAAGGAAATTGCCCGCGGCGATGCCCTCTTCGAGCAGTGGAATGGCGTCCTGGTAGCGCTCGTCTTTGACGTAGGCGCGAGCCAGCCAGACACGCGTGCCGACAGGAAGCGGATTGACGTTGCCGGCGTTCTCACAGGCAGCTATCGCGGTCGAGGCGTCGATGTCGCTGAAGGCGCGGCCGTGACCTGTCCCCCCGGGCTCGTAGGGTGAACCGGCCTCGTCCTGACAGGCGATCTCGGCCTGAACCGTTGGGATCTGGTCGGACGAATATTGGTCGCCGCCATCTGCGCCGGCCTGAAAGTGAAACAGCGCACTCGAGAGGTCGCGATTGGCGCCGAGCCCGTTCTGGAACATGTAGCCCAGAATACCCTCGGCATAGACAATGCCATTGCGCTGCGCGTCCCAGGCGAGATTGTAGGCCTTGTCGTAGTCGATCGGCGTGCCCTGCCCGAACAGGTAGTGGATCGCCAGCGCTGCCTGTGCGTATCCCCAGCGCTCGGCAACGGCATCGGTCAACAGCGCGAACGACTTGTCGTAGTCCTGCGTGACGCCGAGGCCCTGCTCATAGAGATAGGCCAGCGCGGTCTCCGACATCTTCTCGCCGCGGTCCGCCGCGAGCTGGTAGTACTCCGCCGCCTTCGCATAGTCCTGCTCGACGCCCTGGCCGTATTCATAGAGCTGGCCGAGGCCATAGTTGCCAAGGGGCTCGCCGGCGTCGGCGGCGCGTCGATAGAGGTCGGAAGCCGCAGCGTAGTCGGCCGCGGCGGTGTAACCATAGTGGCTGAAGAAGCCGAGCTTATAGGACGCGTAGCCGTAGCCGAGATCGGACGCGCCTTGATAGAGCCGTTGCGCCTCGCTGTAATCGCCCTGGACGGAGGTGCCCAACTCGTACATCTCGCCAAGATCCGACATCGCCGGCGCGAACCCGGCATTGGCCGACTGCGTGAGGTAGTCGATGGCGCTCCCCATCGCTTCGGGGGCAAACCGACCGATGCCGATATCGAGCGCCTTGCTCCAGAGATAGGCGGCAAATGCATTGCCCATATCGGCGGCGCGCACGAGGAGAGGCGCTGCCTCGGCCTGCCGCCCCACGAGCAGGTAGGCGCGCGCCAGCCAAGTCATCGCGGCATCCGAATCGGGCGACGCTGCCAACGCGGCTTCGCATGCCTCGATCGTGCCGTTGAGGAATATCTGCTCGTCGCTGACGCCAGGGCCCT
>JBGAKM010000006.1:0-167904 GCA_044224395.1 Devosia sp.
CCATTGTTACCGAAGCGATCGCCGAGCTTGGGCTCGATGCGTTTGCGGGGCGGCTCTACCACACGCTGTCGGGCGGCGAGCAGCAGCGTGTGCAACTGGCGCGCGCACTGGCGCAGGAGCCAAAGCTGCTGCTGCTCGATGAGCCGACCAGTCACCTCGACATCCGGGCGCAGCTTGTCGTCCTCGAGCTTCTGCGACGGCGGGCGCAGAGCGGTTGCACCGTGGTTGTGGCGCTGCACGACCTCAACCTCGCGGCGCGCTATTGCGACCGGCTGGTGGTGCTGTCGGCGGGGCGCGTCGCGGCGGCGGGCACGCCTGCCGAAGTGCTCCGCGCCGACCTGCTGCGCGAGGTCTATGGCATCGAGGCGGAGGTCATTCAGCGGCCGGACGGGGCCAGCCCGCTGGTGATCTATGACCGGGCGGTCGAGCCACGCGGAAATCCGATTGACAAGAGCGCGCCGCCAGCCAAACTTTGATCGTTCGGTAAAATTTCGGGCAAGGGAGTGCGGCCATGGAATTCGGTATCACCTTCAAGGGCTTCGTCGATGCGGAGCGGGCGCGCTATCTGGTTCGCGCCGCCGAGTATGCCGGCTTCACCTATTGCTGGTTCTACGACTCGCACATCCTTTGGCGCGACTGCTACGCCGCCATCGCGATGTGCATGGAGCACACCAAGACGATGCGCTTCGGGCCGCTGGTCACCAACCCTGACGTGCGCGACTGGTCGGTTGCCGCCTCGCTGTTCGGTTCGCTCTCCAAGCAGAGCGGCGGGCGCGCGTCGCCGAGTTCATTGCCAAGACCAAGGCGATGGTGCGCGGCGAGGAGGTGACCTATGGCGAGATTCCAGTACCCGCAAAGTTTCCCTGGGCCGTCGGTCACGAGATGCCGAGCTGGATTGCGGCTTATGGTCCGCTGGCGCTGAAGACGGCGGGCGAAAGCGCTGACGGCGTCGTGCTGCAGATCGCCGACCCCGGCCTTTGCAAATGGTTCACGGACCAGTGCATCGAAGCCGGCAAAGCTGCCGGCCGCGACATGTCAAAATATCGTTCTATGGCAGCGGCGCCGGCCTATTTCGGCGACAAGAAGCGGGCCATCGAGCACGTGAAGTGGTTCCCCGCGATGGTGGGCAACCACGTGGCCGATATCGTCGAGAAATACGGCACCGAGTCCGGCCAGGTGCCCAAGAGCCTGACGAGCTACATCGAGAAGCGTCGGGGCTACGACTATTCGAAGCACGGCCAGGCGGACAATCCGTTCCTCGACTTCATCACGGACGACGTGGTGGAGAGCTTCTGCGTGCTGGGCGAGCCCGACGAACACATCGCCAAGATCAAGGAACTCGAGAAGGCCGGCACGACCCAGTTCAACATCTACCTCGACAGCGGCGACGAGGAAGAGATCATCGCCGGTTACGGCCGGCATGTGATCCCGGCGTTCAGGAGCTAGGCCGCAGGCCCATCCAGCGTCGACGTGAACTCGAGGCGCGCCTCAAAGCCGTCCCGCCATCCCGGAGCGGGCGACGCGAGGACGAGGCGGCCACCCGTCTGGGTCATGATCGAATCGACGACGGCGAGGCCTAGGCCGGTGCCTCTCGCCACGGTTCGGCCGCGCTGGAAACGCTCGCGGAGCCGGCCAAGCATGTCGGCCTCGACAATCGGACCGTGATTCCTCACGCGCACGGATCGGCCGTCGCCCCAGACGACCTCCACTATTTCGTATGGGGCGCCGTGGATGATGGCGTTGTTGATCAGGTTGCGCATCGCCAGTGCGAACGCATCTGGATTGATGCGCGCCATCAGTGGAGCTTTTCCTTCCTGCCTGTACGCAAGACGACGCTCTGCAGCGTCGTTCGACTCGAAGTCGCGCAGGACCAGTGTCAGTACGGGCAATAGATCGACCTCGACCTCGGAGCGGGCGAACCCGGCTTCGAGTCTGGCCATTTGCAGCATGCGCTCGGCAAGGTCAGACAGATTCCGCAGCGCTCGCTCAATTCCCTGAACCCGGGCGGCAGCAGGATGATCGCCCAGTTCCGCGGACAGTCGCTGGCTTTGCGCCAGAGCACCAGCGATCGGCGTGCGGAGCTCATGTGCACTCGTCGCGGCAAAGGCCCGCTCGGCCTCCATGGCCGCGCGCAGTCGCTCGAGCAGCGCGGCCACTTCGCTGGCGATCGGCGCCAGCTCGCGCGGCTGTCCTTCGTCGCTTATGGGTGTCAGATTGCCACTGTCCCGCACGGCAATGCCCATGCTGAGACGTTCGACCGGCCGCAGGGTCGCGCGCACGGCCAGCCAGATACAGAGCGCCATGAGCGGCAACAGTGCCGCCAGCGGCCAGAACAGCCCGGCGATGGCCTGCCAGGTGGCTTGCGCCCGCGCTCCGGACGTTTCGAGCACGACGATGTTGAGACCGGTCCGGCGGTCGGATGAGACGAACGCCCGGTGGCCATCGACGAAAGCGAATCCGTCCTGTTCGGGAAGCGAGGTGAGCGTGTCGGGCGCATCGTCCGCGCGCACGACGACGGTGCCACTCGAATCGTAGACAAGGTAGGTGAACGTTTCCTGTCCCGCGAGGAATGGCAGGCCCCCCTCGACTGGAGGAGCCGGGTCGGGAGCACCGGCGCGCGGTCCGTCCTTCGGCTCAATTCTCGGGACGGGTCCCCGGGCGGTCGCATTGCCCTCCGCATTGCGCAAAGCCAGAGGCAGGAGCCTGGTTGCGCTTTGACGCAGGTTTTCGTCGAAGGCCTGGTCGAGCTGCTGCCGCAGCACCGCCGAGGAGATGCTGGCGGCGCCAATCCAGAAGATGGCTGTGGCAATGCTCAGCCAGGCGGCAAGGCGCAACGCGATGGACCAGCGACGAGTCATCCTTCAATCTTGTATCCTAGACCGCGAACCGTCGTCACAAAGTCTCGGCCGATCTTCTTTCGCACCCGGCTGACATAGACCTCGACGGTGTTGCTCTCGATCTCGGCACCGAAGGCGTAGAGCGACTGTTCGATGTCGGACTTGCTGACGATGGCGCCGCGTCGGCTGACGAGCCGCTCCAGCACCGCCCATTCGCGCGCCGTGAGGGTGACGGCCTTGCCGCGCACGGTGACGGCTTTGGCCGCCAAATCGATCTGCGCGTCGCCGATGCTAAGCTGCGATCGCGCAAGGCCGGCATAGCGCCTCGCCACCGCCGACACGCGGGCGCTCATCTCGCTGAGGTCGAACGGCTTGACGAGGTAGTCATCGGCACCGGCGTTGAGGCCTTCGATGCGCACCAGGATCTGGTCCTGCGCGGTGGTGATGATCACCGGCACGGCGTTGTTTCGCGCCCTCAGGTCTCGCAGCAGGTCGAGGCCGCGCCCATCGGGCAGATTGAGGTCCAGCAGGATGAGCTCGTAGTCCACGGTGGCAAGGGCAGCCCGCGCATCATCGAGCCTTTGCATCCAGTCGGCGCTGTGGCCATCCGCGACCACGTGATCGCGAATGGCGGCACCGAGGATGTAGTCGTCTTCGATAACCAGTATGCGCACGACTGATCTCCGCTTCCACCACTAGAACGCAAACCTGACAGGGAGCTGAACAAAAATCTTCGCCGGCTTCAGGTAGGCGCCAGCTTGCGATGTTCAAACACCCTCAGCTCCTTTCGGCTCCAACCGAAGAGCTGGCGCAAGCCCAAGACGTGTTTCGTGGCGTTTTCAGCGTCCGAAGCGGAACGTCGCGGAACGCCAAGCAAGGGAACAATGCAATGCAGAAGTATTCTTCGCTGATGATCGCCTCTCTCCTGAGCGGTGTGATCCTGACAGCCGCCGCCGTTCCGGCTGCCTTCGCGCAGACCGCCACGGTGACGACCGACACGGCGACCTCTACGTCGACGCCGGTCGCGGCGCCTCCCGCCCCGCTGGGGTTCGGCGGCGTGCGCGTGAGCTGCGACGTCGGCGCGGCCACGACGCTCGAGACCAACCTCGATGCCATGAGCTCGGGCCTCGCCCTGACCTCGGAGCAGCAGTCGCTGTTCGACGCGTACAAGACGGCCTCCATCTCGGCGCAGCAGTCGTTCGCCGAAGCGTGCAACGCCGCTCAGCCGCAGGCCGGCGGGACCGCGCCTGACTTCCTGACGACGCTGAAGAACCGGCAGGCCATTGCGTCCGCCGAGGTGGATGCGTTCGAGGCCACGCTGCCGAGCCTCGAAGCGCTCTATAACAGCCTGACGGACGACCAGAAGGCCCAGTTCGAGCCGATGATCGCCGATCATCCGGGACATGGCCCGGGCCGCGATGGTGGTCCGCTCGGCGATCGTGGTCCCGACGGTCCGCATGGCCCCGGTCGCGATGGTGGCCCGGGACGTGATGGTGGACCTGGTCGCGACGGCGGGCCGGGTCGCGACGGTGGACCCGATCGCGGTGGCCCGGATCGCGCCTTCGGCGATCAGCCGCCGGCGCCGCCGGTGGGCGACATGCCCGTCGCTCCGGATGCCTCTGCGCCGCCGGCGTCCGACGCACCCGTTGCGCCCGACACCACCTCGTCCGCGCCCGCTGACACTTCGGCGAGCAGCGCCCAGTAACGCATCCCGTTGATGGAAGCCCCGGCTCCGCCGCTCGCGGTCAGGAGACCGGCTGACCGCCTGCCCGGCAAGCATCGGGCATCGCGCTGGCAATTGAGGTGGAGCGGCCAGGTGTCCGCTCCACCGTGGGCCTTCAGGCGGCCTCGTCGAGTATGCCGGTAAGCACCGAAAGCAGATCGTTGCTCTTGGTGGACGACGAGCCGTACGCCTGCGTTGCCGCAGACAACAGGTCCATCGCGACGGAGCTGGTTTCTTCTTCGTCTTCTTGTCCGGATGGCGGCGGGCCGCCCGGCGGAGGACCACCGGGACCACCCATCGGCGGTGGACCGCCGGCGGCGGATTTCAGGTCATCGAGGAAAGCGGAGCTTTCGTCCTGACTGATCGAGCCGCTGCCGTCGCCGTCGATGGCTGAGAACAGTTTCTGCAGGTCTTGGGTCGACATGCCTTCGGCGGCGTCGCTCGACGAGAACTCTTCGAACGAGACGGACCCCGACGAGTCCTTGTCGGTCGCAGCGAAGATATCGTCGTTGCTGGGCATGCTGGCCATCTGCTGGACCATGAATTGCATCGCCTGGCGCTGATCGGCCATCTTGGAATCGAACGCGTCCTTCTCGGCGCTCGACACCTCACCGCTGCCGTCCGCATCCATGGCTTCGAACAGCTTCTGGACGCGTTCATCACTCTTGGCGTTGCCGGCTTTGCCCGGTCCCGCCGACTTCAACTCTTCAAGGCTTATGCCGCCGTTGCCGTTCCCATCCAGCGACGAGAAGGAGGGCGGCTGAAAACTTCGCAGCATCTGTGAGCTTCCGCTCACGGCTCCGATAGACATGGCTTTCACTCCGGTCGCACGATTGCGACACGACCGAGCCAAGCGCTGCGTCGGTTAACGGCCTCGAAAGGATTTGGGCGGGCCAAGGACAGATTTGTAACCGCGCGTATCCGGGCCGGAATCAGCAATGTCTGGAAACAAATATGCCGGTCAAATCACTGAAGCTTTGGGCTTGAGCGGGACGCTGACCTGCTGCAGGAGACCGCCGGATTCGTTGTTGCGAATTGTCAGCGTGCCGCCGTTTCGCTCGACGATTTCGCGCGCGATGGCGAGCCCGAGCCCGGCGCCCGGCAAGGTCTTGGCGCGTCCCGGTTCGGCGCGAAAGAATGGTTCGAAAACCTGTTCTAGTAGGTCCTCGGGGATACCGGGGCCGTGGTCAGTGATGCGAATGATCGCGGCGTCGGCTTGAACAGTGAGCTCGGCATGTCCGCCACGCCCGTGCGTTGCAGCGTTGATGAGCAGGTTGCGGATGGCGCGGCGCGTTGCAAGCGGAGGCAACGAGACGATGGCCGGCTCGACCTCGCCCAAGTCAAGCGCGTGCCCCTGCTCGGCAAGGTCCTCGACTTCTTCGCTGAGCAGCTCATCCAGGGCGATCTGCTCGGGCGGGCTGTCGCTCACCTCTTCTTTGACAAGATGAATGGCGCTGTCGGCGATACTCTCGAGCTCGTCGAGATCCTTGAGCCAGGCGGCGCGGTCCTCGTCGTCGAGAAATTCGGCGCGAAGGCGCATGCGCGTCATCGGCGTGCGGAGGTCGTGGCCCGCAGCCGCGAGGAGACGCATGCGGCTTTCCATGGCTGTCCGCAGCCGATCCGAGAGGCGGTTGAGGACGACGGCCGTTTCGACAACCTCGCGACTCCCCGTCTCGGGCACATGGGGCAGCACGCCATCCGGGCCGACCGAAAGCACCGCGCGCTCGAGCAAAGTGAAGTGGCGCGTTACGCGGTAGGCCATCACCAGCGACACCACGATGATGCCGACAACGACAAGGCCGAGCCAAGTGCCGAGCACGAGCCAGATGTCGATGGGCGGCGGCAGGTTGCGCGGGAACTCGATGGCCACGTTGCGTCCGTCCATCTCGACCACCGCCACCTGGGCATCGCGAGTTGGACTGTCGAAGACGCGGACCTTGAGGTCGATGTCGTCCCTCGCGAGCCGCGCCTTGATGGCCGTGGTGAGGTCGGCGCGTTCATCGCCCAGCTTTGCCACTTCCGCGTCAGTGAGGTCGACAGGTTTGGGGCCGGGGCCGAAATGTCCTGCGAGCGCGCGGATCTGCGAGGCGACCGGTCCCACCATGCGTTCTGGATTGGGATAGGTGATGGCGACAAAAGCAGCGAGCGTCGAGAGGACGACGATCAGGCTCACCGCACCGACCAGGATGGCGGCGATGCGCAGTTGCAGGCGCGTCATCTGGCGGCGCCGACCTTCTCGACGCGTGCGGCGAACTGGTAGCCACCGTTGCGCACGGTCTTGACGATATCGTCGATGCCGGCCTCGCGGAATTTGCGGCGCAGCCGGCTGACGAGCACGTCTATCGAACGATCGAAAACGCTCGCCTCGCGACCCTGGGTGAGGCTCAGCAGCTGGTCTCGCGAGAGAACGCGGCCGGGTCGATCGAGGAAGACGCGGAGCAGCTCGAACTCGGCGCCGGTGAGATCGACGGCGTCGCGTGAGTCAGCGATCACGGTCCGCGCGCCGGAGTCGGCGAGGAAATGGGCGAAACGGTAGCATTCGGCTTCGGCGATTGTGGCGCCGCTTTCGCTGACGCGACGCAATACGGCACGCATGCGGGCGACGAGCTCGCGCGGACTGAAGGGCTTGCCAATGTAGTCGTCGGCGCCCAGCTCGAGGCCGATGATGCGGTCGACTTCTTCCTTGAGGGCGGTGGCGAGAATGATGGAGATCTTCGAATTGCGGCTGCGGAGCGAACGGCAGATATCGAGCCCCGAGCCATCCGGCAGCGTCACGTCGAGGATGACGATATCGAAACGGCCAGTGTCGATAGTGGCCTCGCACTCGGCACGGCTGCCGGCGGACGAGACGCGAAAGCCCTGCTCGGCCAAGTAGCGGCCCAGCAGGCGGCGGATTTCCGGATCATCATCGACAATAAGGACATTGGGCTGCATCGCGACTCCTTGTGGGCTTGATACCCCAGGCAGCATACGGCCCACGCAAGCCAATTGTTACGAAGTGTTGCTCGCGGCGATACTGAACGTGCGGCACCGGAGAACGAGGATGCCTGGCAATAGCGTGGAATGGCGCGCCCGAAGAGATTCGAACTCCTGACCCCCAGATTCGTAGTCTGGTGCTCTATCCAGCTGAGCTACGGGCGCGCAAGGCTTCGTGACGGAGGCATGACGCTCCGGAAGCGGCGCCACCCATACACAGGGCGTTCCGCCTTGGCAAGCGCGTCGGACGCCTAGCCGACCAGCGTGGCCGCGGGCAGGCTGATATCGAAGCGAGTGCCCGGTTCGAGCGGCGTGTAGCTGAGCGCGCCGCCATGTGCGGCGACCAGTTCGCGGGCAATGGCGAGGCCGAGGCCGGTGCCCCCGGCCTTGGCCGACCCCTCGAAGGCGACGAACAAATTGTCGCGGGCGCGGGGTGGCAGGCCAGGACCGTTGTCGGCGACCGAGACGGTGTAGTCGTCGCCAGTGCGAGCGAACGAGAACGTGACTTTGGGGTCTGCCGTCTTGTCGCCGCTGGCCTCCAGCGCTTCGCGGGCATTCTTGGCCAGATTGATGAGGACGCGCGCCAGCTGGTCGGGGTCGACCTTGATGGTGATGTCGTCGGGGACGGCGTTGTCGAGCGCGATCGAGGGGTGGCCGCGCAGGCCGGCGTCGATCGTCGATTCGTCGATGAGGGCGCGGAGATCGACCGGAACCGGCTTGGGCGGCGTGCCGCTCTGGCGGCCGTAGTCGAGCACCGACTGGGCGAAAGCGACGGCCTTGTCGATTGAGTGGAGCAGACGTGGCGCGAGACGCTGAATCTTGGGATCGTCGAGCGCCACCACCTGGTCGGAGAGCATCTGCGCCGAGGTGAGCGTGTTGCGCAGATCGTGGTTGATCTTGGCGACGGCAAGGCCGAGATCGGCAAGATGCCGGCGCTGGCGGAGCATCGAGAAGATGTCCGTCTCCATCGCCGCCAGTTCGTTCTCGACGATGCCGATTTCGTCCTGGCGGCGGGTGGGCGCGATGATGAGCGATGCGTTCTCGGGGTTCATCCGGTAGGCCACCATGTTCTCGGTCAGCCGGCGGATCGGCACGATCAGCAGACGGCTGACGAGAATGTAGAGGACGACGGCAGTGAGGAACGCCACGAGCAGCGAGATTAGGACGATGCTCCACGAATAGGCGATGAGATCGTTGTGGAGAGGCTTCTCGTCGATGAGCACTTCGACTTCCGCGTCCTCGTCGGCGGCGCCGTTGGAGTTGCCCAGGATACGGAGCACGCGGTCGCCGCCATGCGTGAGGGTATCGATGACGCCCATGACGAGAGTTGCCAGATCGGTCTGCCGCATATCGACAGTGACCGCTTCTTTGGGCATCGGCGCTTCGTCGAGCTCGATCAGCTGGCTCTGGCCGTCGCGGCGATAGACGATGGCGATGGCACCCGCCGAGTTCAGCAGATTGTCGGTGAGCACTGCGGGCACGTTCATGACGTCGGGGACCGCATCGAGGACGCGCGCGGCGACGATGCCGATGCGCAGGCGGTCGTTGAGCCACGATTGGCGGAAGTTGCCGGCGGATGGCAGGTAGATGACCACCTCGACGGCAAGGATCACCAGCGTGATCGTGGCGATCAGCTTGACGGAGAGCCCGGCAAAGAGCCCGGGCATGGCGCGGGGCTCGCTCATATTGCGCCGAGCCTAGTCAAAAAGTCCTATGGCAACAAGCGGTTGAGCGCGATGAGGCGTTTTTCGAGCGTTGTGAGCGGCGCAGACTGTGCGGCGATGGTCCCTAGTTCACGCGCCAGGTCGGCGTAGCTGGGATAGGGCGCGACGAGATCGGCGAGCTTGTGGGCCGGAATCTTGTGCTGGATGGCGAGGGCAAAGAGGGCCGCGAGTTCGCCTGCCCCTGCCCCGACAATGCCGGCCCCGAGGATGTGGCCGCCGCCCGCGACGATGAGCTTGACCACGCCCATACGTTCACCGGCGGCGCGCGCGGTATCGTTCTCGGCGTAGCCCACGCGGAGGATGGAGAAGCCGGCGCGGAAGCGGCCGCGTGCCATGGGCTCGGTGAGGCCGATTTCGGCGATCGGCGGATCGGTGAGGGTCAACCGGGGGATGGCCGCGGGTTCGTAGCGCGACTGGAGGCCAAGCAGCGCGGCGCGAACCACGAGGTCGGCCTCGATGCTGCCCAGATGCGGCGACGGCGCGTGTCCGGCGGCCTCGCCGACCGCCCAGACGCGCGGATTGGTGGTGCGGAGCGAGGCGCTGAGCGACAGGGCGCCCGCTTCGGACTTCGAGCGGCGAATGCGGGCGGCATCGAGGTTGAGGTCGGCCAGATTGGCGACGCGGGAGGAGGCGACGAGGATATGCGAGGCCTCGAGCATGGCCGGCTCGTCGCGGTTGCGGATGACGACGCCGATGCCCTGTTCGTCCGGCTGGATGGCAACAATCGCCGACTCATCGAGCAGCGCGATTCCCTCGTCGCGAAGCCGGCGGAGGGCGATACTGGCGAGTTCGGGGTCGGCATGCGCGAGGGCGCGGCCGGGCTCGACGATGGTGACCTCGCAGCCGAGGCGGCGATGCGCCAGCGCCAGTTCGACGCCCATCGGGCCGGCGCCGATGATCACCAGATGAGGCAGGCTGCGCGTGTTGTCGAAGATGGTCTCAGTGGTGAAGAAGGGGACCGAGAGGAGGCCCGGTATGTCGGGCTGCACCGGCCGGGCGCCGGTGGCGATGACGAAGCGGCGGGCTTTGATCCCGGTGTCGTTGACCTTGAGGGTCTTGGGATCGGCGAAGGCGCCGACGCCCCTGATGAGGTCGATACCGGCGGCTGCCAATGTTGTCGGGGCAACGTCCGCGGCCTGGCTGGCGATGACTTCGGCGACGTGGTCGTGGACCTTGCGGAAGTTGATCCGGGTGTCCTCGGCGAACACACCGAAGGCCAGGCCGGTCTTGATCGCTGCGGCTTTGTCTGCGGCCGCTATCAGGGCCCGGAGCGCCAAGGCCCCGGCTTTGAGGCTCATACCGCCGGTGTCGCCGCGTTCGACGACGAGGACGGAGGCGCCGAGGCGGCGGGCGGCGTGGGCCACGGCGAGGCCGGACGCGCCGGCGCCGATGACGCACAGATCGGGGGTCAAAACCTCAGCCAATTCGGGCCTTTGCCGCCGCAAGATTGAAAGGATGCAAGGGGTTCTATTCAAACGCCATGAAAACGCCAGAGCCGGCGGGCGAAAACCGTGGCGGACGGAGGTAATGTCGCGGGGCGCAATCGTTGACTTGACCGGGTCATTTCAGTATAGCCCCGGTCCAATTCAGCCGCGCGAACGGACGGCCCTGCCGGACAGAGCGGTACGGCGTCGATCCAGCGTGTATCGAAAGACCAAGAGGACCGCGCACGGCGTGGTGTGAAACTATGAAGCGTACATACCAGCCGAGCAAGCTCGTCCGCACCCGCCGCCACGGCTTCCGCGCCCGCATGGCCACCAAGAGCGGCCGCCAGGTTCTGGCCCGCCGCCGCGCAGTCGGCCGCAAGACGCTCTCCGCCTAAGGCACTGGCCGCATGACGGCCGGGCCGCGCAATGCTGGACTGAGACGCCTGACCAAGCGGGCGCAGTTCCTCAACGCGGCCCGCGGACAGCGGGCGGGTCGTACCGCCTTCTCTCTCCAGGCGATCCAATCGCCGGTCGCGACCCCCGGGGTCGGACTGACGGTGACCAAAAAGACCGGCAACTCTCCCGAACGGAACCGCATCAAGCGGCGTTTGCGCGCAGCCCTGAGGGCTTGCGCGACCGAGTTGCACGGCCAACATGACTACGTGCTTGTGGGCCGCCGAGACGCCCTGACTTTGCCTTTTTCGAAGGTCGTATCCGACCTTTCTTCCGCCATAGCCAAAGTGCACGCCAAGCGCGCGACACCGGGGACCCAAGAATGAACGAAACCAACCGCAACATGATCATCGCGATCGCGCTCAGCGTAGTGGTGATTTTCGGCTGGCAGTTCTTCGTGGCAGGGCCGCAGCTGGAGCGGGCACAGCGGCAGGCGCAGATCGCAGCCGAACAGGCAGCGGCCGCCAATCCCGGTCTCGCGACCACGACGACGACAACGACGCCCACGACGCCGGCCACCGGCACGACCACGGCGGAAACACCCACCACCGATATCCCGGCGACATTTGCCGACCGCGCCACGGCCGTGGCGGCGACCTCGCGCGTTGCGATCGATACGCCCGCGCTGGTCGGCTCGATCAATCTGCGCGGCGGGCGCCTCGATGATCTGCAGCTCAAGAAGTACACCGAGACGATCGCTGCGGACTCGCCGATCATCACGCTGCTGACGCCGTCGGGCGCGCCGAACGCCTACTACATCGAGCAGGGCTGGGCTGCGGCGAACGGCACGACGACGGTACCGACCGCTTCGACCGTGTGGGCCGTCGAGGGCTACGACAAGCTGACGCCGAGCACGCCGGTCGTGCTACGCTGGGACAATGGCGCGGGCCTCGTGTTCCGTCGCACCTTCGCGGTGGATGCGAACTACCTCTTCACCGTCACGCAGGCGATCGAGAACCAGTCGGGCAGCGATGTCGCGCTGTTCCCCTATTCGCGCATCGTGCGCGAGGGCACGCCGCACGTGTCGAACTTCTTCGTGCAGCACGAAGGTCCGCTCGGCGTGCTCGGCTCCAACAACCTCGTGTCGAAGAAATACACCGACATCCAGAACGACAAGCAGATCCGCCTCGACAACACGTCGGGCTGGCTCGGCTTCGGCGACAAGTACTGGGCGACGGCGGTGATCGCGGACCCGACGCAGCAGATCAACGCGCAGTTCACCTATCTCAAGGACAACAATCGCGACGAGTACCAGACGAGCTTTGTCGAAACGAATGCGATCGTGGTGGCCAATGGCGCGACTGCCGAGGACCACAGCTATATGTTCGCCGGCGCCAAGGAAGAGTCCGTCATCGCGTCGTACGAAACGGGCCTCAAGCTCGACCGGCTGGAACTGCTGATCGACTGGGGCTGGTTCCACTTCCTCACTAAACCGATGTTCTACCTGCTGCGCTTCCTCAACGGCATCCTGGGCAATTTCGGCCTCGCGATGCTGGCGCTGACGGTTATCGTCAAGGTGCTGTTCTTCCCCCTCGCCAACCGCTCCTACGCCTCGATGGCTGCGATGCGCCGCGTTGGGCCGGAGATGAAGTCGATCCAGGAACGGCTCAAGGACGATCGTCCCGCGCAGCAGCAGGCGATGATGGAGCTCTACAAGCGCGAGAAGATCAATCCACTGTCGGGCTGCTGGCCGATCCTGGTGCAAATCCCGGTGTTCTTCTCGCTCTACACGGTGATCTTCATCAGCCTCGAGATGCGGCATGCGCCGTTCTTCGGCTGGATCCAGGACCTTGCGGCGCAGGACCCGACCAATATCTTCACGCTGTTCGGCCTGATCCCGTGGAATCCGACGACGCTGCCAATAGTTGGTGGCCTGCTCCATCTCGGCGTCTGGCCGGTGATCATGGGCATCACGATGTGGGTGCAGATGCGCCTCAACCCGCCGCCGCCGGACCCGACGCAGCAGATGATCTTCAACTGGATGCCGGTGATCTTCACCTTCATGCTCGGCACGTTCCCGGCGGGTCTGGTGATCTACTGGAGCTGGAACAACTTCCTCTCCATCTGCCAGCAGTACTTCATCATGAAACGCCATGGGGCCGACGTGGATCTGTTCGGCAACATCCTCACCTCGCTGGGGCTGAGGAAGGCGCCGAAGCCGACAACCTAAGGTGGACGGCGTAACGATCATCACCGGGCCACGGTCCGGTGCCGGTCACCTGTTCGCCCTCCTGCGCAATGTAGAGGCCGTCGCTCCACGCGATGGCCTTTTTGCTGTCGACGCTAGGGATGCAACGGCGCGGATAGATGCGGCAGAGAGCGAAGCCAGCGCCGCACACCAGTCGCTGCTCGTGCTCAAGGCGACCAACGCCCTGCCCCGCGACATGGTCGAACGCGAGCTGCTCGGACGCCCCGGCATGCGCGGGATTGTCGTCGTGCGGCGGCAGATCGATGCCTATGTGTCGCTGGCCAAGGCGACGGCGCTGGGCGCGTGGCGCGACACCGACCTCACCAACGTGAAGGTGAAGCTCGACCCCGAGCACTTCGCCACCTGGCTGCGCGAGCAGGAAGACTGGTACGGGCACTGGCAGGAGTGGCTGCTCCGCCGCAGCTTCCCGGTGCCGATCCTGCGCTACGAGACGCATCTTTCGGTGCCGCCGGAAACGGCGTTGCGCCGGTTTGCGTCGGCAGCGGCGCAGGTTGGACTGACGGTGCGCGTGCCGGCAACGCTGACGCATCCCGGGCTGGTGAAGCAGGACCGCGAGACGGCCGCGGCGTTCCGGGTCAAGAACTGGTCGGATTTTTCCAAGGCGCTAATCGACCGCGGGATCGAGAAGCGGGCCTTCGGCTATCCGATCTGAACGATTTGCTCTAAGGCACTCGCCCATGACCGATGAGATCAACCTCGAGGCCGGACGGCTGCTGTTTGCGCGACCCTTTGCGTTCGTCAAAGGCTGCGTGCGCATTGAAGACCTGCCGCCGGCGGACCGGGCGGAGATCGCCTTCGCGGGCCGCTCCAATGTGGGCAAGTCGTCGCTGATCAATGCGCTGACCGGCACCAAGGATCTGGCGCGAACGTCGAACACGCCGGGGCGCACGCAGGAGCTCAACATCTTCGAAGCGGCCGGTGCGCCGCTGCGGATCGTCGACATGCCGGGCTATGGGTTCGCACAGGCGCCCAAGCCGAAGGTCGAGGCGTGGACGAAGCTGATCCACAAATACCTGACGGGCCGTCCGAACCTGCGGCGCGTCTATGTGCTGGTGGACGGGCGGCACGGGCCGAAGGCGCACGACATCAGCGTGATGAATGAACTCGACAAATCGGCGGTGAGCTATCAGGTCGTGCTCACCAAGTCGGACAAGCCGTCGGCGACCGAGCTCGCCAAGAACATCGAGGCGACGAAGGCGACGATCGCCAAGCGTCCGGCCGCACATCCCGATGTGATCGTGACGTCGTCGGAAGAGCGCACGGGGCTCGATGGCCTCCGCGCCGAGATCGAGTTTCTGACGCGGACCTAGCGCCGCATGAACGCGGCCAGATACCCCGCCACCTCCCGGCTGTCGCTGGCGCGCGAGATCGACGACAGCGCCGTTTCCACGACAGCGTCCGGTGCCTTGCCGCGACGCATTTCGGCGAGCGCGACGGTGTAGTCGTCCTCGAATTCGGGGTGCGGCTGGAGGCTCATCGCCGCGCCGTTGCGATAGATCAGGCCGGCGTGTGGCGTGAAGTCGGACGAGAGGAACGTCTCGGCTTCGGCAGGCGGCGCGAGGACCTGGTCCTGGTGCGAGCAGGCGATGGCGAATTCCGGCAGGTCACCACCGATGGGCGCGGGGCGTGATTTCACGGCATAGACATGGCGCCCGAGGCCCCAGCCCTTGTCGGACTTGCGCACGTCACCGCCGAGCGCGTCGGCGACGATCTGGTGGCCGAAGCAGATGCCGACCATCGGCGTCTTCGCCGCGTAGGCCTTGCGGATGTAATCGCGCAGCGGCTCCATCCAGGGATAGTGCGTGTCGTAGACGCCGGCCGCAGAGCCCATCACCAGCGTCGCGTCGAGCGTTGCCGGATCGGGCAGCGGTTGGCCCTCGCTCAGCTTGATCGTCTCGAACGCGAAGCCTTCACTCGCGAACATCCGCTCGAACATGAGGTGATAGGCGCCGAAGCGGTCGCGCAGCGGTCCCGGCACGTCGGTCGGCTGGATGAGGGTGAGCTTCATGCTCCAATGAGATGGAGCAGTTCGCGGGGGCGCGCAAGCGTCAGCAGCCGTTTGGTCCCATCGGACCGCTCGGCTGCCGCGTTATCTCTCGCTCTGCCCAGGCGACCGCTAAAACACGAACGAGGCGGTCATCAGAGCGATGATCACCACGATGATCGCGCCGATCAGGAACAGGGCGAAGAGGACTTTGGCGATCGTGCCGGTGGCCGCCGAGGTCCGGTAAAAGCCGAAATAGCCGGCCACGAGCGAGACGAGGAAGAAAATGAGGGCCCATTTGAGCATGGTGCAACTCCGTTGACGCTTGTCGGCGGAGTCAACTCAAATGGGCTGGATTAGGTTGCGCTCTTACGAGCGATCCCGAGAAGGCTCGCTCGCCCAACCGCAGCTAGATTTCGCTGATCAGGCCGCGCGCTCGACGAATTTGAGCGCGACGCCGTCCATGCAGTAGCGGAGACCCGTCGGCTGCGGGCCGTCGTCGAAGACATGGCCGAGGTGACCACCGCATCGACGGCAATGAACCTCGGTGCGCGGGTAGCCGAGCTCGGTGTCCGTCATGGTGGCTACGGCGTTGTCGAGCGGCTGGTAGAAGCTCGGCCAGCCGGTGCCGCTGTCGTATTTGGTCTTGCTGTCGAACAGCGGTAGCTCGCAGCCGGCGCAGATGAACATGCCTTCGCGATGCTCATCGAGCAAAGCCGATGTGAACGGCCGCTCGGTGCCCTGCTGGCGCATCACGTAGAATGCGTCGGCGCCAAGGATGGTCATCCACTCCTCGTCGGTGTGCTTGACTTCGAAATCGCCGGGCACGGGCTCGCCGACAGCCGCCAGCGACCGGACGATCCCGAACGCGGCCAGCGCCGTTATGGCGGTGCCGCCCAGAAGCACCGAACGCCGATCCAGTCTTGCCATGAGTTCCTCCTCAAAAGAGTGCGCGTGTCCTAGCACAAGATAGGACACGCGCGCCTCAATTGCATGTGTTCGGTCGGGAGCGCCCGAACTCATGCGGATGTTTTTTGCGCAGTTGGCCGAGCAGCTTCGCGCGGGGCGCTATAGCCGCTTGGCCAGCCGCATTTGCCTTACATCTTGGGGAGCAGGACGTGGTCGATGACGTGGATCACGCCGTTGCTCTGGAGCACGTCGGCGATGGTCACGGTGGCGACGCCGCCAGCTTCGTCGGTAAGGGTCAGCTTGTCACCGTCCATCTTGGCGGTGATCTTGCAGCCACCGACGGTGTCGATGACGTGCGAGCCGCCATCATCGGCGATCATCTTGGCAACGTCGGTCGACAGGGCCTTGGCCGCCACGACGTGGCAGGTCAGGATCTTGACCAGCTGGTCCTTGTTTTCGGGCTTGAGCAGGTTGTCGACCGTGCCGGCCGGCAGCATGGCGAACGCTTCGTTGGTCGGCGCGAAGACGGTGAACGGGCCAGCGCCCGACAGCGTCTCGACGAGGCCGGCAGCCTGGACCGCGGCGACGAGCGTGGTGTGGTCGGCCGAGTTCACGGCATTCTCGACGATGTTCTTGTCTTCATACATCGCGGCGCCGCCAACCATCGGGTTTTCGGCGTAGGCCACGCCGACGAGAGCGGAGACGGACAGCATGGCGCCGAGCGCAAGAGCGGAGAGTTTCATTGGGTGACTTCCTTCCTTTGGGGACCGGTATGTTCCGGTTGAGACGCCCAGAGCTACGGACAGGAAATCCAAGCAGTTTCGAAAAATACGATCACGAAAAAATATCGTTCTAAGACGGCTTCGTCATGCAACTTGTGATCGAGGGAGTGCGTTCACGCGACCTCCGCCCGCCTGCAATCGGCGGCCGGCAGAAGCGATCGAGATGATCCCGAGCCCCTCTTCCGCCGGCCTCCTTCGCGCAATGACCTAAGTCTCTGTCGTGTCGTTCGGACACAACAGTGAGACGCGGGAGAGTGCGGAGTCCTTGGGACTAAATCTGCGTGGCTTTGCCGAGCGCGACGATTGGACCCTGGGCGACGCCGGTGGGCGAGCCGCCCTTGGTTTCGAGCGTGACGGCGAGGGTCGTGCCTTCACCGAAGTCGACGAGAATATCGTGCGCGATCTTGACGTCATTGCGGGCATTGGCCGCGATGACGCCCATCGACTTGGCGGGGCCGCCGTCTTCGATGGCCCAGAGTTCGTAGTCCTTGTCGGTGTATTGCTCGCCGGACAGCGGAGTGAGCCGCAGCTCGCCGCTGGCGCTGTTGTAGAGCGCCACGAAGCTGACATTGGAGCCTTCGGCCGTGAGCGCCGCGACCAATTCGGCCGCAAACGCCTTAGGATCGGCTCTGGGCGTCGTGAGGTTGACGGCAATGGCGATGGCCGCCACCGCGAAAGCGCCGGCGGCGACGCTGCGCCAGAGGGCCAGCGAGTTCCACCAGCCGGGCTTGGTCTCGCCGCTGAACAGGCGCTGTTCGATGCGCGACCAGACCGGCGCTGGCGCGGGCGTTTCGGCGAAGCTGACGTCGAGGCTAGCAAGGCGTCCGCGCCAGAACGCGAGGTCGCTCCGGAGCGCCGCGTCGGTCTTGAGCCGGGCGCGCAGAGCCGTGCGATCGTCCTCCGGCAAGAGCCCGAGCACATACTCGGCGACGAGGACGCTGTCCTCGTCTCGTCCGGTGATGTTCGTCTCGTCGCTCATGCCGACAGGCACTCTCTTAGTTTCATCAGGCTGCGGCGCAGCCAGGTTCGCATCGTGTTGAGCGGAACCTTGTGGCGTTCCGCCAACTCTTCGTAGCTATAGCCGTCGAGGTAGGCGCCGCGCACGGCGTCGGCCTTTTCGGCGTCGAGCTGACCGAGGCAGTTGTCGATGCGCCCCCGCTCCCCGCGCGAGGCTTCAGCCTGCTCGGGATTTGGACCAGCATCGGCCACGTCGAGGGCCATATCGATGTCCTCGCTCAGCGGCTTGCGGGCGCGGAGGACGTCGAGCGAATGGTTGCGGGCGACCGCCACCAGCCATGAGATCGGGCTGTAGCCGCCGGGGACATATCGGTCCGCGCGCTGCCAAATCTTGACGTAAACCTCCTGCAGCGCCTCTTCGGCTTCTGAGCGGTCCCTCAAGATACGCAGCGTGACTCCGAACAGTTTCGCGCTGGTGCGGCTGTAGAGGTCACGAAACGCCTGGCGGTCGCGCAAGGCGCAACGGGCGATCAAATCGGCGATTTCGGCGGTTTCGGCTCCCATGGCCGGCAACCTATCTCGCGGCTGGCCTACTGCCTACCCCTCGAACTTCTCGGGACGGGACGCATTTGGTCCCGCGAAATCGCTTTTCCGTCACACAAGATGCTTTATACCGTCCGCCGACAATGAGCACGAACCGCCAGATGCCCGATATCGAGTCGTTTTCCCGCGATGCCTCCATCCTGTCGCAGGCGCTGCCCTATATGCAGCGCTACGAGGGTAAGACCGTCGTAGTAAAGTACGGCGGCCACGCGATGGGCGACGTCGGGCTGGGCCGGAACTTTGCGCGCGACATCGCGCTGCTCAAGCAGTCGCGCGTGAACCCCATCGTGGTGCATGGCGGCGGGCCGCAGATCGCCTCGATGCTCAAGAATCTCGGCATCGAATCGAAGTTCGAAGGCGGGCTTCGCGTCACCGACCAGCGGACCATGGAAGTGGTCGAGATGGTGCTGGCCGGGTCGATCAACAAAGAGATCGTCGCGCTGATCAACGCCGAGGGCGAATGGGCGATCGGTCTCTGCGGTAAAGACGGCAACATGGTTTTTGCCAAGAAGGCCGAGAAGAAGTTCAAGGACCCGGGCTCCAACATCGAGCGTGTGCTCGATCTGGGCTTTGTCGGCGAGCCAGTGGAAGTCGACCGCACGCTGCTCGACCAGCTGGCGCGTTCCGAGATGATCCCGGTGATCGCGCCGGTCGCACCCGGCCGCGACGGCAACACCTACAACATCAATGCCGATACGTTTGCGGGCGCTATCGCTGGCTCGCTCGGCGCCAAGCGCCTGCTGTTCCTCACCGACGTCGATGGCGTGCTGGACGAGAACAAGAAGCTCATCCCCGAACTCAGCATGCGCGACGCGCGCGAACTGATCGCGTCGGGCGTGATCTCAGGCGGCATGATTCCCAAGGTCGAGACCTGCCTCGAGGCACTGGAGAACGGCGTCGAGGGCGTCGTGATCCTCAACGGCAAGACGCCGCACGTGGTGCTGGTGGAGCTTTTCACCGAGCACGGCGCTGGTACGCTGATCGTCCGCTAGCCCTTGTTGTGACGCGCGAGAAAATCGCGCGTCATCTCTTCCTGAATCGCCACTGACTCGGTGAGAAACTTTGCGAAGAGGCGAAGTTCGGCTTCGGTGTATCTGCCGAGATTGGTCGCGCCCGCTTCCTGCATGGGCGCGTAAGCCTCCTGCGCCAGCTTCGCGGTCGCATCGGCCATCTCCACCAGCACCTTGCGGCGGTCCGTAGCATCTGGCGTGCGGCGGACGTAGCCGCGCGTCTCGAGCCGGTCGATCAGCGCCGTAACCGCCGCCGGGGTCAGCCGGATGTGGCGGGCGATGGCGCTCGCGGTCTGAGGGCCCTCCAGCAGGAAGCTCAGGCACAGGCGCTCGGCGGGTCCTAGCCCGTACACCTCCCCCACCGCTTCGTCATAGCGCTGCGTGCCGTCCTGCATGCGCACAATAAGGCTGCCAAGCTCGTCGATAAGCGCAGCCTTCGGTGACCTTGACTTCAATTGTTCGATCATCTAATTATTAGATTGCTTAATCATAAGGCGATCTCAGAATGTCGAACGGAACGCATAGCAAAGCAAGCCGCAAGGGCAGTTTGCCCACCATCGCCATTGGCGGCGCGGGGATTGGTGGGCTAGCGCTCGCCATTGCACTCAAGCGCAAGGGGTTCGAGCCGACCGTGTTCGAGCGGCGGCAACGCGGACAGGTTGGCGAGGAAGGCATCTTCCTGACGCTGGCGCCGAATGGGTTCAACGCGCTCAGAGCACTGGGGCTGACCGAGGCAGTGCGGGCGAAGGGTTTGGTGACGACGGGGATCGAGCTCCATAACGGGGACGGGCACCGGTTGGGGCTGATCGACTATGCGCGGCATGCTGAGGCGTTCGGCGCGCCGTCGGTCACGATCCGGCGCGGAGCGCTGAGCGAAATCCTGGCGGATGCGGCGTTGCATGAGGGCGTGGATGTCTGCTTCGAAGCGGCTCTCGCGGGCCTCGCCGAGGATGGCACGGGAGTGACGGTCTCCGCGGGGGGCCAGAGCGTGCGGTTCGATATGCTCGTCGCCGCCGACGGACTGCGATCGACGGTGCGGCGACTCGCGCTGCCGCACCTGCCGGCGCCTGTGTTCAACGAACTGATTGGCAGTGGCGGCATCGTCGACGTCCCCGGCGTCGCCTCGACGGGCGGGCTAATGAAGATGACGTTCGGGCGGCGCGCGTTCTTTGGCTACATCAAGGAGGACAACGGCCCGGTCTATTGGTTCGACAGTTATCCATCCGACACCGAGACGGTGCGTGTCGAAGACCCGGCGGCATTCGCGCGGTATCTCCACAGTCTCCACCGTGACGATCCGCTCGACAATCGCCGGATAATCGGTGCCGAGCACGCGGTGCGCGGCGCCTATCCCGACTACGACATTCCGTCGCTGCCGCAGTGGTTCACCAACCGCATCGTGCTCATGGGCGATGCGGCACATGCGGTGACACCGCACTCGGGCCAGGGCGCATCGATGGCGATCGAGGATGCGCTTGTGCTTGCGGCGTCCATCGAAGCGGAAGCGACACCCATCGCCGCATTCCGCCGATTCGAGTCGCTGCGTCGTGCGCGGGTGGAAGCGGCGGTCGAACTGGGCCGGCAAGGCGGGCAGCAGAAGAAGGCGCAGAGCTGGCTTGCGCTCCGCATCCGCGATCTGATGCTGCCCTGGTTCCTGCCACTGGGGCAAAAGGCGCAGGAGAAGATGTTCGGCTTCCGTGCGGACCTTACGCCACTGGCGATGCCCAACTGACGGGCCTCAGCGCCGCGCGTTCTTGCGTGGCGGCTCCCTCACAGGCGCACAATAGATGCCGTGGAGCGTCGTCAGGATCTTGGCAACCTCGCTCGATGCCAGCCGATAAAGAATCATCTGCCCGTCGCGGCGTGTCGCGACGAGCTTGAGGGCCCGCAGCTTGCTGAGGTGCTGACTGAGCGGGCTCTGCGCCAGCCCGACGAGCTCGCTCAACTGGCCGACACTCAGCTCCGCGTCGAGCAGGTGGCACAGGATGAGCAGCCGCTTGGGGTTTGACATCGCCGCCAGCAGTTCGGCTGCGTCATCGGCGCGCGGTTCAAGTTCGGCGATATTCATGCTTGACATATTAGAATATTCTAATATCTAAATCAACAGACGAATTCATTGGAGACATTCCATGTCCAACGTTGGATCGCTCGATCGCGTCGTGCGCGTAATAGTCGGTCTCGCCCTCATAGCAGCCCCGCTGATCGCCGGCTGGCCGATGCCATGGCTTGTCGCCAGCATCGTGGTCGGTGCGGTGCTTATGGTCACGTCCGCAATCAGCTTTTGTCCAATCTACGCGCTGCTCGGGCTCTCCAGCAAGCAGCGGCAGAGAAGCTGACTCCACTCCCATTATCCACGAACGAACAAGGACAGCCCAAGATGTGGCCCTTCAACGCGCCGAACGGTCCGGCGCTTCGCTACCGTACGATCGACCCGGACTTCGCAATCGCCGGACAGATCTCCACCGACGACCTCCCCAAGATTGCCGAGGCCGGGTTCAAGACCATCGTCTGCGCCCGACCGGACGACGAGGAGGCGGGGCAGCCGCGTTTCGATACGATCGCTGCCGCTGCCAAGAAAGTGGGGCTGAGCGCGGTGCATATTCCGGTGTCCGGTAGCATTGGCGAGAGCCAGCTCATTCGCCTCGAGCAGGCGCTGAAGACGTTGCCAAAGCCGATGTTCGGCTATTGCCGGTCGGGCGCCCGCGCCGGCTCGCTGTTTAGTGCAGCCAAGTCCCTCGGCTAGAGCGTCAGAAAATGCAAGACAACTGGAACGACTATCTCAAATCGCTGTCCCCTCACCTTCGCGACCTTCGCGGCGGTGCGCCCGACGTGATGAAAGGCTTCTCTGCGATCGCACAATCGGCTCTCAAGCCGGGCGCGCTCGACACCAAGACGAAGGAGCTCATCGCGCTGGCCATTTCCGTGGCGACACGCTGCGACGACTGCATCGGTTTTCATGCCAAGGCAGCGGCCGAGCAGGGTGCGACGCGCGGCGAGATTATGGAAACGCTCGGCACCGCGATCTACCTGGGCGCTGGCCCGGCGGTGATGTACGCGGCCCATGCGGTGAGCGCCTTCGAGCAGCTCGGGACCCGGAACGAGGCCTCGCAGCCGGCTTAGTTCCGGATGCTCAAAAGCGAGGGGCGCCGAAGCGCCCCTCTTTGTTTCAAGCTTCCATCGGGATGGGTTGGGCTGGGGCCGGGGCGCTGCCCTGGCCGCTGGCGCCGCGGCCGCGGATAAGGAACACCAGCAGGAACACCGCTCCAAACGCCGCGATCTGGTAGTAGGTGGCGGTCGATGCGGAGACCGTGAAGGCCTCGTGTACCGAGGTTGCACCCCAGTCGCGGGCGCCTTCGAGCAGCGAGAAGAATATCTGCCCGATCAGCGCCACGCCGATGGCGCCACCCACCTGCTGGAAGGCCTGGAGCGAACCGGCGCCGGCACCCGCATCGCGCGGCGGTACGGTCATCAAGACGAGCTGGAACAGCGACGAGAAGCCGAGGCCGAGACCCACGCCCGCGATGAACAGCGGCGGCAGGAACCACCAATGGTCGATGGTGTCGCCGATGCCAGCGATGATGAAGTGCAGCCAGACCATGCCTCCGGTGAGGAGGATAGCGCTGACGGCCGCGCGGGTGCGCAGATAGCTCTGGCCGAAGCGGCCGGCGATGAGCGACACCACGAGCACGCCGACGGAGAACGGCGTGTTGGTGAGGCCCGACTCGAGCGGCGTGAAGCCGAAGCCGGCCTGCAGCAGCAGCGAGATCACCATGAAGAAGCCCGGGATGCCGGACGAGAAGATGGTGAGGACGAGCGAGCCCAAGAGGAACTGCGGATTGGTGATGAGGCTGAAGTTGAGCAGCTGCGGTTCGTTGGCGGCAGCGCGACTGCGTTCCCACAAGACGAACAGCGTCATGCCGACGACGGCCGCCGCCATCATGCCCCAGGTCCAGGCCGGCCAGCCATAGGAACGACCTTCGATGATGGGGAACACAAGGGCGACGATGCTGGCGCCGAACAGGCCGATGCCGACATAGTCGTTCTTGAGGTCGGGGTGGCCCGGCGGGCGCGGGATGATGAACCAGCCGAGGACGACGGCGAGGATGCCGACGGGCACGTTGACGAGGAAGATCGGGCGCCAGTCGAGGCCGCCGAGATTGGCGCCGATGAGAAGGCCGCCAACGATGGGACCGGCGACGGCGGCGAGGCCGGCGCTGAGGCCGAAGAGCGAGAACGACTGTCCACGCTCTTCAGGCGGAAAGGTGACGGTCGCGATGGCGAGCACCTGCGGCGTCATCATGGCGCCGGCAAAGCCCTGGAGCACGCGCGCGGCGATCAGCCATTCGATCGACGGCGCGAGACCACAGAAGGCGGAGGCGAGCGAAAAGGCCGCAACGCCTGCAAGGAACATGTGGGTGCGGCCCACGATGTCGCCGAGGCGGCCGAAGGGAAGCAGACCCAGCGCGAAGCTCAGCACATAGGCCGCGATGACCCATTCGATCTGGCTGGCATCGGCCTGGAGGTTTTCCCTCAGGCTTGGAAGCGCGACGTTGACGATTGTCACGTCCATCAGGTTCATGAAATTGGCGATCAGCAGAACGGCCAACGCCACCCAGCGGCGCGGGTCCGCTTCGGCCTTCGATTGCGGTACGTGGAATTGTGAACTCATGTTCTAGTCCTCAATAGTCGTCTTTGGATTGCGAATGGCGCGCTTGATCTCGGCGACAAGCCGTTCATACGCGCCGGGATCTTTGTGTCGGCTCCTGCAGAAGCCGATCATGGTGGACATCAGCACAGTGGCGAAGGCATCGGGATCGAGGTCCTTTCGATAGGCCCCCTCGCTGACACCTTCTGACAGCAGGTCGACGAGCATCTGCCGCCATTTGCGTTTGATGGGGAGGATCGCCTCGGCAATGCGCTCGTCGCGGCGCGCACGCTCCATCAGCTCCGAAAAGACCAGCATGATTTCGGGGCGCTCGAGGGCGACCTCTCGGAAGTCGACGAATTCGAGATCCAGCTTTTCGGTCGCGCTCAGATGCGCCAGCGACTGGCCCCGGAAGAACGGCTGCAGCGACTCGGCGACGAGCTCGATCAGCGCCTCCTTGGTGGGGACGTGATAGTGGAGCGTCGCGACGTTGATGCCGACACGATCGGCGATATCGCGCGTCCTTAGGCCCTCGACGCCCTTCTCGGCAATCAACTCGCGCGCCGCCTTGGCGATGGCAGCACGACGGTCGTCGGTTGGCGCGCGCCGGCGCTCAATGGTCGAATTGTCGGTCATGGGGCGGGGCGTATACACCCCAGAAATCGATCAATCAATCATTTGATTGAGAGGCGGGTAGAACGTGAACGCATGGCTGGGGTGGAGGCGCGAACGAGGGCGGTGGTGTAACGCGTCAGAACGGATGGCTTGGGGAGGAGCCGGGATTAGGCGGTCCGCTGTTCGCTACTGATGGACCGGTCGTATCTGCATTGACGCCCGAGATATTCGCCGCCGTCTGGGCGCGGGGTTTGGACCTGCCCGGGTAGTGCTTCATAGAAATACTACCCGGGGTCGAGGCGTGGGGCCCGCGGACGATGTCAAGCGATCTGCTTGTGTCCTGAGAGGAAGATCATCCCGTTCTGCTCGTAGGGCTGCCGCTGAACGTGCTTCGCATAGGGCGGGTTGTGCTCTTCCGACGTGAAGTGGGTGACGTGGCTCTGGCGACTGGCGCCGGGGATGGTGATCTCTCCGCCCCCGTGAGCGAGGTCGGCATGCCAGATCAGCATGTCGCCCTCTTCACCAAGGAATGCGCTCTTTTCGAAGTTGTACTTCTTCGCGTCATCCAGATGGCTTTGGAGGAACAACGGGTCTTCGTGCGGCGCATCGGCGTGCCACTTGCTGTGACCGCCGAACAGAAAGTCCGGGGCGCGGTGGCTGCCCTTGAAATAGACCAGTTCGCCGGCGCCCTGCCTGACATCCTCGAGAGCGAGCCAGCTCGCGGCAATGTGCATCGGTGCGCCGTCGACCTGAACGTAAGCGGTGTCTTTGTGGATCGACTGCTTTGATCCGCGCCAGAACGTCAGGCCCTGAAACGCTTTAGGCTTCATTTCGAAAATGGCTGAGAGAAATTCGACGGCCTGGGGGTTCGCGATCGCGTTGCGAAGGCGCGGTGACCATGCCTGGAAGTCGAGAAGCTTGGTGGTGCCCTGCCGATAGTCGGCGTGTGGCTTGACGAGTTTGACGCCGGTAGAGTTCGGAACTTCATAGGTTTCGACGCGGGCATCGTCCGGCGGGTTTGCCCAGAAGGAGTCGAGCTCGTCGCGAATGGCCTTGGTCTCGGACTTCGGAACCGCGGCCTTTAGAACGATGTACCCGTCGCGCATGAACGCGGCGATCTTCTCGCCGAGGGCGGAGTTGATCCGTCCAGCAGCGATGCGCTCGGCCAGCAGCTTTTCGCTGTCGCGGCGGTCGATCCAGAGTCCGCCAAATCGGCTGTACATCTGGCTTCCTGCGTCTGTCGGGTTAGCGTCTGTCAGCAATTTTCTTTTCCTCCCAAAATAACTCAATGGATCATAGCGGAATTGCGATGATTGCTTCAATCCCGCGAGCTATAGCCGCCATCCGCCAAATAACCAGGTCGGATTTCATCGACTAAGAGTGGCGCCCACCGATCTTGCAATAGATAGACCGGCCACGCTGGGCGACTGGTGGAGCCGCGGCTATTCCCTCCGCGCCCGTTGTCAATGCGGCGCCGATTGCCCCATCCCGGCCTTCTCTGTGCTCAAGCTCTTCGGACAGGAACATCACTTTCACGACCCGATCGACAACGCCAGGATCGAGAAGGTTCTGGTTTGCGGAACATGCGGCCAGAAGGGCCTTGCCACCGTCAGGGTCGTGAAGGAGTAGGTCGACCTCCAGCGCGAAACTTGCTGCCAATCGAAACGACGCGCCGCCGCCAACCGAATTCGCGCGCTACACGTGGTGGGACGCTTGAGTTGAAACTTATGTAAGTTCAGTAGCTTGGCTACGGAGTCGTCCCTCCCTCAACCGTACACCGCCTCGCGCAACCCCCGGATATACCCGATCGCGTAGAGGCGGCCGAAGCTGGAGTAGCCGGCGTGGGTGTTGTCGTCTCCTTCGACGGTGGGGACGTGGTCGGGGCGGAGCACGCCCGAAAAGCCGATGTCGCGATACGCCTTCATGCAGGCCAGCATGTCGGTCTTGCCGGCGTCGTGCCAGGTTTCCTCGAATTTGGACGGCACGCCGCGCACGTCGCGGAAGTGGACAAAGGTGATCGCCTTGCCGAACTTGCGAATGGCGGCGGGCAGATCGTCGGTCATCAGCGTGAAGTTGCCCTGGCAGAGCGTAATGGTGTTGACGGGGCTCGGCACAGTCTCGACCAGCCGCTGGTAGTTGTCGATCGAGCGCATGATGCGGCCAACGCCGCGGATGGGCGACAGTGGCGGATCATCTGGATGCATCGAGAGTTTGACGCCAGCCTTCTCGGCGACGGGCACGACGCGCTCGAGGAAGTGGGTCAGAGTCTCCCAGAGCTTGTCTTCGCTGATCGGGCCGCCCGGCGTGGGCGCCGGGTCGACGTCGGCGTAGTCGAAGCTGGTAACGACGGAGCCACCGCGCGAGGGCGTGTCGGTCTTGGTGCGGAGCCAGTTGAAGTCGGTCATCCACTCATAACACCAAACGGGGATGCTGAGCTTGCCCAGGTTGGCGATGAGCGTGCAGACAGTGTCGATCTCGTCGTCGCCACCGGGCAGGCCGCGCTTGGCGTTGTTGAGCGGCGGACGCGACTCGATCACGCGCAGCTCGAAGCCGCCATCCTCGTAGCGCTGCTTGAGCCGGGTGAGCGGGCCGAGGTCCCATGGCCGCTCACCGGGCTGCAGAAGATCGTCGGTGGGCAGTCCACCCACCGCCAGATCGACACCGGCTTGCCGGGCGAGTTTCCACAGCGGCGACGGCGTCGGATTGATGAACTCGGCGATCTCGAGCATGGCGGTGGCGGTCCTCGGTGCAGCGCATCGTGATACGGGATTTCGCCGCGGCGAGAAACCAATGAGCGCCCGCTCAAGAAGGACAAAGTTGGGCTCCTTGTCCAAAATGCGGGTCAAACTGGGCGGTGAATTCGGGCGCGGCATCTGGCATAAGCACGGCATGAACCGCCACGATTCCGTCCGGCCCGACTTTACCCATGTCACGGATTGGGTGTTCGATCTCGACAACACGCTCTACCCGCGCGAGTGCAATCTGTTCGCGCAGATCGACCTGCTGATCTCGACCTATATGGTAGATGTCACGGGCCTGCCCTACCCGGACGCGCGAGCGCTGCAGAAGGCCTACTATCGCGATCACGGGACGACGCTGCACGGGCTGATGCTGCACCATCAGGTCGATCCGGATCATTTCCTCAAGACCGTGCACGCGATCGACTATTCGGGCGTGCCGGCACATCCCGATCTGGCGGAGGCAATCGGGCGGTTGCCGGGGCGGAAGTTCATCCTCACCAATGGCGATGTGGGACATACGAACGCGGTGCTCAAACGGGTCGGCGCCGCCGATCTGTTCGAACGAAGAGTTCTTCGCGGCGCATGGCGTCGATGCGAAGCGCGCGGCGATGTTCGACGATCTCGAAAAGAACCTCGTGGTGCCGCACGAAGTGGGCATGAAAACCGTGCAGATCGTGGCCGCTGAAGACTTCACGCACGACCAGGTCGAGAGCTGGGAACTCGAACGCACCGGCGGCCCGCACGTGCACCACGTGACAGCCGACCTCGCGGCGTTCCTGCGCGGCGTGGTCTAGCGGCTACACGACGCGCAGTTCGACTTCTGGCAGGTTGTAGTGCTGGCGGACGACGTTCCAGCCCTCTTCGGCGGTGTCGACGACGGTGAAGAGATTTGGGTCTTCTGGCGAGATGGTGCCGGCGTCGGCAAGCGCCTTGAAGTTGATGACCTTCTTCCAGAACTCCATTCCAAACAGCAGCAGCGGCACGCGCTCCATGCGGCCGGTCTGGATAAGCGTGAGCGTCTCGAAGAACTCGTCGAGGGTGCCGAAGCCACCCGGGAAGATGGCGACGGCCTTGGCGCGCAGCAGGAAGTGGATCTTGCGCGTCGCGAAGTAGTGGAAATTGAAGCAGAGCTCGGGCGTCACATATTCGTTGGGCGCCTGCTCGTGCGGGAGCACGATGTTGAGACCCACGGACGGTGCGCCGACATCATGGGCACCGCGATTGCCGGCTTCCATGACGCCAGGGCCGCCGCCGGTGACGACGACGTAGTCGCGAAAGAGCAAGGCCTCGGAGGTCAGCGAGGCATATTGCGCAAAGCGACGGGCTTCTTCGTAGTAGCGGCTGGCCCTTTCGAGGTTGCGCTTTTGCGTGTCGTTGCGGGCAGCCCACGCGGCTTTGCCGGGTTCGGGGATACGCGCGCCGCCGAACAGCACGACGGTGGAGCGGATGCCGCGCTCGCGCAGGCTGAATTCGGGCTTGAGATATTCGAGCTGGAAGCGGATGCCGCGGGTATCCTCGGAGGTGAGGAATTCGTCGTCGGCGAAGGCGAGACGATAGGCGGACGACGCCGTCTGCGGCGTCTGCGGGGCGCGCTTGGCGGCGGCGATGTCCTGCTTGGACGTGCGAAGCGGCGTAGGACGCCGGCGGCGGGGAGCCATGACCTTCTCCAATTGAACCGAAAGCCTAGTCCGGGCCGGTTAAGCCCGCGTTGACTCGTCCCGCCCGGCTTGCCATGACGCTCGGCGCACAGAGGACAGACACATGGCCACCGCCGATCTCGAAAAGACCATCAACGACGCCTGGGAGGCCCGCGGCGAAGTTGGTCTGACGACGCAAGGCAGCGTGCGCGACGCCGTCACCGCGGCGCTCGAGCTGCTCGATTCCGGCAAGGCGCGCGTGGCCGAGAAGGGCGCGGACGAGAGCTGGACGGTCAATCAGTGGCTGAAGAAGGCTGTGCTGCTGAGCTTCCGGCTCAACGACAACGCCGTGATCCAGGGTCCCGGCGGCACCAATTGGTGGGACAAGGTGCCCTCCAAGTTCGAAGGCTGGGGCGAGAACCGCTTCCGCGACGCGGGTTTCCGCGCCGTTCCCGGCTCGATCGTCCGGCGCGGTGCGCATATCGGGCGCGGTGTGATCCTGATGCCGAGCTTCGTCAACATCGGCGCGTTCGTCGACGAGAACTCGATGGTCGATGGCTGGGCCACGGTCGGCTCGTGCGCGCAGATCGGCAAGAATGTGCATCTTTCGGGCGGCGTCGGGATTGGCGGCGTGCTCGAGCCGATGCAGGCGGGCCCAACCATCATCGAGGACAATTGCTTCATCGGCGCGCGCTCGGAAGTGGTCGAGGGCGTGGTGGTTGGCGAGGGCTCGGTGCTGTCGATGGGCGTGTTCATCGGCGCATCGACCAAGGTGGTGGATCGCGCGACGGGCGAAATCTACATGGGCCGCGTGCCGCCCTACTCCGTGGTGGTCGCCGGGTCGCTGCCGGGCAAGCCGCTGCCGAACGGACAGCCGGGGCCGTCGCTCTATTGCGCGGTGATCGTCAAGCGCGTCGATGAGCAGACGCGGTCGAAAACCTCGATCAACGACCTCTTGCGCGACTGAGCCGGCCTGCGCCAACATGGCCCCACGTGGAGGGGAGCCCATGTCGGATGCATTGCAGGGAACGCCATCGCGTGGCGTCACACTGACCGAGCAGGCGAACGGGCAGCGCATTCCGCGCTCGATGTTCATCGGCCATACGGTGGGCTACCTGATGTTCTTTGCGATCATAATCGGCGGTCTGGCGTTCGCGAGGTTCACGATGCCGACGAGCTACGACGCGATCTTTGCGGTAACGACGCCGCCGACCGTGGTGCACCTGCCCTATGTGGGGCTCCATCCCTATGCGGTGCTGGGGCTGAGCCTTCTGGGCATGGTGATCTGGACGGACCTGACGGTGCGGCGGCGGCATGATCGCGGCCGGAGCGGCGTCGATGCGGTGATCTTCCAGATCCTGCTGCTCGCCTCGGTGATCATCCACACCTTCGCCAATGCACCCGATATCGTGGGGTATCTCGATGCGGTGCTCGTGCTCTATGGGCTCTACTTGTTCGTCGTGCTCGTGATCCTGCCCGGAAACCGGCACGAAAACCGCTATGGCGCCGTGCCGCGGCCCGACTAGAACCGGCTTCCCGCCTCAGTCCGACTCTACTAAGCTTCGCCCCGTGTGTGGGGCACGGCCGCCCGGAGCGTCCCGGCGGCCAATCATGGCATGGGGAAGCGTATGAACAACTTCATAGGGAATTTCGTCGGCTTCAACGGACGGCTCAACCGCCAGCCGTTCTGGATTTCGGGCATCGTGCTCGCTCTGGCCGGCGTTGTTATCAACTGGGTGCTGCTGTCGGTGACGGGCGCCAATGGCGTCATCGATGTACAGTCGCTGGTGTCGGGTGGCGCGACCACCGAACAGATTTCGGCGATGATCCTCGATCTCAGCCGCCGTTCGGGCTGGATTAGCCTCGTCACCTTCATTGTACTGCTCTACCCGGTGGCCGCGATCTGCGTGAAGCGCCGGCATGACCGCAACAACTCGGGCCTCGATGTGTGGATCTATATGGGGCTGACGCTGGTCGTGGGACTGGTGCAGGCTCTTGGTCTCGGCATGACCGTGATCGACGTGGGCGGCATCACCGTACCGTCGCCGACGCCGTTGCTCAGCGTCCTCGGGATCGTGGTGGGTATCTTTGCGATCTACCTGCTGGTGGTGATGGGGTTCCTCAAGGGCACGGCGGGTCCGAACAATTACGGCCCCGATCCGCTGCAGGGCTGAACCAGGACGGGATATGGCTTCCAACACGGCGGCGGCCGATCCCGTCACACTTCTTTCCGATCTGATCCGCTGCGCCTCGGTGACACCCACCGAGGCCGGCGTCCTCGATGTGATCGAGCGCGCACTGGCGCCGCTCGGCTTCACCGTGACGCGCCTCCGCTTCGAGGGCGATAACTCCTACCCCGTCGACAACCTGTTCGCGACGCGCGGCACCAGCGGACCGCATCTGCTGTTCAACGGCCACACCGATGTGGTGCCGCCGGGCGACCGGTCGCTGTGGACACATGAGCCGTTCGGCGCCGATATCGTCGACGACGTAATGTATGGCCGCGGTGCCGTGGACATGAAGTCCGGCGTGGCGGCGTTCGTTGCTGCAGTGGCCGCGGCGCCACAGACGGGCCGCATCTCCATTGCGATCACCAACGACGAAGAGGCTGACGGGGTCAACGGCACGGCCAAGCTGATGCGCTGGGCCGCGGACCAGGGGCACAGATTCGATTTCGCCATCGTAGGCGAGCCGAGCGCGACGGCGAAGGTCGGCGACTCGATCAAGATCGGCCGGCGCGGGTCGTTCAACGGCAAGATCACCATCACCGGCGTCCAAGGCCACGTCGCTTATCCGCACAAGGCGCTGAACCCGATCCCGGTCGCGGCGACGCTGATCTCTGCGCTGTCGGGCACGCTCGACGATGGCAGCGAGCACTTCCCCGCGTCCAATCTCGAATTCACGACGGTTGACGTCGGCAACACGGTGACGAACGTCATTCCAGCGACGGTGACGCTCGCGTTCAACGTGCGCTTCAACGATCACTGGACGCCCGAGACGCTGGAGGAAGCGATCCGCGAGGGGATTGAGAGCCAGGACGACGAGGGCACGAAGATCGTATTCACCACGCCGGCGACGCCACCGTCGCGGTCGTTCATCTCGCCGACGTCGGGGGCGGTTGATCTGCTTGCACAGGTGATCGAAGCGCAGACCGGATCGCGCCCGGAATACTCGACGGGCGGGGGCACGTCCGATGCACGGTTCGTGGCGCAGTATTGTCCGGTGGTCGAATGCGGGCTCCCCGGCCCGACCATGCACAAGGCGGACGAGTGCGTGGCGCTGAGCGATGTCCGCGCGCTGACCGCGCTCTATGCGGCGTTCATGCAGCGGTTCCTCGGAGGCGCGTGATGGACTTGGGGCGGGCCATCGCGATCAGCTTCGCCACCGGCAACAGGCGCAAGCCGAAGGACGGCGAGGTCGATGAGACAGCGCAGGTCGGCTGGGGTCACGCGCTGGCCGGGATCGCCCTCCTGCTTGCGGTGCAGCTCGCGCTGATCCTGTGGCCGACCGGCGCGCCGCTCGACGCGCAGATTCTACGCGACCTCGGCATCACGGCGTTGGCCGCACTGGTGGTCCCGTTCCTGCTGTTCTGGCTGACGGCAGCGGCCACGGGGACGATGGCACGATTGCCGGCGTCGTTCCTTTACCTTGGCATCGTGCTCGCCGTGTTGCAGGTCGTGAGCGCAGTCCTCGCGGGCTTCGGCACGGGGCAATCAGGTTTCCTGATCGGGCTGCTGTTCGCCATCGCGTTTCTTGCCGCCCGCGGATTCTTCCTGGTGCACTGGGGCATCGCCCTCATCATCGGGCTGCTGGTCGTGACAGGCTTCATCGCGGCCAACTTCCTGCTGCTGATGCTGCCCACCGGGCGCCTGCTGCGGTGAACCCAGTTTCCGACCTCAAGGAGGCCTGGCAGGGCCTGGCGCTGACCGTCGCCGGCAAGCCCGAGGCGGCGGACCATTTTCGCGCGACGCTCGCCGGCCTGATGGTCGCGCTCCTCTGGTTCGCACTGGCGTTGGTCCTGACGGCTGCAGCGCAATCGGTCGGCGTCGGCATGCCTGAGGCCAGTCAGGTGCTTGTCGGCTTTGCGATCCAGGGCGTGACGCTCGCCGCGCTGGCGCTGCTGACGTCGCTCAGCACGAAGTTTCTCGGCATCGACCTGCCGCTGCTGAAGCTCTTCGTGCCGATCGTCTATTTCATGGGCCTGATGCAGGTGCTGGCGATCCCGCTGGTGCTGCTGGGGCCCAATGTGCAACTCATTGCGGTGCTGGTGCTGACCCTGCTGATCTGGCGGGCGGGCGTGGTTCTGGGCGGGATGCGGACCGGCGTCGCGATTGCATTTGCGTTGCTTTGCCTCATGGCGCTTGTCGCGGTGCCGAACGCTCTCTACATGCTGTTCCTCGCAGTCCCCTCCCCCGCCTGAGTTCTCGATTTGGCGCAGCAATCGACATTCGTCGAAGAGATGATGGCCGCTGGTCGCGGTGTACTCGGCCTGTTGATGGGCGACCGTCAGGCGGGCGCCTATTTTGACTTCAGCCCTCGCGGCCTCGCCGGCAGCTTCATCGCATTGTTCCTGGTTACGGCACTCAACGCGGTGCTGCCGATCATCCTCGGCTCCGAGAACGAGAGCATCACGCACAATGTGATCACGGTGGCGTTGCTGTTCGCGCTGCAGTTGGCGTTCACGATCATCGTGCTGCGGCAGGTGGGCCGGCTCGACGGGCTGACGCCCTACCTTGTGGCGGACAACTGGGCGACGTTCTTCCTGACGCTGATCTCGACCGCGATCGCGGCGGCAGGCCTTGCCAACGATGTGACGCTGGTGGTGCTCGGGATCGTGGTGATCTTCATCGAGGTCAACATCGCGCGCCTGATCGTGACGCTGCCGCCACTGCAGATCGCCATGTTCATCATCGCGCAGTTGGTGGGCGTCTCGATCGGCCTGGCGCTGATCGGCTTCCTCCTGCCGCTGGCGCCAGAGGTAGCGAGCAGCGCGGCGGCTGTCGCTCAATAGTCGACCTTTATCAGGTACAATCCCTCGGGTGGGGCGAGCGGGCCGCAGCGGGAGCGGTCGCGGGCGTCGAGGGCGGCGCGGAAATCGCGCGGCGTCCATTTGCCTTCGCCAACCAACTTGAGCGAGCCCACCATGGAGCGGACCTGCGAGTGGAGGAAGCTGCGAGCCTTGGACCGCACGATAATCATTTCGCCCTCGCGCGACACGTCGAGCCGGTCGAGCGTCTTCTCGGGTGATTTGGCCTGACACTCGGCAGCGCGGAACGTGGTGAAGTCGTGCTTGCCGAGGATCAGTTGCGCCGCCCTATGCATCGCTTCGGCGTCGAGTGTCATCGGGCAGTGCCAGACGCGCCAGTCGTCGAGCGCCGGACGCGCGCGCCGGTTGAGGATGCGATACTCGTAGTGGCGGGCGGTGGCGGAGAAGCGCGCCTCGAACGTATCGGGGACGGCGACGGCTTCGACGATCGCAACCGGGTGCGGCTTGGTGTGGAAGTTGAGCGCCTCGCGGATGCGGAACGGGTCCCATTCCTTGCTGAGGTCGAAGCTCACCACCTGGCCGAGCGCATGGACTCCGGAGTCGGTCCGGCCGGCGGCCTGGATGACGACGGTCTCGCCGCTCATCTTGCCGATGGCATCCTCGACGGTCTGCTGAACGCTCAGCGCATCGGCCTGGCGCTGCCAGCCGGCGAACGGCGTTCCATCATATTCGAGGATGAGCTTGTAGCGGGGCATGTCGCGAAGGCCTTAGCGGGCCGAGAGTTGGAAGTCCACCTACCCTCGGTTGACCCCCCGAAATCAGGCCTTATAAGTCGTCGTCATGGTGACTTCGACTGCCGAAAGCGACGCGCCGGCCTGGCTGAACGAGCGCGTGCTGTTCATCCTCGTCGCCATTGTCACGATCTCGCACCTGGTGTTTGCGGCCCTGGCCGGTCCGGGCATGGACGAGTCGTACTATGCGCTCTGGTCGGAGCATCTTTCGGTCGCCTATCTCGATCACCCGCCGATGGTGGCCTACATCATCGCCGCGGGCCGTGCCGTGTTCGGCGACACGCTGCTCGGCATGCGGTTTGTTCCGACGATGATGATCGCGCTCACGGCGCTGGCGACGTGGCGGATCGGTGCGCTGTTGTTCTCTCGGTTTACCGCGGCAGTTGCCGTGCTGCTGATGAACTTCATGCCGGTGCAGGCGCTCGCCTATCTCGCGACACCGGACGCGCCGTGCCTGTTCTTCTGCGCGGCGGCGCTGTGGGCGGTGGCCGAGTTCGTCCACTCGCGCCGCGCCTTCTGGTGGATCGTCGCCGGCGTGTTCATCGGACTGGCGCTGTGGAGCAAATACACGGCACTGCTCGTCGCGGGTGGGCTGGTGCTGTTCCTGCTCACATCGCGCGAGCGGCTGGGGTGGTTGAAGCTCTGGCAGCTCTGGGCTGGCGGCGTCGTCTCGGTGCTCGTTTACGCGCCGGTGCTGATCTACAACGCGACGCATGACTGGATCCCGTTCCGCTTCCAGGGCAAGCGGACCATCGTCGGCGAGCTGACGGGGTCATCGATCCTGCGGTTTCAGGGCGAGTTGATCTACGGCTATCTCGTGACGCTCGGTCCGGCGATCGTCGCGTTCGCTCTGGCCGCGATTGTCGCGTTCTTCGTCACACGGCGTCGGCCGGATGGGAACGGGTTGGCCCTGCTGGTGTGGACCACGCTTCCCGGGCTCGCGTATTTCGTGGTTCACGCGCTGCACGGTACGGTTCAAGCGCACTGGCCCTTGCCTCTCGCGCCGGCGCTGACGTTGCTTGCGGCATGGATGACGGTGGCGATCTGGCGGCGTGTTGCATGGGTCGGCGTCGGCGCGACCGCGCTCAACTGCGTGCTTGGAATCCTGTTCTCGGTGCTGCTGATGGTGCAGGTGTTCTGGCAGCCCGTCGACCTGGGACGATATGACCGGTCCAATGAGCTGCGGGGCTGGCCCGAGCTGTTCGCGAACATCGAAAGCGTCGCCAAGGCGAATGGCGCGCGCACGATTTCGCTGGCCAATACCTACGAGACGACAGGCGAGCTGTCGCTGCAGGCGCTGTTCGCAAAGAGCGACATTCTGGTGCGGGCGGCAGACGATCCGGTGCGGTGGCTGTTCATGCCGCCCATCCCCGCGGATGCGCTCGAGGCCCCGTCGATCTTCATCACGCTCGATGGGGCTGCGCCACCGGCATGGGTCACGGGCGCGCGTCTTGTCGGCGAGGGATCGCGGGTCGATACGCGGCGCGTTTTTGCGAGGTACCAGATGTACTTGGTCGACAAGTTCCCGGTCGCGCCCGCGCACTAGGTCGCACGTGCCGGCAGGTGGCCGGCTCCGCGCAGAAACGTTGGCGCATCCATTGCCGCTTTGCCTTCACGCTGCAGGGTGACGAGCCGCACGGCGCCGTCACCGCAGGCGATGGTCAGATCGGGCAGTATTGCGCCAGGATCACCGACGCCGGTCGCGAGCGTCGAGCGGATGGCCTTCACGCGAGTGACCTGGCCGCCGAGCTCAAGCTCGAACCAGGCGCCGGGAAATGGCGACATGCCACGGATGAGATTGTGAACCTCGGCCGCGGGCTTTGACCAGTCGATGCGCGACTCCGATTTCTCGATCTTCTTGGCGTAGGTTACGCCCGCTTCGGTCTGCGGCGTGAAGGTCAGTGAGCCGCGATCGAGTGCGGCGAGTGCGCGACCCATGAGGTCAGCTCCGACGAGCATCATCTTGTCGTGCAACTCGCCGGTGGTCATGTCGGGGCCGATCGGCATTTCGTCGATGAGGGCGACGGGGCCCGTATCGAGGCCCTCGTCCATCTGCATGACCATGACGCCTGTGCGGGCATCGCCGGCAAGCACCGCGCGCTGGATCGGCGCGGCCCCGCGCCATCGCGGCAGGAGCGAGCCATGGAGATTGAGACAGCCGAGGCGTGGCGCATCGAGGATGGGCTTGGGCAGGATCAGGCCGTAGGCGACGACCACCGCGACGTCGGCATCGAAGGCCGCGAAGGCCGTCTGCTCGGCGTCGTTGCGCAGCGATTTCGGCGTCATCACCGGAATGCCGAAGCCCTCGGCGGCCTCCTGCACCGGGGACTTGCGCTCGGCCTGGCCGCGGCCCGCGGGCTTGGGCGCACGCGTATAGACGGCCACAACCTCGTGGCCCGCACTGACGATTTCGGTGAGCGTGGGCACCGCGAAGTCCGGGGTGCCCATGAAGACTATCCGCATCAGCTCGCCTTCTTTGCGAGCTTCTCCGCCTTCTGGAACTTCTTGACGACGCGGTCGCGCTTCAGGCGGCTGAGGTAGTCGATGTAGAGCACGCCATCGAGGTGATCGAGCTCGTGCTGGATGCAGACCGCGAGGCGGTCCTTGGCGTCGCGCTCGACTGTCTTGCCGTCGAGGTCGGTGTATTTGACCGTGACTTCGGCCGGACGTTCGACGTCGTAATAGATCTCGGGGATCGAGAGGCAGCCTTCCTCGGTGGTGACGGTCTCGTCCGAGTACTTCAGGATCTCGGGATTGATCATCACGATCGGATCGGGCTTTTCGCCTTCCTTGGCGAGGTCCATGACGACGATGCGCTTCATCTCGCCGATCTGCGGACCGGCGAGGCCGATGCCCGGGGCGTCGTACATGGTGTCGAGCATGTCCTTGGCGAGCTTTTTCACATCGGCGTCGACCTTTTCGATCGGCTCGGCGATCGCCCGCAGGCGGGCGTCGGGCAGCACAAGGATTTCGCGTTTCGCCATGGAGGATGGGCCTTTCGGGAGTTCGGGGCTCAATATGGTATGTCGCGGGCTCGGGTCAACCGGATGGGGTGAACCGGCTGTTGACCGGGCGTGAACAATACGAGAACTTGTTAAGCCGAATCGGCTAACCTCAGGTCCATGGACAAAGTTCTGTTTTCGCTCGGCGACTTCCCGGTCACGCTAGAGGCCGCGATCTACGCTGTCGCGACGCTGGTGACCGGCCTACTGGTAATCCTCGTGGTGATGTCGATCCGCGCCGGCCGCGAGCGCGCGGCAGAGGCGGAGGTGCGTGCGGCCGAGCTCGAAGCGGCGCGGGCCAAGAGCGCCGACCTCGAGGGCAAGCTCGCGGGCATGCTGCAGGGCCAGTACGAAATGAATGCGCGCATGCAGACGATGGCGCAGATCTTTGGCGACCGGACGAGCGACCTGATGCGCAGCGTCAACGAGCGCATCGACGCGCAGGGCCAGCGCGTCGGCCAGGCGCTACAGGACACCAACACGCGCACAAGCGAAAGCCTGAGCCAGCTGAACGAGCGGCTGGCGGTGATCGACCGGGCCCAGTCCAACATCGCCGAACTGGGCAAGGAGGTGGTCAGCCTCCAGTCGATCCTTTCCAACAAGCAGACGCGCGGCGCGTTCGGCCAGGGCCGGATGGAAGCGATCATCACCGATCATCTGCCAGCGGGGGCATTCGCGTTCCAGTACACGCTCAGCAACAACAAGCGACCCGACTGCGTGGTGTTCATGCCCAATGGCGGGCCCAAGCTCGTGATCGACGCGAAGTTTCCGCTCGAGAGCTGGGAGCGGATACGCGCCGCGCAGAACGATGTCGAGCTCAAGCAGGCGATGGCCGGCTTCCGCACCGATATCGGCTATCATGTGCGCACGATCTCGGAAAACTACCTGATCCCCGACGAGACGCAGGACACGGCCTTCATGTTCGTGCCCTCGGAGTCGATCTTTGCCGACATCCATGAGCGTTTCGACGACCTGGTGCAGAAAGCGATGCGGCAGCGCGTGGTGATCGTCTCGCCGCTGATGCTGATGCTCGCGATCCAGGTGATGCAGGGGCTGTTGCGCGACGTTCGGATGCGCGAAGAGGCGCACAAAATCCAGAAGGAAGTGCGCGAACTGCTCGACGATGTCGGCCGGCTCAAGGACCGCGTTATCGCGCTGCAGAAGCATTTCGCGCAGGCCAACAACGATATTGGCGAGATCCTCACCTCGACCAGCAAGGTCGTCCGCCGCGGCCAGCGCATCGATGAACTCGAGCTAGACGAAGAGCCGCAGGTTGCAGCCCCCATTATCCCCGAACGCAAGGTTTCGGGCGGCCTGTTCTAGGCTTTGGTGAGTTCGGTCTCGGACTTGAGGGCCGAGCCCCCGTCCGATTGTCGCACCAGATAAGCGGGTGCTTCGGCGCTGGCGTTGCGGACGATCCTGCTGCCCTTGATGGTGCGCTCGACGCGCGAGGTGAACACCTCGGCCACGATGCCTTCAGCCGCGTACGCGCCCCAGCGCCAGGTGACATGATCGCCAGTGTCGAACTTGGCCATCGCAACCTCCGTGCGAGGTAGCAACTGCCGGCCCCGCGTCAAAGTTGCGTCAGCCGACCAGCCGCAACTCCGGACGTTCCTGTTCGAGCGTGCGGCTGTGGCCTTCGGTGATGGCGCGGAAGCTGGAGATGTCCTTGGGGCGGCTGAGAAGATAGCCTTGCGCCGACTGACATATCTCCGCGCGGAGGAAGTTGAGCTCTTCGCTGCGCTCGACACCCTCGGCGACGACCGGTACGTTGAGGCCGCTGCCTAGGCCAAGCACGGCCCGCACGATGGTCGCCGACTGGTCGTTGGTATCGACCGAGCGGATGAAGCTCTGGTCGACCTTGATCTTGCTGAATGGGAACGCGCGAAGGTTCGCCAGCGACGAATAGCCGGTGCCGAAATCGTCCATGGCGATCTCGACGCCGAGCGCCTTGATCTGGCGCAGCGTGGTCACCGCGCGGTTGATGTCCTTGACCAGCGCGGTCTCGGTAATCTCGACCTCGAGGCGCGACGGCTTGAGGCCGGTTTCGATGAGGATTTCGTGCAGTGTGTGCGCAAAGGCGGGCGCATGAATCTGCACTGCAGAGACGTTCACCGCGACGGTGAGGTCGCCCTTCCACTTCGCGGCTTCGGCGCAGGCGGTACGCATCACCCATTCGCCGATCTGAAGGATCAGGCCACTCTCTTCGGCGACGGGCACGAACTCGCCAGGCGAGATGTCGCCCCGCTCGGGATGCTTCCAACGCACCAGCGCTTCGAAACCCGTCACTTCGCCGGACTGGATATCGACCTGCGGTTGATAAACGAGGCGGAGCTGATTTCGCGCGACCGCGTGGCGGAGATCGTGCTCGAGCAGGCGGCGGTCGCGCACGGCAGCGCCCATAGCCGTCTCATAGAAGCGATAGACACCGCGCCCATCCTGCTTGGCGCGGTAAAGCGCCGTGTCGGCACAGGTGACGAGCGACTCCGGGTTGTCGCCATCGTTGGGATAGATCGTAATTCCAATCGACGCCGAGATCATGGCGCTCGAGCCCGACGTCTCGTTGTCGCGACGGAACGCGTCCATGAGCATCTCGGCAACGAAGCCGACACGCGCCGGCGAATGCACGTCGCTCAAAAGCACCGCAAACTCGTCGCCACCGAGCCGGGCGGCGCGGCCACGGCCTTCGACGACCGATTGCAAAGCGTCTGCAACGCGCTTGAGCAGCGCATCGCCCGCCGGGTGGCCGAAGAGGTCGTTGACTTCCTTGAAGCGATCGAGGTCGAGCCCGAGCACGGCGAAGGTCTGGCCATGCCGCTTTGCGTGGGCGATTTCGTCTTCGAGCGCGCGGGTGAAGCTGGCGCGGTTGGGCAGACCGGTGAGCGCGTCGTGATGAGCAAGGAAGCGGATGTGCTGCTCGGCCTGCTTGCGGCCCGAGAGATCGCGCACGGCGACGGCGTGGTGCGGCGTGCCGCCGAAATCGACCTCGCGGAAGATTACTTCAACAGGCAGCTTGGCACCCTCACCATTGATGAGTTCCGTCTCGAGCGGCGTGTTGATGTTGTCGCTGAGTGCCGTCACGGCGGCAGGCGGAAAGAAGTCGGCGAGATTGCGACCGGTCATGAACCGCTGAGGCACGCCCGCGAGCTTGATGAAGCTCGAATTGGCGGTGACGATATTGCCGTTCTTGACGACGAGCAATCCCTCGACTGCGGCGTCGGCGAGACCACGCATGCGTTCGGCTTCGACCGCAGACCGGCGACGATCGCGCATGTCGAGGGCGATGCCGCCGAGCGCGAACAGCAGGATCATGATCGAACCGGCCGCAACGACCAGCGACAGCCAGATTGGTGTCGCGTCTTCGGCACTGACGATGGGGAAGCAGTTCTGAAGTCCAGCAGCCCCCATGGCGGTGAAGTGCATGGAGACGATAGCTAGCGTGAGCAGTATTGCGCCGCGAGAACGCGAGCGCCAGCCGCCCGACCAGGTGCCGGCGAGTATGGCCGCTGAGCCAAGGCCCATGCCGAGCGTGAGCGAGACCGCGACGAGCCACGGATCCCAGACGATCTGTCCACCAAGCAACAGCGCGGTCATGCCGACGTAGTGCATCGCGGAAATGCCGACGCCGACCACGGCTCCCGCGAGAGCTGCATCGAGGCGGCGAGTGGTGAGCGTGGCATAGAGGAGGCCAGCGCCGACGATGCCGACCGCGATGGCGAGTGAGAGAAGCGTAAGCGGCAGGTTGTAGCCGGTGGGCATACCGGACGAGAAGGACAGCATTGCGATGAAATGCGTGCCCCAGATACCGAAGCCGACGGATACGGCCGCGATGCCCAGCCACACATAGCGCATGGTGCCCTCTGTACGGCGGGCGTGATTGAGCAGCGTCATGCCGGCGTAGGCGGACAGCGCACAGACGACCGCAGCCATGCCGACCAGTCTCAGGTCGTGGTGGTAGAACAGAGTGGTCAGAACGGTCTGCACGACGAACCTCAAAGTGATAACGATCACATGAGTAATGCCAATGCATGCAGAGGTGCTTTCTGGGCAATTCGTAGGAACCGCGCCAAGGGCTGCAACTTTGGCTTTCCGGTAAATCAAACGTTAGCGGCGAAAACGACCGCCTATCTCAAGACCGTTCCCAAATCGACGGGGAAGGTCGGTGCGATCGGCTTGTGTTGGGGCAGTGGCACGGTCAACACTCTTGCGGTCGTCTCGCCCGACCTGCTGGCTGCAGTGCCGCATTACGGCGCGCAACCGAGAGCCGAGGATGTGCGCTGGTTTAGCGAAGCGCGACAGCGTCGCTCCTGTATTCGGCGCGCAAACGGCGCGAGCATCGAACCCGATCGGCTCGCGCCGCGTTGTGCTGACGAACCGAAGAGGAGCACGCCCATGACCAGCGCCCACCCCGGACGCGTCCTGCCGCAGGACATCTTCCCGCAAGATGGTGGGGGCGAGATGATGACGGCGTTGCCCATCAGCCAGGCCGAGATCGAGGAGTTGCTCTATGGCGACGACCGTCCGGCGGCCGAACGTGTGGAACGGCTCGCAGAACTCGCAGACACTTTGCGCGCCAGTCAGCCCGGCGACTTCGGCGATGACGATCCGGGCCGCTTACTGACGGAAGTGGAAGCTGCGATTGCGCGCATCAATGGCGCGCTCGATCCGGACGCCGACACCGGGACGGATGAGCCGACCATGCTGGACGACCCGCTCAATCATCGCGAAACGCTGTCGCCCGACTCCGACGAACTCGAAGCGATCGAGGACGATGACGAGGCGTCACTCTCGGACGGAAGCGAGCCGCTCGAAGACGACGTGCTCGACCCTGAAGAGTGGAGCGAGGATGGGCTCGATGTGGAGCGCGGTGTCCGCTAGAGGATGAAGTCGTTCGCCGCCATGGCGGTGATCTTGGTCGCCTTCAGCAGGATCTGCATTTCGGGCTCGAGGTCGGCATCGAGGTTGATGCTGACGACGACGTCCGCACCCAGTGTCGCGACGTTGACCTGATTGGCACCCGTGAAAGCCGACTTGCCGATATAGGTAAGGTCGCCGGCGAAGGCCGACAGGTCGATGACATCGTCGCCCATCTTGGCCTTATCGAAATCCGTGATGACGTCGCGGAGACCGTTGATCCCCGAATCCGCCTCGCTGACGAAAACGAAGGTATCGTTGCCTTCGCCGCCGGTCATTGTGTCGACGCCGAAGCCGCCGAAAATCGTATCGTTGCCGGCATTGCCGGAGATGACGTCGTTGCCGCCATTGCCGGTCAGGATGTTGGCGCCCGCATTGCCCGTAATCGTCTCGCTGGTATCGGTGCCCGTCAGGTTGATGTTGGTGGCGCCCAAACCGCTCAGCTGGGTGATGCCCGCGCTCTGCGACACCGCCGTCGCGTTTGTCCAGATCTCGGTGCCGTTGACGAGGTCGATCTTGATGTTGCTCGTGTCGAGCGTGATCGCAACGCTCAGCCGGCCGCCGGGCGCGTCGAAGGTAATGCTCTTGGCGCCGCCGGCTGTGAAGGCGAGCTCGTAGCCGCCACCGGTGCCGGTGGTGTCGCTCGCGCCGCCCGTGCCGACAACGGTGACGTTGGCCAGCTCTTCGCCGACGGTGAAGAAGTTATCGTTGACCTTAGTGTCGTTATAGACGACGCCGGTCACATAAACCGTGCTTCCGGTAGCCGCGAAATTCTGCGTCACCATCGAGGTCTGGAAGCCTTTGTAGTCGCCGATGATCTGCCCAATGCCGACTTCGCGGAAGTTGTCGTTCATCAGGTTCTGGCGGTGGCCAGTGGTCGACATGAACAGGTTCTTGTGCTGCTCGATGATCGCCTTGGTGAGGTCGAGGCCCTTCTTGTAGCCGACCAGCGAAATGTTCTCGCCATTGGTCCAGCTGCCGGCAAAGACGTAGCCCGCCTTGACCATGCGATCGGTCGGCGCAGAGCCGTCAACGCCGGTGTGCGAGAAGGTGTCGGTGTCGAGCATCCAGGTGGAATGATCGCGCGCCGATTTCACAAGCGTGTCGTTGCCGACAAGCACCTGCTTGGGTGTGGGACTGATCGAGCCCGCTGGGATGCCCTTGTTGAGGTCGATCTTCATCAGCCGGGCTTCACCGAGCGGATCCATGCGAGCGCGATTGATGAGCTCGAGCATGAACTGTTCGTTGGCGGTCATATTGGCCATGGCGGCAGGTCCCCAGCATCCTGACCCTAGCCCCAGTCGGGACTTCTGGCCATCGATTCCGATGATGGTGAACCGACCTTAAGGTGCGGCTAGGCGGTTTCGCGCAATTTGAGCTTGAATTTGCGATACGCGTGCAACGGCTCGGTAACCGTAAGCCGGAGCTACATATCCGTGCGGGCCTTGAGCGCCTGGCTCAGGGTGCCTTCGTCGAGGTAGTCGAGTTCACCGCCAACCGGCACGCCGTGGGCGAGGCGCGTGATCTTGATGCCGCTGTCGTGCAGCCGGTCGGTGATATAGTGCGCCGTGGTCTGCCCCTCGACCGTCGCGTTGACGGCCAGCACGATCTCGCTGAACTCCGATGCACGGCGAACCAGCGCATCGATCGAGAGATCATCCGGGCCGACGCCATCGAGCGGCGACAGCACGCCGCCGAGCACATGATACTTCACGGCACCGACGCCCGCGCGTTCGAGTGCCCAGAGGTCGGCGACGTCTTCCACGACGATCAGGATGCCGCTGTTGCGGCGCGGATCGGAGCAGATGCCACATGGCGAGCGCGTATCGACGTTGCCGCAGACCTCGCAGACCTTCACCGCGTCGACGGCGCGATCAAGCGCCGCCGAAAGCGGCAGCATGAGCTGGTCCTTCTTCTTGATCAGGTGCAGCACAGCGCGCCGCGCCGACCGCGGGCCGAGGCCCGGCAATCGCGCGAGAAGCTGGATCAGCTGCTCGATCTCGGGTCCGGCGGCCATCAGAGAATGACACTGGAGGGAGCGGCAAAGGCCCCCTCATCCGGGCTTCGCCCACCTTCTCCCCCATAGGGAGAAGGCCGATACACTGACATCGCGGCTCCAGCCCTTCTCCCCTTGGGGGAGAAGGTGCCCGATAGGGCGGATGAGGGGGCCTTCGTCATGTCCACGGACATCCAACTAGAACGGCAGTTTCATACCCGGCGGCAACGGCAACCCCGAGGTGGCTTCGGCCATCTTCTTTTGCATCATCTGCTCGGCCTTGGCCTTGGCCTCGTTGTGCGCGGTGACGATGAGGTCTTCGAGCACTTCGACATCGTCTTCCTTGAACAGCGAAGGGTCGATCTTGAGGCCCTTCATCTCACCCTTGCCTGACAGCGTCACGGTGACGAGGCCGCCACCGGAGGCGCCTTGGACGGTCATCTGGCCGAGCTGCTCCTGCATCTGCTGCATGTTCTTTTGCAGCTCTTCGGCTTTTTTCATCATGCCCATAAAGTCGACCATCACTCGTCCTCACGCTCTTCCAGAAATGCATCTTCATAGGCGGTGTCGGGGATCGTCTCCTCCTGCACCTTCACGGTCAGCTTGCTGCCGGGGAACCGCTCGAGAATCGCCTTGACCAGCGGGTCTTCGACAGCCTCGGCATCGGCTTTGGCTTTGACCTGGTCCTTAACGTCGCGAATGGTCGGGCCGGTGGCCGGCGCGCGCGACACCGACACGCCCCAGGTTTGGCCGGTCCACTCGCGAAGGCGCGCCGACAGCGTCTGAATGATCGATGGGTTGGTGCCCTCGATCAGCGCGACCTCGATCGCCTTCTCGCGGAAGGAGACGGGTCGCATCTGCGTTTCGAGGGCGATCTTGAGCGTGATGTCGCGCTTGGTGCCGGCAAGCTCGACGAGCTCGAGATAGGAGCGCGGGCTCGCGAGCGGAGCAACGACCGGAGCAGCTACGGGTGCGGCCTCGTAGCGCGGCGCCGCGTCGATGCGCAGCGCCTGCGGCCCGGCATTGACGGTGCCGCGATGCGGGATGGAGGGCGTGCTGGCCCCGCCGGTCGGGGCGTTCTGCAGCTTGCCGATGATCTCGTCGGGGCTTGGCAACTCGCTCGCATAAGCGAGACGCACCAGCACCATCTCGGCGGCCTGCAGGCCATTGCCCGCCGCCTTCACTTCCTCGCCGCCCTTGAACAGAATCTGCCACGCGCGGCTCAGCGCGCGCATGCCGAGCTTCTGCGCCAGCGCGGGACCGCGCGTGCGTTCGTCGGGCGTCAGCGACACGTCGTCGGCCGCAGCGGGCACGACCTTGAGGCGTGTGACGAGATTGGTGAAGTCGGCAAGATCGCCGATGACGGTCTCGGGGTCCGCGCCCGCATCGTAGAGCTCGCGCAGCAGCGTGAGAGCGCTCGCGACATCGCCGCGCATCAGCGCCTCGAACAGATCGATGGATTTGGCGCGGTCGCCGAGGCCAAGCATTGCCTTGACGGTTGCCGCCGTCACCTTGCCGTCGCCATGCGAGATGGCCTGATCGAGCAATGACTGGTTGTCGCGAACGCTGCCTTCGCCGGCGCGCACGATCATCGCGAGCGCCTCGGGCTCGTAGGCGATCCCCTCCTTGTCGAGCAGGTCGACGAGGTGCGCGTTCATCGTCTCCGGCGGCACGCGGCGCAGATCAAAGCGCATGCAGCGCGACAGGATGGTCACCGGGACTTTGCGGATCTCGGTGGTGGCGAAGATGAACTTCACATAGGGCGGCGGCTCTTCGAGCGTCTTCAGCAGTCCGTTGAAAGCCGCCGTCGAGAGCATGTGAACTTCGTCGATGATGTAGACTTTGAACGGCGCCGACACCGGACCGTACTTCACCGAGTCGATGATTTCGCGAATGTCGCCGATGCCGGTGTTGGAGGCGGCGTCCATCTCGATGACGTCGACGTGGCGACCTTCGATAATCGCTTTGTCGTGGATGCCTTCCATGTCGAGATCGAGATTAGGATGGCGACCGCTCTCATCCTCGAAGTTGACGGCGCGCGCGAGGATGCGCGCGGTGGTGGTCTTACCCACGCCGCGGATGCCGGTGAGCATGAAGGCATGCGGGATGCGGCCGGTGCGGAACGCGTTGCGCAGCGTCTGCACCATCGCGTCCTGGCCGATCAGCGTCGCGAAACTCGACGGGCGATATTTCCGCGCGAGCACGAGATAGGGTGCCGCGGCGCTGGGCGCCGGCGGGGACATTTCGCTTTCGGGGAACAGCGCGTCAGCCATGGGAAGTATATAGCGAGGCGAGGACGGTTCCGCAAAAGATCGCGTCAAAATGTGTGGGGAAGGCGAGAGGCTGGCAACGACCCGTGAAGGTCTCGTTGGGGCTGCTTCCTTCCGGACCTGACCCGGTTGGCGAGGAACACGTCCGCGCCAACCTCTCAAAGCCGTATATCGGACAGGATTGGTGCTTATGCAAGGCCAACCTCGGAAGGAGTCCGCCATGCTGCGTCGCCTCGTGCTTGCCGCCCTGATTCTGGGCGCCGTCCCCGTATCCGGTACGATTTCGACCGCCGCGTCGGCGGAAGAATGCTCGCCGGCCTTCGCCAATTTCATCCCGCGCATCGTCCGCAAATCGGCAATCCAAGCGGTGGATGAGAGCTATGACGTTCACCTCTACGGCTTCTGCCCCAAGCTCGAGTTCCACGACAGCGGCAATGCCGGCGGCCTGACGCGAACGATGGCGGCCAACCCGTACATCGTCGGGCCGATCGAGGACCTCGGCTGGAGCGTGGAAGACGTCAAATATGTGCGCGTCGGCGATAACTCCATCGACCTCTGGCTGCATCGCGATCCGTGAGCGGCGTTAACCGTTCGCGCTAACGCAATTCGATGAAAACGCTCCCCAAAACGGGGCGAAACCTGTTGTTGCGCAAAGGCATTGCCTCCCTATCTAGCAGTGTAGGAGACGGAACTATGATGACCTCGCCCCAGACCGAAAATCGCCTGACGCAGCGCCGCACCACGCTCAAGAGCGGGCGCATCGTATTCAACGCCGGGCGCTCGACCATCAACGCGACGATCCGCAACATGTCGGGCAAAGGCGCCAAGCTGCAGGTGGCCTCTGTGGTCGGCATCCCCGATACCTTCGACCTGCTGCTCGAAGGCAATTCCCACCAGCCCTGCCGCGTCGTCTGGCGCACGCTCAAGGAGCTGGGCGTGGAGTTTCGCACGCACCACTAGGCGGCTGCCCTCCCCGGCTTGACTCCGCCCGCGCGTTCTGTTCTCTTTTTGTTCCAATCGGAACAGACGGCAATGGACGCCGAAGCGAGCATCCTCCACGCGGATCTCGACGCCTTCTATGCGTCGGTCGAGCAGATGCTGGACCCGAGCCTTAAGGGCAAGCCGATCGCGGTGGGCGGTGGCGTGGTCCTGGCGTGTTCGTATGAGGCCAAGAAGTTCGGCGTGCGCGGCGCAATGTCGGGCCGCGAAGCCAAGAAGCTCTGCCCGGAGCTGATCTTTGTCCCCGGCCATTTCAGCGAGTACCAGCGCCTCGGCGACCGCGCGATGGCGATTCTCGACGACTACACGCCGTCGGTCGAGCGCATTTCGATCGACGAGGCCTTTGCGGATGTGTCGGGTACGGCGCATCTGTTCGGGCCGCCGGTTGCCGTGGCGCAGGCGATCCGCAAGCGCGTTCGCGATGAGGTCGGACTGCCGATTTCGATCGGCGTGGCGCGAACCAAGCACCTCGCCAAGATCGGCTCGCAGGTGGCCAAGCCCGATGGGCTCTGCTTCATCGATCCGCGTACCGAGATGGAGTTTCTGCACGCGCTGCCGGTCGGGCTGATGTGGGGCGTGGGGCCCAAGACCGAGGCACGGCTCGCCAACATCGGCGTCACCACCATCGGCCAGCTTGCGGCGACGCCGGGACAATCGCTGGAGCGCCTGCTCGGGCCGGCAGCGAGCGAAAAACTCAAGGCGCTGTCGTTCAACCGCGACCCGCGCGCGATCGAGATGGACCGGCGGGCGCGATCGGCCGGTGCACAGTCGGCGCTGGGCAAGAAAGTGCCGTCGGCCGCGGTCGTTCGCCCGACGCTGCGCATGCTCGCCGACCGCATCTGCTCGCGGCTTCGCGCCAAGTCGCTGGCGGGTCGCTGCGTCACCGTGCGCGTCCGCTTCGCCGACATGCACGCCATTACGCGCAGCCTGACGCTCGACGCCCCGATCGCGGCGACCAGTATCGTCACCGAGATCGCGGAAGACCTCGTCGCCATCGCGCTCGACGATCATCCCGGCGAGCGCTTCATCACGCTGCTCGCGATCTCACTGTCGCATCTCGAGTATCAGCCGGTGCTGCAGCTCGAGCTCAGCATGAACCTTGCCGGCGAAGCGCGTCGCCCCGGCACCAAGCGGGGCGCTTCGCGCTGGATGGCCGACAAGGCCATGGACAAGGTGCGTGGGCGCTTCGGTTGGGAGGCGATCGGCTATGCGAACGTCGTTCTGGAAGGCATGCGCTCGGTGCCGGACGGCTTCCGCCAACTGGCCGAAAAGGACCTCTAGGTCTTCGGTCGAACGCGCGGCTGTGCGCCGTCGTTGGATTTCTTGCCCTTGTATTTCGGCTTGCCCTTGTCCTTGGGATTGCCCTGATACTTGGGCTTGAACTTGGCCTTCGGTTTCGGCTCGGCCTTCTTCTTCGGCTTGCGCGGCTTGTCGTCGCGCGGCGCAGTCGGCTCCGGCAGATCGGCGGGCGCCTGCTCGACCTTGTCCACCGCGGCGGGGTCGTAGCGCTTCGGCTTCGCGCGCTCCGGGCGATCCGGGCGCTCATAGCTCGGCCGGCTGCGGGGCGCGGCGTCCGGCGCACTGGCCGACGCGATTTTCACGCCCTTCTCAAGCGTCTTGCCGGTGGCCTTCTCGGCAAACTCGCGAGCCTTGTCGGACGCGATCTCGAAGCGTGTTTCGAGATCGAGGATCTTGATCGAGCCGACGTCGCGCTTGGTCAGGCCACCGGCCTTGCAGATCATCGGCAGCAGCCATTTCGGATCGGCGCGATGCTTGCGGCCGAGCGACAGCGTGAACCACACGCCACCCACCATGTTCGGCGCGCGCGGTTCACGCTCGACCGGGGCGCCCTCGCCGCGCTTCGCCTTGCGCGGCGCACGGCTCGCCAGCTCCTCCGGCGGCGCTTCGGTGATTTCCTCGGGGACCGGGCGCGCGGCGAGTTGCTGCCGCAGATAGGCGGCGGCGATCTGCTCGGGCGTCAGCCGTTCGAGCAGCTCTTCGACGAACGGTTTTTCGTCGGCATCGGGCGGCGGGGCTGCGACGGCGGTGTCGAGGATCTGCTGGCGGTAGCGAGCCTCGATCTCTGCGATGCCCGGCGCGGCCTGGTAGGTCGCTTCGAGATTGGCGTAGCCGAGCACGCGCGAAGCGGCGTTGCGCCGGTGACGCGGCACAATGAGCACGCACACGCCCTTGCGGCCGGCGCGGCCGGTCCGGCCCGACCGATGCAGCAGCGTCGCCGGGTTGCTCGGCAGGTCGGCGTGGATGACGAGATCGAGGTTGGGCAGATCGATGCCGCGCGCGGCAACGTCGGTTGCAACGCACACCTTGGCGCGGCCATCGCGCATCGCCTGCAGCGCACTCGTACGCTCGGCCTGCGCAAGTTCACCCGATAGTGCCACCACGTCGAAGCCGCGATTGGCGAGGCGCGCCGTCAGGTGCCGCACCGCTTCGCGCGTGTGGCAGAAGACCAGCGCGCTCGAGCTGTCATTCAGCAGCAGCGTGTTGATGATTGCGTGCTCGCGCTCGTCGGCCTCGACCAGCGTGACGCGATAGTCGATGTCGGCGTGCGGCTCGCTCGTCGCGGTCGCAGTGATGCGCCGCGCATCGCGCTGGAACTCGCCGGCGAGCTCGGCGATGGCGCGCGGCACGGTGGCCGAGAACATCAGCGTGCGGCGCTCGGGCGGCGCGGCCGCGAGGATGAATTCGAGATCTTCGCGGAAGCCGAGATCGAGCATCTCGTCGGCCTCGTCGAGCACCACGGCGCGGATCGCGCTGAGGTCGAGGGCGTTGCGCATGATGTGATCGCGCAGACGGCCAGGCGTGCCCACCACGATGTGCGCGCCTCGCTCGAGCGCGCGCCGTTCCGTGCGCTGATCCATGCCGCCGACACAGGAGGCGGTCACCACCCCTGCCCCGGCGTAAAGCCAGTCGATCTCGCGGCGGACCTGCATGGCGAGCTCGCGCGTCGGCGCAATGATGAGGCCGAGCGGCTGCGCGGGCGCATCGAAGCTCGCCGCCTCGCCGAGCAGCGTCGGCGCAATGGCGAGACCGAAGGCCACGGTCTTGCCGGAGCCGGTCTGCGCCGACACCAGAAGGTCAGCCTCTGCCGCGTCGGCGTCGAGCACCGCCAGCTGGACCGGGGTCAGTTGCGTATAGCCCTGCGCGGCAAGCGCCCCGGAAAGGGCGGCATGCACGGGCGGCTGTTCGGTCGCGATCGGCTGATCGTCGGAAGTCATCGTGTTGCTTTCACGGGCGGAGCCCAGTCAGAGGATAGCAGGTTCGGCAGCTGCACGTGCACCGCACGTGGCCGCCCCGCTTCAAGTGCGGAGAACGAGACGGTGGGCGCGTTACGCCTTGCCCGCCGGATAGACGCCGAGCACGTGGAAGTGGTCGGTGAAGAACTGCAATTCTTCGAACGCGAGCTGCACGCTGCGATCGTCGGGATGGCCCTCGATATCGGCGTAGAACTGCGTTGCAGTGAATGAGCCGTCGAGCATGTAGCTCTCGAGCTTGGTCATGTTGACGCCATTGGTGGCAAAACCGCCCATGGCCTTATAGAGCGCTGCCGGAACGTTGCGCACGCGAAACACGAAGGTGGTCTTGACCTTCGCCTTGGTGCGCGCGGGTGTTTCGGCCGTCTTGCTGATGACGAGGAAGCGCGTGGTGTTGTGCGCGGCGTCCTCGATGTTTTCGGCAAGGATGTCGAGACCGTAGACCTCGGCGGCGAACCGGCTCGCGATGGCCGCGACGCTCTTGTCGCCGCGCTCGGCGACTTCGCGCGCCGACCCTGCCGTGTCCGATCCAACGATCGTATCGAGCTTGTGCGCCTTGATGAATTTGCGGCACTGCCCAAGCGCCGGCGGCTGCGACTGCACCTGCCTGACGTCCTTGAGTGTAGCGCCCTTAACGCCCAGCAGCGTCATCTCGATGCGCAGAAAGTGCTCGCCCGTGATGAAGAGCCCGCTCTCAGGCAGCAGATGATAGATGTCGCTGATGCGCCCATAGATCGAGTTCTCGACCGGCACCACGCCATAATCGGCGCGGCCATCCTGCACGGCCGCAATCGCGTCCTCGAAGCTCGGGCAGGGCAGTGGCTTGCCATCCGGAAACAGCGCATGGGTCGCCGCATGGCCGAAGGCGCCGAGTCCGCCCTGAAACGCAATAAGCTTGGCCATCGAAAAGGTCCCCGATCCGTTCGGGCGCGTCTATGAACCCGCGTCGGCGCTCAAGTCAACCAAACCCCCGCAAATCCGCGCGATTGGGCGTCTATGGACAATTGTCGCAGGGGCCTCGCGCCGGTTGCGGCAGGCGCGGCGGCGGACTATCTTCGCGCCGCTTTGGATTGGGGGCGAGATCGGCGGATATCCGGCGATTGCGGCGGTGTTGGCCCTCGTCTATACGCGTGGCGGAGAAGGCTGAGAGACCGCAATGGATTCGTTCGAACTCAACAAAATCCTCGGTGCCATTCTGGGCACGCTGCTGTTTGTGATGGGCGTCGGCTTTTTGGCCGAAGCGGTCTATCACCCGACAGCCATGGGCCAGGGCTATGCCCTGCCAGAACCCGAGGGTGGCGGTGAAGGTGGCGACGGCGGCCAGCCGGGCCCGGTGGTCTCGATCGGCACGCTGCTGGCAGCGGCCGACCCGGCGCAGGGCGCGGAGCAGGCCAAGAAGTGCGGCGCCTGCCACGATCTGAGCGCGGGCAATACGAATAAGACCGGCCCCGGCCTCTACGACGTCGTCGAGCGCGTGATTGGCAGCCATCCGGGCTTTGCCTATTCCGCCGTGATGGCTGGACATCAGGCCAATGGCGACATCTGGACCTATGACAACCTCAACCACTTCCTGACGTCGCCCAAGACATTCGCGCCGGGCACCAAGATGACCTTCGCGGGCGTCAAGAACGATCAGGAACGCGCCAACATCATCGCCTTCCTGTCGACGCTGTCGGCCTCGCCGAAGCCATTCCCGCCGGCGGATGCTGCCCCGGCCGATCCGTCGGCTGAACCGGCTGCCTCGAGCGAGGAACCCGCGGCCTCGAGCGAGCCTGCTCCCACGTCAAGCGAGGCGGCTCCGGCCTCGAGCGAAGCGGCTGCATCGAGCGAACCCGCTCCTGCGTCGAGCGAACCGGCCGCCTCGTCCGAGGCATCGTCGACCGCTCCCTAAGGACGGCGCATCGCGAACGACCATCCGGAGCCGCGTCCATCCGACGCGGCTCTTTCATTTGGAGGCCTCATGACCACGCTGCTGCTGCACCTCTCCGATGTCGATGAAGCCGGCTGGGCCCGCCGCTATGCCGAGGCCCTGCCCGGCGTCACCGTGGTGCGGCAGAGCGAGAGCTTCGATCCGGCGGCGATCGATTACATCTTCGTGTGGAAGCCCAAGCCGAACGCCTTCGACGGTCTCGGCAACCTCAAGGCGGTGCTGTCGCTCGGCGCGGGCGTCGATGCGCTGCTCAAACACCCCAGCCTGCCGGACCGGCCGATCGTGCGCTTTGTCGATGCCGATCTCACGCAGCGTATGACCGACTACGTTGTGGCGCAGGTGACCTATCACCAGCGGCTCGGCACGCGCTTCAAGCGCGATCAGGCGGCGCGACGCTGGGATCAGCACTATCCGCCGGCCGCGTCCGAAACCAATGTGGGCGTGATGGGCCTGGGCGAACTCGGCTCGGACGCGGTCGAAAAGCTCAAGGCGCTCGGCTTCAGCGTGCTCGGCTGGAGCCGAGCGCCGAAGACGATCGCCGGCGTCGAGACGTTCTCAGGCGACCAGCTCGACACGTTTCTCGGCAAGACCGACATCCTCGTTTGCCTGCTGCCGCTGACCCCGGACACGACGGGCGTCCTCAACTACGAGCTGTTCAAAAAGCTCCGGCGCAAGCTCGATGGCGGTCCGGTGATCGTCAACGCTGCGCGCGGCGGCCATCAGATCGAGACCGATATCGTCAAGGCGCTGGGCGACGGCACGCTCGGGGCGGCGAGCCTCGACGTGTTCCAGGTCGAACCACTGTCGCCGGACAGCCCGCTCTGGGCGCTCGACAACGCCTACCTCACCCCGCACATCGCGGCCATCAGCAACATTGAGGCCGGCGTGAGGTACTTCAGCAAGATTATCGTCGACCACGAAGCGGGCAAGGCGCTGCCGAACGTGGTGGATCGCATGCGCGGCTACTGAGACCCCGGGCACTGCCACACCCTCGGTGCCTTCCCAGCGAAAGCTGGGACCCAACTCTCACCTCGCGCGAGCGGATGAATGGACCCCAGCTTTCGCTGGGGGAGCCGGTTCTTGGGTCGGGCTCACCGCTAGACTGCCGCTCTACAACTCCAGCTCCCAAAACTCGCTGATCAAGTCCTTGCCGAAGCTGTGATGCGGCGCTGTCTCACCGACCCGAGCAAAACCCTGCGCCGAATAGATCTTGCGCGCTGAGGTCAGGCTCTCCTGCGTCCAGAGGCGGACGCGCCTGTAGCCGTGCTCGCGCGCGAAGGCGACGACCTGCTTGACCAGCAGCGTGCCGATGCCGAGACCGCGCGCGTCGGGCTCGACATAGAGCATGCGCAGTTGCGCGACTTCGGCGCTGCGCTCGAAGGGGATGACGAACACCGAGCCGAGGATCTTGCCGTTGCGCTCGGCGATCCAGAGGTTCTTGGCCGGGCCCGGCGGCAGATCGTGGAACTCCTGGTAGATGCCGGCGACCAACGCCTCGAACCCCGCATCCCAGCCGAACTGCTGGTTGTAGATGACGCCGTTGCGGTGCGTGAGCCAGCCGAGATCGCCGACACGTGGTCCGCGCAGGATGATCGGCGCCAGAGGTGCGGGCTCGTCGCCGAGGATCAGCTGGATGGTCTTCATCGCCGCGACGAGAGCGTCGACGTCGTCGGGATCGACGCGGCTCAGCACAGACTCGACCGCCCTATTGTTGAGCCAGGCGAGTTTTTCGACTTCAGCGTCGCCTTCCGCGGTGAGCGCGATCGAGTTACGGCGCCGGTCGCTGGGGATCGGGGCCGATGCCGTGAGGCCGAGCTTGGCGAATTTCTGGAGGATGCGGCTCACATAGGCCGGATCGAGCCCCAGCAGTTGCACCATCTCGATCCCGGTGGTGTGGCCGAGCCGCGAGATTTCGTAGAGCACCCGCCCCTCGGCGAGGCTGAAATCGCTGCGCGCGATGTGCTCGTTCAGCAGGCCCAGCTGGCGCGTGTAGAAACGATTAAACGCGCGGATATCGGCAATATCGTTGTCACCCATGATAAGTGACAACGTCCATCAATTAGTTGATATAGTCAACTATATCGCTGCTTCAGCACCCCATAGGCCGCGCGGATGCCCTGGTCGGTGCCGCCGAACGGTCGGCCCGGCTTGGGCTCCGGCGCCCAGCCGAAGATGTCCAGATGCACCCAGGCCCTCGCCTGCTTGACGAAGCGCTTGAGGAACATGGCCGCCGTGATCGACCCCGCAAACGCCGACGCCGACGCGTTGTTCATGTCGGCGATCTTGGAGTTCATCATCGCGTCGTAGGGTGCCCAGAGCGGCATGTGCCAGAGCGGATCGTCAGCCGCGATGCCGGCTGCCATCAACTCGCGCGCCAGTGCGTCATCGGTCGAATAAAGCGGCGGCAAATCCGGGCCGAGCGCGGTCCGCGCCGCCCCAGTGAGCGTCGCCATATCGAGGATAAGCTCAGGCCTTTCCTCGTCCGCCAGCGTGAGCGCGTCGCCGAGAATGAGGCGGCCCTCCGCGTCGGTGTTGCCAATCTCCACCGTCTGCCCCGAGCGCGACGGCAGCACATCGCCGGGGCGAAAGGCATCGCCGGCGATCGAGTTCTCGACGATCGGGATCAGCACGCGGAGGCGCAGCTTGAGCCTCGCATCCATGATGGTGTGCGCGAGGCCAAGCACGTTGGCTGCACCGCCCATATCCTTCTTCATCAGCAGCATGCCGGACGATGGCTTGATATCGAGACCGCCGGTGTCGAAGGTGACGCCTTTCCCCACCAGCGTCACCTTGGGATCGCCGGCCCTGCCCCAACTCAGATCGAGGAGTCGCGGTGCCTGCGCGGCAGCGCGCCCCACCGCGTGGATCATCGGGAAATTCTGCTTCAACAGGTCGTCGCCGACGATCGCCTTCACCTTCATCTTGTGACGTGCGGCGAAGGCGCGGATCGCTTTCTCGAACGCGTCCGGTCCGAGGTCGTTGGAGGGCGTGTTGATGAGATCGCGCGCGAGGAACGCGGCCTCGGTCTGCCGCGCAACTTCGGCTGCGTCAGCGCCCGCGGGCAGCGCGAGCTCAGGCGCGGCCTTCTGCGTCTTGTACCGGTCGAAGCGATAGGCGCCGAGCTGGAAGCCAAGTGCAGCATAAGTCGGGTCGTCGACGGCGCCCTCGAGCCGGTAACGGCCGCCTTCGAGGAATGCCGCAGCCATGCCGGTGAGCAGCACGGGACGGGCTGTCCTCGAGCCGACGCCGAACAGGTAGCCTCCGAGCCCACCGCCATCGGCAGGCAACGGCGATAGCTTCCCGCGCTGGCCGGTGAAGCCAAGTCCCGCGGCCCAGTTGCTCTGCGCCTTGCTGAGACCGGCCGCTTTGAGCCCGCCCTCCTCGACCAGAACGAGGGGCAGGACTTTGGGCTGAGCCATGGAGACACCGACGGTCGGGAGCGAACGGAGCGGCATCTTAACCGCCCATTAGGGTTAATCAATTATTGCTCGGCAGTGGCGCACAGCCTGGCGCCGGACGACAAGTGAGTGCCGCCGTGCGCGTCCAGACCGCTCTCAAATCGATGCGTATCGTGCTGCTTGCCGGCGTCGCTGCGCTCGCCCTCTCCGCCTGTGCGTCCAATCGCGCCAGCATGCAGGATCCGATCACCACGGGTTCGATCTCGGCCGATGCGACGTCGCTGGGCCAGCTCGCGGCGCGCTACAAGGCGCGGCCGCAGGACAAGATCGCCATCATCTATTATGCCGCCGCCCTGCGCGCGGCGGGCCAGGCCGATCAGGCCGTGGCCGTGCTCGAAGCGGGCCTCGCGATCCACCGCAACGACCTCGACATCAAGATCGCCTATGCCAAGGCGCTGACGGCGGCTGGCCGCTTCTCGCAGGCGCTGAACGTCGCGGACGACGCGATCGATCCGGCAACCCCGGACTGGAATGCCCTTATGGTCAAGGGCGCGATCCTCGACCAGAACGGCAAGAACGCGGAAGCTCGCGCGCTCTACACGCAGGCGCTGCTGATTGCGCCCAATGAGTCGTCGCTCGAGGCCAATCTCGGCCTCTCCTATGCGATGACCAACGAGCTCGACAAAGCCGAGCAGCATCTGCGCAAAGCCGTCCAGATGCGCGGCGCCAACAGCCAAGTACGGCAGAACCTCGCCCTCGTCATCGGCCTCCAGGGCCGCTTCGACGAGTGCCGCGCCATGTTTGCGAAGGAGCTTCCGCCTGACCAGGTCGACGCGAACATGTCCTACATCCGCGCTCTGCTGACGCAGCAGAACCGCTGGGACCTGATCAAGGGCGCCAACTAACTATCAATCGCGAATATGAGAAGCGGGTGGGGCAGCGCGCTGCCCTGTTCGCTTCGTGCGTCAGTTCACGCCGAAGGCGCTGAACGAGCCCTGCTCGATCATCTTGATGATCGCCGGCGCGATGATCACGATGAACAGCACGGGCAGGAAGAAGACGATCAGCGGCACCGTCAGCTTGGGCGGCAGTGCGGCGGCCTTCTTCTCAGCTTCCATCATGCGCGTCTCGCGGCCTTCCTCGGCCATCACGCGGAGCGATGTGCCGACGCTGGTGCCGTAGCGATCGGCCTGGATGAGCGAGGTCATCACCGACTTGACGATGTCGAGGCCCGTACGCTTGCCAAGATTGTCATAGGCGCGTGTGCGGTCTTCGAGGAAGCTCAGCTCGGCGGTGGTCAGCGTGATTTCTTCAGCGAGCTCCGGGCTCTGGAGGCCGATCTCTTTGGCGACGCGCTTGAAGGCGTGCTCGACCGACATACCGGCCTCGACGCAGAGCAGCATCAGATCGAGCGCATCGGGCCAGGCGCGGCGGATCGAGGCCTGGCGCTTGGTGGTGCGGTTGCGCAGCCACAGTGTCGGCAGATACGCGCCGATCAGGCCGATGAACACGGCATAGATCGCGTTGAGATAGGCCGGCTTCTCGGCAAAGACCGTGAACTGCAGGTAGAGGAACGCCAGCATGAAGAGAACGAACGGCGTTACGAAGCGCGCGAAAACATAAGCGTTGAGCGGACCCTGTCCACGGAACCCGGCACGAGCGAGCGCGTCGCCGGTGTTCTCGTCGGCAAACGCCTTCTGCAGCGAGAAGCGCTCGACAACGTTCTGGATCGATTGACGGCCCGCAGCGCGGCGCATGGTGCGCGACTGTTCGGGCTGCTCGCCACCGCGGCCGCGCAGGCGTGCCATCTCCTCAGCCCGCATCTTTTCGCGTTCGAGCGCGACGCGCTTGATGCGCTGCTTGACGGTCACGCCGCCACGACCGAGAAACGAGAACCCCAGTGTGAAGACGACGGCGCCCGCAGAGATTGCCGCGAACACGGCGATCAGGAACTCACGGGTCATCAATGCTTCGATCGCGCCCATGCCTGCCTCAGAAGTCGAAGGAAACCATCTTGGCCATGATCCAGACGCCGAAGGACATCATGATCGCGGCAATGCCCAGCCAGATGAAGCCGAGCGTCGTCGTAAACATCGGCACCATGTAGCTGGGTGTCGTCAACGTCACGAGCGTGCCCACCAGGAAGGGCAGCGAGCCGATGATGCCGGCGGAGGCCTTGGCTTCCGACGACATCGCCTTGATCTTCTGCTTCATCTTCTTGCGGTTGCGCAGCACACGCGACAGGTTGCCCAGCGCCTCACTGAGGTTACCGCCTGCCTGCTGCTGCACGGTGATCACGACGACGAAGAAATTCACCTCGGGAATCGGCATGCGATCGAACAGCGTCTGGACCGCCTCGGAGGTCGACTTGCCCATCGTCTGCTGATCGAGAACCTTCTGGAACTCCGTTTTGATGGGTTCCTTGGCTTCCTTGGCGACGAGGCGCATCGAGTCGTTGAGCGGCAGACCGGATTTCACACCGCGCACGATCGCCTCGACCGCGTTCGGCAGCTCGTCGAGATACGCAGCCTCGTGCTTCTTGCGACGACGGCCCATCCAGAATTTCGGCAGCAGATAGCCGCCAGCAGCGCCGAAGATGATTGCGAAGTACCACTCGACCTGCAGCAGCCAGCAGACCAGCGCGAGCACCGCACCGATGATGAACTGGTTGCGGACCCAGTCGCGGTCCTTGATCTTCATACCCGCCTGGTAGATCTGGTCCTGCAGGGGGATGCGACGCTTGGCTTTGCCGAGGGCATCGTTCTGCGCCTTCAGCGTCTCCTGGATCTGCTTGCGACGCGTGTCGCTCTTGCGGGCGACGTCGGCGTTGCGTCGATTGGCCTGCACATCGCCCTGCAGCGCCTTGATGCGCTTGTCGGCGCGGTTCGAGCCGGCGAGCGACGGAATCAGCGCGAAGCCCGCGGCCAAGACACCCACAATCGCCAGTGCTGCGTAGACGAGGACTTCCATACTGATACTCAGCTATTGAGCAGGGTGTGCTGCTCGACGTTCGATTTCTCCAGCGCCTCGACGAGGTTCGCTTCTTCGTTGAAGTAGCGTGCGCGCTCGGTGAACTGCGGCTTGGTGATGCCGGTCGAGCGGTGGCGGCCGATCAGGTTGCCGTTCGTGTCTTCGCCCAGGATGTCGTAGAGGAAGATGTCCTGCGTCACGATCACATCGCCTTCCATGCCCAGCACTTCGGACACATGGGTGATGCGGCGCGAGCCGTCACGCAGACGGGCGGCCTGGACGATCACGTCGATCGAAGAGGTGATCATCTCGCGGATGGTACGCGAGGGGAGCGAGTAGCCGCCCATCGTGATCATCGACTCGAGACGCGAGAGAGCTTCGCGCGGGCTGTTGGCGTGGAGCGTGCCCATCGATCCGTCGTGGCCCGTGTTCATCGCCTGCAGAAGGTCGAAGGCTTCCGGTCCACGAACCTCGCCCACGATGATGCGTTCGGGACGCATACGGAGGCAGTTCTTGACGAGATCACGCATGGTGATTTCGCCTTCGCCTTCGAGGTTGGGCGGACGCGTTTCCAGACGCACCACATGCGGCTGCTGCAGCTGAAGCTCGGCGGAGTCTTCGCAGGTGATGACGCGTTCGTCCTTCTCGATGAAGGCCGTGAGACAGTTGAGCAGCGTGGTCTTGCCCGAGCCGGTACCGCCGGAGATCAGCACGTTGGCACGCACGCGGCCCAGGATGCGGAGGACCTCGGCGCCCTCAGGCGAGATCGAGTTGTATTTGACCAGCTGCTGGAGGGTCAGCTTGTCCTTTTTGAACTTACGAATGGTGAGCGCGGCGCCGTCGATGGCGAGTGGCGGGGCGATCACGTTGACGCGCGAGCCGTCCGGCAGTCGCGCGTCGCATATGGGCGAGCTTTCGTCAACGCGACGGCCGACCTGGCTCACGATGCGCTGGCAGACGTTCATCAGGTGGCTGTCGTCGCGGAAGCGTACATTGGTGAGTTTCACCTTGCCGCCGACTTCGATGTAGCACTTCTGGCTGCCATTCACCATGATGTCAGCGATGTCGTCGCGCGCCAGTAGCGGCTCGAGCGGGCCATAGCCAAGAACATCGTTACAAATGTCCTCGAGCAGATCTTCCTGCTCGGAGATCGACATCACGATCGACTTGAGCGCGATGATCTCGGCGACGATGTCGCGGATTTCCTCGCGCGCTGCTTCCTGATCCATCGTCGCGAGCTGGCTCAGATCGATCGAGTCGATTAGAGCGTTGAAGATCGCCGACTTGGTCTGGAAGTATTCCTTGTCGCGCTGGATCGCCTCGGCGCTGCGTACATCGACGATCTCGTCGCTGCGCATGCGGTTGAGGGTTGCATCGACGACGGGCTTTGGTACTTCGGTCCGCGTGGCGGGCACAGCGGCCGCAGGAGCTGAAGATTGCGGGCGCGGCGCTTCGCCCGCTCCCGGAGTATTGCCGCCGAAGGTCTGGCGCTTGCCGAACATTTACGAGGCCTTCTTCCGCTTCAGGAACGAGGGCAGCTTGAGGCTGCTGGACTTGCCCGCCACTTCCGGAGTGGAGCGGCCGGTGACCTGCATGCCGATGGCTTTGAAGATGTCGTTGGCGCGGTTGTTGGCTGCGACCTCGGCGATCATCTGACCGTTGTTGGCCGCCGTGCCGAACGTTGCGGCGTCGAAGGGCACCTGACCGATCAGCCGGCATTCGACTGAAGTCGCAAACTCCTGCGCCGCGATCTCGGGACGCTTCGGGATGCCCATCTTGTTGACCACCAGCAGCGGCTCGCTCTCGGTGGGGCGCAGGGCCTTGATGGTGTCGGCAAGATTTTTGGCGTTGCGGAGGTTGGCGAGATCAGGCTCGGCCACCACGACGATCTCGTCGACGGTCGCTAGTGTATGGCGGACCCAGGCGTTCCAGGTGTGCGGCACGTCGAGCACGACGACGGGCGTTGTCTTCTGCGCGAGCTCCACCACTTGCTCGAAGTCGCGCTCGCCGAAGTCGAACGTCTTGTCGAGCATCGCTGGCGCCGTCAGCAGGTTGATGTGGTTGGCCGCCTTGCTCATCAGCCGATCGAGCATGGTGGGGTCGGCCTTGCCCGAAACGGACAGCGCATCGGCGATACCGTGCGGCGGGTCCTGGTTGAAGTTGAGGCCGGCCGTGCCGAACGGCAGATCCATGTCGAGGATCAGCACATCCTGGCGCAGATGCTGGCTGATCGCCCAGGCGACATTGTGCGCCATGGTCGAGCCACCGGCACCGCCCTTGGCAGACACAAAGGCGATGGTGCGCCCGATCGGCGCTGCGCCTTCGGCGGCGAACAGATCGGAGATCGCATTGACGATGTTGTGGGCACTGGTGGGCAGTACGAGATATTCGGACACGCCCGAGCGGATCAGCTCGCGATAGAGCAGCACGTCGTTGACGTGGCCGAGCACGATGAGCCGGGTCGAGGCGTCGCAGACTTCAGCCAGACGATCGAGCGCGCGGGGGATCTCTTCGGTCGGGAGCGAGGTCTCGACGATGATGAGATTGGGCGTCGGGTTCGACTTGTAGCTCTCGATGGCGCCATCGAGGCCGCCATTGTGGGTTGTGAGAGCCACCTTCGACATGCGGCGGTCATGCACTGCGGCTTCGACCAGCTCGGCGGTCTGCGAATGCTCGCAGAACGCCTGGATGGTGATGCGGGGCAGCAGGCGGGCGCCGGTTGCGACTTCGCCCACCGGTTCATCGGCTGGCGCGGCTTCCTTGCTCGACGTCAAAAAACTCATGACCTAACTCTCCATCGCATCCGGTTACTACGTCGTGATCAGTCGAGGACAAATCCGACCGACCCTTTGTAGGTCCCGCGCATTCCATCGCTGCCGACGCCATACATGGCCTCGAGATGGCCGAGGAAGACGGCCTCGGCGTCTCCCGCGACCTGCATATTGTCCGTGGGCTTTTCCACTGTCTGGCTGGGCGTCGCCATGTAGGGCGTCACCAGGATGACGAGCTCGGTCTGGCTGTGAATGAAATCACGCGAGCGGAACAGCGCACCCAGGATCGGGATATTGCCAAGGCCCGGCAGCTGGTTCACCTGCTGGCGGATCGAGTCCTGCAGGATGCCGCCGATTGCGAGCGTCTGGCCCACGGGCAGTTCGACCGACGTCGCCGCCTGGCGGTTCTTGGTCGCCGGCACCGTGATGCCGCTGATGCTGAACCCACCCTCAGTGGTGAGTTCGGAGACCGAGGTGTCGACCACGAGCCCGATCATGCCGTTCGACTTGACCGTGGGCGTGAACTTAAGCTTCACGCCGAATTCCTTGAACGTGTAGGTGATCTCGCCATCCGAGATGCCGGTCGGCACGGGGAATTCGCCACCCGCGAGGAACGAGGCTTCCTGGCCCGAGAGCGCGGTAAGCGTCGGTTCGGCGAGCGTACGAAGCGCGCCGCGGCGTTCGAGTGCGCGCAGGCTGGCGTCGAGGCTGAATACACCGTCGTCGTAGCCGGCGGTGAAACCGTTATTGTTGGTCACGCCCGAAGCGCCACCGGTCGCGGGCTTGCTTTCGAGTCCGAGCTTCACGCTGCCGATCGTCAGCGAACCATCGAGATTGATGCCGAGCTGCTTGACGGTGTCGCGGCCAACTTCGGCCACGGTGACCTTCAGCTTGACCTGCTGGTTGCCATTGACGGTGACGAGGTTGGCGACGTTGTCGGCACTGCCGGCGAACTGCGTCGCCATGGCGAGAGCCTTGGCCAGATCGTCCTGCGAGTAAACGGTACCGGTCAGAACCACACGGTTTGTGGATGCACCGGCCACGTCGTCGAGCACCACGGATTCGACGCGGATACGCGAACCCTTGATGTTTCGTGCGATCGCGGACTCGAGCGCAGTCCCCACGTCCGAGCGCGAGGTGTAAACGCGCAGGTCGAGTACGGCGATGTTGTTGCCGGCCGGATCGAGGAAGAAGATGTTGGTGTTGCCGGCCGACAGACCCTGGACGATTGCGCGCGTCTTGCTGCGCATCACCACGGTTGCAACTGCTGGCTGGCTGGCAATTACTTCGCCCGCATTGGTTGGCAGGTCGACGAGGATCGATTTGTTGACCTCGAGGTCCAGCGACTGGGAGACGCCGGTCACGCTGTTGGGGATGCGCAGATGAGCCGACGTGTTTGCGGCGAGCGCGGGTGCCGCGAGCATGCTCGCCAGGACTGCGGCAACCAGTGTGCGCAGCCAGATGCGCGGGCGCGGCATGGGCGAAAGGGTGGCCATCATTTTGTCCTCGTACTTCACTCGAGCACCTCGACCGGTGCGGGCGCCACGACTGGGCCGCGGATCGGGGCAGGCGTATAGGCGGCGGCGTCCACCGAGACGTCGCCCGAACTGCTGGTCGGCGTGGTCCCGGTGATGACGTTGTTTTCCTGGCCATATTTGATGACGCGGATCGGCGCGTTGCGGCGCACTTCGTCGCTGGTGTTGGGCGCGAAGTCGACGATCGAGCGGAGGGCCAGGGAGAGCTTGCCCAATTGCGTCGCGTTGACGATGGTCTCGGCCTGCGCGGGATCGAGTTCCAGCGTAGCGATCGCGGTGTTGGCGAAGATTTCGGCACGCGGATTGTTGGGATCGTCGGGCGCGCCGGTCGTTCCGAGTTCGCCCAGACGGGTATTGATGGCGAGGACGCGCACGTTGGAGACGATAGTTTCTGACTGTTGGCCGTCCGAGCTGCCGCGCGTCAGGATGACGTCGACATGGTCGTTGGGGACGATGAAGCCACCCGATGCGGAGTCGGCGGGCACGGAGATCGAGATCCCGCGCATGCCCTTTTCGAGCACGGCCGACAGATAGCCCTGGTCGGAGCGGACAAGCTTCTGCTGACGGATCGGATCGCCCTCGAAGATTTCGAAGCGCGCCACGACGCCCTGCATATCGGTGAGGGCTTCGGGCATGGCGTCCTGCTTGATGTAGTCATCGCGTACGGCGTTCTGCGGCCAATCCATCCAGGCCATGTTGGTGGCCGAGAGCCGGTCGCCCACGCCGATCGGCATGGTGGCGACGAGCACCTGCGTGCGCGCTTCCTGAACCACCTCGGGGCCTGACGGGCCCGACGGCTCTGTCGGCGCAGGACCGCGCGTTGCGAGGAATGCGGCAAGTCCGCCTGCAACCAAAGCAACGATCAGAAGCAGGATACGCGACATTCGCATCGGCAAACTCCACCGTACTCGGACCAAACGAGCCCAGAACTATTGGGTGATCATGGGCCCGAAGGGTCAAAGTTTGGTTAATCGATGCTTTGGATTTACGGTTAACCGAACCTTGTTCCAGTGCAGGATGCGAAAACCTGCGACTTTACGAGCCGCCGAGCAGTCGCTGGAAGATGGCCGTTTCCGGATAGACGAGCAGCGCCGCAGCCGCCAGGGTGATGCCGTAAGGCACACCGGATTTGGGGTTGTGAAGCCGGTCGATCCAGGCCTGCCGGCGCAGGAATTCGGGCAGCGGATAGCGGCGGAAGGCAAGGATCAGGAGGGTCAGGCCGCCCCCCAGAAGTGCTGCGTAAAGCAAGTACTGCACCATCAGTCCGAACCCAACCCAAAGCGTTGTCGCCGCCACAAGTTTGGCGTCGCCGCCGCCGATCCAGCCGAATGCGAAGAACGCAAATGCGATCGCAAGGACGATCGCTGCGGCCGCGGCCGCCATGCCAATGTCGCTCCAGCTCAGCTGAACGATCAGGGCCAGGGCCAGATATGCCACTGCGACCACGAGAACGAGCCAGTTGGCGATACGCATCGTCAACAGGTCGGACGAAGCGGCATAAGCCATCAGCACCGGGAAAACAAACAGGGCGAGGGTCGACAGCATTGGGGCATCCGGCGGCGCTGGCGGAGAGCCCGCTTTGCGCTGCCAGATTGTCGGGCTGGCATGGTTAACAAAGCGGAAAGACGAAGGGGAGCCGCGAACGACTCCCCTTGCCGTAATTCTGTGACGCTTGGACTAGGGTGCGATGGTCGCGGTGTTGAGCTTGCCGCTGATCCGGCCAAACAGATCGGAAAGCGAACCGCCGAGGGTCGTCGCCGCTGCGATGATCCCGACGGCTATGAGCGCAGCAATCAAACCATACTCGATCGCCGTCGCACCGGATTCGTCGGAGACGAACCGAGCAAAGGTATTCATAGACAGACTCCTTGCACAGTGTTGTCCGGCTTGTACGCCGGATCGCTACCCGGCTTTGCCGGATTCTTTTTATGAAAAGGGGGCCGAGCGGCCCCCTTTCCGGTAAGCTTGTTTCGTCTCGTCAGAGAGACGTAGCGACCGGTCGGCCTTACGGCGCGATCGTCGCCGTGTTCAGCTTGCCGCTGATACGTCCGAAGAGGGACGACAGCGATGTACCGAGGGTGGTGGCGGCGGCGATGATGCCAACGGCGATGAGCGCGGCAATCAGGCCATACTCAATCGCTGTCGCGCCAGACTCGTCATTTGCGAAACGAGCAACAATGTTCATTCCAGGCTCCTTGCACACGTCATCTGCTTGCGCAGTATCTTCGACGCCTTGCGCATCGAAGTCGGCTGAAAAGTTAGCCGGGGCGAGTTGAAATTGAGTTAATCGGGGTGCTTGCAAACACGGCCATCGGCGGGAGTTTGCACCCTGGTTTGCAGACTCTTTAGAAGGTCGTTGCAGTTGTATGTTTTGAGCGCCGATTCCGCGTCTTTGCGAAAGCTTGGGCCGCATTTTGCGAGATCGGAATTGCGTTCTTGGCGAATTATTCACCATTCTGGCCGAAACTGCAGGGCGTAAGAGTATCTAGTTCCGGGTGTCCTGCCATGTCGCTCAAGGGTTTTATTGCCGCCGTCAGCCTCGCATTTCTTCTGACGGGACAGGCTCTCGCCGAGACCAACGAACCCATCAGCGTCAAGGTCAACATGGCGCGCATCCTCAGGATCAGCGCCCCCGCCGCGACAGTGATCATTGGCAACCCCGGCGTCGCCGACATCACCATCCAGGATCCGCAGACCTTGGTACTGACCGGCAAGAGCTACGGGCAGACCAACCTCATCGTCCTCGACAGCGCCGGCAACCCGGTGGCCGATACGGTCGTGTCGGTGGTTCAGGGCCAGGCCGATATCGTCACCGTGTATATGGGCAGCGCGCGCACCACGCTCGCATGCGAGCCGATCTGCCAGCCGACGATCATGCTGGGCGACGACAACAACTTCAGCTCCGCCGCCTTCGGCTCGTCGAGCATCGTCGACAGCGCGGCGCGTCCGCGCCAGTAACCGCTGCTTAACCATGCAAGGTGCGATCGCTCGATTGCGCACCTTGCTCCTAACGTCTGATTAGCACCACAGACCTAGGCTGTCCGGGTTGCAACACCCGACGGTCTCATGGCGCAAAAGCCGACACTCCTCCGGCGACTGATTTCACCCGTGGTGTCGCGCGGGCATAAGTTCGCGCGTGACGATCGCGGCGTGACCGCCATCGAGTTCGGGCTGCTTGCGCTGCCCTTCTTCACGCTCATCGCGGCCATTCTCGAAACGGCGATTGTGTTCTTTGCCGGACAGGTGCTCGACAGCGCCGTCGAAGATGCGAGTAGGATGATCAAGACGGGGCGCGCTCAGGCGGCGAACTACACGCTTGCCAATTTCCGCACCCTGCTGTGCGGCTACACGTTCAACATCTTCGATTGCGACCAGATCAAAATCAAGGTCAGCAAGATCACCAACTTCTCGTCGACCACGACATCGAACACGGTGCAGACATGCACATCGTCGACCTGCACCTGGACGGTGGCCGAGAGCTTCAACGGCGGCGTGCGCCGCGAGGTGATCCAGGTGTTCGCGTATTATCGCTGGCCGCTGCTGATCAACCTGCCCTACTTCAACCTCAAGAATCAGCCGGACAACTATCGTCTGCTGGGCGCCACGCGCGTCTTCCGCAACGAGCCCTTCTCATGATGCAGTTCGTTCGGAGCGCTGTTCTGATTGTCAATCGCTTCAGTCGCGAAGAGCGCGCGGTGGCAGCCGTCGAGTTCGCGCTGATCCTGCCCTTCCTCATCACGCTCTACATGGGCTCGATCGAGGCGGCAGCGCTATTTACAGTGGACAAGCGCATCAACTCGATCTCCTCCACCATCGGCGACCTCGTGGCACAGTGGGATCCGGACGACGGCAAGATCTCGACCGGCAGCAGCGGGACGTTCACCGACTATCTCAATGCGTCCACCGGCATCCTCTCGCCCTACTCGACCACCGGTCTCAAGATCGTGGTGTCGCTGGTTCAGGTGAAGAACAACGGCGTCACCAAGGTCCTCTGGAGCAAGCCCAACTCGGCGGGTACCGCCAAGACCACCGGCGCCACCTACACCGATCTGGGCAGCTCTACGCAGATGAACTCGGTCTCGCGCGGCGGCTGCGTGATCGCCGCCGAGGTCACGTATTCCTATAAGCCCGTCCTCGGCATGGTGTTCTCGACGGCGCTGAACCTGTCGCACACCAACTACTTCCTGCCGCGCTTCGGCAGCGACGCGCCGATCAACCTCGACACCACGAGCCTGGCGACGAACGCCTGCACCAATCAGTCGTGATGCTTGCGCCCCCTGACGGGCGCATGCGATAGCCAGCCCGCAATGCGAGGCGACCATGGCTGACACACCACCGATTCCTGTCTTCGATCTCGGCGGCGTCTTCGTCGACTGGAACCCGATGTATCTGTTCCGCAAGCTCTTCAAGACCGAAGAGGATGCGCAATGGTTCCGCGACAACGTCTACAGCAACGGCTTCAATCTGGAGCTTGACGCCGGCGACAGCTACGCCGAAGCCGTGGTGCGGCTCACCGCCCGGTTCCCGAAATACTGGCGCGAAATCCAGGCTTACGATCTTCGCTGGAAGGAAACCGTCGGCGACTTCATCCAGGGCACCATCGACATCCATGACGAGCTGGTTGCCGCCGAAATCCCGACCTTCGCGATCACCAACTTCTCGTGGGAGAAGTGGGCCGCCTGCCTTGGCGACTGGCCGTTCCTCGAGAAATTCGACGGCGTCGTGGTTTCTGGCCTCGAGCGGCTGGTGAAGCCTGATGCGCGCATCTATCACCGGTTCTGCGAACGCTACAGCCTCGCGCCGGACGCCTGTGTGTTCATCGACGACAGCGAGCCCAACATCGTATCGGCGCGCAAATTCGGCATGCAGGGGATCGTCTTCACCTCACCCGAGCAGCTCCGCAAGGACTTGATCGCGCTCGGCCTGCCGCTTGCAGCCCAGCCCAAGAAGAAGGCGGCGACCCGCAAGAAGTAGCCGCTCTCCGGCTATTTGGTGCCGTACATGCGGTCGCCGGCGTCGCCGAGGCCGGGGACGATGTAGCCCTTCTCGTTGAGATGGCTGTCGATCGCTGCGGTGAATACCGGCACATCGGGGTGCGCCGCGGTGAACTTCGCGATGCCCTCTGGCGCCGCGAGAAGGCAGAGGAAGCGGATGTTGTTGGCGCCGCGCTCCTTGAGCTTGTCGATCGCAGCGATCGACGAGTTCGCGGTGGCGAGCATCGGGTCGACGACGATGATCAGACGATTGTCGAGTTCGCTGGGTGCCTTGAAGTAGTACTCGACCGGCTGCAGCGTTTCGTGGTCGCGATAGATGCCGATATGCGCCACGCGCGCCGCCGGCACCAAATCCAGCATGCCGTCGAGCAGCCCGTTGCCGGCACGCAGGATCGACGCGAACACCAGCTTCTTGCCCTTGATCGTCGGGCTTTCGATCTGCGCCAGCGGCGTCTCGATGGGGATCATTTCGAGCTCGAGATCGCGCGTCACCTCATAGCACATCAGATGTGCGATCTCGCGCAGCAGGCGGCGGAAGCCGGCGATAGAGGTGTCCTTGTCGCGCATGATCGTCAGCTTGTGCTGGATCATGGGGTGATCGATGACGGTGACTTTGGCCATGAGAACCCCGCGATGTGGTGACTAGAGGAAGGACCGCCCGTGCCTTCCCGGCGCGAGGCCGAGCCAGTGGGCGATGCTCTCGCCAATATCCGCAAATGTGTTGCGGAGTCCAACAGTCCCCGGCGACAGCCTTGGGGAAAAGCAGAGGATCGGCGTCTGCTCGCGCGTGTGATCGGTGCCGATCCACGTCGGATCGTTGCCGTGGTCGGCGGTCAGTACCAGCAGATCGTCGTCGCGGAGCTTGGCGATCAGTTCCGGCAGCCGCTGGTCGAACGCCTCGAGCGCCTGCGCATATCCCACGACATCGCGGCGGTGGCCGTACTCCTGATCGAAATCGACGAAATTGGTCATGATGAAATCGCCGTCGCGGGCCATATCCATGGCCTCGAGCGTGCGATCAAACAGCACCATGTTGCCCGACGCCTTGATTTTGTGGGTGACGCCCGACCCTGCATAGATGTCCGAAATCTTGCCGATGGCGAACACCTGCCGCCCCGCCGCCTTGGCGCGGTCGAGCAGCGTAGGCTCGGGCGGCGAGATCGCGAAGTCGCGCCGGTTGCCGGTGCGCTTGAAGGTGTCGCGGGTCTCGCCGGTGAAGGGCCGCGCGATGACGCGGCCGATCATCATCGGCGCCGTCAGCTTGAACGCTTCCTCGCACACCTCATAGAGACGCTGCAGGCCGAAATGCTCTTCGTGCGCGGCGATCTGGAACACCGAGTCGATCGAGGTGTAGCAGATGGGCTTTCCCGTCCGGATGTGCTCCTCGCCGAACTCCTGGATCACCGGCACGCCCGACGCGTGCTTGTTGCCGAGGATGCCCGGCAGCCTGGCGTTGCGGATCAGGGCGTCGGTCAGCTCCGCGGGGAATGACGGGATGGTCTGCGGAAAATAGCCCCAGGCGAAGGGCACCGGCACACCGGCGATTTCCCAATGGCCGGACGGCGTGTCCTTGCCCTTGCTGACCTCGCGGCCAACGCCCCAGCGCCCGCCTTTGGGCTGATCCGTCAGGCCGCGCGGAATGCTGCCCGTCGACAGCTTGCCCGCGGCGCCGAGGCCCATCGCATCCATGTTGGGCACGCGAAGATCGTACTGAGCCGCGATGTGGCCAAGCGTGTCGGAGCCGAGATCGTTGTGCCCGTGTCCGTCGCCATAGTCCGCCGCGTCCGGCGCGCCACCAATGCCGAAGCTGTCGAGAATGCAGAGGATCGCCCGGGGCATCACGCAGTCTCCTTCGCATCGATCCGCTCGGCAATGAGCGGATGCTTTGTGACGCTGCCGCCGAGCGTGTAGGCCGCAATCAGGCGGCGTTCGGCGTCGGCGGCACTGGCCTCATCACGCGCATGCAGGCGTGCGAGCGGGGTGTTGCCATCGACCTTTGCGCCAAGACCAGCGAGTCGATCGAAACCCACGGCGTGATCGATCTTGTCGGTCGGCATCCGGCGCCCACCACCGAGCGCGACGACGGCCATGCCGACGCCCCGCGTATCGATGCTCGACACGGTACCCGGCCCCGGTGCGAACACGTCGCGGACGATCGGTGCGGCTTCGAGATGGTCCTCCATCTTCTCGACGAAGTCGGCCGGCCCGCCGAGCATGGCGACCATCTTTGAGAAATGCTCCGTCGCCTTGCCGGTCGACAACGCCGCATGCACGGCGTGGCGCGCGTTGCCGGTGAAGCCGGTCAGCTCCAGCGCCGCCGCGCTGAGCGCGAGCGTCACATCGAGCAGGCGATGATCGCGGTGCTTGCCGGTGAGGAACTCGACCGCGTTGCGGATTTCGAGGCCATTGCCGGCCGCGGTCGCGAGCGGCTCGTTCATGTCGGTGATCAGCGCGGCAGTCTTGGTGCCGGCGCCGTTGGCGACATTGACGAGGCTCTCGGCCAACTCGCGCGATTTCTCGAGCGTCGGCATGAACGCGCCGGAGCCGGTCTTCACATCGAGGATTAACGCGCCGAGGCCTGCTGCGAGCTTCTTCGACAAGATCGACGCAGTGATCAGCGAGACGTTCTCGACGGTCCCGGTCACATCGCGGATCGAGTAGAGGATCTTGTCGGCCGGCGCGAGGTCGGCGGTCTGGCCGATGATGGCACAGCCGGCTTCCTTGGTCACCTTGCGGAACAGCGCATTGTCCGGCTGCGTCGTGTAGCCGGGGATCGAGTCGAACTTGTCGAGCGTGCCACCGGTGTGCCCAAGTCCGCGGCCCGAAATCATCGGCACATAAACGCCGCAGGCAGCGAGGATTGGCGCCAGCATCAGGCTGACATTGTCGCCGACGCCGCCCGTCGAGTGCTTGTCGACCACAGCACCGTCGAGGTCCGACCAATCGAGCACCGTTCCAGAGTCGCGCATCGCCTCGGTGAGCGCGACGCGCTCATCGAGGTTCATGTTGCGGAAGAACACCGCCATGGCAAACGCCGCCACCTGCGCATGGCTCACGCTGCCATCGGTCAGCCCCGCAATGAACTGCCCGATCTCGCCACGGGTAAGGATCTCGCCATCGCGCTTCCGGACGATGACTTCTTGCGGGAGAAAGATCATAGATCAGGCTCTGAGAGGCGGAGCAGGCGTATGCGTGACCGCCTGGGATCGACAGTCACCAGCGCTCCGTCTATCAGCACTTTGGCCTGGTCGCTGAGGCCGAAGCCGAGGTCGTTTGTGAGGATTCTGTCATTGCTCAGCGCGTCCTCAAACAACTCTTCATCAGCTGCGTCCGCCCGCCCAATCGTCGACCAGTGGACCGCTTCATGCCCGTTTTGAACGAAGAAGCTCACCCATTGCGTCGACAGGTTCATGTCGACAAGAATCTTCATTCGCTAAAGGCGACTTCCCGCTCTGTTGCCAACCGGGCTGCATAGCGCAGGGCCTGCAGAATGTCCTCGCGTTCGAGATAGGGATAGTCCTCAAGCATTTCGTCAATCGTGACGCCCGCGCCGATCTGCCCCACTATCATGCCTACCGTCACCCGCATGCCACGGATAATCGGCTTGCCGCTCATGATTGCCGGATTGTGCGTTATTCGATCGAACTCGCTCATGATGCTGATCCTTTCAGGACTAACTTAGCGCCGAAGCATCTCCAAGGCCATCGCCGTCACGCCCCATACGGCACCCAGACGTTCTTCACCTGCGTGGCGCGGCGGAGGAAGTAGTCGCCTTCGAACTTGGTCTTGTCGCTGAGGTCGTAGTAGAGGCCGCGCGAGGTCCAGGTCTGCTTGAGGTTGCCAACGCTGGCTTTCTCGACCATCTGCGAGGTGGCCGCGTCGCCGGCGAACCACATGGCATCGATGCCGTCGTGCTCGGCCATGGTCTTGGCCAGCGCAGCCGAGGGGCCTGTCACGATGTTGATGACGCCGGCGGGGATGTCGGAGGTTTCGATCACCTGGTAGAGGTCGGTCACCGAGAGCGGCGAGCGCTCGGAGGGCACCAGCACCACCGGGTTACCCATCGCGAGCGCGGGGGCAATCAGTGCGATCGAGCCCAGCAGCGGGCGGCTCGGCGGCGCGACGATGCCCATGACGCCGATCGGCTCGACCATCGCGACCGCGATCATGCGGGCCGGCGGATTGTGCACGGCGCCATCGTACTTGTCGGCCCACCCGGCGAAGGCGAACAGGCGCTCGACGGAGGCCGCGACTTCCTTTTGAGCCGAAGCCAGCGGCTCTCCGGTCTGCGCGCGTAGGCGCCTGGCGAACTCGTCGGAACGATATTCCAGATTCTCGGCGAGGAAGTAGAGGATTTGCGCCCGATTGTGGGCCGTAGCGGTGCCCCAGCCGAGCGCGGCGCGGGCTGCTTCGACGGCATTGCGGATGTCCTTGCGGTTGCCGTCGCCGACTTCGCCTACGATCTCGCCGCCCGGGCCATACACGGGCCGGGAGTAGCCACTATCGGGCCGCGCCTGCTTGCCGCCGATGTACATCTTGGCCGTCTGGTCGATGCCGTCGTGATCGTCCTGAGCCACCGGCTTCTCGGCCTTGGGTGCCGCGAAGGGCTTCAGCTCCTTCTCCCATTTCGGCTTCAGGTAAGCGGCCATGCCTTCCTTGCCGCCTTCGCGGCCGTAGCCGCTCTCTTTGTAGCCGCCGAAGCCGACTGAGGCGTCGAAGTTGTTGGTGCTGTTCACCCACACCACGCCGGCCTTGACCTTGGGCGCAATGTCGAGCGCGAGGTTGACGTTCTCGGTCCAGATGGTCGAGGCGAGGCCGTACTTGGTGTTGTTAGCGAGCTGCACCGCCTCCTCGGGCGTACGGAAGCTCATCGCCACCAGCACGGGCCCGAAGATCTCCTCGGTGACCACCGTGTTCGACGGCGACACACCGGTAATCAACGCAGGCTTGAGGAAGCAGCCACCCTTCGGCAGATCGACGTCGGGCTCATAGACCTGCCCGCCCTCGGCCGCGCCCTTCTTGACCAGCTCGTGCACGCGCTCGACCTGCACCGGCGCGACCAGTGCGCCGATGTCGACCGCCTTGTCGAGCGGATCGCCGACCCGCAGCGATGCCATGCGCGTCTTGAGCTTGGCGATGAAACGCTCCTCGATGCTTTCCTGCACCAAGAGGCGCGAGCCGGCGCAGCACACCTGCCCCTGGTTGAACCAGATGGCATCGACCAGCCCTTCTATGGCGCTGTCGATATCGGCGTCGTCGAACACGATGTAGGGCGACTTGCCGCCGAGCTCGAGGCTCAACCCCTTGCCCGATCCCGCGGTTGCGGCGCGGATGATCTTGCCGACTTCGGTCGAGCCGGTGAAGGCGACCTTGTCGACATCGGGATGATTGACGATCGCAGCGCCGGTGTCGCCCTGCCCTGTGACGATATTGACGACGCCCGGCGGGAGCTTGGCTTTTTCAACGATCTCGGCGAACAGCAGCGCGGTCAGCGAAGTGAACTCCGCCGGCTTCAGCACCACCGTATTGCCGGCCGCAATCGCGGGGGCGATCTTCCAGGCGAGCATCAGCAGCGGAAAATTCCACGGAATGACCTGGCCGCAGACGCCATAGGGCACCATGCCCGGCATCTCGCGCTCGAGATGCTGGGCCCAGCCAGCGTGATGGTAGAAGTGGCGCGCGACGAGCGGGATATCGATATCGCGGCTCTCGCGGATCGGCTTGCCGTTGTCCATCGTCTCGAGCACAGCGAACAGGCGGGAGTGCTTTTGCACCAGCCGCGCGATCGCGTAGAGATACTTGCCGCGCTCGTAGCCGCTCAGCGCGGACCACGCCGGAAACGCCGCGCGCGCCGCCTTCACCGCCTTGTCGACATCGGCGTTGGTGCCGTCGGTGATGTCGGCGAGTTTCTTGCCCGTCGCCGGATTGTCCGACGCGAACACTTTGCCCGGCTTCGTCCACTTACCGTTGATGAAGTGCCCGAATTTGCCGCCCTTGCTCGCCAGCCACGCCAGCGCCGGCTCCGCACTCTCGGGCGCCGGACCATAGTCGAGCGACTGGAAGATTTCCGCGATCTTGTTCATTCGATCCTCCCCCCGGCAGCCGCACTGCCGGGACGCCGCGACCCACTGGCCGCGGCAACAAATCAAACCATCGGCATCCGATAGTCGGCCGCATAGTGACCGGTGAGACCGTGCTCGAGCTGGCGCTCGATGTCGGTCAGCAGCGAGCTCGCGCCGAAGCGGAACAGATGCGGCTCGAGCCAGTGGGTGCCGAGCTCTTCCTTCATCAGCGCCATGTAGTCGAGCGCCGTTTTAGCCGCCGCGATGCCGCCTGCCGGCTTGTAGCCGATCTCGATGCCGGTCTCGTCGTGGAACCAGCGGATCATGCGCACCATGCTGAGCGACGTCTGGAGATTGGCGTTGACCTTCTCCTTGCCCGTCGAGGTCTTGATGAAATCGGCGCCGGCAAGCATGCACACCAGCGAAGCCTTTGCGACATTGGTCTGCGTCGCGAGCTCGCCAGTACCGAGGATGGTCTTGATGTGCGCGTCGCCGCAGGCTTTGCGCATGGCGCTGACTTCGTCGTAAAGCGCCTGCCAATCGCCTCGCAGCACCATGCCGCGCTCGATGACGATGTCGATCTCGTTGGCGCCGTCGGCCACCGAGGCTTCGATCTCGGCGAGGCGCGTCGAGAGCGGCGCGAGGCCATGCGGGAACGCAGTGGATACAGCGGCCACATTGATACCGGTGCCTTTGAGCGCATCGACCGCGGTCTTGACGAAGGAGTGGTACACACAGACCGCCGCCGGCTTCACATCAAGGTCGCCGACGCCGAGGCCGTCGAGGATGTCCTGCCGCACCGGATGGCGCGCTTTGGCGCAAAGCCGCTCGACGCGGCCGGGCGTGTCGTCGCTGTTGAGCGTGGTCAGATCCATCAGCGTGATGGCGCGCAACAGCCAGGCGATCTGCCAGTCCTTCTTGACCGTGCGGCGCGTCCCGATCGTGCCCGCACGTCGCTCCAGCGCCGAGCGGTTCATGCGCACGCGGCCGACCCAATCGAGATCGAGCGGAAAGCCCGGATTGCGTGCCGGTGGCGTCGCCGCCTTTGGGGGCTTCACCTGCGGCGTGTCGACAACTCGCAAACTCATATCGCCTCCAATAGCGCCGGGATGAGCCTCTTCAGCTTTTCGGCGCCCTGCACGGCCATGGTTTTTGTGTGCTCGTGCGAAATGTTCTCGTCCGACAGTCCCGCGCCCATATTGGTGATCGACGAACAGGCCCAGACTTTCAGGCCGAGCATACGCGCGAGGATCACTTCGGGGGCGGTCGACATGCCTACCGCATTGGCGCCGAGACGAATGGCCATCTGGATTTCGGCCACCGTCTCGAAGGACGGCCCAGAATACCAAAGATAGATGCCCTCCTTCAACGCAATGTCGAGGCGGGCACCTATCTCGCGTGCCTGCGACCTGAGGGCGTGGTCGTAGGCGTTGACCATGTTAACGAAGCGCTTGTCGCTGGGTTCCCCGATCAGCGGGTTCATGCCGGCGTAGTTGATGTGATCGGAGATCATCATCAGGTCGCCGGGGCGCGTCGCCTGGTCGAGCGAACCGGCCGAATTGGTCAGCAGCAGCGTCGAGGCGCCGAGGTCAGCCAAGGTTTCCAGCGCAACGCGCATGGCATCGGCATTGCCGTGCTCATAGTAGTGCTCGCGCCCGGTCAGCACCGCGACGCGCTTGCCGCCGAGTGTGCCGACCAGCAGGTCGCGACCGTGGCCGCTGACCTTGCCGCCGGGGAAGCCCTTGAGCTCCTCATAGGGAATGGCGATGCGATCGCCGAGCAGGTCGCCGATGCCGCTCAAACCGGAGCCGAGCACCAGCCCGGCGCTGATCGGCGTGGTGCCGGCGATCTTGCGGATGGTCTTGGCGGCCTTGGTCATTTCGGCAGGTACTCCGGTCCGAACGAATGCGGCAGCAGTTGCGCCAGCGTCTGGTGCAGCGGTTCGCCGTCGACACCATGCGAGATGATGACCACGTCCTGGTCGGCGAACTCGCGAATGCGCTGCCGACAGCCGCCGCACGGCGTCACGGGGGCGCTGCCGGGGCCCGTCGTATAGACGCGCCTGATGCGCTTGCCGCCGCCCGCGAGCATCGCCGCGATGGCCGACGGCTCGGCGCAATTGCCGATCGGGTAGGCGGCGTTCTCGACGTTGCAGCCAACATAGATTTTGCCGTCATCGGCGAGGATCGCGGTCCCCACCTGGAAGCGCGAATAGGGCGCATAGGCCCTGGCGCGTACCGCTTCGGCAGCGGCGAACAGTTCGGCGTCGGTGGCCATGAGCTACCGCTCCTTGGTGTAAGGCAGGCCGGACGCTTTCGGTGCGATAGCGCGGCCGATGAAGCCGGCGAGCAGGATGATCGTGAGGATGTAGGGCAGCACCTGGATCGCCTGCACCGGCACTTCGCCGATATAGGGGAACTTATAGCCCTGGATGCGGAACTGCAGCGCGTCGAGGAAACCGAACAGCAGGCAGACCAGCAGCGCCGGACCCGGACGCCACTTGGCAAAGATCAGCGCCGCCAGTGCGATGTAGCCGCGGCCGTTCGACATGTTGTTGTTGAAGCCCGCCGACTGCGCAATCGAGAGATACGCGCCACCTACACCCACCAGCACGGCGGTAATAACCAACGCCTGATAGCGCAGCAGCGTCACCGACATACCCGCGGTGTCGACGGCCTTTGGGTTTTCGCCGACGGCGCGCAGGCGCAACCCGAACCGCGTTCTAAAGAGCACCCACGCCGTCACCGGCACCGCGAGGAAGGCGAAATAGGTGATGATGTTGTGGCCGGAGATCAGCTCGTAGTAGACCTGCCCGATGAACGGCACGTCCTTGACCTGATCGGCGAAGGGCAGCGTAATCGGATTGAAGCGCTGGTCGCCGCTCAGCTGCGGGGTATAGCCGCCACGCTTGAACCAGCTCTGACCGAGGAAGGTCGTAAGGCCCGCCGCCAGGAAGTTGAGCGCGACGCCCGAGATCGTCTGGTTGCCCTTGAGGTTGATCGAGGCGAGGCCGTGGATGGCCGAAAAGCACAGCGCGACCAGCACGCCCACAAACAGGCCGATCCACGCCGACCCGAACACGGCGGACGCCGCTGCGGCGCCGAAGGCCGCCGCCAGCAGCTTGCCCTCGAGGCCGATGTCGACGATGCCGGCGCGCTCAGAATAGAGGCCCGCGAGGCAGGCGAGGAGTACGGGCACGGCAAGGCGCACCGTCGAATCGAGGATCAGCGTCAGGTCGATGAACCATTGCGGCATCACGAACCTCCCCCTGACTGCATTCGATCGAAGATGCGGGCCAGCGGAATGCGCAGCATGTCGCCCATCGCGCCCGTGAACAAAATCACCAGCGCCTGGATGGTGACGATCATCTCTTTGGTGATGCCCGGCATCGAGAAGGCCAGTTCCTGTCCGCCCTGATACAACGCGCCGAACAGCAGCGCCGACAGCGCGACGCCCACCGGGTGCCCCTTGCCCATGAAGGCCACGGCGATCCCGACGAAGCCGGCGCCGTTGACGAAGTTGAGGATCAGGCGGCCCTGCACGCCGCCGACATTGTTGACGGCCACCATCGCAGCGATCGCACCGGCCATGGCCATGACGATCATGACCATCTTCTCGTTGGAGATGCCCGCATAGTTCGCGGCGGAAGGATTCTGGCCCAGCGCGCGCACGGCGAAGCCGAACTTGGTGTGCCAGATCAGCCAATAGACGAGGCCGAGGCAGATCAGCGCGAGGAAGAACGTGATGTTGACAGGCGAATGGTTGAACAGCCCGAAGAATTCCTTGAGCTGCGGCACACGCGTCACCGCTAGGATCGGCGCGCTCTCGTCATTGTTGACGTTGTCGGGCTTGAGCACGCGCGAGATGAGGAAACCCATCAGCGACACGGCGATGAAGTTGAACAGGATCGTCGTGATAACGATGTGGCTGCCGCGCTTGGCCTGCAGATAGCCGGGGATGAACGCCCACGCCGCCCCGAACAGCGCGCCGCAAACGATCATCAGCGGCACCGAGATGGCCCAGTGGACGCCATTGACCGCGAGCGCGACGAGGATAACGCCGAGACCGCCCACATAGGCCTGCCCCTCGGGGCCGATGTTGAACAGGCCCGCATGGTAGGCGAGCGACACGGCGAGGCCGGCGAAGATGAAGTCGGTCGTGTAGTAGAGCGTATAGCCGAAGCCCGAGCCGTAGCCGAACGCGCCATAGAGCATGATGCCCACGGCCTCGAGCGGGTTCTGGCCGACGGCGAGCACGATCAGGCCGCCGATCAGGAAGGCGAGAATGACGTTGAGCAGCGGCAGCAGGGCAACGTCGACCCAGCGTGGCAAGGCGCGCATCAGTTGACCTTCCCGCCGGTGTGGGCGTCCTGCGAACCGGTCATCATCAGGCCCAGTTCGGTCTCGTTGGCGGTCGCGGGGTCGGCTTCGCCCACGATCTGGCCGTCGAAGATCACGAGGATGCGGTCCGAGAGCGAGCGGATTTCGTCGAGCTCGACGGACACCAGCAGGATCGCCTTGCCGGCGTCGCGCATCTTGATGATCTGGTTGTGGATGAACTCGATGGCGCCGATGTCGACGCCACGGGTCGGCTGGCCGACGATCAACACATCGGGATCGCGTTCCATCTCGCGCGCCAGAACGATCTTCTGCTGATTGCCGCCTGAGAAATTGGCGGTCTTGAGATCGAGGTTGGGCGGCCGGATGTCGAACTTCTTGATGTAATCTTCAGCCGTCTTGCGAGCGAGGCCGATGTCGAGGCCGAGCCCCTTGCCGTAGTTGTTTTGGTACCCGAGAATCGAGTTTTCCCACTCGGTGAACGACGTCACGAGGCCCTCGCGCAGGCGGTCCTCCGGGACATGCGCCAGACCCGCCTCGCGCGCCCGCGCCGCGCCGTCGTCGCCCTCGAGCGAAAGCGGCGTGCCGTTGAGGCGCACGACGCCGGAGAGCTGGTCGCGCATCCCCGAAATCGACTCGAGCAGTTCCGACTGCCCGTTGCCGGCAACGCCCGCAATGCCGACGATCTCGCCGGCACGCACGTTGAAGCTCACGCCCTTGACGCGCGGCACCTTGAAGTCGTCGGTGACGACGAGGTTCTCGACCTCGAGCAACACCTTGCCCGGATTTGCGGGGCCCTTTTCGACGCGCAGCAGCACGCGACGGCCCACCATCAGCTCGGCGAGCTCGCCGGGCGACGTGTCCTTGGTCTGCAGCGTCTTGACCATCGCACCCTGGCGCATCACGGACACTTCGTCGGTGATGGCCATGATCTCGCGCAGCTTGTGCGTGATCAGGATAATGGTTTTGCCCTCGTCGCGCAGCGTGCGCAGAATGCGGAAGAGATGGTCCGCCTCGGCTGGCGTCAACACACCAGTGGGCTCGTCGAGGATGAGGATTTCGGCGCCACGATACAGCGCCTTGAGGATTTCGACGCGCTGCTGCTGGCCCACGGAGAGATCCTCGACGATCGCGTCGGGATCGACCTCGAGGCCGTAGTCAGTGGCGAGGCGCTTCAGCTGCTCGCGCGCTTTGGTCAGCGTGCGTCCGAGCAACATGCTGTCTTCGGCGCCAAGAACGACGTGAAGTGCTGATGCACCATGTCGATCCCGAGCGCCAGAGCGTGGCGCGAGTCCGTAATCTTGTGCGGGGTGCCGTTGACGCGGATTTCACCGCTGTCGGCATGGTAAAAGCCGTAAAGGATCGACATCAGCGTCGATTTGCCCGCGCCGTTCTCGCCCACGATGCCGTGGACGGTACCCGACCGGACGGTCAGGTGGATGTCGCGATTGGCGTGAACCGGACCAAAATGCTTGTTGATGCCGACAAGCTCGATTGCCGGGGGATGTGCAGCGGCCGTCTCCAGCCGCTGCACAGATGTTTGGTCGGTGTTTGCCATCCTGGCGAGGCTCGCCTCAGATCAGGACGGGCAGGTCTTGTCGGCCATGTAGTCGTGGACGACCACTTCACCCGAGACGATCTTGGCCGTCGCAGCTTCCACGGCAGCCTTCATCTCCGGCGTGATCAGCGGGGCGTTGTTGTCGTCGAACGCAGCGCCCACGCCGCCTTCAGCGAGACCCAGGGTGATAACGCCAGCGCTCCACTTGCCGTTCTTTTCATCCATGAAGGCGTTGTAGGTGGCGACGTCGACGCGCTTGAGCATCGAGGTCAGCACATTGCCCGGGTGGAGGTAGTTCTGGTTGGAGTCCACACCGATACCGAGCTTGCCGGCATCCGCTGCGGCCTGCAGCACGCCTGCACCGGCGCCGCCGGCCACCTGGAACACCACGTCGGCGCCCTGGTCGAGCTGGCTCTTGGTAACTTCCGCGGCCTTGCCGGGGTCGGAGAAGGCTTCAAAGCCGGCGCCGACATAGGTTTCGAGGACTTCGATCGAGGGGTTAACCGACTTGGCGCCTTCCTTATAGCCGCAGGCGAAACGCTCGAGCAGCTCGAAGTTGAACGCCGGCACGACACCGATCTTGCCGGTCTTGGACGCCATGGCGGCCAGGATACCTACAAGGTAGGAGCCTTCCTGCTCCTTGAACACCACCGAGCGGACGTTCGGCAGGTCGACGACGGAGTCGACGATGACGAAGTGGGTGTCGGGGAATTCGGCCGCGACGGTGGTCAGCGCGGTTGCCCAGGAGAAGCCTGGTACGAGGATCGGCGAGAAGCCCTTGGACGCAAACTGGCGGATCGCCTGCTCGCGCTGCGCGTCGCCCGTGATTTCGAGGTCGCTGTACGAACCGCCGGAATCGGCCTTGTACTTTTCGGCGCCGTTGTAGGCGCTTTCGTTGAACGATTTGTCGAACTTGCCGCCGCCGTCATAGATCAGCGCCGGGTCGGCAAACGCGGCACCTGCGATCAGCGCGGTAGCAGCAATACCGGTGGCCAAAGCGGCGAGGTGCCGTTTGAAATTGGTCATGAAAGTCTCCCTGTTCGCGCCAGGAAGCGGCGTGCTGCCGCGTGAAGAGTCCTCGCGCGTTGGCGAAAGATACAATCGTGCATTGCCGTCACCCGCAAGAGGGAAAAGTGCGTTTTTTGAACACTTGGTCAAAAATCGCGGACACTATCCCCAGCCGGCGAAAGCGGTGTGACGGTCACGCCCATCTCGCGGCCAATCGCTTCGAAAAAGCCGTCGATCAATTTCTGCGCAGAATTGCCGATCAGCGACTTGCCCAGCCGCATGATGCCACCATCGGCCTTGCCCGCCGCGGTGAAGGTCAGCAGGGTGTCGCCCTCCGTGTCATCCTCCAGCACGATGTCGGCCGCCGCATGCGCCATACCGAGGACGCCGCCCTTGCCGCGTCCGGTGAGCGTGTAGCTTGCCGCCGGCACGACATTGGACAGGTCGAGTTGACCGGCGAAGGTCGGGTGGACGAAGCCAAGGCTGACCTTGATGCTCAGATCGAGCGTCGATTCCGACGTCCAGGCGATGTGCTGGCAGCCAGGAATGACCGCGCCGAGGACCCTGGTATCGTTCAATGCCGCCCAGACGTCGGCCCGTTTTGCGCCGAACAGGTAGCGGCCACCAAAATCCACGGGTTTCAGGCCCTTTCCATGCGTCTTTTTCGCACCATATGCCGCAAAATAGTAGCCGCGCCGCTGCCGATCAATTGGTCGCGCCCGCCCGGTCACCTAAATTGGCCGGCAAGCGCTGCCGCCCACCAAGAAGGACGACGAAATGGCAACCGAAGTGATGGAAAAGCCCCTGCAGTACCTCGACAAGGCGGTGGGCGCGATTCGCGATCTCGGCATCTGGCCGGAATCGTCGGCCGAACAGCCGATCACCGGGCTTCTCAACGAGATCACTGCGCTCGACGAGACCAAAGTCATCCTCATCGGCCGCACCCTGACGCAGGCGAGCGCCTTCAACGAGGTCGTCCGCTCGCAGGTTGCCGCCATGAATGTGGGCAACCGCTACGAAGAGATCACCAACGGCTTCAACTCCATCCGCGACGACGCCAAGGGCATGGTCGACCAGCTCGAGGACGGCAAGCTCGACCTGATGGAACGCGTCGGCAACGTCTGGATGAAGGTGTCGCGCGGCGACATCGCCGCCCGTTTCAACAAGATCCGCGGCGTTTACCTCGATGTCTCCAAGGAGACCAAGAACCAGATCGACCGCGAGCACATCATCCTCGAAGCCTACCGCGACTTCCGCGGCGCGCTGAAGCAGGCGGAAGTCATGGCGCTCGAGCTGCTCGACGTCGCGACCAAGGAGCTCGAGGGCAAGAAGTCGGCCCTGCAGACCGCGGCCGACGCGCTCACCGCCTTCACCTCTGGTACGCCCGCCGATCGTGCGCGCCTCGAAATGACGCGCGACGAGAAGCTGCGCGATCTCCAGAACGAAGAGCGACGCTACCAGATCGCCAAGGACCTTTCGGACAACCTGACGATCTCTTACTCGACCTCCGAAGTGATCATGGCGCGTCTGATGCAGACGACCAATGCCAAGGAGCGCGTGTACCAGCAGTCGGTGTCGTTCTTTTCGACCAACGAGACGGTATTTACTGCGCTCTCGGCGTCGTTCACGGGCCTGTTCGGCCTGCATGAATCGACCGAGACGCTGAACGCGATGAAGGAAGGCGTGTCGAAGTCGCTCGAAACGCTGAGCGAGATCGGCGGCAAGGTGCAGGAAGAAGCGCTCAAGGCCGGCTACGGCCCGACCATCCGCGCCGACGCGGTCAAGAAGCTCGTCGACTCGGTCGTCTCCTTCCAGGAGAAGTCGCGCACCATCATCGACGAGATGCGCGTCCAGGCGACCAGGAACTCCGCCGAAATCCGCGATGCGGTCGAAGACGGCAAGAAGCGCCTCGCGCAGCTCGCCGCCGACGGCAATGCGCTGCTGCTCGAGACCAAGGCGAACTAAACGACGACAGTGAGCGCAACCGAACCAATGAGCGCCGCGACGGCCGAGAAGGCCCCTCTCAACGACGTCATGCTCGCCATGGACGTGGTGGACACGCTCCGCCACAATCAGGATTTGGTGGCGCGCGAACTCAATGGCGAGGCGCGTGAGAAGCAGCTCATCGATAAGCTGCGCGAACTCTACCACCAGCAGGGCATCGAGGTCAGCGACGCCATCCTCAAGGAAGGCGTCGCGGCCCTCGGCGAGAGCCGCTTCGTCTACACGCCGCCCAAGCCGGGCCTCGGAGTCACACTGGCGCGCCTCTATGTGGGGCGCAAGCGCTGGCTTCCGGCGGCGTTCGCGCTGTTCCTCGTGCTGGTCGTCGGGCTCGGCGGATATTTCCTCGTCTGGGCGCCCTACCAGGCGAACCAGCGCGACCAGGTTCGTATCGAGCTCGCCGAAAAGCTGCCGGCGGAGATGGATGCGCTCTACCAGACCATCTTTGAGGAAACCAAGGTCACCCAGGCGGCTGACGATGCGGCCGCTATCCGCGACCGCGGCAAGCGGGCAGCCGCCGAAGGCAATCGCGCCGGCGCCGAACAAGCCATCGCCGACCTCACCGGCATCCGCGACACGCTGCGGCTCGAATATCAGCTGCGCGTCGTGAGCCGCGACGGCGTGAAGTCCGGCTTCTGGACCTTCCCCGAGATCAACACCGACGCCACCAACTACTACGTGGTGGTGGAAGCGATCGACTCGCATGGAGCGGCGCTGACCCTGCCGATCCTCAACGAAGAGAACAACCAGACCGAGAAGGTGAACATCTGGGGCATCCGTGTGCCGGAGTCGGTCTATCGCGCCGTGGAAGCCGACAAGAAGGATGACGGTATCATTCAGCGCAACATCGTCGGCGTGAAGGAATTCGGCTACCTCGAGCCCGGCTACCTGATCCAGGTGCTGGGCGGTGCCGTGACCCGGTGGTGACATGAGCCTTTCCGGACCCGACGCCCTCCGCTCGCTCGAAGAAGCCCTGCGCGATATCCGTCGCGAGGAAGACGAGATCGCCAAGCGTCTCGCGCATTCGGCCGACCTGATCACCAAGATGCGCGAGCAGGAAGGCGAACTGCTGCGCCAGCTCGCGCAGGTTCGCCTCGATCCCGCAACGCAGGCCGAACTGGCTGGGCAGATCAGCCAGGCGGAGCGCAAGGCGCGCGACATGCTGAAGACGCATGGCGAAGACCTGACGGCATCGGAGGCGCGGCTCAAGTCGCTCGACGCTGACATCACCACCGCGACCGCGGACCGCACGAAGCTCCAGGACAACGCCACGCGGCGCAACGATGAGCTGAAGGCCCTGTCAGACCGCGTGCGTCCGCAGCTCGCGTCCGATCCCGAATTCGCCAAGCGTCTCACCAACGCCAAGGAGCTTGCCGACATCGCCGCCGAGAGCATGCGCAAGACGGCGCAGGCGGAGGCCGACCGTGAGCAGAAGGGCCGTCCCTATCGCGACGATCCGCTGTTCATGTACCTGTGGAACAACGGCTTCGGCACCAAGACCTATCGCGCCAACAATCTCGTCGCGTGGCTCGACGGCAAGATCGCCGGCATGATCGGCTTCCCCGAGGCGCGCCCCAACTTCTCGATGCTCAACGAGATCCCGCTGCGCTTGCGTGAGCACGCCGAGCGCCAGGAAGAGAATGCACAGGCTGCGAGCGACGAACTGACGGCGCTTGAGAACGAAGCCATCGACAAGGCGGGTGGCAAGGCTGCACGCGATGCGATGGAGAAGGTGACTGCAGACATAGCGGCACTCGACGAGCGCATCGTGAAGTTGCAGGACGAGCGCGACGATGCGCTCAAGACGCAGCGCGATCTGGCGCAGGGCAGCGATCCCGCATTCGCCGCCGCGATCAAGGGCCTCGCCGAGGCGCTCGGGCGCGAGGATTTGAAGACGCTGCTCGCCGAAGCGCGCGCGACGCGCACGGGGCAGGACGACACGATCATTGCCCAGATCGACGACGTGCGTCAGCGCGCCAAAGAAGAAGACGAAGAAACCCTCGATCAGAAGCAGCGCCTCAGGACGCTGGCGGCGCGCCGTCGCGAACTCGAGGACATCCAGTACGAGTTCAAGAAGAAGGGGTTCGACAACCCGCGCTCAACCTTCGGAAAGGACGACCTGGTCGGCGACCTGCTCAACGATTTCCTGCGCGGCGGCATCAGCGCCGCGAACTATTGGGACCAGTGGCAGAAGAGCCAGCGCTGGAGCGGCCCGCGCGACGACTGGAACTTCGATCAGCGCTTTCCGCAGGACACGGATCGCCGCTATCACGATCGGGACGATGACGACAATCGGCGCGAGCCAGACAATCCATGGGGCAACTTCACCTGGCCAGATAATTCGTTCTCCGGCGGCAGCAGCAAGAAGGGCTATGGCGGCCCAGGCGGCGGCTGGGGCCGCATCACCTTCGGCAACTCCGGCGGCGGCAGCGGTGGAACAACGTTCTCGCGGCCGCGCAGCGGGTCGAGCGGCAACCGCACCGGCGGTGGCTTCAAGACGGGCGGCGGGTTCTAGTCGACCTCGGGCTTGCCTGATCGCATCCGCTTCACGCCGCTCCGCTCCGTCTTCTGCTTCAGCCGCCGCTCCTTGCTCGCGAGCGTCGGACGCGTGGCGCGGCGAGGCTTGGGCGGTGTCGCCGCCTCGCGTAGCAGTTCGACCAGGCGCGACACCGCGTCATCGCGGTTGAGCGCTTGCGTGCGGTGATTGTCCGCTGTCATCACGATGACGCCGTCATTGGTAAGGCGGGAGCCGGCGAGGCGTGCGGCGCGTGCCTTGACCGGTGGCGACAGCGATGGCGATCCCGTGAGGTCAAAGCGCAACTGCACCGCGCTCGACACCTTGTTGACGTTCTGGCCACCAGGACCCGAGGCGCGAATGAAGCTGACCTCAAGCTCGGCGGGGTCAAGCGACACTCGCGCGGTGATCGGGATGCGCGACATCGGCTAAGCCCTGGCGGCCTGCAGCGCGTCGATGACCCGGTTCATCATCGCGACGAGCAGCTTCATCTCGTCTTCGCTCAATGCACCTGCTGCTGCGGCATTGGCGCGACGCGCTGCGCCGATCGCCGGATCGCGCACCGACTGCGCCAGCGCCGTCAGCTGCAGCGAGGCACGTGGATCGGTGGGAAACGCTTCGATCAGTCCAGCGTCGGCCATCGACTGCACGAGCACATCGACGCCGGTCGCCGCCATCTCCTGGCTCGCGCGCAGCGTCTCTCGCGTTACCGGCGTGTCCCCAAACCACAGCTCGACAAGGATGGGGAAGTGCGCCGGCGCGATGCCGAGCGGCATGAGGCCATCACCCGACACTTCGTGAAATAGCCGCGCCATGAGATTGGCGAGGTAACCCGGCGCCTGCGGACGATCAGGGTTGGCCATCGCTAATGCTCGTGGCCGCAGTGGTCATGATCGGACAGCACCTCGACCACGCGGCAGTCGGCGACCGTGCCGTGGTGGTGGCTCGCAAGCATCCCCTTGAGTTCGCCGCGCAGCGCCGTCAGCCGCGCGATGCGTTCCTCCACCACATCGAGGCGCGCGCGGACCAGGGCATCGATGTCGTCGCATGGCGCGTCGCGGTGCCCGGCGATCCGCAGCATGGCGCGCAGCTCTTCCATGGGGAAACCCATCGCGCGTGCGTGGGCGATGAAGCGCAGCCGCTCGAGGGCGGCGCCATCGTAACGGCGCTGATTGCCCTCGGTGCGCGCCGGCACCGGCAGCAGGCCGATCCCTTCGTAGTAGCGGATGGTCGGAACTTTGACGCCCGTCTCGGACGCCAGTTCGCCGATCGAATAGTCCTCGACGCGCATGGCAGAAGCCTCTTGAACCTCTAGTGGCTAGAGGTTCTATCTAGGGTGTCGACGCACAGAATCATAGGGTCCAGATGAGCGCCGGCCACGACCATTCCCACGCCTTCGACGGGATGAACGACGACTACAAACGCCGCCTGATGCTGGTGACGGCGATCAACGTCGCCATGTTCTTTGTCGAGATGACCGCCGGACAGCTCTCGGGCTCGCAGGCCCTGAAGGCCGACGCGCTCGACTTTGCTGCCGACGGGGCGACCTACGCCTTGAGCTTCTGGGCCATCGGCCGGCCGCTACGGGTGCGCACAGGCGCGGCGATCATCAAGGGCGTGAGCCTGTTGGCGATGGGCATCTGGATCGCCGCGACGACGCTCTACCAGTTCTTTGTGCACGGCGTTCCGGAAGCCGAAGTGATGGGCCTTATCGGCTTTGCGGCGCTCGCAGCCAATCTGCTCTCCGTCTACCTGCTATTTGCCTACAAGGACGGCGACGCCAACATCCGCTCGGTCTGGCTCTGTTCGCGCAACGATGCGATCGGCAATGTCGCGGTGATGGGCGCGGCGGCCTTCGTCGCGCTGCTCAACAATGGCGCGCCGGACTTGATCGTCGCCGGCGTGATGTCGGCGCTGTTCCTCTCGAGTTCGTACCAGATCCTGCGTCAAAGCTGGACGGAGTGGCAGCACCCGGACGCGCATGAGCACGACCACGACGCGGCTGAGGGCCACGATCATGCGCAGGAGGATCACAAGCATTGAGGCTGGCGTTGGCACTCATCGCGCTCATTGCGTCTCCGACCCTCGCCGATGAGTGGCGGCGCTACGAGAACCAGCTTTATAGCTATGCCATCGATATACCGCCCGGCTTCCTCTGGCGCGGCGAGGCGAGCAACGGCGACGGGCAGGACTTCACGACGCCGACCCTCACCCTCAGCGTTCGAGCCCTGCCTACGCCAGACGGCTTTGCGGCGGCGATCGGCGACTGGAAAGAGTGGGAAGTGTCACAAGGCTGGAACCTGGTCTTCGAGATGACCGCGCCAAGTCGCGCCGAAGCCAGCGCGCGCCGCTCCGGCTGGCTGATGGAAATGCGGGCGATCGACCTGTGCCGCACCGCCTATGTTCAGTTCCAGCTCGAATACGCGATCGCCGATGTCGGCAGGATGGCGAACATCATCGAGCGCCTTGCATCTAGCCTCGAGCGAACGCGCCCCTGCTAGACGACGCCCTTGAACGGCCCGTTGAAGATAAAGAACGCACCGGCCCCGATCAGCACGAAGCCGATGCCATGGTTCCAGGTGATCGGCTCCTTGAGATAGAAATACGCGAAGCCGACGAAGACGGTGATCGAAATCACCTCCTGGATCACCTTGAGCTCGGAGCCCGTGTAGGTGCCGTAGCCGATCCGATTGGCCGGCACTGCCAGCCAGTATTCGACCAGCGCAATGCCCCAGCTCGCCATCACAGCGATCCATAGCGGCGCGCTGGTGAATTTGAGGTGGCCGTACCAGGCCATGGTCATGAACAGGTTGGATCCGATCAGCAGCAGGATCGGAAGTACGGCGGGCGAAGCGAAAGCTGGCATTGAGCACCGACAGGGTTGGTCGCCCCTTTTGCCTCGCCTCCACAGAGATTCGCCAGCGCACTGGCGTCTCTGCTCACATGCGGTTCATTGTGGGCGTGCCGTAATGAGTCGCACGCCCCAGGAGTTCCTTCGATGCGCTTTGCCCTTGCCACCTGCCTGCTGCTCGCCGCCACACCTGTAGTCGCCGACGAGATCGGCTGCGAGGGCGTGTTCAAGCAAACCACCACGCTCGCCGACATCGAGGCATTCTTCGGCAAGGAGAATGTGGTGACGGGGGAAGTGCCTGGTCCGGAAGGCACGACGATGATCGCGACCACGATCTATCCCAACGATCCAGCCAAGAAAATGGAAGCGCGCTGGTGGGATGAAGAGAAGCTCGAGCATTTCGCCGGCGTGACGCTGGCCCAAAGCGACACCGGCCCGCTCGGCGTCAAGGTCGGGATGCCCATCGAGGAGTTGGAAGCACTTAACGGCGAGCCGTTCGGACTGTTCGGCTTTTACTGGGATTACGGTGGCGGCGCCAGCTTCGACAGCGGCGCGCTGAGCAGCATCCCCGGTGGCTGTTACGTCAATGTGCGCCTGTCGCCCACGCGCGAAGATCTGCCCGAGAATCTGATGCAGGCGATCTCCGGCGACATCGAGCTCCGTTCCGACATGCCGGAACTGCGCGAGGCCAAGGTCGCCGTGTGGGAAGTGAACCTCGGCTATCCGTTCCCCGAGGAGCTTGAAGGCGAGATGGCGGAATAGCGCGGCTGGACGCGCCCCGCGATCCGTCGTAAGTCATCGCTGCTGGTTCCCGCGGCCATACCGCCAAGGGATCAAAAGGGAACACGGTGAGGCGTACCCATCAGGGACCGATACCGTGGCTGCCCCCGCAACTGTGAGCGGCGAGCGGTTTCCGATCATGCCACTGGCGCAAGCCGGGAAGGCCGGAGACCGCAGCGACCCGCAAGCCAGGAGACCTGCCAGCCGCAACCGGGCGCAGAGCCCATTTCAACGTGAACACGGTGGGTGTCACATGAACTCGTCTGTTTCGGCTGTCTCCAGCCTCACTCTCTCGCAGCGCCTCATTGTCGGCCTCGTCGCCCTGGTCCTCGGCTTTACGCTGATCGGCACCGTCGGCTTCGCGCAGGATTTGCGGCTGCATAACGGGGCGCACGACACGCGCCACGCCCTCGGCTTTCCCTGCCACTAAGCGTTTGGGGACATCGATGGGACTGTTTAAGCGAATCTTCCTCGCGGTGCTGCTGGCCGGGCTGATTTCCGGCGGAGCGATGGCGGCACTTCACCAGTGGCGCGTCGCGCCGCTCATCCTCGAAGCCGAAGTGTACGAGACCGCCGCGCCCGAGGCCCCGGCTGCGCACACGCATGAGGCCGGTACGGCAGAGCATGATCACGGCGGTGACGAATGGGCGCCGCAGGATGGCTTCGAGCGCATCTCCTACACCGTCGCGGCCGACATCTTCGTCGCAATCGGTTTCGCCTTCATGATCGCCGCCGTGTCGGTGCTGTCCGGTCTGCCGGTCACCGCCGCCAACGGCGTGCTCTGGGGGCTCGCCGGCTTTGCCGTCTTCCAGCTGGCGCCGGCGTTTGGTCTGCCGCCAGAATTGCCCGGGATGCCGGCGGCCGACGTGGTCGCACGGCAGATCTGGTGGTGGGGAACAGCGCTTGCGACGGCGACAGCGATCTTCGGCGTTGCCCGTTTCCGCAATCTGGCCGCGGTTGTCATCGCCATCGTGCTGGTGCTCGCACCGCACATTATCGGCGCGCCCCAGCTGATGGGCGAGCACGCGAGCAGCGTGCCGCCCAACCTCGCGGCGACGTTCGCGGCGAGCACGCTTTTCACCGGCGCGGCGTTCTGGCTGATCCTTGGCCCGCTCTACGGCTATCTCGTCGAACGCTTCGCGCGCTCGCCTCAAACCGTCACGGTGCCCGCATGAGCAAAGTCCCGGTTACCGTCATCACCGGCTTCCTGGGGGCCGGCAAGACCACGCTAATCCGTCACCTGCTCGGCCACGCCAAAGGCAAGCGGATCGCGCTCGTGATCAACGAGTTCGGCGATCTCGGCGTCGACAAGGAAGTTCTGGCGGCCTGCGGCGAGGAGACCTGCCGCGAAGAGGATATGATCGAGCTCAGCAATGGCTGCATCTGCTGCACCGTTGCCGACGACTTTATCCCCACGATGGAAACGCTGTTGGGGCGCGCCGAGCGCCCCGACCACATCATCATCGAAACCTCGGGCCTCGCCCTGCCACAACCGCTGATCCGCGCCTTCAACTGGCCTGAGATCAAGTCGCAGGTGACGGTCGATGGCATCGTCACGGTGGTCGACGCCGCGGCGCTCAGCGAAGGCCGCTTCGCTGCCGACGAGCAGGCCGTGGCGCGCCAGCGCGAAGCCGACCAGATGCTCGATCACTCGACGCCGCTCGGCGAGTTGTTCAAGGACCAGCTCGTGGCGGCCGATCTGCTCGTCGTCAACAAGACCGACCTCGTCGCCGACGGTGCCCTCGCCGATGTCGAAGGCAAGTTGCGTGCGGAGATGCGGCCCGACACCGGCATGATCCGCGCGCGCAACGGGCACGTCGATGTCGCGGCGCTGCTCGGTCTAGGCATGTCGAGCGAGGACCATCTCGAGGGCCGCGACTCGGCGCATGAGCTCGAACATGGCGGCGAGGGCCACGAGCACGACGACTTCGATACGTTCTCGATCACCCTCCCCGATGGCCTCACGCGCGACGACCTGCTCGCCCGTATCGAGGAGACCATCCGCGCGCATGACGTGCTCCGCCTCAAGGGCTTCGCCGCCCTGCCCGGTTCGGATGCCCGCCTTGCCATTCAGGCGGTAGGTCCGCGCGTCAACGCGTGGTTCGACCGGGCGTGGAAGGCGGGCGAGGCGCGAAGGACCGGCCTCGTCGTCATCGGCGAGTCGCCGCTCGATCGCGCTGCGATCACCGCGCAGCTGATGGGCGAACCGGCCGCCGTGGCGGCCGAATGATTGTCCGCGACTGGCAGCGGCTGGCCTTCAATCTGCTGCTCGGCCCGCCGCTCGCCTACCTCGTCGGTCTCGGCGCCGTGCTCGTGTGGCTGACGATCGTCAGTGACGGGCCGAACGGCACCGCCTCGTGGGTACCCACGCTGCTGGTGGTGTTCCTCCCCGGCGTTACGATCGGCTACATCTTTGGTCTCTTGCCGGCGCTGATCAACAGCATCGTCACCAGCGTTCTGTCGCGACTGCTGAAGCGGACGAGTTGGCTGCTTGTCGCCTCTGTCCCGTCAGGCGTGTTCAGTACCTGGCTCGGTGCCGGTTGGGTGCTCAACCTCAGTGGCGATCAACAGTTCGACAGCGACTATCTGCGCAATCTGCTGTCTATCTGCGTTCCGATCGGCGGCGCCGTCGCCTCGCTCGTGTGCACCGCGCTCACCGAACGGTTCGGATCGACGCACGGCCTCACGGTGGACCCGGCATGATCTCGGGCGCTCTCAGAATCCTGTTCTATCTGGTGCTCGGTCCGCTGATCGGCATGCTGGTCGGCAACCTCGCCATCGGCATCTACACCTACGCGCAGACGGGCAGCACGCACGACTTCGTCTTCGACGGCTCGGTCTTTGCGACAGCTAATCTTGTGGCGAGCTATACGGTCGGCTTGCTGCCTGCCCTGCTCACCGCGATCATCGCCCTTGTACTGCGCAAACCGCTGAGTGGTCTCGCCTACTGGCTGTGGATCGGGTTAGCCGGCGCGGTCCTGAGCCTCATCCTCGCGTGGACCGTGTTCGGCATGGCGCCGATCGGGCAAGGCATCGAACCCATCTTCTTCATCGTTGTCGGCGCCGCCGGAGCCGTCGCCGGCTTCGCCTGCACCGCCTTATTCGACACGTTCGAAGCGCTGCTCACCGGGAGGCGCTGATGCACCTCCTCGCCGCTCAGGCCAGCGCGCTGCAGCAGGACGGCGAAGCCATCGATCTCGGCCAGACGCCTGGCCGCATCGTCTTCGCCAGCGCCGCCGACAGCGAGCTCGCGCTGATCGCCGGTGCGGTGGATCGTGCCGGCGTCACCGATGTGCGGCTCGCCAATGTGCTGCGGCTATCGCACAACCTCTCGGTCGACCTCTGGATCGAGCAAACAGTCCGGCACGCCCAGACGATCGTCGTGCGCCTGCTTGGCGGCGCCGCCTACTGGCCCTACGGCGTCGATCAATTCGAAGCCCTCGCGCGCCACAAGGGCCTGCGCCTCGCACTCCTCCCTGGCGATGCGATCCCCGATCCGGTGCTGGAGTCACGCTCTACCGTATCGCCGGACGAGTGGCGGCGTCTGCATGCGCTGTTTACGGCAGGCGGTCCCGAGAATGCAGATGCTCTCCTAGCGGTGATGCGCGGACAGACTGCCGCGGATACCAGGCCCTTCCCTCGCTTCGGCTACTGGCTGCCGGGCCGCGGCGTGATCGAGGAGATCGAGCCCGATGACCGGCCAGCAGCCCCACTCCTGTTCTACCGAGCAGCGCTTGAAGGCGCGGGAACCGCCACGCTCGACGCGCTGGTGGCCGAGATCGACTGTCGCGGCTTCGCGCCGATCCCTTTGATGATCTCGACGCTCAAGGAGGGTGCGTGTGTGCGCTTCGTGAAGCGTGCATTCGCGAAGCACGAGCCACAGGCGATCCTCAATCTCACGGGGTTCGCGCTCGGGCTCGACGGTCTCGACGACACGCTCAATCCATTCGCCGGCGTCGACGCGCCCGTGATCCAGCTCGTGCAGGGCGGGCGGCCCGAGGCGCAGTGGGCACGCGACAGTCAGGGCCTGACGGCGAAAGATCTCGCGATGCAGATCGTATTGCCCGAGCTCGACGGTCGCATCGGCGCGATCATCGTCGGCCACAAGTCCGATGCGGTGTGGCATGCGGCCACGCAATGCCCGCTGTCGTCCTACGCGCCCGATGCCGATGGAATCGCGCGTGCCGTCTCGCTCGCCGCCAACTGGATACGCCTCCGCCAGGCCCCGCGCGAGGAACGCCGCACCGCCATCGTGCTCGCGAACTACCCGATCCGCGACGGGCGTTTTGCCAATGGCGTTGGCTACGATGCGCCCGGGTCGACCGTCCGCATCCTCCGCGAGATTGGTGCCACCAACGTGCCCGCCGACGGCAACGCGCTGATCCAGATGCTCCAGTCCGGCCCCACCAACGCGCATCCCGAGCGTGGCGAGGGTGTCCCCTTCGCTCTCGCGCGCTATCGCGAACTCTTCGCCGCGCTCCCTCCGAAGGTGCAATCCGATGTCATCGCGCGCTGGGGCGAGCCTGAGGACGATCCGTTCGTCCGTGGAGCGTCGTTCTACCTGCCGGTCGTGATGTTCGGAAGGGTCGCCGTCCTGCTGCAACCCGCGCGTGGCTACGACCGCGACGAGACGGCGGCCTATCACGACCCCGATCTTGTGCCGCCGCACGCCTACATCGCCGCATATCTCTGGCTTCGGCACGAGTTCGGCGCGCATGCCGTCGTCCACAACGGCAAGCACGGCTCGCTGGAATGGCTGCCGGGCAAGGCGACCGCGCTCGACGCTGCGTCGTATCCCGCACTGCTCTGGGGCGAGCTGCCGCATCTTTATCCGTTCATCGTCAATGACCCCGGCGAAGGCACGCAGGCGAAGCGCCGCGCCGGCGCCGTCATCGTCGATCATCTCGTGCCACCGCTGACCCGCGCCGAAACCTACGGCCCGCTCAAGGAGCTCGAGGCGTTGCTCGACGAATACTACGCAGCGAGCGGTATGGACCGCAGGCGGTTGCGCGATCTGCGCAAGCGCATCCTCGACTTCACGCGCGACGCGCGCCTCGACCGCGACATCGGCCTGCCGCCCGACGAGGGCGAAGCGCTGCGCAGGATTGACACCTTCCTCTGCGACCTCAAGGAAGCGCAGATCCGCGACGGCCTCCACATCTTCGGCCAGTCTCCGGACGGCCGCCTCGAGCGCGACCTGCTCGCTGCCCTCGCCCGCGTCCCCCGCGGCGACCGCCAGCAGGACCAGTCGATCATCCGCGCGCTTGCCGATGATCTCGCGCTGGGTTTCGATCCGCTGACCGCCGATCTTGGCGCACGGTGGACTGGACCGGGCGGTCATCGTATCGTCGGCGACGTCGTCGAGATGCTGGAGCAGCGCGCGGCCGACCTCATCGACGGGGCCCCGGCCCCCGGCCCTGCATCGGCTGCAGTGCTCGCCGAGATCGACTCCGTGATGCGCCCAAAGCTCCGCGCCTCCGGTCCTGCCGAGATTCGCGCGCTGCATGAGGGCCTCGATGGCAAGTTCATTGCCCCCGGCCCATCTGGCGCGCCTTCGCGCGGTCGGCTGGACGTGTTGCCCACGGGTCGCAACTTCTACTCGGTCGACAATCGCGCCGTGCCGACGCCCACCGCTTGGGAGCTCGGCCGCAAGTCGGCGGAAGGCCTGCTGCTCCGGCACTTCCAGGATCATGGCCACCACCTCCGCTCGCTCGCGCTCAGCGTGTGGGGTACGTCGTGCATGCGCACGGGCGGCGACGACATCGCCCAGGCGCTCGCCTTCATCGGCGCGCGGCCCGTGTGGGATGCATCGTCGCTTCGCCTCAGCGGCTACGAGATCATCCCGCTCGCCAAACTCGGTCGGCCGCGCGTCGACGTGACCCTCCGCATCTCGGGGCTGTTCCGCGACGCGTTCCCGCAGCTCATCGCGCTGTTTGATCGCGCCATCCGCGCCATCGGGGCGCTTGACGAGCCGGAGGACCACAATCCCATCGCGGCCCGCATGCGCACCGACGCGCTCGGATTAATGCGTGATGGTGCGACCGAGTCCGATGCGGCAATGCAGGCTGGTCACCGCATCTTCGGTTCGAAGCCCGGTGCCTATGGCGCGGGCCTCCAGGCGCTGGTCGACTCCGGCCGCTGGAGCACGACCGCCGATCTCGGCAGGGCCTTCCTCAACTGGGGCCAGTACGCGTACGGCGCCCATGCCGACGGCACGCCCGAGCGCGATCGCTTCGCAGCGCGGCTCGGCGACATTGAAGCGGTCGTCCACAACCAGGACAACCGCGAGCACGATCTGCTCGACAGCGACGACTACTATCAGTTCGAGGGCGGGCTGGTGGCCACCGCGGAGTCGCTGACGGGGCGCAAGCCCGTCGCCTACCACAACGACCATTCGCGCCCCGAGCGTCCGCTTGCCCGCACGCTCGGAGAGGAAATCTCCCGCGTTATGCGCAGCCGCGTGGTAAACCCCAAATGGATCGATGGCGTGAAGCGGCACGGCTACAAGGGCGCTTTCGAGATCATCGCGACGGTCGACTATATGTTTGCCTTCGCGGCCACCACGGGCGCGGTTAAGACGCATCACTTCGACCTCGCCTTCGAAGCATTTGTCGAGGACGGCGCCACGCGCGACTTCATTCAGTCCAACAACCGTTTCGGCTATGATGAGCTAATCGCCAAGTTCAACGAAGCGCGCGAGCGCGGCTACTGGACGCCACGGTCCAACTCCGCCTTCGCCTTTCTGGAGCCAGCATGAGCGACGACCGCACGAAAAAGACCGACCTCATGACCGAGGCTGAGCGCGACGCCTACCATGCCGAGAAGATGCGCAAGAAGAAGGAAGCGCGCACGCGGATGCTCGCCACCAAGACCGAGGAGCGCGGTCTCCTCATCGTCCACACCGGCAAGGGCAAAGGCAAGTCGACCGCAGCATTTGGAATGGTGTTCCGGGCAATCGGTCACAACTACCGCGTCGGCATTGTGCAGTTCGTCAAGGGCGCATGGGGCACCGGCGAGCGGGACGTCCTCGAAAACTATCCCGATCTCGTCACCATCAAGGCCATGGGCGAGGGCTTCACCTGGGACACGCAGGACCGACAGCGCGACCTTGCGGCGGCGCGTGCTGCGTGGGACGCGGCAAAGGCGATGATCGCCGACCCGCAGTACAAGATGGTGCTGCTCGACGAACTCAACATCGTGCTCCGCTACGACTACCTGCCGCTCGACGAGGTGCTGGAGGTGCTGCGCAACAAGCCGCGCGATCTCCATGTCATCGTCACGGGCCGCAACGCCAAGGACGAACTCATCGAGATCGCCGACCTCGTCACCGAGATGACCGAGATCAAGCACCCGTTCCGCTCCGGCGTGAAGGCCCAGCCGGGGATCGAGTTCTAGGGGACGTTGACTCCTCACGATATGTTATTTAGTTACATTTCTCCGAACTGACGGAGCGGGTGATGAGTTTTGCGCAGTGGGGCGCGGTGCAGCGGGTCGCGCTCGCGCTCGTGTTTGTGGCGCTGATCTGGCTGGCTCTGTGGAGTCAGTTTTGAGCGCCGCGATCCGCCTCAACGACCTGACGCTGGGCTACGACGGCCACCCCGCGGTCCACCACCTGTCTGGTGCGTTCGAGGCCGGCTCGCTGACGGCGATCGTCGGACCCAACGGCTCGGGCAAGTCGACGCTGCTCAAGGGCATTATGGGTCTCCTGACGCCGATCGGCGGCGGCATCGTGCGGGACGGGGCTATTGCCTATCTGCCGCAGAGCGCCGAGATCGATCGCAGCTTTCCGGCAACCGTGAGCGAGTTGCTCGGGCTTGGCCTGTGGACCAGGCACGGCAGCTTTGGCGGGCTTACGCCTGCCGACCGCGAGCAGATCGCCGCCGCACTCCACGCCGTGGGTCTCGACGGCTTCGCGCGGCGTCCGATTGATACGCTGAGCGGCGGGCAGATGCAGCGCGCACTCTTTGCCCGCGTGCTGCTGCAAGACGCGCGTACCATCCTGCTCGACGAGCCGTTCGCCGCGGTCGACGAAAAGACCGTGCAGGAGTTGATGGCGCTTGTCATGCACTGGCATGGCGAAGCCCGCACCGTCGTCGCTGTGCTGCACGATCTCGAACTCGTTCGTCGCTATTTCCCCGACACACTTCTGCTGGCCCGTGAGCCGCTCGCCTGGGGCAGCACGATCACCGCTCTTTCGTCCGACAACCTCCGTCGCGCGCGGGCGATGCACGAAGCCTGGGACGAGCGTGCGCCCTGGCACGACCACCAGGCGCATGAACAGGCGGAGCACGTCCACTGATGTGGGATCTGTTCATCGCGCCGTTCGCAGAGTTCGGCTTCATGCAGCGTGCGCTCGTCGGCGCAATCATCCTCGCGATCAGCGCGGCGCCGATTGGCGCGTTTCTGATGTTCAGGCGCATGAGTCTGGCGGGCGATGCCATGTCGCACGCCATTCTGCCCGGCGCGGCGGCAGGATTCCTCGTCTCGGGTCTGGCCATTCTGCCGATGACGATTGGCGGCTTCGTTGCGGGCCTCGTTGTGGCGCTGCTCGCCGGCCTTGTATCGCGCCTTACGTCACAGCGCGAGGACACCAGCCTGGCGGCGTTCTATCTCATTTCGCTCGCGCTCGGCGTCTTGTTGGTCAGCCTCCGCGGGTCGAGCGTTGATCTCATGCATGTGTTGTTCGGCACGGTGCTCGCGCTCAACGACGACGCGCTGCTGCTGATCGGCGGCGTCGCGACGCTTAGCCTGATTGGCATCGCGCTGATCTGGCGACCGCTCTTTGCCGAGTGTCTCGATCCGACGTTCCTGCGCAGCGTCAGCAAAGCTGGACAACCCGCGCACCTCATCTTCCTTGCGCTCGTGGTGCTCAACCTCGTCGGCGGCTTCCAGGCACTGGGAACGCTGATGTCGGTTGGACTGATGATGCTGCCGGCCGCCGCTGCGCGGTTCTGGGTGCGAAGCATCGAGTCCGTCATCGCTGTCGGAATGCTGATCGGCGTCGTCTCATCCTATTTCGGCCTGCTGCTGTCATACCACCTCGAGGTTGCGTCGGGGCCGGCCATCGTTCTCCTCGCGGGCGCGGTTTACATCGCCTCGCTTCTGTTTGGCCGTCGCGGTCTCGTCTTCGCGGCCAGGCAACCCTCACGCCACAGGATCGCCTGATGAAGATCGTCATTGCCCTCGCCGCCTGCCTCCTCTCGGCTCCCGCCTTCGCGGCGGAAGTGAATGCCATCGCAAGCTTCTCGATCCTCGGCGACATGGTCGCGCGAGTGGGCGGCGATCGCGTCGCCGTCACGACGATCGTCGGACCGGACGCCGACACCCATGTCTATGAGCCGAAGCCGTCGGATGCCGCTGCCGTCGCATCGGCCGAGATTTTCTTCGTCAATGGGCTCGGCTTCGAGGGTTGGATGGACCGCCTGGTCGAAGCCACGGGGTACTCCGGCAAGCTTGTCATCGTCAGCGACGGGGTCACGACCCACGAGATGGCCGAGAGTGGGCATGACTCGCATGAAAGCCACGATCATGGAGAGACCGATCCCCATGCCTGGCAGGATCTCAGCAACGGCGCCCTCTACGCGCGCAACATCGCCAAGGGTCTGTGCGCCGTCGACGCCGATGGCTGCAGCACCTACACCGCGAACGCGGAGGCGTATGTGACCGAGATCATGGCGCTCGACACGGCGATCAAGGCGCGCATGGCCGCCATTCCCGAGGCCGGCCGCAAAGTGATCACCTCGCACGACGCCTTCGGCTACTTTGCCACCGCCTATGGCGTCACGTTCCTCGCTCCGGAAGGCATCAGCACCGATGCCGAACCTTCGGCGGCCGAAGTGGCGAGGCTGATCACACAGATCAAGAGCGAGGGTGTGCACGCGCTGTTCATCGAGAACATGACCGATGGACGTCTGCTCCAGCAGATCGCGGACGAGACCGGCATCGTTGTTGCCGGCGAACTCTATGCGGACGCGTTGTCGCCGCCCGATGGGCCGGCAGCGACCTACCTCGATATGTTCAAGCACAACGCGGACCTGCTGGCCGCGGCGATGGAGGCACGGTGATGAGCAACGATCACGCTAGGCACAACCACGTATGGGCCGACGATTTGACGCGCAACCAGGAGCTTGTGCTTGGCGCCCTCGCTCATTCGGAGGCGCCGCTCTCGGCCTACGACATCCTCGACCGCGTGCGCGCCGATGGGATCAAGGCGCCGCTTCAGGTCTATCGTGCGCTTGAGAAGCTCACCGAGCGCGGCCTCGCGCATCGGCTGGAATCGCTCAACGCTTTCGTGTGCTGCGCCGATGCGCATTGCCACGAGAGCGGCACCCTTGCCTTTGCCATCTGCGAGAGGTGCGGGCGGGTCGATGAGTTCGCCGAACGTGGGATCGAGCGCAAACTGCTCGACTGGAGCAAGGCAGCCGAGTTCACTCCGTCGCGCATGACGATCGAGATACGCGGCGTCTGCAAGGACTGTTCGGCTAGCTTGCCTGCTTGACCGCAGGCTCGCTCTTGACCGGCGCGAGGATCAGCGCCGTCAGCGCACTGATCGGCAGCGGCCCCGCCAGCAACGGACCGCGGAACTCGCGGCAACCGAGCCGCAACAGCCTGCCTGCCTGCTCCTTGCGCTCGATATTGGGCACCGTCACCGCAAACGACGCCGAGCGCGCGGCTTCGATCGTCGCTTCGGCGAGCTTGAGACGCACCGGATCGGCATCGACCAGCGAGACGAGGCCGCGCGACAGGAAGATGCGGTCGGCGAAGCCAGGCCGCAAATAATCGACTGTGCGTTCGCTGAGCGCGAAGTTGCTGAGTGCGATGGTGATGCCCATTCCACGCAGTTCGGACATGCGTGGTGCGATCGTCTCGGCTGGCGGCAGTAGCGTTGCGTCGACGTGCAACTGCAGGCGCCGTAGCTGGAAGTTGGTGGCGCCCAGCGTGCCCGCCACCTTCTCGGCAAAAACGCCGTTCTGGATCTGCTCGGGCGTGACGGCTAGCGACAGCGTCGTACCGAGCAGCGGTCCAACCTCGCTCGCGGCATGACGAAGCGCCATGATGCCAGCGCGATCCAGCATCGCGGCGCATTCGAGCGGTGTCAGTTCTTCCTGCGTCAGCTCTTCTTTGTCGAGCTTGGTCCAACGCAGCAGGGTTTCGACGCCGATCATGGTTTCGGACCGAAGGTCGAAGATCGGCTGGTAAACGAGCGCAAACATCGTCGCGCTGACGCCGTCGATCACGCTGTATCTGGCTTCGCGTCCCGGTTCGCGTACGGCCGCCTCTGCGGCCTGCGCCACGGCGACGTCGGCGACGCGCGCTCGCTCGGCAAGCGCCGCCTCGATCCTGCGCACGCTCGCCACCATGGCGCGACGGATAGCGCCTAGGCCCACGACCAGCATCACGCCGATGCCGAAGAAAATGAACGACACGGTGACCGACGCATTGCGGAACGCAATGTCGCCGGGTTTGTCGGGCGTCCATGCCACCGTGCCAACACTGTTGCCGTCGCCATCTTTGATTGCGATCGAGGAGTCGCCCAGAGGCACCTGCGTCACCATCTGGGCAAGCGGCAGCTGATAGTGCAGTGCCATGTCCTGCAGCGCCGCCGCCTCTACTTGCTTGGCAATCCACAGGATGCGGCGCTGCTGGCGCGGCACGCTCGCTTCACCCGCCGAGCTCTTGTGGATCGACACCGCGGCCAGACCCGCCGTGGAGCGCGTGTCGGACACGGCGAAGTGTGCGACCACAGCCGCGTCGCCGGTCGAAAGGATCGCCTGATCCAGTTCCTTGAGCATGCTCGCCGCGGCCGGGTAGCGCATCGCGATGTCGCCGGTGATCGGGCCGAGATTGTTCTCGCCGAAGACGATCCTGCCGGTCTGGTCGGTGACCATCACGTCGTCGTAAGCCGCCCCCAGCCGGGCCGTCGCGCCCCAGGTGGAATCCATCCAGGCGGGATCGGGATGGATCACGACGTTGAGGTGCGCCTCGTTCCATGTGCCCTCGTCGGCGACGGCATCGCTCAGTCCGTTGAGGAAGGCTTCGAGGGCCGCGGCCATTGCGGTTACGCCGCGCTGTTCTTCGAGCCGGTCCATCTCGCGCGCCATCATGATGAGCGCCATCAGGACGAGCACGGCGCTGCTGACGTACAGCAGGAATGCGGGGAGGCCGATCGTCAACGCGAAGGTGCGAAGCGGTCTCTTGCCGAAGGGCTGGAAGCGTTCGGCTGGGGTCGGCGATGACGCGGCGGCGATGGTGCCGCGATCGCGATCAGTAGTTTCGACGCCCAACCAAGTCCTCCCTGCGAGAGAGGCATGGTAAACAGCCGGGCTTAATACCCGGCTAATGGCAGAATTCTCTGCAGATACAACAGCTTGCGCCGCCCGGCAGCTGACCGGCTAGTAAGCCTCTACTATGAGGTTAGTTCTGCCTCGCGCTTGGCAAGACGCGCCTTGATGCTGTCGACGTCGGCGCGCGGCGTCGCGGCGAACAGCGCCCTTGTGTAGGCGTGCTGCGGATTGGAGAACACGGCCTCGCGGCTCCCCTGCTCCACGACATCACCCAGGTACATCACCATCACCTCGTCGGCGATGTAGCGCACGACGCTGAGGTCGTGACTGATGAAGACGTAAGTCAGTTGGAACTCGTCCTGCAGGTCCGCCAGCAGATTGAGGATTTGCGCCTGTACGGACAAGTCGAGCGCCGACACGGGTTCGTCCAGCACCAGCAGCGACGGGTTGAGCATCAATGCCCGGGCAATGGCAATGCGCTGACGCTGGCCGCCCGAGAACATGTGCGGGTAGCGGTTGAAGTGCTCGGGCCCGAGCCCGACCTTGCGCAGCATGGTCATGGCGCGGTCGGCGCGTTCGCTCGCCGGCATATCGGTGTTGATGGCCAGCGGCTCGGCCAGCACGTCGCCGATCTTCTGGCGCGGGTTCAACGATCCATATGGGTTCTGGAACACCATCTGCACCTTTCGGCGCAGCTGCTTGCTGACGCCCTGGCGCCTGATGTCGATCTTCTCGCCTTCGATGAAGAGATCACCGGCTGTCGGTGCATCGACCAGCGTCAAAATGCGCGCCAGCGTCGATTTGCCTGAACCGGACTCGCCGACGATCGCCAGGGTTTTGCCCTTCTCGACCTTGAGATTGGCATCCTTGACGGCGTGGATAGTGCGCGCGCGGCCAAAGATGCCGCCACCGACATGGTAGTCGCGTACGATATGACGCGTTTCGAGGACGGGGACACTCATGTGGCGGCCGCCTCGCGCGTGAAATCGCCGACAGTCGGCAGACGATCGCCCGTCGCATTCTCCGGCAGCGCCGAGAGCAGCGCGCGGGTGTAGGCCGACTTCGGTTCGGTAAAGAGGGTCAGCACGTCCGACTCTTCCATCTTGTGCCCGCGATACTGCACGATGACGCGGTCCGCGGTTTCGGCGACGACGCCGATATTGTGGGTGATCATGATCAGCGCCATGCCGTGCTCGGCCTGCAGCCGCACCAGCAAATCTAGAATCTGTTTCTGGATGGTCACGTCGAGCGCCGTGGTCGGCTCGTCCGCAATCAGCAGCTTGGGATTACAGGCAATCGCCATGGCGATCATCACGCGCTGGCACTGGCCGCCCGACATCTGATGCGGGAAGGCGCCAAGCCGGTCCGCTCCGTCGGTGATCCCTACCTGCTCCAGCAGGTCGACCGCCTTGGCGCGTCGCGCACGCTTGTCGAGGCCCAGATGGAACCGCAGCGTCTCCTCGAGCTGGAAGCCGATGGTGAAGCACGGATTGAGCGAGGCAATGGGCTCCTGGAAGATCATGGCAATATCCTTGCCGATGATCTTGCGCCGGTCGTTGCGCGAAATGTTGAGCAGGTCCTTGCCGTCGAACATCATGCGATCGGCCGTGACCGTCGCGGTCTTGGGCAGCAGCCCCATGAGCGCCAGCATCTCGACCGACTTGCCCGACCCGGACTCGCCGACAATGGCGAGCACTTCGCGCGAGTCCACTGCAAGGTCGATCCCCTCGACCGCCTTGAACAGGCCGACCGACGTATCGAACGAGACGGTGAGGTTCTTGATTTCAAGCAAAGGCATGGCGGATCACGATCTCTTCAGCTTGGGATCGAGCGCGTCGCGCAGCCCGTCGCCGATGAGGTTGATGGCGAGCACCGTGATCAGGATCGCGATGCCGGGGATGGTGATGACCCACCAGGCGCGCGTGATGAACTCGCGGCTATCGGCGAGCATCGTACCCCATTCCGGGATCGGCGGCTGCGCCCCGAGACCGAGGAAGCCGAGGGCGGCGGCGTCGAGGATGGCGCTCGAAAAGCTGAGCGTCGCCTGCACGATGAGCGGGGCGAGACAGTTGGGGAGGATCGTCGAGAACATCAGGCGGAAATGCCCGGCGCCAGCGAGCTTGGCCGAGGTCACATATTCGCGGCTGGTCTCGGAGATGACCGCGGCGCGCGTGAGGCGTGCGAAATGCGGCTGCAGCACGAGCGCGATGGCGAGCATGGCGTTGAAGAGGCCCGGCCCGATCACCGTCACCATCACCAGGGCCAGAAGCAGCGAGGGAAAGGCGAGGATGATGTCCATGACGCGCATGATCACGGTGTCGACCCAGCCGCGGAAGTAGCCGGCGAGCAGTCCCAGGATGATGCCGCCGGTAAGTGCGATTGCAACGACCACCGCGCCGATCAGCAGCGAATAGCGCGCCCCGTGCATGAGGCGGCTGAGGATATCGCGGCCGATTGCATCGGTGCCGAAGATGAAGCGCGGGTCGGAGCCCTCCTGCCAGATCGGTGGCTTCAGAAAGGCTTCGCGGTACTGGAAGATCGGATCGTGCGGCGCGATCCACGGCGCGAGCAGCGCGATCAGGACCAGCAGGATGAAGACGACAAGGCCGACGACGGCGCCTCGACTCTGAGAGAAGTAGAACCAGATTTCACGGAGGCCGGCGAGGCGGGGCGCCGCGACAGGTGCAGGTACGGGAGATGGCGAGGTGATTTCGGTCATCGCGCCCTCACTGATGCCTGATGCGCGGATTGATCACCGCATAGAGGAGATCGACGATCAAATTGACCGTCATGATGATGAGAGCAATGAGCAGCAGACCGCTCTGCACGACGAAGTAGTCGCGCTTGTTCACCGACTCGATCATCCATTTGCCGATGCCCGGCCAGGAGAACACCGTCTCGGTGAGAATGGCGCCGGCAAGCAGGACACCTATCTGGAGGCCGATGGTCGTCACCACCGGGATCAACGCGTTGCGCAGCGCATGGAGCGCCACCACGCGATAGCTGGAGAGACCCTTGGCGCGCGCCGTGCGCACATAGTCCTCGCCGAGCACTTCGAGCATGGCGGAACGGGTTTGGCGCGCGATCACCGCGAGCGGGATCGTCGCCAGCACGACCGTGGGCAGGATGAGATAGTGCAGCGCCGACTGGAAGGCGCCCTTCTGACCCGACAGCAGGCTGTCGATCAGCATGAAGCCGGTCACTGGCTGGAAGAAGTAACTGAGCGCGATGCGGCCCGACACCGGGGTCCAGTGCAGCGTTCCCGAGAACAGGATGATCAGCAGCAGCCCCCACCAGAAGATCGGCATCGAGTAGCCGACAAGGGCGGTGCCCATGATGACTTGATCATTCCACTTGCCGCGATGGACAGCGGCGGCGATGCCGGCGGGAACACCAATGATGGTCGCAAGCAGGATGGCGCAGAGCGACAACTCGACGGTGGCGGGGAAGCGCGAGAAGAACTCGTAGGCGACGGGCCGCTTGCTGGCGAAGGAGGTGCCGAAGTCGCCGCGCAGGATGTCGCCGAGATAGTTGAAGTATTGCTGCCAGAGCGGCAAGTCGAAGCCGAGCTGGTGGAGAACCTGCGTATGGCGCTCCGGGCTCACCCCGCGTTCGCCCGCCAGAACCTGTACCGGATCGCCCGGCAGGATGCGGATGAAGAAGAAGGCGACGATCGTCACGCCGATGAATGTCGGAATGAGAAGCGCGAGCCTCTTGATCAGAAATCGTAGCATGCTGGCCCCGAAAGCCGGCCCGACAGCACGGGCGGCAGAACTCTAACCCGGTCTAGGCAAGACTATCCACGGATCCCCTCAGGGCAAATACCGGGAGACCGGAAAGGACAGGGGGCGCCGCGCTGGCGCCCCCTGCAACTGACTTACTCGGCGACGTCGACGCCGTCGAAGCGGTGGAAGCCCAGCGGGTCCTGCTTGAAGTTCAGGACGCGCTTGGAGTGCGCAAGGTACTGGTTCGAGTGCGCGAGCAGCAGCCACGGAGCCTGATCCGCGAAGATCTTCTCGGCGGCGAAGTAGTGCTTGGCACGCTCGGCCTGATCGAAGGTAGCCTTGGCCGCCTGGATCTCGGCGTCATAGTCCTTGTTGCACCACTGGGCGCGGTTGTTCGAACCGACCGCGGCACAGGAGAGCAGCACGCCCAGGAAGTTGTCCGGGTCGGCGTTGTCCGCACCCCAACCGATCATGACGGCGCCGTCGCGATCAACCTTGGAGGACTGCTCGAGGTAAACCGGCCAATCCATCGAGATCAGCTCGACGTTGACGCCGATAGCGGCCCAGTCGGCCTGCAGCAGTTCACCCATACGCTTGCCGTTCGGATTGTACGGACGGGCGACGGGCATCCACCACAGCTTCATGCTGAGGTTCGACACGCCGGCGTCGGCCAGCATCTTCTTGGCAGCTTCCGGATCATAGGTGCCGATGGTGTTCGACGGATCCGAGGCCCACGAGGACGCCGGGAGCGGGTTGATGGCGAGCTGCGCCTTGCCCGAATACACGCCTTCGAGGATGGCCTGCTTGTTGACAGCCATGTTGAGGGCCTTGCGGACCATCGGGTTGTCGAACGGAGCCTGCTGAGTGTTGTAGGCGATGAAGCCCACGTTCTCGCCCGGCGTCTGCGAGACGACCAGGTTCGGATCGGCGGCGAGAGTCTCCACGTCGCCCGGGATCGGGTACGGGATCACGTCGCACTGGCCGGCCTTGAGGGCTTCCTGAGCGGCGGCAGGTTCCTTGGTGATGGCGAAGATCAGATCGTCGATCTTTTCCTTGCCCTTCCAATAGTCCGGGTTCGCCTTGTAACGGATGACCGTATCGGTCTGGTAGTCGACGTACTGGAACGGGCCGGTGCCGACCGGCATCGTGTTGAACTGGCCCATGTTGCCGGACGCTTCGAGCTGGGCGGCGTATTCGGCCGAACCGATCGACAGGAAGTCCATCGGGAAGTTCACGAACACGGTCGAGTCAGCCGAGTTGAAGGTGAACTTGACGGTGTAGTCGTCGACCTTCTCGACCGACTTGAACGCGGCCTTGAAGCCGGTCGAGTCGAAGTACTGGTACGACGCGCCATCGACATAGGTCGCCCACTTGGACGCGGGGTCGGCCTGGCGCTGGAACGACCAGACGACGTCATCGGCGTTGAAGCCACGGGTCGGCGTGAAATAGGCGGTGGTCTGCCACTTCACGTCCTTGCGGAGGTGGAACGTGATCTGGGTGCCGTCAGGCGAAATATCCCAGCTCTCGGCCAGCGACGGGACGATCTCTGAACCGCCGAGCTCGAAGTCGACGAGGCGGCTGTAAACAGCGCGCGAAGAGGCGTCGAACGTCGTACCGGCCGACCACAGCGCGGGGTCGAAGCCTTCCGGCGAGCCTTCCGAGCAGTAGACGAGCTGCTTGGCATAGGCACTGCCGCCCAGCAGAGCGACCAGGGTCGCTGCCGTCAGCAGGGTTTTCATCAATTTCATGATGGTGTTTCTCCCGAAGATTATAGCGCTCCGGGCATTGTCCACCCCGAGCCTGGGGCGCAACAAAGCGTTTTTCTGATTGTCACGCAACGGGAATAATCACCCCCGATGCCCGTGACATTTCACGGTTTTTTGCCTCTGCGGGCCGCCCCGCCGCAAAACCGGATATGCTAAATGTCTGCGGCATTTGACCAATTGGTCAATTGTCTGACGGAAAAGGTTTGCGCATGACGCTGAAGATCGCGACGGTGGCCCTGCTTGTGGACAGCTACGAGCGCGGGATCGCCTTTTACCGCGACGTTCTGGGCCTCACGCTGGCCGAAGACACCTCCCTTGGCGGCGACAAACGCTGGGTGGTGGTCACCGGGACAGGCGGCGCGCGCCTGCTCCTGGCGAAAGCGGATGGCGAGGGGCAGCAGGCGGCGCTCGGCAATCAGCTGGGCGGACGCGTCGGCTTCTTTCTCGAGACCGACGACTTTGCGCACGACCATGCTCGGCTCGTCGCTGCGGGTGTCACCTTCCTCGAAGCACCGCGTTACGAAGCCTATGGCAGCGTCGCCGTGTTCCAGGACCCATTCGGCAACAAATGGGACCTTATCCAGCCCAAGCCCTGACCTGCCCCTTTATCGGAGACTGACATGACCAAGCGGCGCCTCGGACGCACCGAACTTTTCATCGACCCCCTCGTTCTGGGCACCAACGTGGTCGGCTGGACCGCCGATGAAGCGGCCTCGTTCGCGATCTTCGACGCCATGCTGGCCGAAGGCTTCACCGCCATCGACACCGCCGACGTCTATTCGCGCTGGGTCCCCGGCAACGACAGCGAGAGCGAGAAGGTCATCGGTCGCTGGATCAAGGCGCGCGGCAACCGCGACAAGGTGCACGTGTTCACCAAGGTCGGTTCCGACATGGGCCAGGGTCACCGCGACCTCAGCGCCAAATGGATCGTCGAGGCAGTCGAGGCGTCGCTGAAGCGGCTCCAGACCGACTACATCGATCTTTACCAGAGCCACTGGCCCGATCCGCGCACGCCGCAGGAAGAAACCCTCAAAGCACATGACAGCCTGATCAAGGCCGGCAAGGTGCGCTGGATCGGCACCTCGAACCACGACGAGGCGCTGCTGAGCGAAGCCCTGGCGATCAGCAAGCGCGATGGGATCGCGCGCTACGAGACCATCCAGAACGAGTTCAATCTCTACACCCGCGACAAGTTCGAGGGCGCCGTGCAGGAAATCTGCGTGCGCGAGGAGATCAGCGGCATCCACTATTACGGGCTCGCCTCGGGCTTCCTGTCGGGCAAGTACCGCACGAAGGAGGACGCGTCCAAGAGCCCGCGTGGCGGTGGCGTCGTGAGCAAGTATCTCAACGAGCGCGGCCTCAAGATTCTCGCGGCCCTCGACGAGGTCAGCAGCCGCACCGGCGCTGCCCAGTCCGAGATCGCACTGGCCTGGGTTGCGGCTCAGCCGGCCGTCGCGGCGCCGATTGCGTCCGCAACGTCGGTCGAGCAGCTCGAGAGCCTGATCCGCGGCGCACGCCTGACCCTCGACGCAGCGGACCTCAAGCTGCTGACGGACGCCGGCAACTAACCGACGACCGTCCCGAAGAGGGCGCCCACCGCCGCGGTGAACGCCATGGCGAGGGCGCCCCAGATGAGCACCCGGAGCGTCCCGCGCAGCAGCGGGGCGCCACCGGTCTGCGCGCCGAGAGCGCCCAGGATTGCCAGCACGATCAGCGTAACGATGGTGACGGCCCACACAGTGGCCGGTCCGGTCACGAGCCAGGCTGCGACCAGCGGCGGCGCCGCGCCGATGGTGAAGGTCGCCGCCGACGTCAGGGCGGCCTGGATCGGGTTGGCGCTCGACACTTCGGTGATGCCGAGTTCGTCCCGCGCATGCGCGCCCAGCGCGTCCTTTTCCATCAGCTGGCGGGCGACGGCGTGTGCCGTCTGCGGATCGAGCCCGCGCCGCTCGTAGATGGTCGAGAGCTCTTCGAGTTCGTCGTCCCAGTGGGTTTCGAGCTCGCGGCTCTCGCGTGCGAGGTCGGCGCGCTCGGTATCCGACTGCGACGAAACCGACACATACTCGCCCGCTGCCATCGACATTGCACCGGCGACAAGCCCGGCAAGCCCCGAGACAATTACCGCATGATGCTCAACGCCCGAGCTCGCGACGCCGACAAGGATCGACGCGACCGAGACGATGCCGTCATTGGCGCCGAGTACTGCTGCGCGCAGCCAGCCGATGCGGTGAACGAGATGCGCCTCGGGATGGATCGACGGTGACTCAAGCGACAAGGTAACCTCCGTCGATTGGGAGCACCGCGCCGGTGATGTATCCGGCGAGCGGTGAGCAGAGGAACAGTGCGGCCGGCGCAATGTCGGCAGGCGTGCCCCAGCGACCGATCGGGATGCGGGCACTGAGTTCGGAAAAGCGCGCCGGATTGGCCCGCGGCACGGCCGTCATCGCGGTTTCGATCCAGCCCGGCGCCAGCGCGTTGACGCGAATGCCCTCGGGCGCGAACGCAACGGCCAGCGATTTGACGAGGCCCACAACGCCCGCCTTGCTGGCAGCATAGGCGGGTGCGTGCGGCGCGCCGAAGAACGAGAACATTGAGCCGATCGCGAGCATCGCCCCGCCCTTGAGCTTGGGACGAAACGCCGTCGCAAGGCGCATTGCACCGGTCAGGTTGATGTCGAGGGCGGCGGTGAAGCCCTCCTCGGTGAACTCGGCCGCGCGCAGATTGACACCCGCACAGTCGACGAGCGCCGCTACAGGCCCGAAGTTGGCGGCCATCGCGTTGATGATTTCGGGATCGCGTACGTTGAGTGTGTGGAACGCTATCCCAGACGTCGCCCGGGCAGCCTCGACCTCGGCGTCGGTCGCACCCGTCGCCACCACCGTCGCGCCTGCGTCGCGAAATGCCGTCGCAATGCCAAGACCGATCCCGGAGCTGCCGCCCACCACGACGACAGTTTTGCCCTGATAGAACTCAGTCGCCCAACTCATCTGATGAACTGGTCCACGTAGTCAGCGCCAAGCCCCACGGCGGTGTAGTGCTTCCTGCACATGTCGATCTTGGTGAAGACGTCCTCGAAGCCGATCTGCTTGTTGTCCTTGTCGAGGTAAACCATGCAGGTCGAGATGTTAAAGAAGGTGATCATCTCTTCGCAGTCCTCGGGCACGGTCAGCGTGTGGATTTCGCCCGGCGGCTCGAACACATACGATCCCGTCTCGGCCACCCAATCGTGCTCAAGATAGTACCAGCGCCCCTTGATCACATAGCCATGCACCGGCGCCGGATGCAGGTGACGGCTGAGCACGCCGGCCTTACGCACGCGCAACAGATTGCACCACTGGCCCTGCACTGTGTTGAGCAGCAGCGGCCGGAACCACACGCCCTCTGCCTGCGGCACCCAGACGCGTTCGTCCTCGGGCACGGCGACGATCTGCATCTCCTTGGAAGCAAGCGGATGGGCCGAGCCGATCATATTAGCGTACATGTCGAAGTCTCCTCGCCCGTACGTTGCCAGCGCATCGCGAAACGATCAAGGCAGCGGCCGCTGACTCACCATGTCGATAAGATCGCCGAGTTGGTCGTAGTCCTCGGGGAGGTTGTAGGCCTGAGCCGACAGCCGTATCCAGAACTTGCCCGCAAAGGTCACCACCTGCCCATCGCAGCCGAGTTCGTAGAACATCTGCTTGATGGCGACGGCCCGCTCGTCCGTGGCCGGCCCGGACCACGGCAACTCCACGACCGACATCGAACCCTCGAGTTCAGCCGAATTGGCAAGGCCTGTCCCCAGTCGCGCGGCGAGCTTTTCGGCAGACGCGCGCGCCAGCGCCCGATTGGCGTCCATCAAAGCGAGACCGCCCAGCCTCTCGTGAAAGTCGATTGCATCGGGGATCACCAGAGCGGCGCTCCAGTCGCGCGTCCCGGTCCAGTCGAACTCCGCGACGAACCCAGCGCCATAGCCGTGCGAGATGATGGTGGGGTGCAGATCGGCCTGTACCTGTGGGGCCGCCCAGAGAAACGCGCCGCCCTTAGCGCCCATCCACCATTTGTGGCCATTGCCGACATAGTAGTCCGCGCCGAGAGCAGGCACATCGAGCGGGATCTGCCCCGGCGCGTGCGAGCCATCGACGAGCACCGCTGCGTCCGTCGCACGGCAGGCAACCACCATCTCGGCGATCGGCAGCACCATGGCGGAGACCGAGACGATGTGATCGAGGATCACAAGGCGAGTCTTGGACGTCAGTCCATTTGCGATCGCGTCGATCAGTCCCTGCTTGGTCGCATGCGGGAACGGCAGGTCGACCGTCACGAGCCTGGCGCCCGTCCGCGACGCGATGTGACGCGCCGTCTTCAGCACAGCGCCATAGGTCTGCGTATTGACAAGGATTTCGTCGCCCGGCTCGAAGCGGATCGAGTTCAGCACCGCGTTGCAGCCGGCGGTCGCGTTGTCGAGCAGCACGAGGTCTTCGCCGCGCGCCCCGATGGCCGCCGCGACTTTCCTCGCAGCGGTCCGCAGCGCGCACGGGAACTCCGTGCCGAAAAAGATGGTCGGCCCGGCCTCGAGCCGCCGTCGCCATTCGTCCTGCGCGGCCAGCACCTCGAGCGGTGTTGCGCCGTAGGAGCCGTGATTGACGATGAGTTTGGAGTAATCGAGGCCCCAGAGGGCGCGGATGTCTTGCGAGTGCGGGCTGCTCATGGTGGCGCGAACCTGCCGCTCCCGATGTCACCGGTCAATGGACGAAACTTGCCATCTTGGGACTCGGCAGAGCGGATCGGCAGGCGTAAGAGGGGCATGCGGCGCCGCTTGGCCGCACCTTCAGGACTGCTACCCGTGACATCGACCACCTTCCCCGCCGCGGCTCCCGCGCAGAAGACCGCTTTCGCCGTCATTTTCGCCGTCTCCGCCTGCCACCTGATCAACGACATCATGCAGTCGCTGCTGTCGGCGATCTATCCGATCCTCAAAGACAGCTATGGCCTCGATTTCGTGCAGATCGGCCTGCTGTCGTTCACCTTCCAAGTGACGGCGTCGCTGCTGCAGCCGGTGATCGGCATCTACACGGATAAGCGTCCCCTGCCCTATTCGATCGCGGCCGGCATGGGCTCGACGATCGTTGGCCTCATCGTCCTCGGCTTCGCGCAGACCTACTGGCTGCTGCTGCTCGGCTCGGCCCTCATCGGCTTCGGCTCGGCCGTGTTCCATCCCGAGAGTTCGCGCGTGGCGCGGCTGGCCTCCGGTGGCCGTCACGGCTTCGCGCAGTCGACCTTCCAGGTCGGCGGCAATGTCGGCTCCGCCATCGGGCCGCTGCTCGCCGCCTTCGTCGTGCTGCCACGCGGCCAGAGCTCGGTCGCCTGGTTTGCGGTTCTGGCCTTTGTCGGCGTGATCATCCTCAGCTGGGTCGGCCGCTGGTACGCCGAGCATCGCCGCCAGGCCGCGAGCCGTCCGCCAGTCAGCACCGCGTTGCCCTTCGACAGGCGCACGACGCTGATCGCTTTGCTCGTGCTGACGACGCTGACCTTCACCAAGAACATCTACATGGCGGGTGTCTCGAGCTACTACACGTTCTACCTGATCCATAAGTTCGCGGTGGACGTGCAGACCAGCCAGGTGCTGCTGTTCCTGTTCCTCGGCGCATCGGCGGTCGGCGTCTTCATCGGCGGCCCGATCGGTGACCGCTGGGGCGCAAAGTTCGTGATCTGGTTCTCGATCCTCGGTGTCGTGCCGTTCACGCTCGCGCTGCCCTATGCCGACTACACCTGGACGATCATCCTTTCGATCATCATCGGCATCATCTTCTCGTCGGCGTTCTCGGCCATCGTCGTGTTCGCACAGGAGCTGATGCCGGGACGGGTCGGCATGATCGCCGGCATCTTCTTCGGCTTCGCCTTCGGCAGCGGCGGCATCGCGGCCGCTGCACTCGGTGCGCTGGCCGACGTACGCGGCATCGACTTCGTGTTCCAGGTCACGAGCTATCTGCCTTTGCTCGGCCTCCTCACGATCTTCCTGCCGGACATGAAGCGGAAGCATCGCTAAAGCAAACGGCCCCACCCTCATCCGGCTTCGCCACCTTCTCCGTCAAGGGAGAAGGCCATGGAACCGCGATGTCTGTGGGGTGGCCTTCTCCCCTTGTGGGAGAAGAGCCTGCCCCCGCGAAAGCGGGGGTGCCCGAAGGGCGGATGAGGGGTGGGCAACTCACACGGAACTCACTCCGCCGCCGGCTGCCACAACTCGATCTGGTTGCCCTCGGGGTCGCTGATCCGCGCAAAGCGTCCGGTCTCGGGCGTGTCCCACTCCGCACGCGTCTCGACCGCGATCCCTGCCGCCTTCAGCTGCGCGATGAGCGCATCGATGTCGTCGACGCGGAAGTTGATCATCCACTGCTTGCCGGCGGGGAAATAGTCCGTCGCCTGCTTGAACGGCGCGAACACCGTCATTCCCGCCTCCTGCTGCCAGAAGCCGGTGACGCCCAGATGCGTCTCGTACCATTTGGCGAGCGCGTCCGTGTCCGCCGCGCGGAAGAACACGCCGCCAATGCCCACTGCCTTGGCCACAAGCTCACCTCACCACGATTGCACGGAAGTCGTTGACGTTGGTGCCGGTCGGTCCCGTCACCAGCAGATCGCCGACAGTATGGAACGCCGTCCACGCATCGTTGTTGGCGAGCGCCGCGCGCGGGTCGATGCCGGCGGCGCGCATACGCATCGCTGACGTGCCATCGGCAAACGCGCCCGCGTTGTCCTCCGAGCCATCGATGCCATCGGTGTCGGCCGCGATCGCCGAGATCCCGTCGATCCCCTCGATCGCGAGCGCGAAGGCCAGCAGGAACTCCGCATTGCGCCCGCCCTTGCCCTTGCCGCGCACGGTCACGGTGGTCTCGCCGCCCGAGAGCAGCACGCAGGGCCGGCTGAAGGGGCGATTGCGCAGTGCCACTTCGCGCGCCAGCGCCGCCATCACGGTCGCCACGTCCCGCGATTCCCCTTCGATCGCATCGGACAGAATATGCGCCTCGATGCCCTGCGCTCGCGCGTGCTCTGCGGCCGCGTCGAGCGATAGCGCGGCCGAGGCAACGATGTGCACGCTGTTGCCGGCAAAGCGCGGATCGTCGGGCCGCGGTGCTTCGTTGTCGTGCGACGCGAGCAGCGCCGTCACGCTCGGTGGCAGTTCGAGACCGTGCAGCGCGATGAGATGGCGCACTTCGGCACGCGATGCCGACATCGGCACGGTGGGTCCCGACGCCACCATTGCCGGATTATCGCCCGCAACATCGGAGACGATCAACGTCGCCATGCGCGCCGGAGCGGCGAGCGCTGCAAGCCGCCCGCCCTTGATCGCGCTCACCTCGTTGCGGATCATGTTCATCACGGTGATCGGCATGCCGGACGACAGCAAGGCGCGGGTGACGGCCTGCTCGTCCTCGAACGTCAGCCCCGGTCCCGGAGCAGGCAGCAGCGCCGACCCGCCGCCCGAGATCAGCGCCACCACGAGATCGTCGTGGCTCAGCCCATGCACCTTGGCCATCACACGCCGCGCCGCGAGGTAGCCCGCCTCGTCGGGGACGGGATGGCTCGCTTCGACAATCTCGATGTGAGCGGTCGGGACGGCATGACCGTACCGCGTCACCACGAGCCCATCGACCGGCTCGCCCCACGCCTCTTCGAACGCGCGCGCCATCTGCGCCGATGCCTTGCCGGCACCGACAACGATGGTCTTGCCCTTGGGTTTGGACGGCAGGTTGGCAGCGATGGCGCGCCCCGGATCGGCGGCGGCGACCGCGGTGCGATAAAGGTCTTCGAGAAGTTTGCGATCCATTGAGCCCAGCACGCGTGGATGTGTCACAATGCCGTCATCGGGCGCCTCTAGCCAGTCCTTTCCTTCATCCGAGCCCCTCCAATGACGGCCCGTTACGCGATCTACTTTGCCCCGGCGCGCGACTCTGTGTTGTGGCAGCGCGCCCAGGCGTGGCTAGCGCAGCCCGACCTCGAGGCGCTCACTGTGTCGGCCCGCCGCTATGGCTTCCACGCCACCATCAAGGCACCGATGAGCCTCGCGCTCGATTTCGCCGAAATGGATGCCGCACTCGAGGCGTTCGCCGACGAGTCGGCACCCGTGATGCTCGACAGTCTCGCGCCGCGCCTGCTCGACGGCTTCCTCGCGCTCACCACCGCTCCGCAACCGCAGGCTCTCACCGATCTCGCCGCTGCGACTGTCGATACCTTCGAACCGTTCCGCGCGCCGCTCTCCGAGAGCGAGATCGCGCGCCGTCTCAAGGCCCCGCTGACGCCGCGCCAGGTCGAGCTGCTGCACCAATTCGGCTACCCCTATGTGCTCGATCAGTTCCTGTTCCACATGACGCTGACCGACCGTTTGCCCGAGGAACTGCGCGCGTCGATCGTTGCGCGCGCCACCGACTGGTTCGCGGAGGCGCTCGCGAGGCCGGTTCTGCTTGACCGGCTGGTGGTTTTCGAAGAGGCAGAGCCCGGTGCCGCATTCGAGCGGCTCGACCCCGACTATGTGTTGAGAGGCGCGTGATGGAGACCGTCTTCCGCAATGCAACGATCGTCCTCAGCGACGAGATCGTGACCGGCAGCGTGCGCGTCGAGAACGGCCTTATCACCGACATTACCTCCGGCTCCTCGCAGATCGGCGAAGACTTCGGGGGCGACTATCTGATCCCGGGCCTTGTCGAGCTTCACACCGACCAGCTCGAGAACCACTACCGCCCGCGCCCCGGCGTTTACTGGAACACGCTCGGTGCCCTGCAGTCGCACGATGTGCAGATCGCGGGCTCCGGCATTACCACCGTGTTCGACGCGGTCCGCATTGGCGAGGACCCCGAGATGCCCGGCATGGCGCAGCACGTGCAGGTGATGGTCGATGCGATCGCAACCGGCGTCGCCGACGGTCGGCTGCGTGCCGATCACCTGATCCACCTGCGTTGCGAATTGCCGGCATTCGACGCGGCCGAAGTGTTCGAGCGCTTCTGCACGCTCCCCCTCGTCAAGCTCGCGTCACTGATGGATCACTCGCCCGGCCAGCGGCAGTATCGCGTGCTCGATGGCTACATCCAGTACTACAAAACCAAGCTGTCGCTCAACGACGCGCAGATGGACAAGTTCATCGCCGACCGTCAGGCCGAGGGCGCGACCTATTCGGCCAAGAACCGCGCGGCGATCCTCAAACGGGGGCACGAAGTCGGGCTCGCCTTCGCCAGCCACGACGACGCCACCATCGAGCAGGTGGACGAGTCGCTGAACGATGGCGTCGATATCGCGGAGTTCCCAACGACGCTCGAAGCGGCCGAGGCATCGCACAAGCACGGTCTCGCGGTCCTGATGGGTGCACCAAACGTCGTTCGCGGCGGTTCTCACTCCGGCAATGTCGCCGCGACCGATCTCGCCCGTCGCGGCTGGCTCGATGTTCTGAGCTCCGACTACGTGCCGGGTGCACTGCTGCTTGCGGCGTTCCGCCTTCCCGGGCTCGCCGAGAACGTGACGCTGCCCGACGCGATCCGTACGGTCTCCACCAATCCGGCCAAAGCCGCCCACCTGAACGATCGCGGGGAGATCGCGACCGGCAAGCGCGCCGACCTCGTGCGGGTGCGGCTCCACGACGATATGCCCGTCATCAAGGGCGTGTGGCGCCAGGGTCAGCGGGTCAGCTGATGCTTGTCCTGGTCGTCGGCCCGTCCGGCGCGGGCAAGGATACGCTCATCAACGGCGCGCGCGAGGTGCTGGCGGGAGACGCCCGTTTCGTCTTCCCGCGCCGGGTCGTGACGCGCGAGGCGGTGACCGCGGTCGAGGATCACGACAGCGTGACACCCACAGAATTTGCCCTGCAGGAGGCGAATGGCGCCTATGCGCTGAGTTGGGAGGCGCACGGCCTCCGCTACGGCCTTCCGGCCCACATTGTCGGCGACATCGACGCGGGGCGCGTCGTCGTAATGAACGGTTCACGGGCGATGGTCGCGGCGGCGCGGGGGAAGTTTCCGGGCACTGCAGCCGTGCTAATCGAGGCCGCGCCAGCGGTTCGCGCTGCACGGCTCGCAGGTCGCGGGCGGGAGAGCGCCGGCGAGATCGAAGCCCGACTGGCCCGCGAAGTGAGCGCCCCCCTTCCCGATGCCGTCCGCGTCGATAATTCCGGGGCGCTCGCCGATGGCCTCAGCCGCTTTCTCGCGGTCCTCCGCGGCTTTGCAGAGAATTGAACCTTTTTCGGTCGGCTGCGTTGCTGACCGAAATGTATCGACTTTTCGGGCTTCAGTATGAGTAGAAACGGGCTTTATGCATTGATCGGGGTTCTGGCGATCATCGTCGTCGCATTGGGCGGATACATGCTCTACCAGCAGTCCCAGCAGCCGTCCCTCGAGATCAAAGTGGACAGCAACGGCATTAAAGTCAGCGGCAATGGCTGACGAAACTTCGCCCAATATAGTGGTCGACGCGCTGCTGCGCGGACTTGCGCGACAAGGTCAAGGTGGACCTGCAAACGGCGGTGGCCGCGACGCGCGCGCCTTCCCGGTCAAGGGGACCATCGATCTGGTGGCTCTTGCCGAGGAAGTCGAAAATGCGCTAGGCGGCGCAACCTCGATCGAAGAAGAAGCAAAGTCTCCGGCGGAACTGAATGCCGCCAATGACGGATGAGAATTGCTTGCCGCACAAACGGGAGGCGGCAAAGCGTCAAGGCACAAAGACAAACCTCCCGGTCTCGTCTCCTCCAACAAGGGCAAGCAAACAATGAACCGCAATACCTGGATTATCATCATCGTGGCCGTGATCGTGATCGTCGGCCTGATCTGGATCTTCAACCGTGGCACTCCGACCCCGGTCACCCCCGTCGAGCCCTCCAGCTCGTCGGCCGTCGTGAGCTCGAGCGCCGCACCGTCGTCCTCAGCCGCGCCGTCGTCCTCGCTGGTCCTCTCCTCGTCGGAAGCCCCGACCTCGTCCGCCGTTTCCTCGGCGGTCAGCTCGGCCGTTTCGTCCGTGCTCTCGTCGATCCTGTCGAGCGAAGAGCCGGCGATGTCGGTTGACGTTCCGGCGATGTCTTCCTCGGCTCCGTAAGCCGAACGACAGCCTCAAGAATAGCGAAACCCCCGCCATCGCTGGCGGGGGTTTTGCTTTGGTCCGCCGCTCTTACTGCGCGGGCTTGGCTTCGGCCGATGCCGAGTGCCTCGCGGCCTCGGCGACAGCACGCCGCTCCCGGTAGATCTTGAACTGCTGGTCGGCGAGGACGCCGATGAGGATGACCGAGCCCATCACCGCGAAGTTGAGCGACGACGGGATCCCGAGCAGGTTCACGAGGTTCTGCAGCACCTGCAGCAGCACCATGCCCAACACGACGCCAACGATCGACCCCTCGCCGCCGCGCAGCGAGAAGCCGCCAAGTACCGCTGCCGCGATCGCGTAGAGCTCGTAGAAATTGCCGTGGCCCGACGGCAAGATCGAGCGCGTGTACATGGCAAAGAAGATCGAGGCGAGCGCCGTGAGCGCAGCGCAGATCACGTAGGCGGCGATGATCACCTGCGTCGTGCGGATGCCTGAATAGCGCGCCGCTTCCTCGTTCTTGCCGACCGCAAACAGGTAGCGGCCGAACACCGAGCGGTGGAGCACGATCCACATGATCACGGCGATCACGATCATCACGAAGAACGCATGCGGGATCGGGATGCTCGACCAGCTGCCGCCACTGATGAGCTTGACGATATCGGTGCGGCCGGTGGTGATCCATTCGAGGTCGGGGAAGTTGACGCCGAAGGGGAAGCCCATCGTACCGTCGCCCGTGTAGAACCGCGCCGCGCCGCGATAGATCAATAGGCCGCAGAGCGTCACCACGAAGGGCTGCAGCTTCATCTTGGTGATGAGCAGGCCATGCACCAGGCCCAGCAGGATGCCGATGAGGATGACGATCAGCACGGCGAGCGGCCACGGCACTCCCTTGTTGGCGATGAGGTCGATGAAGATCACGCCGAGGATCGCGATCATCGAACCCGACGACAGCTCGATGCCGCCCGTCATGATCACGAAGCCCTGACCGATGGCGAAGATGCCGAACAGGCCGACAAGGTTCGCCGTATTGGCGATGTTGATGGGCGACAGGAACAGCGGCTGCCGCCAGGCCGTCAGCGCGCCGACGACCAGAATCAGGACAAGCAGCCCGAGGTCTTTCTTGAACATGCTTTCGTTTCCCCCTCAGGCCGTTGCCAGCCGCTTGCCTACAGCGAGCTGCAGGATGTTCTCCTCGCTGAACTGATCGCGATCCAGAATGCCCGTGATGTGGCCCTCATGCATGACCGCGACCCGATCGGACACGCCGATCACTTCTTCCATGTCCGACGAGATCATCAGCACGGCCACGCCGCTATCGGCCAACTGCCGCATGATCCTGTAGATTTCGGACTTGGCGCCGATGTCGATGCCGCGCGTCGGCTCGTCGAAGATGATGACGTTGGGCTTCATCGCGAGCCACTTGGCTAGAACGACCTTCTGCTGATTACCACCGGACAGCGACCCGGCGCGAACGGCGACCGTGGGCGCGCGGATATCGAGTTCGCGCTTGCTGATCTCGGCGCGCTTGGTCTCGGCGCCGCTCGAAACGATGGCGTTGGTCGAATAGGCCTGCAGATTCGGAAGCGTCACGTTCTCGCTGATGGGCAGGTCCAGCAGTAGGCCGGTCCCCTTGCGGTCTTCGGGCACAAGGAAAATGCCGGCGGCCACTGCATCGGCCGAGCTTGTGAGACGGATCGGCTGGCCCTTGAGCATGATCTCGCCGCCATGCGTCGAGTCGACGCCGAAGAAGACACGCGCCAGCTCGGTGCGGCCCGCGCCGACAAGGCCCGCGAGCCCGAGTATCTCGCCCGAGCGGATATCGAGGCTCACCTCTCGATGCGGATAGGTGCTGGTGCGCACGTTCCTGGCGGAGAGCACCGCAGCGCCGGCTGCTGCCTTGGGCGGCGTGTAGGCAACGCGCAGATCGCGGCCGACCATCAGCTTGACCATCGCGTCGTGACCGATGGCCTCCTTGTCGAGAGTCCCGACCATGCGACCGTCGCGCAACACGACCACGCGGTCGCAGACTTCGACGATCTCGTTGAGCCGGTGCGAGATGAAAATGACGGCGATGCCCTCGGCCTTGAGGCCGCGGATGACCGCGAGCAGCTTCTCGGTCTCGGCGAGCGGCAGGCTCGATGTCGGCTCGTCGAGGATGACGAGGCGCGAGTTGAAGCTCAGCGCCTTGGCGATTTCCACCATCTGCTGCTGGGCGAGCGACAGTTCGTTGACCGGCGTCGCGGGTGAGAAGTTCGCGCCGAGGCGGTCGAGATAGGGCTGTACCGTCGCGCGAAGTTTCTCCGTGTCGACCAGTTGCAGGAAGCCGCCGGTGCGCGGCTCACGGCCGATATAGACGTTGGCGGCGACGTCGAGATTGTCGAACAGGTTCAGTTCCTGGTGGACGAAGGCGATGCCGGCGCGGATCGATCCGGCAACGGTCAGCGCATCGTGCGGCACGCCATCGATGGTGATGGTGCCGCGGTCGGGTTTCACCACGCCGCCCATGATCTTCATCAGGGTGGACTTGCCGGCACCGTTCTCGCCCACGAGACCAATGATCTCGCCGGGGCGGATGTCGATGCTGAAATCGGCGAGGGCGATAACGCCCGGATAAGATTTGCGGAGACCGCTCAGCTTCAGGAACGGTTCAACGTCGGCAACAGTGGATGCAGTTGCAGTGGCGTTCACAGCGCGTCAGAGCTCTCTTCCAGATAGAATAGCCCGCAGCCGGTGACCCGGCTGCGGACATTCTTGGACGGTTTGTTAGCCGCCGGCCAGCTTCTTCTGGAAGTCGGCCTGGAAGGAGTCGACGTTGTCCTTGGTGATGGTCAGGCCCGGGATGATGATGATGCCATCGGCCGGGATGCCCGACTTGTCGCCCTTGAGGTAGTTGGCGATCAGCTTGGCGCCCTGGTAGCCCCACTCATAGGGCTGCTGGACGACGGTACCGGCGAAGGAGCCTTCCTTCACGGCGCCCAGAGTGATCGGGTCTTCGTCAAAGCCGACGACCGTGATCTGCCCCAGCTTGCCCGCGTCGCGCAGCGCTTCGTAGATGCGCGGCGGGTTGTAGGAGTAGAAACCGACCATGCAGTTCACGTCGGGGTTGGCGACGAGCACGTCGTCAACGTTGGCGCGAGCGCGGGTCTGGTCGATATCGTCACCGCGCACGTCGATCAGCTCGAGGCCGGTGCCGGCCACAGCCGCATTGTAGCCCTCGATACGTTCCTTGGCGTTGGCCGCGCCGGGCAGGCCGACAAAGCCGATGCACTTGCCGGTCTTGCCGGCCATTGCCGCCTTCATCAGCTCGCCGGCATTCTTGCCAAGCTCGACGTTGGACGAACCGAAGTAAGCAATGCGGTTGGACTGCGGAGCATCCGAGTCGAACGCGAAGTACGGGATCTGCGCTGCGACGCGGTTGATGGCGTCGGTCGAAGTGGCCGGATCGACAACCGACACGGCGACGGCGTCAACGCCGGCAGCCACGAGGTCATCGAGCAGGCGCTGCTGCACCGCAGCGTCGGCGCGTTCCGGATATTTGAAGGTCAAGGTGACGTCGGGCAATTCCGCCTGCGCCTTCTTCACGGCGGCTTCGGTGATCTTCCAGAAGTCCGACGGGCCGTTCACCACGAAGGCGATTTCGGGCTTGTCCTGTGCAAACGCAGCACCCGACAGCACGACGCTGGCCGCCACGATGGCGACGGCCGAAATAGCATACTTCATGTCTAGTCCTCCCATATGCCCCGCTCCTCCGCGGGCTCCTGACGATGGTGTACCCACCGTGGGAACCTGGGCTGTCTGATGCGCCCTAGGTGCCGGTCCGGCAGTGCACACTCAGTTCAAATAATCATACTTTTGGAGACCGCGAAACGACTTTCTGAGGTACGTGCCGCAGACTCGATATCCGACCCGCACTCCGGTTCGGATACGAACAACTTATTCTTATTACTAATTGACGGTCAATCGATCGCGGTCCATCTGGCTTAGAAATTGGGCGCTTGACAGGCGCACAGCCCAGAAACACTAATGATTATTAGTCCCGTGCCGCGGGGTGCGGCGCCCGCGAGATCGCCAAAATCGAAACGGCTCCCCCATCGACGAAACGCCCCAGGCGCGCAACCCGGCGGCGCGTCACCATGACCGACGTGGCGCGCGAAGCGGGCTGCTCGCAGGCCACGGTCAGCTTCGTTCTCAACCGCAACGACACCATCAAGATCTCCCCGCAGATGCGGGAGCGGGTGTTCGCCGCGGCGCGGACGCTCGGCTATTCATCGAGCGCGGGGCCGATCGTTGCGAGCGAGGTTGAGCTGGGCACCGGCGAACTCATCGGCTTTGCCGTGGACCAGTTGTCGACCAGCCCCGAGGCCATCGTCGCCATCGAGGGCGCACGACAGGCCGCATGGGCCGCTGGAAACGTCATTCTAGTGGCGCAGACGCAGTCCGACCCCAAGATGGAGCCCAAGACGCTGAAGGCGCTCACGGGCAAGGACGTGTCGGCGCTTCTCTACATGACGATCTTCACCCGCGAGATTGAGCCGCCGGCCTATCTCTACGAACTCGACATCCCGGTCGTGCTGCTCAACTGCTACAGCGCCGACCACACCTTCCCCTCGGTGGTGCCCAGCGAGATTGCCGGCGGCCAATCGGCGACCGAGCATCTGATCCGCAACGGGCACACCCGCATCGGCACGATCATGGGCGAGCCTTTCATGTCGGCCGCCCAGGACCGGCTCAAGGGTTATCGCCGTGCGCTGGCCACCGCCGACATTCCGTTCGACCCCGAGCTGGTCGCCGACGGCAACTGGTCGGCGAGCGCCGGCTACGACGCGACGGCAAAACTCCTGGCGCTGAAGCGTCCGCCCACGGCGATCTTCTGCCAGAACGACCGTATGGCGATCGGCTGCTACGAGGCGCTGAAGGAAGCGGGCCTGCGCATTCCCGAGGACATCTCGGTGGTCGGCTATGACGACGAGGAAATCTCGCGCCACCTGCATCCGAGGCTCACGACGTCGATCCTGCCGCACCGCGCCATGGGGCAATGGGCGATCGAACAGCTCGAAGCGCGCCATCCGCGGCGCGACCGTTACCCGATCACCAAGCTCGAATGCGCGTTGGTAGAACGTGATTCGGTTGCGCCCGCAAAAGACAAGCGCTAGGCGCTGCCGCCCTGGTGCAAAGTCTTGCCGATGATCGTCTGCGCCTCTTCTACCGACGTGAACACGCGCCCATCGAGCGGGAATGCCGAGAAGCGCACCGCGAGGAAGCGGTAGCCTTCATCCGAGGGAACGACGACGCCGAGCGGCTCGCCATCGACTTCTATGGCGATAGGCTTTGTCGCGGGTGGCCGTGTGATGGTCTGATACTGCATTGGAATACCCTCCAACGGCGCCGAAGCACGGCTGCCGGGGTGTTAGCTGAACTGTGAGACGGGGGTGTGACGGGGTCGTACGACCGGGATCACATTCGCCAGTTTCGGCTACACCGTTTGGAGGTGACTACGTGTTTGGCTTGAATACCGGCGCGGGGCTCGAGCGAAGCGAACTGGATCATTCTTTCGTCCCTTTCCGTAACCGGGCGCAAAAAGCGCCAGCCAACATGAAGCTTGAGATAGGCGTAATCGCCGGTACCGCAAGCGCCCGGGCAAACATCATCGCCCGTACGAGAATCCTATGCGCCGCTTCGCGTGCGTTCACAAGCGCACCTTTCGTCGGCAACATGAACGTGACCATAAAGGGCGCTGTGCTGCGTCGCGAGGTTTTATCGACCAAAGTGGTCGCGTATCGGCGAAAAGACTTTCGGGGTCGGCTGCCGCGCGAGAACGGCACGCGAGTTGGTATACCACGTATCAGACATCGATGAGCCCTAAGGCTTTGTGACACATACAACTTTCGCCCAATTGCAATACCGGGTGGCAGGCTTGAAATCGATTGCACGATCTGTTGAGGTAGCGGCATGCAGCGTCACATGCCCGCGTGGGTTCAACCGCCGGGGGCCGTGAGGGACGACCGGGCGCTGCGACGGAGGGAAGTTTGTCCGGACTAGAGCCGCGGGCCAAACCGCGGGCGAAGCGTGGTGCGCCCCGCTCGGGCAAGCCGACGCTGCGCACCATCGCCGAAATGACAGGGCTTGCCATCACGACGATTTCGCGCGCCCTCAACAATGCGCCGGAGCTCTCGTCTGAGACGCGCGAACGCGTGCAAAAGATCGCCGCCGAGATCGGTTACGTGCCGGACCGGACCGCGCTGCGGCTGAAGACCGGTCGCACGCACGTCGTGAGCCTCATCCTCGATCCGCACGAGGAAATCCTCAACTTCAGCTCGTCACTGGTCTCCGGCGTCACCGACGCCTTTCGCGGCACGCCCTACCATCTGGTGATCACCCCCGGCTCCAGGGGCGGGCAGCCGCTCGAGCCGATCCAGTACGTGCTGCGCAACCGGATGGCCGACGGCGTCATCTTCTCGCGCACCGAGCCGGGCGACCCGCGCGTAAAACTGCTGCTCGACAACGACTTTCCGTTCGTGACGCACGGGCGCACCGAGAATGTCGGGTGCCATCCCTATGTCGACTACGACAACTTCACCTTCGCCTACGAAGCGGTGAAGCGCCTCCATTCCAAAGGCCGCAGGCACATCTCGATGATCGCGCCGCCGGAGCGCTTCACGTTCGGCCGTCACCTACGGGACGGCGTGATGCACGCGGCGCGCGAGACCGGCATCGCCTACGAGTTCGAGACGGGCGTCACGCTCGACGACAGCGCCGAAACCATCCGCAAGGCCACCGTCGCGCGCATCGCGCAGGGCAAGGCCCCCGATGCCTATGTCTGCCCCGGTGACGCCGTGGCGCTCGCGGTGATCGCGGGTATCTCGGATGCCGGCCGTACCATCGGCAAGGACGCCGACGTCGTCACCAAGCAGATGAGCGGCATCTTCTCGCTCGTCCGGCCACAGGTCGACGTGATCACCGAGGACATCTCACTGGCCGGCAAGCAAATGGGCGAACTGGTGCTCCGCCGCATCCGCGGCGAGAGGCCCGAAGACCTGCAGGTTCTGCAGGTTCCCAAAATTCCGTTCTAGCTCTCGATCTCTTCTCGGATCAGTTCGAGCTCCAGCCACTCGTCTTCTGCTTTCGCCTTGGCCGCCTGCGCCGCCGTCAGCTTGGCCGACGCGTCCGCAAACGCTTTCGGGTCGCGCGCGTAGAGCCCCGGATCGGCGAGCGTCTTGTTGAGCTTGTCCATCTCCGCGTCGAGCCGCGCGATCTCCTTGGGCAGGGTTTCGAGCGCGTGCTTCTGCTTGAACGACAGCTTCGCCTTGCTGGGTGCTGGCGCCGCCGGTGCAGCGGCAACACGTTCGACTTTCGCGGCGCGCTCGACCTCTGGCTTGGTCACGCCGTAGCCGCGCTGGGCCACCATATCGGTGTATCCGCCGGCATACTCGGTCCAGTGCCCATCGCCTTCCGAAACGATCACCAAGGTCGCCACGCGGTCGAGGAAGTCGCGATCGTGGCTGACGACGATCACTGTGCCCGGATAGTCGCTCAACAATTCCTGCAGCAGGTCCAGCGTTTCGAGGTCGAGATCGTTGGTCGGCTCGTCGAGCACCAGCACGTTGCTGGGCAACGCCAGCGCGCGCGCCAGTGCCAGTCGCCCGCGCTCGCCACCAGAGAGCTTGCTAATTGCGGTGCGCGCCTGTTCCGGCGTGAACAGAAAATCCTTCATGTAGCCCACGACATGCTTGGGCTGGCCGTTGACTATCAGCGTGTCCGAGCCGCCCGAGGTCAGCGCCTCCTTGAGCGTCAACGTCGGATCGAGCGACGCGCGGCGCTGGTCGAGCGTTGCGAGCTCCAGATTCGAACCGAGCCGGACCTTGCCGGAATCCGGTTCCAGCTTGCCGGTCAGCAGGTTAATCAGCGTTGTCTTTCCCGCACCGTTGGCCCCGACGATCCCCATGCGATCGCCGCGGATCACGCGCGTCGTGAAATCGTCGACGATCTTGCGGTCGCCGAAGGCCTTGCTGATGCGGTCCGCCTCGAGCACCATCTTGCCCGAGACATCGGCCTCGGTGACGGTCAGTTTGACGTTGCCCACCTGCCGCTTGAGGTCGCGCCGCTCCTGCCGCAGATCGTGGAGGCCCTGCAGGCGGCGGACGTTGCGCTTGCGCCGCGCGCTCACGCCAAACGTCAGCCAGTGCTCTTCGCGCACGATCTGCCGATCGAGCTTGTGCCGCGCCAGCTCCTCTTCCTCGAGCACCGTGTCGCGCCATTCCTCGAAGTCGGCAAAGCCGCGGTTGATCCGGCGCGTGGCGCCACGATCGAGCCACACCGTGGCGCGCGTCAGGTCGCTCAGGAAGCGCCGGTCGTGGCTGATGATCACCAGCGCCGACTTGAGCGAAGCCAGCTCGGCTTCGAGCCATTCGATCGCCGGCAGGTCAAGGTGGTTCGTCGGCTCGTCGAGCAGCACGATGTCCGGCTCCGGTGCCAGCACGCGCGCCAGCGCGGCCCGGCGCGCCTCGCCGCCGGACAGGCGCTTGGGGTCTTCGTCACCCGTAAGACCGAGATGCTCCAGCAGATACTTCGCGCGATACGGGTCGTTCCCGGCTTCCAGCCCACCCGCCGCATAGTCGAGCGTCGTGGCGAACCCGCTGAGGTCGGGCTCCTGCTGCAGATAGCGGATCGTCACGCCGGGCTGGATGAAGCGCTTGCCGCCATCGGGCTCGATATCACCGGCCGCGATCTTGAGCAGCGTCGATTTCCCGGAGCCATTGCGGCCGACAAGCGCAATCTTGTCGCCGGGCACGACGGACAGTTCGGCGCCCTCGAGCAGTTGCGTCGAGCCAAGCGTCAGCTTGATGTCCTGGAGGGCGAGGATCGGTGCAGCGGCCATGGTCGCGGCGCATAGACCACGGCACGCCGATCAGATCAATCGCCCGCCCAGCCGCCGAGACCATCGCCGAGGGCACGTCCGCCCGGCAGCAGCACGATGCGGCCATCGACCACCGCGATCAGGTCGTCGGGACCGATATGCGCCGCAGCCAGAAGCGAAGCACGCACATCGAGGATGTAGATCGTGTGCGGCTCGAACGCACCGGTGGCCAGCGCCGTCTCGCCCGCCGCCCGCAGATCGGACAGCTCACCGCTGTCGACACGGCTGAGGTAAACCAGGTCGATGTCCATGCCGTGGGTCACGGCAAAGTAGCCGAGCGCCTTCCAGTCGGTGCCGAACCCTTCCTTCGGGGGAATCGAGCGGATGCGGTTGTAGCCGGCATCGGCAGCCCGCTGCCACAAGGGCGAGTGGAGATCGCTGTGCCAGGTCGGCGCGGGCGACGGCATCCAACGCGAGAACTGGTGCCACTGCGGCCAGGAGTCCACGGCCTGCGCGCCAAAGGCGATTGCGATGATCGGCACCGCGAGCAGCGGCCGCAGGCGGCGGCCGATCAGCACGACCGCGCCGATCGTGATCACGTAGAGGATCGGCCAGACAAAGCGTCCCGTGGATCGGAACGCCGCGCCGAACGCATCGACGAATGCCGGCACCTTCATCTCGACCAGGTCGATGTCGAAAGCCGAGAGGTTCTTGGAGAACGCAAAGCCCATGAGACCCAGCAGTACCAGCACCAGCGGCAACCAGTGTTTTGAGATCGCAAAGCGCAGCTGCGCGATCGCCCCCGTCAGCACGGACAGGATCAGCAGCGCGAGGATGCCAATGCCGAGAAAGCTCAGCCCTTCATAGTCGAAGCGCGTATGCGGCAAGTCGGGGAAGGTCGTCGACCAGCGATAGCTGATGATCGGCCAGGCGAGGTTGAGCTTATACGATCCGTAGCCGTAGCTGCCGTAGGAGCCGGTGCCGAAAAAGCCTACCGTCCACAGCACGGCCAGACCGGCGATCATGCCGATGCCGAACTCGCCCACCAGTTCGACCAGCCGGGTGCGCCTCGTCCAGGCGCGCTGCAGCAGCGAAGCCCCCCACAGCGCCAGTACCATCGCCAGCAGCGTGCCGTGGATGGCGCACACGATCGCCACCAACAGCGGCCACATCCAAAGGCGGGGCGGCTCGCGGCGGACGTAGAGGAACAGCGCCGCAAGCACCGTCCAGTGCCCCGACAGAGCAAGGTGCATGGGGATGCGGAACAGATAGGTCGGCGTGATCAGCGCAAAGGCAGCGGCCAGCAGCGCGATCACCCTGCCCACCTCCATCTCGCGCGCGATCCGCCACGCGAACACCGACTGCAGGATAAAGCTCAGCAGCAGCCAATAGCCCCAGTACTGGAAGGGCTGGGGCAGCCACTGCGCGATCAGTTTCATGGGCACGGCAAATAGCGGCAGCCCGTCGACCAGCGCGATGGACGACGCGATCTCGATGCCCAGCCGCGGGCTCGCGCCCGGCGGCATGCCCCACGGCGTGTCGCGGTAGAACATCCAGCCGAGCTGGTGCATGGCGCGGTCGCCGGCATCGAGCCAGGCGATGTTGGTGGGGATCAGCACCCACCAGCCGCAAAAGGCAAAGAAGGCCGCGACGCCAAGCAGCACCGCGGCCGTCAGGCCCAACGCGTCGCGCATTCTTTCAGGCAAGGGGAATCCGGCTACTGACGCTGCGGCGCGGGATGCGACCGCTCTCGCCTCAATGTTGCGTAGAAGGGGTCAGTTCCTCAAGCTTCAGGCCCAGCCGATCGCGCAGGCTCTTCCGCTTGCTGGCGAGGTCCGCAATCGTGTAGCTGTCGAGCACGTCGAAGAACGCGCCAAGCGCCTCGCGCAAAGCCGCGTTGAGGTCGCAGTTGCCGGCGAGCGGACAGGCAACGTCGTCGCCGCCGTCGAAGCACTCCGCCATCGCGAAGTTCTCCTCGGTCAGCTTGATCGTATCGAGCAGAGTGATGTCGGTCGCCGGCCGGCCGAGGCGGATGCCACCTTTGCGGCCACGCACCGTCTCGAGCAGGCCATTCTCGACCAGCGGCTTGATCAGCTTGAACAGGAACAGTTCGGAGATCGAATGCGCCTTCGCGATATCGGCGATCCGGCTGAGCTCCGGCGCGTTGACTGCGCAATAGACCAGCGTGCGGATCGCGTAGTTCGACTGGCGGGTAAGCCGCATGAAAATGAGTCCTGTCCGTAAGCCGCTGATAGGACGCGGCTATTTATCCTGACGATATTGGTCAGTTTATAATGGTTCTAAGCTTTGTCAATCGTGGCTAGCTGCGCGGCGTCGTCATGTCGCGTCCGAGGAACGGCTTTAGCAGCAGCAGATCTGCCTCCCCCAGGCGATCCGCCGCGGTGTAGCTCTGATGCCAGTAGGGATAGAGCAGCGGCGGCTCGCTGACCTTGTCCAGCCGGGCGATGTCGTCGGCGCTAAGCGTCAGGTCGGCGGCCTTGAGGTTGCCCTCGAACTGCTCGGTGGTCCGACCGCCCATGATGACCGAGGCCACCATCGGGCGCTGGAGCAGCCAGGCGAGGCTGACCTGGGCGCCGCTGACATTGTGGGCGCCGGCAATGTCGTTGACGACATCGACGATATCCCAAAGCTTGTTCCAGTCCGTGATCGGCGGCTCGCGCCAGCCCATCGTCTGCCGTCCGGAATCGGGCGTCGAATTGCGCGTGTATTTGCCGCTGAGCCAGCCGCCGGCGAGGGGCGACCAGATAATCAGCGACACGCCCTGATCGAAGCCGAGAGGCACGAGTTCGTATTCGGCCTCGCGTCCGTGCAGGCTGTAGTAGATCTGCTGGCTGACGAAGCGCTGATAGCGCCCGGCATCGGCGATCGCGAGTGCCTTCATCAGGTGCCAGGCGGAATAGTTGGAGCAGCCGACGTAGCGGACCTTGCCCTGCTTCACCAAAGTGTCGAGGGCTTCGACGGTCTCCTCGAGCGGGGTCTGCCCGTCCCATTCGTGCACCTGGTACAGATCGATCGCATCGGTTTTGAGCCGCCGCAGCGAGTTCTCGCACTCGCGCACGATGTGGGCGCGCGACAGGCCGCGGTCGTTGGGGCCCTTGCCCATCGAGAAGCGGACTTTCGTGGCGATCAGCGCGCGCTCGCGCCGACCGTCGGTCAGGGCCTCGCCGATGATGCTCTCGGACAGCCCGTTGTTGTAGGCGTTCGACGTATCGATGAGGTTGACGCCGTGATCGAGGCAGAGATCGATCTGGCGCTGCGCGTCCTGGAGGTCGGTGTTGCCCCAAAGGCCGGTGTTGCCGAAGGTCACCGTGCCGATCGAAAGGGCCGAGACCTTGAGGCCGGAACGGCCGAGTGTGCGATAATCCATTATGCTAACCTCCCCCGAATGCCGGTGTTTTCTAGCCTCTTCCACCGCCTGGGGTAAGGGCGAGTTTGGCGCTGTGCGACAGGCCGGAAACGAAATTTCGAAAGGCTTGCAACCAAAATGTCGCCGCCGCGTTCGCAAAGGGTTTTGGGGGCCGAAGTATCTTCATGAAAGTCTTGGTGGTCGAGGACGAACCGATCATTCGCCTCGGGATCGTGAGCAGCCTCGAAGACGCAGGCTACACGGTGATTGAAGCCGCGAGCGCCGACGAGGCCATTATGCGCCTCGATGCGGATAGCGAGATTCGCGTGGTGGTGACGGATGTGGATATGCCCGGCTCGATGGATGGCATTCGCCTCGCCCACTACATCCGTCGCCGCTGGCCACCGATCCAGTTGCTCGCCATCTCGGGCAAGGTCGGCGTCAAAGCCGGTGAGCTTCCCGAGGGCGTCCGCTTCATGAGCAAGCCCTACCAGGATCCGCTGTTGCTTCGCGCCGTCGAAACACTCGCGGCCTCGGGGAGCATGCGATGAGCGCAGTCGGCGAAGCCGCACCCGCAGCGCCGGCAAAGCGCCCCACCAGCTGGTGGCCCTTCGCGAAGCGTCGCTGGGAAGCCGCCGACACCGTCGTCGCACTCGCCGGCGCCATTATCATCGGCATCTTCGCGATCTTCACGCTCCTGTGCGTATCGGGCTATCAGCAGACGCTCGACAGCGCCCGGCTCAAGGCGCAGACCACGGCGGACATCGTTGCCACGCAGGTGGGGTGGCTGCTGGGCAGCGGCTTTGCGGCGCTGCAATTGGTGGATGCCCGGCTCGCGTTCGAGCCCGCCATGCTCGATCCCGTCGTCAAGGCCGACCTCGACGCCGCGCTTCAGAGCCTGCCAGTCGGCGCGACGCTTGCGCTCTACGATCCGGCCGGGAATGTTCTCGAGAATGGCGCATCACAAGCCCTGCCGCGCAGCATAGCCGGCGATAGCGCGTTCAGCAGATTGATCGACGGCCCCGACGAGCAGATGGTCGCGCCGCAATACAAGGACGCGGCCACCGGCGAGCCAAGTATCGTCATGGCGCGGCGCCTGGGTACGGAAGTGCTGTCTGGATACGCGCTGATCAGCATCCCCAGCCGGGCAATGCAGGACTTCTGGTCGTCGCTGGAGCTGCCGGAAGGATCGACGATCAGCATCATCCGCGACGATGGCTGGATCGTCGCGCGCCATCCACCGCTGACCGAGCCGCTGGATATGTCCACGACATCTGCGTTCTGGCCCCAGATCGTCGCCGAGCAGACGGGCACATACGATTCAGGCCGGTCGCCCGTCGACGGTCTTGCGCGGATCGTTGCCTTCCACCACCTGCCGGCCTATCGCGTCATCGCGTTCGGATCGGTGTCGCAGGACAGTGCGGTGGCTGGCCTCTGGACCGCTATCACCACCGTGCTGTGGCTGCTGGTTCCCTTCGCCTTGGCGCTGTTCGGTGCCTCGCTCTGGACGGCGCACCTGCTTCGCCGGAGTGCCAATACGCAGCGTACCCTGGCCGCAGCCGTGGAGCACAATGACGTTCTATTCCGCGAGATTCATCACCGGGTGAAGAACAACCTGCAGTCGGTCGCCTCGCTGCTGCAGATGCAACCGATCCCGCGCGAAATCAAAGCCAATATGGGTCAGCGCATCGCGGCGATGTCGGCGGTGCACGAGCATATCTATCGTTCGGGGAGCTTTGAGATCGTGCACGTCAAGGACTACGTGCAGACGCTGCTCGCCAATATCCGCGCCGGCTCCGATCCGAACGTGCGCGTCGTCGAGGACCTCGAAGACCTTCCCGTGAGCAAGGACGCTGCGACACCGCTCGGCCTGATCCTCAACGAGGTTGCGTCCAACGCCTTCAAGCACGCGTTCTCCGACGGTCGCGCGGGCATCGTCACCGTGCGGCTAGCGCGCCAGGGCGAGGGCCACGGCATACTCACGGTGGAGGACAACGGCGTCGGCTTCGACCCGCACGCGCCCGTCAAAGGCATCGGCCGGCGTCTGATTGCAGCGCTGACGCAGCAGCTGGGCGGCGAGTCCAAAGTGGAGACCGCCCCGAACGGTGGGTCGCGCTTTACGCTGACTTTCCCGCTCGCTTCGCGAGGAACTGCCCCGTAAGCGAACCCTTGGCTTTCGCCAGTGCTGCCGGTGGTCCCTCAAAGACCACCGATCCGCCATCGTTACCGGCGCCCGGTCCCATATCGATGACCCAGTCGGCGCGCGCGATCACGTCGAGATTGTGCTCGATGACGATCACGGACGACCCTGCATCGACCAGCCGGTCGAAGAGGCCGATCAGCGTATCGACATCGTGCATGTGGAGGCCCGTGGTCGGCTCGTCGAGCACATAGATGTTGCCCGACTTGCCGAGCTCCGCGGCGAGCTTCAGGCGCTGGCGCTCGCCGCCCGACAGCGTCGAGAGTGGCTGGCCGAGTGTGAGATAGCCGAGCCCGACATCGACGAGCCCCTTCAGGATTTTGGCGATCGCGGGCTCGGTGAAGAAGGCCGCGGCCTCGTCGACGGGCATGAAATACACGTCCGAGATCGAGCGCCCGCGCAGCTTGTGCTTGAGCACATCGTCGGTGAAGCGCTTGCCGTTACAGGTCTCGCACACCGTGATCATCGGATCGAGATGCGCGAGGTCGGTGTAGATCACGCCAAGCCCGTTGCAGTCCGGGCACGCGCCCTTGGAGTTGGCAGAAAACAGCGCCGCATCCTCGCCGGTCGCCTTGGCAAACGCTTTGCGCACGGCATCGAGAATGCCGGTGTAGGTGGCGGTGTTGGACCGCCTCGAGCCGCGCGCCAAATTCTGGTCGATGATGATGGTATCGGGATAGGCCGCGGGAAGCGCCGTCTGGATCAGAGACGATTTGCCGGCGCCCGCAACGCCGGTCACCACAGTCAGCACACCCTGCGGGATATCGACGCTGACCTTCTTGAGGTTGTTGGTCGCCGCGTTCTTGATGCTGAGCTTTCCCTTGCCCTTGCGCAGCTCGGTCTTGAGCGGCTGGTGCTTGAGGATGTGGTCGCCGGTCAGCGTGCCTGACTTCAGCAGCCCCTTGTAGTCACCCTCATAGACGACCTTGCCACCTTTCGAGCCTGCCAGCGGTCCCATGTCGACGATATGGTCGCCGATCTCCATCATGGACGGCTTGTGCTCGACAATCAGAACCGTATTCCCCTTGTCGCGCAGCTGCGTCATCAGCCCGGCGAGCCGGCCGACATCGTGCGGGTGCAACCCAACGCTGGGCTCGTCGAACACGTAAGTCAGGTCGGTGAGCGAGGACCCCAGATGCCGCACCATCTTGACGCGCTGACTCTCGCCACCCGACAGCGTCGAGCTCTCGCGATCGAGGCTCAGATAACCGAGCCCGATGGTCACCAGGTTCTCGAGCCGCAGCGCCAGCGCATCGAGCATCGGCTGCACTTCCTTGGCCTTCACGCTTCGCACGAAGGGGGCAAGATCGCTCACCTGCATTGCAGACAGCTCGGCGATGTTCTTGCCCTTCACCTTGCTGTCGAGCGCCGCCTTGTTGAGGCGCGCGCCGTGACAGGCAGGGCAGAGCTTGCGGGTGAAGATACGGTCGTACTCGACGCGCACATGCGGCTGCAGCGATTCCGGATCCTTGGACCCCAGCCCCTTCTTGAGCTTGGTGACCACGCCCTCATAAGTGAGCCCGATCTTGCCGACCTTGATCTTCCGGCCATCGTCTAGGTCGAGCAGATTGGCGCGTTCCTCCTTGGTGAACTTCTTGATCGGCTTGTCCATGTCGAACAGGCCGGAATTGGCGTAAATCTCCCACCACCAGCTGTCGACCGCGAAGTCCTTGGGCAGGATCGCGCCTTGATTGAGCGATTTGCTTTCGTCGATGACCGCACTCATATCCATTGACGCCACTTGCCCGATGCCCTCGCATTCGGTGCACATGCCGCGCGGGTCGTTGTACGAGTAGAAGCCGTAAGAGGGCAGATGTGGCTGGGCGATGCGGGCGAACAGCACGCGTAGCATCTGCGCCGTGTCCGTCACGGTCGCAACAGTCGAGCGCGAATTGCCTCCGAGCCGCTGCTGATCGACAACGATCGCCGCCGAGATGTTGTCGAGCGAGTCCGCGTCGGGCTGTCCGTAGTGCGGCATGAACTGCTGCACGAAGGCCGGATAGGTCTCGTTGATCAGTCGCTGGCTCTCGGCCGCGATGGTGCCAAACACCAGCGACGATTTCCCCGAGCCCGACACGCCGGTGAACACCGTGATCTTGCGCTTGGGAATATCGAGCGAGACGTCCTTGAGGTTGTTCTCTCGCGCACCGCGAATCTGGATCGAACCGTATGCGCTGTCCTGCTTGGCCATCTCGCTCTCCTCGATCTGGACGCGCCACAAAGCATAGCCGTGCCGCCACGCCAAGCATAATAAGGGCGCTCGGTCCGGCTAGAATTGCGGCTTAGCCGACGGCCTTCTTCACGAGCGCCGCGATCTTCTTTTCTTCCGCGTCGCCGATCTTGGTGACCCCGTAGGCGGTCGGCCACATATTGCCGTCGTCGAGCTTGGCGCTGTCGTTGAAGCCCAGCGTCGAGTAGCGCGCCTTAAACTTGCCGGCAGGCTGGAAGAAGCACACCGCTTTGCCGTTCTCGTCGGCCCAGGCCGGCATGCCGTACCAGGTCTTGGGGGCGAGGCCGGGAGCGACCTCCGTCACGATCTTGTGGATGCGCTCGCCGATGGCCCGCTCGTCGGGCGACATCGCCTTGATGGCGGCAAGCAGGTCGTCGAGACCGTTGGCCTTGCCCTTCTTTGCTTCCTTGGCCGCGGCGCGCATCGCCTCTTTTTCTTCGGCGCTGAACGCCTCGGTCTTTTTGGCCGGGGCCTTCTTGGCGGCCGCCTTGGTCGTTGCCATGTGATGTTCCTTCGTTGCTGAGGGTCTATTGGTCCATGCGCTTGAGGAGGTCTTCGAGATCGTCGAAGCGGCCCTCCCAAAAGCTCGCCATCTCGCGTGTCCAATCGACAAGCGGCGACAGCGCATTGAGTTGCGCACTGTAATGCGTTTCGCGCCCCTGGTGCCGATCCCGAACGAGGCCTGCCTGCTTGAGCACGCCTAGGTGCTTCGACACCACCGGCTGCGAGACGCCGGCCTTGGCAGTTAGCGCCGACACCGTCTTCTCGCCTTCGCGGCACAGGCGCTCGAAGATCGCGCGCCGCGTCGGGTCCGCTAGGGTTTTGAACAGCTGATCCTGTGGACTCGGCATCTCCGTTATCCATATCCGGATGGCTATGAGAAATCATATAGCTACGTGGCAATGATTAAGTCAAGTCACCTATTGACCTGGATCAAGGCGACGGGAGGCCACCGGAGCGAAAACAGCGGCATCACGAATGGGGGCCAAAATGCCGCTCGAAACCACGCTCGTCTGCCTCGCCACCGTCGCCGTCTTCGGCGGCTATGCGCTGCTCCTCGGCTGGGGTCTGTGGTACACCCGCCGGGCCTAATGCCGCAGCACTCATCTATGCATACCGGGACGGATGGAGCTATATCCATTCGTCGATGGGACACGATCGTCAGGATATCCACACCGCCGGTATCCCCGTGCTTTGCCGCAGCTGCGAAGCGCGTCACCGCGGCATTTGCGGCGTCCTGAACCCGAGCGAACTCACAGCGCTCGCCCGCCACACGCGCAAGGCCAACCACCCTGCTGGCGAGGAACTGATCGGCGAAAGCACTGAAACGTCGTCCTACGCCAACGTGATGAAGGGCGTCGTCAAGCTGACCAAGGGTCTGGAGGACGGCCGGCAGCAGGTGGTGGGCCTGCAGTTCGCACCTGACTTCCTCGGGCGCCTATTCGGCGAAGAGAGCCAGGTCGCCGTCGAAGCCGCGTCGGATGTGGAACTGTGCGTTGTTCCCAAGGCCGCGCTCGAGCGCATGATGGCCGACACGCCGGCGCTCGAGAACAGGCTCATGCGCCAGACCCTGCGCGAACTCGACGAAGCCCGCGAGTGGATGCTGACGCTCGGCCGCAAGACCGCCAGCGAGAAGATCGCGAGCTTCCTGCTCCTGATCGCCGAGCATTCGGACCCGGATCGCGACAGCGACTCCCCCATGCGTTTCGACCTGCCGCTCACCCGTGGCGATATCGCCGACTATCTCGGTTTGACGATCGAGACGGTGTCGCGGCAGTTCACCAAGCTGAAGTCGGACGGCGTGATCAAGCTCGACGGCCTGCGCGGGGTGGAGATACCGAACATCGACCGGCTGCGGGAGCGCGCCGGCTAGACCACCACTGTGATCTGCTCGCTCGCCCGCGTCACGCCGGTGTAGAGCCAGCGGCGGCGGTCGTCGCGGAACACGAAGCTCTCGTCGAACAGATAGACCTTGTCCCACTGGCTGCCCTGCGCCTTGTGCACGGTCAGGCAGTAGCCGAACGTGAACTCGTCGAAGCGGCGCCGCTCGGGCCAGCTCAGCTGATCCTCTTCGCCCGAAAAGAACGCCGAGTGCGTCACCACATGCACCTTGGCCTTCTTGCCCGTGTGCGTCGTCTCTTCGTCGGGGACGAGGTCCATCGAGAAACGGTTGGACGAGCGCTTCTTGACGTCAGTCGCCGTCCAGATCTGGCCGTTGAGCAAACGCTTGACCGGATTGTTGCGGAGACAGACGAGCCGGTCTCCCGCCACAGGTTCGTGCTCGGGGAGATTCTTGAGCTCGCGCAGCCGGTCGTTGTAGTCGACGCGCGTCTTATTGCGCCCCACCAGCACCTGGTCGGCATTGACCACCGCTTCGCGATCCACCTCGGACTTTGGAATGACGATCGAGTCGTCGTAGCGGCCATAATCGAGGTAGCCGCCCTCGCGGATTTCCATCGACATGCGGATGATGGGATTGTCCGCTGCCTGCCGGTGAATTTCGGTCAGCATCACGTCCGGCTCGTGCGCCGTGAAGTAGCCCGCGCCCTGCACCGGCGGTAGCTGGAACGGATCGCCCAGCACCAGCACCTTCGTGCCGAAACTTAGGAGGTCCTTCGCCAGCGGCTCGTCGACCATCGACACTTCGTCGATCACGATGAGGTCGGCGGTCAGCGCCTCGCTCTCGGGGTCGAGGGCGAAACGCGGCTCGCCCTCCTTCTCTGACACCAGCGTGTAGATCAGCGAGTGAATGGTCGAGGCGCCCTTGCAGCCCTTCTTGCGCATCACCAGCGCCGCCTTGCCGGTGAACGCCGCGTACTTCACCGAGCGCACGCCCTCGGCGAGATAGCGCGCCAGCGTCGACTTGCCGGTGCCGGCCCAACCGAACAGGCGGAACACCTGCGGCCCGCTTTTGTCCTTCAGCCATTCGCTGACGGCGAGCAGCGCATCGTCCTGTTGAGGCGACCAGGTGGGCATCAGGCGATGGTGACCGTCACGCTGCCGACGCCGGCGATGGCCCCCTCGAGCGTGTCGCCCCGCTCGATCGCCGCAACGCCGGCAGGCGTGCCGGTGAAGATCAAATCGCCCGGCATCAGCGTCACGAGACCCGACAGGTACGCGATGGCCTCGGGCACCGACCAGATCATGTCGGCGATATCGCCCAGTTGGCGCGTCATGCCGTTGACTGCGAGCTCGATGCGGCCTTGCGCCGGATGGCCGATGCGACTCGCCGGAGCGAGGTCGCCGATCGGCGCCGAGGCATCGAAGCCCTTGGCCATGTCCCAGGGGCGGCCCGCTTTCTTGGCCTCGGCCTGCAGGTCGCGGCGCGTGAGGTCGATTCCCGCGGCATAGCCCCACACATGGTCGAACGCTGTCGCCGCCTCGATGCCGGTCGCCTCGCGACCAATCGCAACGACGAGTTCGATCTCGTGATGCAGGTCTCGCGTCGCCGGCGGATAAGCCGCATCGGCGCCCGAAATCACCAGCGCATCGGCGGGCTTGGTGAAGAAGAAGGGCGGCTCGCGCGTCGGGTCGTGACCCATTTCGCGCGCGTGTTCGGCGTAGTTGCGGCCGACGCAGAAGATGCGGCGCACCGGAAAGAAGCCGCCATCGGCGACGGGGACGACGGACACCGCCGGAGGGTCGATCACAAAGTCAGGCATGGGCACTCGCCAAATAACGTCGCGCGGAAACTAGCCCAAGCGCGCACGGAAACAAACCAAGAACTGTGCACTTGACGCATTCCGCTGGATTTCGTCCCATCCCCACCATGGCCGAACCCGATCTCTTCGACGTTGCCGACCTCATCCCGGACTTCGACGCCCAGTTCGAAGACTTCCGCGCCTCGAGCAATGCGACGCGCCGCACTTTGCGGAATCGCCTCGATATCCCCTATGGCGACACCCCCTCCCAACGGCTGGACCTGTTCTTCCCACCCGGCGAGGCCGAGGGGCTGGCGGTCCACATGTTCATCCATGGCGGCTACTGGCGCGGCCAGGTAAAGGAGGACTACGCGGTCGTCGCCGACGGCGTGGTTGCGGCAGGCGCCATCGCCGCCATCGTCGAATACACGCTCATGCCGGGTGTGCGGATGAGCAATCTCGTGCGCGAGACGCGCGAGGCCGCTGCCTGGCTCGCCGACAATGCCGCGACATTCGGCGGCGATCCGAACAGGCTCAGCGCGAGCGGACACTCGGCGGGCGGTCATCTCGTCACGTATCTCGCGTCGCGCAGTCCGCACGAGAAGGCGCATCCGGCGACGAAGCTCAATGCGATCGCTTCGCTCAGCGGCATCTTCGATTTGCGGCCGATCACGACGAGCTACCTGCAGCCCGAGCTGCATCTCACCGCCGAGGAAGTCGCGCACTGGTCGCCGATCGAGGCGGTCCCGTCGCCCCACACGCACTATGAGATCATCGTCGGCCACGACGAAACCGCGCCCTTCCATCAACAGGCGCAGGATTTTGCCTATGTGCTCGACCGCCACGGCGCGAGCCACGAACGCATCACCGCTGCAGACAAGGATCACATGTCGGTGCTGCGCGATTTCGCGCGGCCGGGCTCGCCGACCTGGGAAATCCTGCGCGACGTGATCGCGCGCTAGGTGCCGCGCGGTTTTGCCCGCGTGGTCGGCGCAGCGCTTGCCGGATCGTCGGGCCAGAGGTGCCGCGGGTAGCGGCCGCGCATGTCCTTTGCAACGTCCTTCCACGAGCCGCGCCAGAAGCCCGGCAGATCGCGCGTCGTCTGGATCGGCCGATGCGCTGGCGACAGCAGCACCAGTGTCAGCGGAATCCGGCCGCCGGCGACGGCGGGATGCCGGTCGAGCCCGTACAGTTCCTGCACGCGCAGTTCGATCGCGGGGCCGCCCTCGGCGGCATAGTCGATCGCGATGCGGCTCCCTGTTGGCGCCTCGAAATGCGATGGCAGTGCGCGGTCGATCTCGGCGCGCAGCGCATAGGGCAGAAGCTCGCTGAGAATCCCGTCGAGATCGCCCGCATTCAGCTCCCGCAGCGACGTCCGTCCCTGCAGATGCGGCAGCAGCAGTTCGGGCGTCAGCGCGGCATCGGACACATCTGGCCACGGATCGCCAATGGTCTGGCGCAGGAACTCGGCCCGCGCGCGCAGCGCCAGTTGGCCCTGCGACCACGGCAGATGAGCAACGGCAACCTCCGCGAGGATGCGCGCGGCGGCGTCGAGGTTCTCGACCGGCGCCGTTCCATCGGCAAGACGCAGCGCCCCGAGCGAACGTCGGCGCCGTGCTCGGACCGCCATCGCAGCCGCGTCGTAATCGAGCTCGGTCTCGGCGCGAATATGCGAGGCGAACAGGTCCTCGATGTCCTCGCGGCTGATGGCGGCAGCAGCACGAATCTTGCCCGAGGCCGGCGAGCCAGTCACGTCGGTGACGACAAGGAAGGGCAAGCCGGCGAGGGCGTCAGTCTCATCCAATGATGCCGCACGCCCATTGGCCAACCGAAACCGACCGCGAGCGCCGACCGCCTGCGCGACGCGATCGGGATAGGCGCGCGCGAGGTGCCGTCCGAGCCCGTAATCGTGACCCGGCGCGCCACCCCATCGGCGCGCGAGGGAGCGCGCGTCGTCGGCTCGCCGCGAGCGATCGTCGCGGAAGCGCGAGAGGCGGCGCGCGAGGTCCGTGTCGTCGCCGCCCAAGCCGCGCTCCGTCATCAGCACCGCGAGTTCCGCGGCCGTGCCCTTGTCCTCGGCACGATGGATCATGTGAGCAAGACGTGGATGCAGCGGCAGCTTGGCGAGCGCACGGCCCTCGTCGGTAATGCGGCCGTCCCCATCGAGGGCGTCGAGTTGCTTGAGCAGGTTCACAGCCTCGCTCCAGGCGGCCCTCGGTGGTGGGTCGAGGAAGGCGAACGTCGCGGGATCGCTCACGCCCCAATTGGCAAGATCGAGGGCCAGATTGCTGAGATCGGCGGACAGGATCTCGGGCGTGTCGTAGGGCGCGAGCGCACCGGTCTGTCCCTCGTTCCACAACCGATAGGCAACGCCCGGCTGCGTTCGCCCGGCGCGACCCCGGCGCTGATCCGCGGCGGCGCGCGACACGCGCTGCGTCACGAGCGTCGACAGTCCCGTGCCCGGATCGTAAGCGGGCGCCCGGCGGAAGCCCGAATCCACCACGATCCGGATGCCCTCGATGGTCAGCGACGTCTCGGCGATCGATGTCGCCAGCACCACCTTGCGCCGCCCCGCGGGTGCCGGCGCAATGGCCGCGTCCTGCTCCGCGGCGGTGAGCTGGCCATAGAGCGGCGCGATATCCACATTGACTGGAACAGCATTCTGCAATCGCTCGGCCATGCGCGCAATCTCGCCCTGCCCCGGCAGAAAGGCCAGTACTGATCCCTCTTCGTCGCGCAAGGCGGTGAGTATCGCCGTCTTCATCTGGTCTTCGAGCCGCTGCAACGGATCGGGCGCGATGTAGCGCGTCTCGACCGGAAACGCCCGACCTTCGCTCTCGATCACCGGCGCACCGCCGAGCAGCGATGCGACCCGCGCGCCGTCGATCGTTGCCGACATTACGAGCAGCCGCAGTTCCGGTCGCAAGGCACTCGCGTCCAGCGCCAGCGCGAGGCCGAGATCGGCGTCGAGGCTGCGCTCGTGGAACTCGTCGAAGATCACCGCAGCGACGCCAGTCAGCTCCGGATCGTCGAGCAGCATGCGCGTGAACACGCCCTCGGTGACGACCTCGATCCGCGTCGCCTTGCTCACCTTCGCGTCGAGGCGCACGCGGTAGCCGACCGTCGCGCCGACGTCCTCGCCGATCGAGCGCGCCATGAAGCTGGCCGCTGCGCGCGCCGCCAACCGACGCGGCTCCAGCATGATGATACGGCCATCATCGCGCCACGGCGCATCGAGCAACGCCAGCGGTACGCGCGTGGTCTTGCCCGCACCCGGCTGCGCCACCAGCACGGCGCGCGGACCAGCCGCAAGCACCGCCTTGAGCGCAGGCAGGACATCATCGATCGGGAGCGACACCATCGCCGCTTCTTGCGGCGAATCCTCGACTACGGCAAGGCCCGCCAGTTCATGGGCGGCTTGCCCGGGGATGACCCAGCTATTGCAGCTGCGGCTTCTTGAGGAAGCTGTTGCGGTCGGCGGACTTCACGCGCAGCCACGACTCGCGGCCATCGCGCACGACGCGCATGGGCACTTCGGCGCCCGCTTCGCCGATCGTCCACACCTTGCGATAGAAATCGGCGAGGCCGCTGACTTCGCCATCGCGCACATCCGAGATGATGTCGCCGCGCTGCAGGCCTGCCTTGGCCGCCGGACCGTTCTCGGACACGTTCATCACCACCACGTCGCCATCGTTCTGGGCGGAGAAGACGCCGAGCCACGGACGCGGCGGGCGGTTGACGCGGCCCTGCGTGAGGAGGTCGTCGAGGATGGGCGGCAGCAGATTGATCGGCACGGCCATGTTGATGTCGGTGACCTTCCCGCCCTGCATCATCTGCAGACGGAGCGACCCGATGCCCAGCAGCTTGCCCTCGGGCGAGAGCAGGGCCGCACCGCCCCATGAAGGGTGCGCGGGCGCGATGAAGATCGCTTCCTCGAGCAGATACTCCCAGTAGCCCGCAAACTCCTGCTTGCCGACGATCGCGGCTTTCACGGAGCGCCCTGTCCCGTCCGCGAACAGGACGGAATCGCCGAGCTTGGCCTCGGAGGAATCGCCGAACTCCAGCGCTGGAAGATTCAGATCGCCCAGCGCCTGGACCAGGCCGAACCCCGTCTCCTGATCGTAGGCGAGCGGGTGCGCCGCGACGACGCGATTATCGTGCGTGGTGAGCCAGACTTCCTCGGCCTCGGTGATCAGATAGCCGATGGTGAGCACCAGCCCGTTGCCGATCACGACGCCGCTGCCCTCGCGCAGGGTGCCGAGCCCCGAGGCGGTGAAGGCGTCATCGGGGATATGGGCGCGAACCGCCACGACGGACGGCAATGTGGTGTCGATTTCCATGGTCGGTCCTGGCGTGACTGGGGAGAGCACAGGGGCTGACCGGCAACATAGGAAGTGGGCAAAGCACGCGCAAGCCGCGCGCACTCACGTTCGCGCCAAGCGGCCTCTCGCAGCGACGATGTGGACGCGATGTGACGCGCGAACAACGACGCGCTGGCGACTGTGTCGCCAGCTCCGTAGCGGACATCAGTCCTTGGCGCGCTCGACGTAGGAGCCGTCTTCGGTCATCACGACGACGCGGGTGCCGACGCCGATATGCGGCGGGACCATGGTCTTGGCGCCGTTCGAGAGCGTTGCGGTCTTGAACGAGGACGACGCGGTCTGGCCCTTCACGACGGGCTCGGTCTCGGTGATTTCGAGCGTCACGCGGGCGGGAAGCTCGATGCCGACGGCGGCGCCTTCGAAGGTCTTCATGAACACCTTCATGCCGTCCTGGAGGAAGATCTTCTGGTCGCCGATGATGTCCTCGGGAACGGCGATCTGCTCGTAGGTGGTGGGCTCCATGAAGTGGTAGCCCTCGCCGTCATTGTAGAGGAACTGGTACTCGCGCTCGTCGACGTCGGCCTTCTCGACCATTTCAACCGTGCGCCAGCGGCCGACGACCTTCACTCCGTCCGACATGCGGCGCATCGTGACGTTGGTCACCGAGTTGCCCTTGCCGGGGTGAACGTTTTCAGCCGTGAGGATCACATGCAGGTTGCCGTCCTGCTCGAGAACGTGGCCTTTGCGCAGGGACGAGGCGATGACCTTGACCATTATTTCTTCCTTGTAGCGGCGCCGGAGGGGGCCTAGAGAGCGGCCGAAATCCTCACCGGTGCGGTAGATTTCGCGTTTCGGCGCCGCCGATAGCGCAAAATCGGCGAAACCGCCAGTCCCGAGCGACAAATGGCCGACACCCCGCCCGCCCCGCCCGTCTCGCCCTGGTGGACGCCGCACGTCCACGCCGATCGGCGGCCGATCCTGTTGGCCCGCAATCGCATCGAGGCCGCAGTACGGAGCTATCTCGCCGGCCACGACTTCCTGATGGTCGATCCGCCGGGGCTGCAGCGCTCGCCCGGCAACGAAATCCACCTCCACGCCTTCGCGACACAGATGATCGGCGAGGACGGCGCGCCGAAGACGCGCTATCTCCACACCTCGCCGGAATTCTCGATGAAGAAGCTGCTCGCCGCGGGCGAAACGCGCATCGCGAGCCTCGGGCATGTGTGGCGCAACCGCGAGCGCAGCGCCCGCCACCATCCCGAGTTCACGATGCTCGAATGGTATCGTGCCGGCGAGGACTACACGGCGGTGATGGATGATTGCGTGGCGCTGATCCGTCTCGCGGCGGAAACGACCGGCAGTCGCACGCTGCGCCATCGCGGCCTCGAGTCCGATGCCCTAGCCGATATCGAGCGGGTCAGCGTCGCCGAGGCGTTCGCCCACCATGCCGGCATCGACCTTCTGGCGACGATGGATACGAACGGCCAAACGAATGCCGATGCCCTCGCCGCGCAGATGCACGCACGCGGCATCGACGTGCCCGACGCATACGACTGGTCCTACCTGTTCACCCGCATCCTGACCGAGCGGGTCGAGCCTCACCTGGGCATCGGTCGCATCACGGTGCTCGACCGCTATCCGGCCAGCGAGGCCGCGCTGGCGCGTCGTTCCGCCGACGATCCGCGCGTGTCCGAGCGCTTCGAGGTCTATGCCTGCGGCGTGGAGCTCGCCAACGGCTTCGGCGAACTCACCGACCCAGTCGAGCAGCGCCGACGCTTCACCATCGAGATGGAAGAAAAGCAGCGGCTCTACGGCGAGCGCTACCCGCTGGACGAAGACTTCCTCGCCGCCCTTGCCATCATGCCCGCAGCCAGCGGCATCGCGATGGGGTTCGATCGGCTGGTGATGCTGGCGACCGGTGCGACACGGATCGAGCAGGTGGTCTGGGTACCAGTGGCGGAATAGAGCGCTGCTCTACGCAGCATGCACCTTGGCCTGCCAGTTCGCCACGAACCGCTCGAACTGGCCCGGCGATAGCGGCTTGCTAAACGCATAGCCCTGCAGGTAATCGCACTCGAGTTCGGTCGCGATCCGGGCATGCTCGTCGGTCTCGACACCCTCGGCGATCACGCCGATGCCGAGCGAGTGCCCGATATCGACGATCGAAGCGATGAGGCGTCGCTGCGCTTCGGATTCGCGCACCGGCATCAGCAGCTGGCGGTCGATCTTGAGACGGCGCGGCTGCAGCTTGAGGAGGCTCACGATCGAGGCATAACCGGTGCCGAAGTCGTCGATCTCGATATCGATCCCAAGCTCGCGCAGCTGGTCGATGTTGAAGGCGACAAGATCGTCGCTCTCGTCGAGATAGATGGATTCCACCAGTTCGAACGAGATCGTGTTGGGCTCGATGTCGAGCTTCTTGAGGCTCTTGATGAGCCCTTCCTCGCGCAGCCGGCGGCCCGAAACGTTGACCGAGGCGCGCGGCACGATCAGCTCCTGCGCGCGCCACACGCGCATCCAGGCGAGCGTCTGTTCGAGGATCATGCGGTCGATGGTGCCGACGACGTTGAGCTCTTCGGCGATGGGCAGGAAAACGTTCGGTGAAACCACGCCGCGGGTTGGGTGTTCCCAGCGCGCCAGAGCCTCGACACCCGAGACCTTGAGCGTGCGGGCGTCGAACTGCGGCTGATACCAGGCGACGAACTGGCCCTCCTCGATGCCCTTAAGGATGTCGTCCGCCATGAGCTTGGTCGAAACGATCTCGGCCTGCAGCGCTTCGGTGAAGAACTCGTGCCGGTTCCGGCCGCGACGCTTGGCGCGATAGAGGGCGATGTCCGCATCGATGAGCAGGCGTTTGTCGTCGACCTTGGGTCCGCGCTGATAGGCAACGCCGATCGACACGCCGCTGCGGCACTCGTGACCGTTGTAGGGCAAGGGCTTCTGCATGTCCTCGACGATACGGCGCGCCAGCCGCGCCAGGTCGCGGCGGCCGTTGCGCAGCGCACTCACCACCACGAACTCGTCGCCGCCGATGCGCGCGACGAAATCGTCGGCTCGTACGTTGTTGCGCAGCACATTGGCAGCATGCACCAGCATCGCATCGCCGGCCGCATGGCCGAGCGTGTCGTTGATCTGCTTGAAGCGGTCGAGGTCGATATGGAGCAGCGCCACACCGTCATCCTCGCCGATGCAGGCGGCAGCGCGCTTCTGCAGCTCGCGGTCGAGATAGCGGCGATTGGGCAGATGTGTCAGCGCATCGTGAAGCGACGTGTGCTCGATGCGCGCGGTCGCTTCCATCAGCTCGGCATTGCGTGCCTCGGTCAGCGCCTTGGCGCGTTCGAGATCCTGCTTGATGGCGACGTCGGCGGAAACGTCCCAGTTCACGCCGATGACGCGCGATGACCCATCGGTCTCGCGATAGCAGGTGCCAATGGCGCGAATGACGCGCTCATGGCCCTCGTGCGCGCGCAGTCGGAACTCCGAGCGGTAGTGGCCGCGCAGGCGCAGCGCCTCGGCGAACTCGTTCTGCGCCCGCACGAGATCGTCCGGATGCAGGGCCTCGCGCCAGTGCAGGTAGGTGCGGGGCTTGCCATCGCGCGGGTGGCCGTAGAGATCGTTCATGCGATCGTCCCAGACCAGCTTGTCGGCATCGATGTTGTATTCGAAGACGCCGACTTCGGACGTATCGAGCGCCAGGCCAAGGCGGCGCGACAGCACGTCGAGCTCATGCTCGCGCTCGCCCAGAGCGCGGATGTGTTTCTGCCGCTCGCCGATGAGAAAGCGCGCCACGAACAGCGGCACCAGAACGAGAATACAGGCCAGCGCCACGATGGCGCGGAAGCCCAGCGGATTGGGCAGCGCCGCAGCCCAGCCATCGTTTGGGCGGGCAAGGATTTGCCACGAGCCACTGGGCAGTTTCACCTCGGCAGTGATCGGCCGGTCGTCGAGAACCGTGCTCGAGCCGAAGAACACGTCGCCGCGCGAGCCGGTGCCGTCCTGCCCGCGCAGTGCGATGCTGAGGCCGAGTTCATCATCGAGCAGACCGCTGTCGCGATAGAGTTTGTCGGCGTCGACAACCGCCGAAATGATCCCCCAGAAGTCCCAGGGGTTCTGCTCGCCGAGGAACACGGGGAAGCGACCGATGAACCCGGTGCCGCCCTGCACCAGCTTTACCGGTCCGGCCAGAATGAGGTTGCCGGTATCGCGTGCGCGGTAAGCCGCTTCGCGCTGGGCATCGTTCTGCCTGTAGTCGAGCCCGATGGCCTTCTCGTTGCCCTTGAGCGGATAGACCATCGTCACTTTGAGGTTCGGCGCACCGGCGAGGTTGCGCAACTGGCTGTCCTCGGCCAGCACCTGGCTCGCAAGCCGCGCGAAGCGCGTCTGCCCCATGCCGGGTTCGGTCACCAGCGTCGCGACGAGGCCGCGGACCAGCTGGAGGTTGCCGTTGATGTTGCCTTCGAGGCGGGTGCGGATCACCGATACCTGCCGGCTCACCTGGGCACGCAGCTGCTGCTCCTGGAGCGTGCTGTTCTGCATGTCGGCAAAAACGGCGGAGCCGACGACCACCAGCACGGCCACCGCGACAAACAGATTTGTGGGGCGCATCGCCGCGGCTATGCACCTGCCAAGAGTCGCGAAAAGAGCCCTAACTTGGCCTACCAACAGACACTGCCCCGGTTACCGATACTGTTGGGGCTGGGGACTTAAGGTTGGCTTAGCGCTACCGCGGGGCTCTCGCGGTGGTTGATGAAGCGTTAACGCGAAAATAGTTGGACCGGGATGCAACCATGTCGCCAGCTCGCGCATTGTTGGTATGTCCCCGAACGATTGTTGACCCTGTGAGGCCGCCTTGCTTCCCCCGAGCTGGCGGCCTCGGTCTATCTCGCGCCGCCGGTTCAGCGGCTTGACCCTGTCTCGGTCGCTTCCATACTGGCATTCCCTTTGCCGGTGAGCTCGATGCTGCACGACGACCGCTTCTTTCCCGCCGATCCCGCCACCCGCGAGATCGCGCGCAACCTGTTCAAGAGCATCCGGAAACTGCCGCTGATCAGCCCGCACGGCCACACCGAGCCGCAATGGTATGCCGAGAACAAGCCGTTCCCGGACCCGGCCCAGCTGCTGATCGTCCCCGACCATTATGTGAACCGCATGCTGGTGAGCCAAGGCATCGACCTCAGCCAGCTCGGCGTGCCTCGCAAGGACGGCGACCCCGTCGAAACCGACGGCCGCACCATCTGGCGCCTGTTCGCCAAGCACTACTATCTGTTCCGCGGCACGCCGTCGCGCAGCTGGCTCGATACGACCTTCATGGATCTGTTCGGGCTGACCGAGCCGCTTACGCCGCTCACCGCGGACCTCTATTACGATACCATCGCCGACTGCCTTGAGAAGCCCGAGTTCCTGCCGCGCGCCATGTTCGAGCGCTTCAACCTCGAGGTCATCGCCACCACCGACGCGGCGGTCGACGACCTCAAATGGCACAAGATGATCAATGCGAGCGGCTGGACCGGCGGCCGCGTGGTTCCGACCTATCGCCCCGATACGATTGTCGATGCCGACAAGGCGGCGTTCCATGCCGATCTCGACCGGCTGGGCGAGCTCACGGGCTGCGACACCGGCACCTGGCAGGGCTACCTCGACGCGCATACGAAACGCCGCGCCTTCTTCAAGTCGATGGGTGCTACGGCGAGCGACCACGGCCACCCCAGCGCGCTGACGGTCGACCTGCCGCCGGGCGAAGCCGCCGCCCTCTACGACCGGGTGCGTACAAAGAAGGCCGGCGACGCCGACAAGGAACTGTTCCGCGCGCAGATGCTGACCGAGTTCGCACGCATGAGCATCGAGGACGGGCTGGTCCTTCAGATTCATCCCGGCTCACGCCGCAACCATTCGCCGTCGATGTTCGCCGCGCACGGCGCCGACAAGGGCTTCGATATCCCCGGCCCGACCGATTACGTCGCGGCGCTGAAGCCGCTGCTCGACAAGTTCGGGATGAACAAGGACCTGCGGATCATCCTCTTCACGCTCGACGAAACCAGCTATTCGCGCGAACTCGCGCCACTGGCCGGCGTCTATCCAAGCCTCAGGCTCGGTCCGCCCTGGTGGTTCTTCGACAGCCCGGAAGGGATGATGCGCTTCCGCGAACTAGCGACGGAGACGGCGGGCTTTTACAACACCGTCGGCTTCAACGACGACACCCGCGCCTTCCCCTCAATCCCGGCCAGGCACGACGTCGCCCGTCGCATCGACGTCGCTTATCTCGCGCGGCTTGTTGCCGAGCACCGCGTGCGCGAGGACGAGGCATATGAAGTGGCGGCCGACCTCGCCTACAATCTGCCGAAGCTGGCGTACCGCCTCTAGTAGTGCGGATACTGCATCAAACTCGCGAGCCGGTATTCGCTGACTGACTCGATGTCGGCACCGTCCAGCGGATACTTGTCCGTAAGCACCGCCGCATCCCGCTCCTCGGGGCGCGACCGGTCGTCGACGTGCCCCCGCTGGTTCTCCACGTCAGGCTCCGTCGTCTTGAACGTCAGGAAATCGAGAAGCTGTTTCATTCGATCCTCCATGGCTTGGACGATCGATGCTGCCTAACTCTACTGGATTGGTCGAGAAACGATCATTCTCCGCGCCCTATTGGCGGAGGAAGGCTTTTCTAGCCGGCCTTAACGGTGCACGCGACGCGGAAGCCGATCGTCGGCGAGGACCAGGCCCCGCTGTTGCCGGTGCGCGGCGCGAACCCGCCATCGGCAATGCCCGCCAGCGCTTCGGCGCGCGTGGCGTAGGAGCCGCCCATGACGCGGCCATCGCCGCAGAGCCTGCTGTCGACCGCGTCGGCCGCGCAGTCGCCGTCGTCGACCCATTCCCAGACATTGCCGACCATGTCGTAGAGCCCAGCGGCATTGGCCGGCGACGACGCAGTATGGGCGGCAGCCGTCCCATCCTCGCCGGGACCGCAGCCCCAGCAGATCGGCGAGGCGTCGGACACCGCAGTCGGCCACTCGACCTGCCCCTGCCGCGTGTAGAGCGCGGCGAGCGTCCACTCCTCGGCGGTCGGCAACCGGTACTCCTCGCAGGGCTGATCATCGGTCGGCTTGGTGCTGAGCCAGGTGGTGAACTCGAGGGCATCGAGCCAGGTGACACCGCCCACCGGGCGATCACCGCGGCCGAAGCCATCGTCGGGGATGAAGCGCCGGCAGACGCTCTCGCGGAAGCAGGCGTCCCATTGCGCGTAGGTGATCTCGGTCGAAGCGAGCGCGTAACTCACCTTGGTCTGAGGGATCGGTTCGGGGATCACCACCATGGTCGGGCAATCCACACAGGCGAGGAACTGGTTGCTGAGAAGCCGCTTCTGCTTGTCCTCGAGCAGCACGTCCTGCTCGCTCTTGCCATCGGCCAATTGCTTCGGACCATCTGGCGCGAGAAACACGAAGTCGCCCTGCAGCGCGTACTCGATATTGGCCGGCGCGTCGGGCCGCGCCACCGGCGGCGGCGAGGCTTTCGGGATCACGGCAAAGACCGGATCGTTCGGATGATTGGCGAGGCGCGTCTCGCGCGCCACGCGCCCACGCACGAACTGGCCGATCTCGGTGCCAAGGATCAGCCCGTCGCCGTCCATGTCCGCGGCGCCGTCGAGCGCGTCGACGACGGCCGTCTTGAACGGATTGTCGACATCGGGGACGGTCTGGCCAGCATTGCCGGCGGTGAGCGCGAGCCGCGCATTGTGCGACAGCAGCTCCAGCGTCCACTCGGCGGTCTCCTCGGACAGCGTGCCAATGCCGGCTTTCCTGACGACGCGTTCGTCGAGATTGGCGCGCGTCGGCTTGGGCAGCATCGCCGCCGAGAAGCACGAGTTGAAGAACAGATAGACATGCTGCGCGGCGAGCCCGGTCAGCGTGACCTGCAGCTGATCGACGGAGAACGCATTGGTCACGCGCCCGCCGGACGGGGCACCGGCATCCGACGCAACGAGGTAGCCCGTGGGGTTAGGATCGTTGGGATCGGCATAGCCGTGCGTTGCGATGTAAACGACGAGCCGGTTCTCGGCGTCCTGACCGTATTGCCTGAAGAAGTCGTTGATGCGCTTGGCGAGGTCGACGTGATCGATCTTGCCCGACTTGCTCATGGGCGCGATCTGAAAGCCCTGCCGCTCGAACGCCGCAGAGATGTCGCTGACCTCCTGGTCCACGCCCTGCAGGTCGGGCCACGAATCGTCGTCGAAATCCGAGATGCCGATCACCAGCGCATGCGCCTTCCCCGTCGCCAGCTGGCGCGCGATCTCGGTCTGCACGCGCTGCTGCGCGGTGTTGATGGGCGTGATGGCGAGCGCGGACGTTGCGAGCAGCGACGCAGTCAGCAGCAGCAATGGCCCTGCGAGTTTACGGACAGACATCGACCGTTCCCATCTCATCGACTATCTCGCTCACCAGTTCTTCGAGCGCGTCCCGCGCATTGCCCTGCTGCACGACGTGGATGCGCCAGGCATGGCGCAGCACATCGGCCAGCACGACCGCCAGATCGTCCCGCGCCCGTAGCTCGTCCACCCACTGATCGAGCAGCACTTCGATATGTACGCCGATCGCGACAAGACGGCTGGCAAGGCGCACAAGATCGGCATCATCGAGCGGTAAGACGGCAACCGGCAGCGAAGCCTTGGGCGTTTGCCGCAACTGCGCGAGGAACGCCTCATACGCGTCGCCTTCGACCGGCCCCGGCCGCGGCACGCCGATGCGGCGCTCGCGCTTGAGCGTCTCGCCGGCGAGCGCCGCCATGCGCGGAATCGCCAGCGTGACGTCGCGGTCCTTCTGCTTGGCCTCTTCGGTAAGCGCCGCGTAGGGGATCATGTCGGGATGGAGCAGCTTGACGGGATCGGAGCGCTCGACATCGCCGTGTCGCCAGCCGGCAATGGCCTTAGCAGCCATCCAGCGGGCATGCGCGACATGCGACAGCACTTCGATCTCGTCGGTGTCGAAGGCGGCGCTGCCCTCGCCCGGCTCGGCCATCATGAACACGCTGGCCAGCGCGTAGTCCATCTGGTCGGCGACGTTGCGGTTGTCGTCCTGAACGCTCTCGGGCAGGCGCTCCCATTCGAGTCCGGCGCTGACCGTAGCGAGGTCGGTGCCAGCCGCCACGAGCCCATCGTAATACTGTTGATGCACCGCGCGGGCGCGCCGATCCATGAGGTGCGCGGCGTCGCGCGCCTTTGCCAGATCCTCGGCGGCCGCCACCCGCACCATGCCGGTGGTTCCGAGAGGATGGTCATAGCCGGCATAGGCCACGATCGGCGGCACCGGCTGATGCAGCGCGAGCAACACCTCTTCCCAGCGCAGCGCAAGCGCCTCCGCCTCGCCGCTGTTCTCGCCGATGCAGTGGACCGCGAGCAGCGGCGGCGCGTGTTGCATCAGGGCGCTTATTGAGCGGTCGAGGCCGTCGGCGGCCGCTGTCATCACGTCCGTGACGTTGATCTCGGCAATGCCGGCATTCTGCAGCCGCGCCAGCGCGCCCGGCGCAAAGTCGCCGCTGCCAGTGCGCAGGATCGAGATCAGCGGAATGTGCGTCTCGAGCCCATAGCCCTGCCGCGCGACCTCGAAGCAGGCCGCCTGCAGCGCGTCGCCGCTGCCGCAAAGCGCGATATGGACGCGCGGCGCGCCGTCGAGCGTGTAGCGTCCGGGCATCGCCGCGGCCATGCCGCGCCGCGCCTGCAGCTGCGTCAGCGACACCACCGCCAGTTGCCGCTCCTGCTGTGCCGCCTTGACGCGCAGCCGGTGGCTCGACAGCACGCGGACCGCATGCTGCTCGATCCGCACCAGTATCTCGCCTTCGCCCTTGGTGCTGAGACCCGCCTCGGCGATGGCGACATTGGTGAGGTCGTTACGTGTCGCCGCCGCAAGGAGCCTCGCCCTGCCCACCCCGAGCAGCCCGAGCTGCCGCGGCAGCTGGCGCGTTTCGATCGGCACGATTTCGGCAAACGGACGGTGGCGCGCGATCTCTTCGGTCGCCGCGCGGTCCGGCGCAAGAAAGAACGTGCCGGCAAAGCTCCGGCGCTTGTGCGCCAGCTCGCGCAGATCATCGTAGAGCCCGGCAAGCACCACGTGCCCGCCATTCATTCGGAAGAAGCTCCTTCTAAGGCTCCGGCCGATGAATTCCCACAACACAATGCCCGCCAGCAGCACGAGCAGGAAACCCATCGTGACGCTGCCCACACTGAGCGAGAAACTCGCGACCCCGTTGCCGTTGAAGCAGGCTTTGGTGCCCAGCCGAAAGACGAGGTTGAGCGCTTCGGCGATATTGCGCCGCATCGTCCACAGCTCGTCGCCCGGCAGCGGCGCCGGCGCGCAGGCGAACAGCGCCCAGTAGACCAGCGCAACGCCAGCCAGCGCGAGCACGACAAGCAGCGCAAGGTAGATTGCGAAGCGGCGGACGTTCACATCAAATCCCCAATCGGCGGGCAACATGCCACGCGCACGCGGCAAGAGGAAAGCGGGGGCAAGGTATTCAATTGGCGGGGTTAATGCGGATTGTGGCGGCGCTCGCGCTGCTGCTGTGGAGCGCGAACGCACGGGCGGCGGACAATCCGTTCCTGCCAGCGCGGGACCCGGTGCCGCTGCTCGCCGCGATCGAGACCGAGACACCGCAGTTCACGCCGCCATCAGGGATCACCGGCATCACGGTGCCGCATCATCTGCTTGCCGCCGATCTCATCGCCCGCGGCTTCTGGGCCGCATCGGCCGGCGACTACGACCGCATCATCCTGATCTCGCCCGACCACTTTCACGTCACGACGAAACCCTTCGCCACCACGCGCGAGGATCTCGACACCGTGTTTGGTCCGCTCGCGTCCGACGCCACCGCCGTGGACGCCATCGCCGGCCGCGCCGATGTGGAGATGCTGTCCACGCTCAAGACCGAGCACGGCATCATGGCCGTGGCCCCGTTCGCCGCGCACTTCTTTCCCAAGGCGAAGGTGCTGCCGCTGATCGTCTCGGTGAACGCGACGGAAACCGACTGGCAGGGCATGGCGACCGCGCTCGAAGGACTGCTGACGCCGCGAACTCTCGTCGTCCAGTCTACCGACTATTCGCATTATCGTCCGATCGGCGAGGCCGTGGCCCGCGACCAGGAATCGATCGCCGCAATCACCGCCGGCGACCCCGACGCGATCGATCCGCTGCTCCAGCCGTCGCATATGGACAGCAAGGGCGCGCAATATATCCAGCTGGCGTTGCAGCGCTATCTGGGCGCCAAGCCCACGATCCTCGCCAACCGCAACTCGGCCGAGTACGGCAGCAATGCGCGCGAAACGACCAGCTACATCGTCAGCGCCTATTCGCGCGATCCAAACATCGGAACGATGTTCGACTACGCCGATCAGAAGCGCATCATGTTCGGTGGAGACGTGCTGCTCGGCCGCTACTTCCTTCCCGTCCTGCGCGACCCGGCCAAATGGGGCGTGCTCCGCGACACCGTCCTCGCCATCACTCGAAACATCCCGCTACTCGTCAATCTCGAAGGCGTGCTGCTCGACCGGCCTGTCGTCGGCGTCGACTTCAACGCGCATGTGATGACCACGGACGATGCCGCCCCGATCCTCGCCGCCCTCAACGTGACGGCAGCAAGCCTCGCCAACAACCACGCGAACGATCTCGGACCGACAGGTCTCGGCGAGACGATCCGCAATCTGGGCACGCTCGGCATCACGCCGTTGCAGCATGGCGCGATCGCCGACATGGGCGCGTTCAGGCTGCTGGCGATCAACTTCGTCGGCGGGCGCATGGCGAGCGACACTATTGCGGACCCCAGCGACCTGGATTGGGTCTGTGCCCTCCACGCCGCACCGCCGCTGGTCGCGTTCGTGCACTGGGGCGAGGAGTATGTGACAGCACCGACCGATGAGGAGCGGCAGATCGCCGACGCCCTCGCCCGCTGCGGTGTGTCGCTCATCGTCGGCGACCACTCGCATCAGGCGGCGTCGACGATTGAACCGTTCCGAGGCGGCGCAGCACAGATGATCTACTCGCTGGGCAACTTCATCTTCGACCAGTCGTCACCGCGCGGCTCGGGCACGCTGCTCGAACTTCGCGTGTTCAAACAGGGCACGGTCGCCGCGCGCCTCGTGCCGATCCCCAACCTGTTCGACCTGACGAAGTAGGATGTGGTGCGGCCCGCTAAGGCGCGCTCATCAGCACCGCATGCTTGGGCGGAATGAAGTAACTCAGATGCACCGGGCGCGACACGATCTGCCGGCCATCCGACAGCAGCAGCACGAGCTGGAAATCGTGCTCCGACGTCTCCGGCGCCTGCAGTTCGATGCGCCAGCGCGACGTAAAGCCCGGGGTGATGTCGCCGGCGAATGGAATGGCGATCCGGTAGTTGCTCTCATCGAGCCGCAGCATGAATGGATCGTGGCTTACGGGGATGATCTCGCCGCCCTCGCCGCATTCGGCGTCGTTGGCCACCGAGGCAATCGGCAGCACAACCGAGAACGGCGAACTCTTCTGTGCCGTCACGCCGTCCGACCCGGTCCAGCTATAGTCGAGCGTCCCCTGGATATTGATCGTCACCGTCATGTATTCGAGCGAGATGTAGTCGGCGACCTTGCCGAAATTGCCCGATTGCTTGAGCTCGGCGAGGCACAGCCTCTCGTCGTTGGGGTCGGAGCAGATCAGCTTGTTGTGTCCGAGATAGTCGGTGTCGAGCCCCAGCGTGGTGAGCTGCTCCGTTACGTCGGCCATTGCGCTCTCGGTAACGTTGCCGAGCGGCACATTGAGCATCGTGCCCTCCATGCGGCCGTCGGCAGAGGCCGCCGTCACATTCAGCGACGCGTTGTCCGCCGGTGCCCAGCCGAAATTGTCGATGAAGAAGCGCGGCAGGAACTCGATCACGCCCGAGCATGGATCGCGCGGAAACGGGCGCACCTGCATCGCCGGTTCGGCGTTGCGCTTGCTGTCCTTGACGTTGAGCAGGCCCCCGACCAGCGAGATCGTGTCGGTGGTCGAGTTCTCGATCTCGAACACCAGCGACAGCGGGTCGAAGCGCTCGGCAGGTCCAAGGAAGCTCGGCGTGGTCGACACGTTGTCGAACGCAGACTGCTCGTCGTCCGTCAGGTTGATCGGCGCCAGCCCATGCCAGGCGTCGAGCAGGCGCTGATCGTCTGGCAGGATGGTCAGTACGTCGCCGTCCGAGCGACTGGTGTAGCTCATCGGGTCGAGCCCGATCTCGTAATTGTGCGGTCGGCGCTCGGCCACGATGCCGATGCGCAGCCCTTCTTCGGATTGCGCAAATAGCGCCTTCGCGTTGGGCACACCCGCCGTGAACCCCTCGCGATACACATAGCCGCTCGCATCGGTGAACACGCCGGCGCCATCGCGGAGGCCGGCCTTGAACACGCCGACATACTCGTCGCCATTGCTCAGCATCTGGCGACCCGTGCCGTCCATCATCCCATCGCGCCACTCACCCGCGTAGGAGAAGCCGGCGCTGTCGGTGAACTCGCCCTCGCCTTCGAAGCGCCCATCGCGCATCGCGCCGCGATACTGCGCGACTGTGGCGGTCGGATCGTAGGACGCAGCGCCAGGCTTACGGAAGGTCAGTGTCCCCTTGCCCGAGATCTTGCCCGGCGCCGTCACGCCCTGCTCGTCCGGCAGCCACTGCAGTTCGAGGCCGAGCGACGGGATCGGGTCGAGCGCGGTGTATGCGATACGCTCGAGCGTCCGGCTCACCGGGTTCCACACCAGCTGCACCCAGTCGCGCATCACCCCCGGCTCGCTGCCCGGCACGGCAACAGGAACATGCTCGGCCGGATCAACCAGTGTCACGGTGCCCGCAAAAGCGTGTGGCACAAGGCTGGTGCTCAACAGCACGGCACTCAGCAGCAGCGAAAGATGGCGATGGCGCATCAGTTCCCCCGGTTGCGACAACGCTAAGGGGCGCCGATCAGCCTGTCCACCCGTGCGCGCCAACCGGCGGGATCGAGCTTGATCATCTCCACCGCGCCCGCCGTGGTACTGATCGCGAGCGTCCCGTCATCGACCCAGTCGAGCCACGACGTCGTCCGCGCCGGGCCGGCCGCAATAGCGAGAGGCGATCCCTCCGGGACCGCGGCGGCACCCAGTATGAGGGCCGCATCGGGGTGAGCAAGCTCGAAGACGTAGAGCCGATCGGTCGCACTCAGCACGGCAAGCTTCGTCGAGTCCGGCGAGAACGCGACCGTCTTGCTGTCCGGGGCGAGCAAATTCATGCAGATCGGTCGGCTCGGATCGATGAGATTGTGGACGATCACGTTGGCGTCGCTGCGCGTCGCGACGAGCCACTTGCCATCGTCACTTACGTCGAGGCTCTTGGCGCCGTTATTGTCCGTCGTTGGCTTAGCGCCACAGATCGGCTTGCTGGCATCGAAGATCGTGACGCCCTCGGCGCCGGTCGACAGATTGCGTCGGCGAATTGTCCCGTCCGAATAGGAGATGAAGGCCTCATCGGCCTGCGGCGCTGCAACGATCCCCCAAGGGGTGAGCGTCATGCTGTCCGGTGAGACTTCTGACTGGCGCAGGTCATCGCCTGAGAAAGTGACGAGTCGTCCATCGGTCAGGGGCACGGCAGCGCGCACGGTACCAGTCAGAGCGGCAACGCGCGAAAACGATGCGTTGTCGATCTGCACGTGCTTGTCCAGCTCTTCGCTCCCGATCGTCGCGAAGGCGACTGCGTGGTTCTCGGCCACCGCAGCGACACGACCATCGGAGAGGAAGGCGACGGAGGTGATCTTGCCGTCGGCGGCCGACATCCACTGTGGCTCGCCGCTGCCCGAAAAGGTCCAGAGCGCATCCACCTCATCGCCAGCGACGAGCAGTTCGCGTGAGCGATCGACGGCAAGCGACGTCAACGCCGTTCGCTGGCTCGTTGGCCGGGCAAAGGCCACCTCGCGATTGGGCTGGACAGTCCAGAGCCGCGCCGGCTCGTTCGGCGCGACGCTGAGCAGATAGCGCCCGTCGGGCGACCAGCGCAGCATCGTCGGCGCGTTACTGTGGGCAATAATGGCGTCCATATAGTAGCCACTGTGATCATAGAGGCAGATCGTGCCGCGATCGCAGGCGACCGCCGCGAGCCCGGTCTGGAACGAGACATCCATTACCGACACGGGCGACAGAGCGGCCAGCTTCAGATTGCTGCCCGTGCCATCGTTGAAGGCCCACAGCCCGGCATCCCGTGCCGCCACGAGCAGGGTTTCCGTCACCCCTTCCCAGCCAAGTCCACTGACCGTCTCGATGTCGTTGTCCTGCACGCTCCCTACCACAGGCGCCTGCTGAGCATCGGTGTAGATGGCAACGTCGTTAGTGAGCGAGGCGAGAGCGAACGCGCTGCCATCCGGCCGCACTGTGGCCATGGCAGTAAGGCCGGACTGCGGTCGCGCATCGAAGCTGCCCAGGAGCGTGTATCGACATGCGGCCGAGCGGCAGTCGCGAACCAGTGCGTCACCCGTGAGCCCGACCAGTACCAGCAGCTTGCCGTCGGCGCTGACCTGCAACGTACCCGCTTGCGGGAAGAACTCCACACTCGGTGCCGCCTCGACGACCGCGCCGTCCGGTTTGGCCAGGCTCAGATCGCTTGCGAGGATGAGCGCTTTGCCGTCGGAGGGAACGAGGCCCACCGGTTGGAGGCCAGGAGCGAGCCGTGTCACCTCAGTCGCATTGTTTCCGGCGTCAATCTGCATCAGCTCACCCGACGACGAGACGATCGCCACGTGCGTGTTGTCGATCCATCGCGCATCGATGACCCGACCCTCGAGCGGAAACAGGCCAGCGGCATTGGGTGAGATCGCCATGCTGGCCGAGAGGGCAGCCGTCCGCGATGCGGTCGACGAGCTGAGCCCGAACGCCGCCAGCGCCGCGCTCGCCCCCTCCTCCGGCTTACCCGCTCGCAATGCCGATTCCGACTTTGCGAGGAGGAAGTTGACGTCGGCCTGACGCTTCGCCGCCTCGCCCGCCGACCAGATGAAGTAGCCTGCCGTGGCGCCGGCAACGAGCACCACGCCGACCACGGCGGCGGCAATGCCGAGACGCGTGCGGGCAGCGCGGGCCTTCTTGATCGCGCCGTCTTCGACATTGCGCGCGGCGCTGAGATAAGCGCGATCGACCGACGTGAGATAGCTCGCGAATTTGTCCTGGCCAGCTACCTGCTCCACCGAGCCCAACCGCGCCCCGCGATGCGCGATGAACTCGCTCGCCCGTGCGTTGGCGTCCCATTCGGTGGCCGCGCGGCGCAGCGCCTCGATCGTTGACAGATCAGCCGAATCCTCGACCAGCCAGCCGTCGAGCGCCCCCCATTGGCGGAGCAGCGCCTCGTGCGCCGGCTCGATGGTGCGCTCCTTGGTGGCGGTGTCGATGTCGGTCGCCAGCAGGCGCTGCTCGACCATCAGCTCGATCAGCGGCCGCGCCTCCTCGGGCACCTCCGCCAGCCGTGCCACGCGTCGCCGCGGCGAGCCCGTGTTGGGGTCGATGCCCGCAAGCCACGGAATGAGGCCGCGCCGCAGCAGCGCCAGCCGCGCCGCCCGGTCCTTAGGGATCGCGGCGTTGCCGTCGGCCTTGCGCAGTGCTTCCTCGACTGCAGCTTCGATGGCTCCACGGATGCGGCCGAGGCGATCATACTCCGCCAGCTGCAAATCGCCGTCGGCGCCGTAGTCAGTGTAAAGCCGTTCCAGCGTGAAGGCGAGCAGCGGCAGCGCGTCCTTGGTGCCGCCCTGCTCGATGTCGTTGAGCAGCGCGTCGACCAGCGTCTCGTCGACATGGAGCTTGCGGCCCACCGCGCTGACGCGACGCGCCGGCCCGCGGATGATGTCACCGAAACTGCCGGCCGGCACAGGGGGCAGATCGATCAGATGATGCGGCTGCGTCGCCGCCAGTTCGGGCCGCGACTGCAGCTGGTCGAAGCTGTCGGAGCGCACGGTGAAGATCACCATCACCGCCGGATCGTCGCGACGCCCGAGCTCGGCGAGCAGCGTCAGGAACGCCGCGGCCTCGGCATTGTCCGCCGTCAGCAACTCCTCGGCCTGGTCGACCGCGATCACCAGCGTCGCCAGCTCGGCCGTGCCGACATCGCCCACGTCGAGCGGCACGGCAAGATCGCGCAGGATCGGCGCGACACCCGCGGCGCCAGCCTTTACCGCATCGCGGATGTCGGCACGGTTCCGCGTGATGTTGCGGGCCTTCAGCGCCGCCTCGAGCATGGCCGCAAACCCATGCTCGCCGGTGAGCGCCGCACGCTCCGGCCGGATGATCGGCAGCACATAGAAGTGGCGGCTGTCGCGCTTGAGCCGCGGCAAGATGCCGGCACGCAGGAACGACGATTTACCTGCCCCCGACGCACCGAGGATTGTGGCAAAGCGCGGCGCGGCGCCCTGGCGCAAACCGCGCAGGGCGTCGAGCGTCAGGACGATCGCGCCATCGCGCCCGAAGAAGATGCCGGCGTCGTCCTCGTCCAGCGGCAACAGACCGCGATAGGGCGAGCGGCCGAGATCGTGCGGCGGCGGCCAGAGGAAGGTCGTCGCATCGAGCCCCGCCTTCTCGAGCCCCGAGCGCAGGCGCGACAATCCCGTCCCCGAGAACGTCACCGTCGTTTCCGGCTCGAAACGCGGCGGCGAGATGGTGACCGACCAGCCCGGGTCGTTGGCGCTGAGGTCGACAAGCTGCCACTCGGCGGTGAGTTCGACCGGCAGATCGGCGATGGGCGTATGCTTCACCACCACGCCCAGGATCTGCTTGTTCATCTGCTTGGCAAGCAGGAACTCGGCGAGGCACCAGCGCGACTTCGCCCATTCGGGGCTGATGACGATGAGAATTAGCTCGCACTGCTCGGCCGCCGCCTTCAGCGCGGCCTGCCAGCGATCGCCGGCCACAAGCCCGCGCTTGGGGTCGAGATCGAGAAAGACGTCGCCCCAGCCCTGTTCGGCCAGCCAATCGTGAATCGCCAGCGCTTCCGCATTGTTCGCCGACGAATGGGAGATGAAGATCTTGCCCAAGATCCGCCCTACCGACCCCAAAATCTCTTACCGCGCGTGACCTTAGCCAGAAAAGCGCGGCGCGAGAATGGTCCGGTTGCGGCGAACTAGAGGTTTAGTGCCTTCACCACCCAGTAGCCGATTGTGGCCGAGACAGCCGTCAGTGCCGTACCCCAGGCGATGTCGATCAGCGCTAGCTTGGTCGACCAGCCCTTGAGCGTCGACAGGTTGGTGACGTCGTAGGTGCCATAGGCCACGAGCCCGAGCACCGCCCCGAACAGCAGCGCTTTCACCCAGTTGCCTTCGGCCAGCGCCGGCGAAATGGCCAGCACGACGATGCCGCCGACGTAAAGCAGGTAGAAGGCCCCGGCAATCGGCAGATTGGGCTTCTCGAGCAGCAAACCGCCAAGCTCGGCGCGATACATGCCCAGAGCCACCTTGCTCAACCATAGGGCATCGAGCCCCAAAAACACGACAACTGTGGCGATGTAGGCGACAACGTACGTCATGAGGTGGCTCCGGATGCGGCTTTCGTAGCAAGTAACGGTGAGCACAGGCTTTTTGTGTCAGCCCTGCGTCCATTTTTTGCGCTAGTCCGTATCTGCTCTATCGCAAAACAAGGAGCCTGGCGTGCGGACGGACCATCGAAGCGGCGAACCGCAGGCAACGCGCCATGTGGCGGTGATCGGCTCCGGTATTTCCGGACTCTCCGCCGCCTGGCTGCTGGCCCGCGAGCACCGGGTTACCCTCTTCGAAGTGGACGGGCGGCCGGGGGGCCACTCCAACACGGTGATGGTCAAGACCGGGGACACCGAAACCGCCGTCGACACCGGCTTCATCGTTTACAACGAGCGCAACTACCCCAACCTCACTGCGCTGTTCGACCACCTTGAGGTGCCAACCCAGCGCTCGTCGATGTCGTTTTCGGCCTCGCTCGATGGCGGCAAGCTCGAATATGCCGGCGGTGGCGGGATCAAGGCCATGTTCGGCCAGCGCAGCAACACCGTCAGCCTCAGGTTCTGGATGATGCTGCGTGACATCACCCGCTTTTACCGCGAGGCGCCCAAGCTGATTGGTCGCCCCGAGGCGGAAGCGATGACGCTGGGCGAGTATCTCGACCGCAACGGCTACACTGCCGCTTTCATCGAAGACCACCTGCTGCCCATGGGCGCAGCCATCTGGTCGACGACGGCCAAGCAGATGCGCAACTATCCGCTGATCGCCTTCGTGCGCTTCTTCATCCACCATGGCCTGCTCGATCTGTTCGACCGGCCGAAGTGGCGCACCGTCACCGGCGGCAGCATCAGCTATGTGCAGCGCATGCTCGGTGCGGTGCACGATGTGCGGATCGGAGCCGGCGCGGCGCAGATTCGCCGCGAGCATGGCGGCGTCGCTGTCATCGACACCAATGGCGAGCGCAACTGGTTCGGCGATGTGGTGATCGCAACGCACGCCGATCAGGCGCTGAAGCTCCTGGCCGACCCTGATGCGACCGAAGCCTCGCTGCTTGGCGCCTTCGACTACACCGACAACGAAGCGGTGCTCCACGGCGACACGTCGCTGATGCCGCGGCGCAAGACTGTGTGGTCGAGCTGGAACTACATCGGCGAAAGCAGCGACACCGGCGAGCGCCCGCTTTGCGTCACGTACTGGATGAACAAGCTGCAGTCGCTCGACCCGCGCCATCCGATCTTCGTGACGTTGAACCCGACGCGCGAAATCGCCCGCGACAAAATCTTCCAGACCTTCAGCTACACACACCCGCTCTTCGACCGCAAAGCGGTGGAAGCACAGCAGCAACTCTGGCGCCTGCAGGGCAACCGCAACACCTACTTTGCCGGCTCCTATTTCGGCGCCGGCTTCCACGAGGATGCGCTGCAGTCTGGTCTTGCTGCAGCCGAAGCCGTGGGTGGCGTCCGCCGTCCATGGCAGGTCGATGGCGAGTCCAATCGCATCGCGCTCGCACCGGTGCTCGAGGCCGCCGAATGAATTCGGCGCTCTATGCCGGCAAGGTGGCGCACGCTCGCCTGCGGCCGAAGCGGCACAGGCTCACTTATCGCGTCTTCTCGCTGCTGCTCGATCTCGACGACATCGCCCCGCTGGCGCGCTCGCTCAAACTCTTCGCCCACAATTCCGCGGCTGTGTTCTCCTTCCACGATCGCGACCATGGCGATGGCAGCGGGAACCTGCGCTCTTGGGTCGCCACGCAGCTTGCAGCAGCAGGCATCACGCTCGCGCACCCCAGGATCACGATTCTCTGTTACCCGCGCATTTTCGGCTACGTGTTCAACCCGCTGACGGTCTGGTTCTGCCACGACGGCGATGCGCTGAAGGCGATCCTCTACGAGGTGCACAACACCTTCCGCGAGCGCCGCACCTATGTGATCCGCGTGGCCCCCGGCGCGAACGTCGTCGAGCAGGCCGCGAGCAAGGAGCTCTACGTCTCGCCGTTCGTGCCGATGGAGTGCGCCTACAAGTTCCACATCGAGCCGCCGGGCGACAAGGTGCTGGTCTCCATCGACGAGACCGACGCACAGGGCCTGCTGCTCAAGGCGAGCTTTGCCGGCGCCCGCAAGCCGCTGACCGACCGCGAACTGCTGCGCGCGCTGTTCGCCTATCCGCTGATGACACTCAAGGTTACCGCGGCGATCCACTGGGAGGCGCTCAAGCTCTGGGCCAAAGGCGTGCCGGTCTTCCGCCACCGTGCGGCGCCAGCGCGTGTTGCCACCACGATCGTCGAGAACTAGCCTTCGGGCATGAGCACATCGCAGAGCACCGTCGACTATATCCTCGAACAGATGGCTGACGCTGGCACCGTCGTTGCCCGCAAGATGTTTGGCGAATACGGCCTTTATTGCGACGGCAAGATTTTCGCGCTGGTCTGCGACGACGAACTCTTCTTGAAACCGACCGACGCCGCCAAGGCCTATATCGGCGACTACGTCGAAAAGCCGCCGTTTCCAGACGCGCCCAAGCCGTACCTGTTGATCGAGGATCTCGACGACAGCGACTGGCTCATCGGGCTAGTGAAGGCAACAGTCGTGGAGCTACCCGCACCGAAGCCGAAGGCAAAACCCAAGGCGAAGAAGCGTTAGCTCTTGGGGATCATCTTCCGCGTGATGCCGAACTTGGCCCAGCCCGGAAGCGCGCCGAGGAACTTGGTGCCCAGCGTCATCTGCCAGGGGAAGTTGATGGCGAACTGCTTCGTCTCGAGCCCGCGCATGATGTGGTCGACCGCTTTGTCGGCCTCCATCAGGAATGGCATTGGAAAGCGGTTCTTGTCGGTGGCCGGGGTCTTCACGAAACCCGGATTGATCACCGTGATGGTGACGCCGAACTGGTCGAAGTCCGGCTTGAAGGCTTCCGCCATGGAGTTGAGTGCGGCCTTGGTCGCGCCATAGGACGCCGCGGTGGGAAGCCCGACGAACGCCGTCTGCGAGCCCATCACTGCAATGTGCCCGCGACGACGCGCCACCATCGGGGGCACGATCGGCCCCATGCAGTTGACGACGCCCATCAGGTTGAGATCGACGGTCTTTTTGAAGTTCTCGACCGAGAACCGGCTCGCGGTGGTCGGAAAGTAGGAGCCCGCATTGAACACCGCCAGGTCGACAGGCCCGACATTGGCTTCGATGGCCCGCCCGGTGTCGTCGGCGGCTTTCGCGTCGGTCACGTCGAGCTGGAACGCCACGATGCGGTCAGGCACCTCGGCGACGAGGCTGTCGAGGTCGCGTGCCGTGCGGGCGCTGACGGCGACCGTCCAGCCCTCACGGGCGAGCCGCAACGCAAGCGTCCGCCCGATGCCCGTTCCGGCCCCGGTTACCCATGCCACACGCTTGTTCGTCGTCTGCACCATCACTGCCTCCGTTGAGACAGATACGACTCAGCCCGGCGAAAGTTCAATGTTTCAACGATGAGTTGAGCGACGCGCTAGAGGAACGCCACGCCCGTCGGCGTTCCCGTTGCGATTGAGGGAAGCGAAGTGAGCGTCCCGTCGCTGCCATGGGCAAAGAGCGCCACGCCACCGCCCAGAACATTGGCAACGGCCAGCAGCCGCCCGTCGGCCCCGAAAGCCATGTCGCGTGGATGCACGCCACCCGATGGCGTCATGCCCGCATAGGTGGCCACGCCGCTTGCGGCGTCGATCGTGTAGCGGGCGAGCGCGTGGTTGCCGCGGTCGCCGCCAAACAGGTGCGTGCCATTAGGCGCAATCACGATGCCCGACCCATGCAGCGACCCCGGTCCTGCCAGCGACGTCGCCAGACGGCTGAGCTTTCCGTCGTCATAAGCGAGCGTCGTGACGCCTGTGATCAGCTCCGACATCACGTAGGCAACCGGCTTGGTCACGTGAAACACAATATGCCGCGGCCCGCTGCCGGCCGGCAGTTTCGTCTCGCTCGCCAGCGAAAAGTCGGCCGCGCGGTAGAGCCGTACGCTGTCGATGCCGAGGTCGACCACAGCGACATACTTCTGATCCGGCGTCCACCGCACGCAATGCGCATGCGAGCGCTCCTGCCGCGTGGCGTTCGGTCCCTTGCCCTCATGCACGATGTGCGTGAGCGCCGGACTCGGCGCCCCCGCCTCGAGCCGATGCACCGAAATCGCATCGCCAGCTGGCTGCGTACCAGCCGTGTAGTTGGCCGTCGCAACCATTGTGCCCGCGGCATCGAAACCGCAGTGGCAAGCTGTCGTACCGTGGGTCGATTGCTGCCCAAGCAATTTCAGCTCGCCCGTCTCACGGTTCACCGCGAACAGGCTCAGCGTATCGGTGGGTTGATCCTCCGTCTCGCTGATTGCGGCCAGCAACTTGCCATCGCCGGAGAGCGCGACGAAGGTCGGGTTCACGATGTCGGTGAAGACGGGGCCGGCCTCCGCTGCGCCCGTGTCGGGATCAACGAACCAGCTGGCGATGCCCTGCCCCGAGGGATTGGGGGCATACCCGACGGGACGGTTGACGCAACCAGTGAACAGCAGAACGCGCGACATCTCTTTCTCCCAACAAGCGCGCCCTTCTAGCAGCGCGCTTCACCAGGCGGGAGGGGTTTAGGCGCGCCTCCGCACCAGCTGCAGGTGCGTGTGGTCGAGGCGTTGGTCTCTTCGACGAGGGCGGCGTTGTGCTGGGTCATCTCGTCCATCTGCCGAACCGCGGCGTTGACTTCTTCGATCGAGGCCGCCTGATCCTGCGATTGGCGCGCGATGCCGTTCATCAGCTCGTTGGACGAGCGCGCGGCCGTCAGCATCGCTTCGAGCTTTGTGGCCGCCTCGGTCACCAGCTTGGAGCCGGTCTTGACCTCCGCCCCCGACTGCTCGATCAGACCCTTGACCTCGGAACTCGCCTGCGCCGCGGACTGCGCCAGACGGCGCACTTCCACCGCCACCACCGCAAAGCCCTTCCCCGCCTCGCCCGCTCTGGCGGCTTCCACACTCGCGTTGAGCGCCAACAGGTTGGTCTGGAACGCGATGTCGTCGATCAGGCCAATGATGTTGCTGATCTTGCCACTCGATGCCGTGATCCGCTCCATGGCGTCGGTGGCCTTCAGCATCACCTCGCCGCCCTCTTCCGCGGTCCGGGTCACGCCCGCCGCCACCTGGCTGGCTTCCTTGGCCTTCTGCGCATTCTGCAGCACCGTGCTGGAGAGCTGCTCCATCGTCGCCGACGTCTCCTCGATCGTCGCCGCCTGCTTAGTGGTGCGTTCGCTGAGGTCGTTGGCGCCCGACAGGATCTCGCTCGTTGCCGTCTTGAGGTTGCGCGAGGTGCTCTTGAGCTGCCCGACGATCTCGGTGAGCTTTTCGGCCACCGCATTGGTGTCGGTCTTGAGCTGCTCGAAGCTGCCCTGGTAGTGCCCCTCGACCCGGTGCGTCAGGTCGGTCTGGGCCAGCGCAGACAGCACGCGGCCGGTCTCGCCCAGTCCCCGATCCACCGTCTCGACCAGATTGTTGATCGAGGCCGCGATCTCGTTGAGCTCCCTGTCCGGGAACTCGGCATCCACCCGGCGGGTGAAGTCGCCCTGCTGGGCCGCATCCACCACCTGGCCGAACGCCGCCTGCAGCGCCCGCATCATGGTCGTACGATCAACACGGCGCTGTTCGGAGGCCCTGCGCTCCCCGTCGGTCATCGATGTGATCTTGAGCGCGTTCTCGCGGAACACTTCGACCGTCCGCGCCATCTCGCCGATCTCGTCGGAGCGGTTCGATCCGTTGATCTCGACCTCGAGGTTCCCCTCGGCCAACGCCTTCATCGTCCCCGTCAGCGAGCTGATCGGCTTGGTCACACTCCGCGAGAACAGCAGACCCAGCGCCGCCGCAACCAGCAGCAGACCAC